>NZ_NFVA01000041.1 GCF_002264395.1 Paenibacillus sp. VTT E-133291
TCACATAAACGCTACCGTCCTTATAAGGACACCGAAGGCGTATTAGTTTGTTGGCTTCTATGGAGTTAAATGGGTAGACCTATCCTGAGTCCTCTGCACATGGGCAGAGCTTTAGCGCTATTCAATTAGCCGCGCAAAGTTCTAACTCGGATAAAATCTATCACACGTAACCCTCCGTTCATAAAAAGTTAAGTCGAGTTTACCACATCCTTTATTTGGTGGCAAATCTGTATTTTATATCTGTTTAGCACTTCTCTATTTTAATATCATCCAAGAATTCTAAAAATTGATTGCATAGCATATAGATATAATTTGATATGAATAGGAGGTGTGAAGACATTGCCTGTCCTCTCTACAAGCACAATCATTAATTTACCTGTCGACGGTACCCGTCCAATAGATCAAGTTGTGATCGAAGTAGTTAACAATGGATCAGCTGGAGCGGCTTGTTATTTAACGGGTTTAGCCAATAGTGCAAGTCCTCAGACAGTCTTTATTGAAGAATTATTTGAGCTGCAATATCGGGAAACGTTAAGTAAGACCTACCCTATTGTAGAGGATTTATTTCAATTTAATTTTGTGTATTCACAGGAGCAATTAAAGATTCAGGTTTTTCTTGTGGATGTGAACGGTGTCTGGACGGCTGTTAATCTGGATGTGTTTCAAGTAAGCCGTATAACCTCGGAAATACGTGATAACGTATCGGTTACATCGACTGACTTCGCAGCGATCAGCTTTATGAGGAGTCCTGCCTTTACTATTCCACAAGGTCTTGCGGCTGAAATTAGACCGGCTGCTTTAGATATTCTATCCAAGAGACCTGTGCGTTATATGGTCGTTGCAGGTGGAACTCTGGATGGGACATTTGAAAATTTCCCTACACCAACTACGGATATTCCTGTCACGGACACAGCACTGCTTGTCAATTACACCTGCACTACGGTCACGGGTGGAAAGGTGATTATGCAAGGTACAGGATCAGGGATCTCTGGTGCGTATGCGAATTTGGCCGTTAACTTGCTTAACGAGCGGCTCTCTTACGAGCTTCAGGATGAGCCGGTTACTTTGGTAGTTAACTCACTCTCAGGTGATGATGATCTCGCCGTCACTTTTAAGATGTCCGAGCAATGGTGAGCGTTCTACACTTAGATACCGCGATAGGGATACCCAAGGAACGAAAATCATATTGTAAAAAGTTTACTTATGATATAAGTTATAGGAAGTTGAATCGCAATAAACGGGTGCTTGATGAAGTCAGGCTGAGATAGCGGCCTTATGCCGCTGACCGTCAATCTGATCTGGGTAATGCCAGCGTAGAGACGTTATTGTCGAGCATCCTTTTTTTTGATGCCATGCGCAAGCCTACCCATGAATGGGTAGGCTTTTTAAAATTACTCACATCATGCGAGCAACGAATCCAAGAACCTAGAAGGGAAGTTGTTGAAGCATGGAACAAGCTAAGCAAGGACAAAGGCAAGGACAACAAGACAAAGGGACGAGGTCACGGGGATTGAAGCTGACTGATATTCTGGTAACCATCGTGATCGCGGTCGTATTCGGAATTATCTATAAAATCTGGGGACCGATGTACGACGTGGTCAAACCGCTGGGTACCCATGCGGAGCAAACGATATACGGCATGTGGTTCATTGCCGGGACGTTCGCGTTTCTCATCATCCGCAAGCCGGGAGTGGCGCTTCTGGCTGAGATTGCGGCGGCTTCCGTTAGTGCGCTATTGGGCAGTGAATGGGGGCTTTCGACCTTGTATTACGGCGCGTTGCAGGGATTGGGCGCGGAGTTAGTCTTCGCGATTTTCCTCTATCGCAACGCGAACGTCTGGGTCACGTCGCTGGCCGCGCTCGCGGCGGCGGCGGGTTCGTTGGTGCTGGATTTCGGCTACGGTTACATTGAATCGTTGTCCGCTTGGAACTATACGCTGCTGATCGGACTGAGGGGACTCGGAAGTATCGTCATCGCCGGTATCTTCGCCTTCGGACTGTCCAAAGCGCTTGAGCTCACAGGCGTAACCAAAGTGTTGAGACCGGCGTCCAAGGCGGACTATGACGCATTGACACGACTATGACGCCTGGAGTCTCCATAGCTGCGAGAGTTAAGAACCTAAAGCTTAAGTTTGCCGGAGAGGACTCCTTGTTGTTCAAGGGCATTTCCCTTTCTTTCCACCAGGGGGAGAAGACGCTGCTGCTCGGCCCGAGCGGATGCGGGAAGTCGACGCTGCTGCAGGTGTTGAGCGGTTTGATTCCCGGTTCGATCGAAGTTCCGATGATCGCTGAAGAGACATTTGTTCCCGAGCGATGGGGATACGTATTCCAAGATCCGGATACGCAGTTCTGTATGCCATATGTGGACGAGGAGATGGCTTTCGTTCTCGAGAACATGCGCGTCCCCCGCGAAGAAATGGCAGGTCTGATCCGCCTTTATCTCGCTCAAGTCGGCTTGAAAATTCCTGATATCCATATCGCAATCCAATCGTTATCGCAAGGGATGAAACAGCGATTAGCCATAGCTTCCGTTCTGGCTATGGAGCCAGAAGTGATTTTCCTGGACGAACCGACAGCGCTGTTGGATAGCGAGGGTACGGAGCTGGTATGGTCTGCGATCAGAAGCCTGTCCGAAGGCATTACCTTGATCGTCATTGAACATAAGATCGAAGGCGTAATCGACTTTTTCGATCGGATCGTCGTGTTATCCCGTGAAGGAGTAGTTATCGCTGACGGATCGCCGACGGAAATCTTTTCAGCTAAAAGGAGAGAGCTACAAGAATACGGAATTTGGTATCCGGGCGTCTGGGAGGACTATATCGAGAATAAATCCCGGAGGTCAGACTGCATTACTCGTTATTCAAACGCAAACGATCGGGAAGATGTCTATCTGGAAATGGACAGGTTTCGCGGGAAACGAGGGAACAGGGCGGTCATCGAAGTAGGGAGGGCAATCGTCACCCCTGGTCAATGGATCGGGATCATCGGCCATAACGGAGCGGGTAAGAGCTCCTTGCTGCTCTCGATCATGCGACTGATTAAGACCGAAGGGATATGCAAGATAGCAGGCCGGGAAGCGGAGCATGTTGCGCAAGCGGCCGAGCATATCGCATTCGTTTTTCAAAACCCCGAATTTCAATTTGTAACACATTCGGTACGGGAAGAGATCGAGTATTCGTTGTTGCTGGATGGCGTTCATTGCGAAATTCGGCGTGCGAAGGCGTATAAGCTAATGGAAGAACTTTATTTAGAGGACGTTGCCTCGCGGCATCCGTATCAGCTGTCGATGGGGCAGAAGAGACGATTAAGCGTCGCGACGGCGATCGTAAAAGGGCAACACATATTGCTGCTAGACGAGCCGACCTTTGGGCTGGACGCACGGAATACGTTCTCTTTGCTCGAGAAGCTTGAGCGGCTGCTTTCGGCGGGAGCCTCGATTATTATGGTCACGCATGATGCGCGGATCGTAGAAAATTTCTGCACAGCGTCATGGAGAATCGAAGACGGGAGACTTACTGATGTTATTGACCTTTCCCCACCGGGAAACCTGGCTACACCGCGTCAATCCTACGCTTAAGATCGTTCTGTTCTCTCTCTGGTTCGCGGCAATTATTCTCATCCACGACTTTAACGTCATGGTGAACGTAGCCATCGGCTCGATGCTGCTGCTTCCGTGGTCCGGGCACCCATTGCGCAGATTGCTGTTATACACCTCCCCTTTCTTGCTGATGTTCGTGTCTACATCTACGGGGATGATGTTCTTCGGCAAGGGAGAGACAGAGTGGGTCCGATGGGGATTAGTGAACATTACGGAAGAAAGCTTCTACAGAGGGCTGCATCTGGGGTTCAGGGCACTGAGCATGGCGTCGGTCGGGCTTCTGTTCGGTCTGACGACGAGGCCGGTAAACCTCTTCTACTCCTTAATGCAGCAGGGGAGATTACCGGCTAAGTATGCTTACAGCTTCTTGGCCGCGATGCGGCTGGTGCCTATTCTCGCAGAAGAATTCCAGACCTTGCACCACGCATTGAAAGTCAGGGGAATACGCAAACGAGGGAGGATATTTAACTTCTACCAGCTGTTGCAACGATACGCGATCCCTTTGCTTGCCCAAAGCATACGACGCGCCCATAGAATCGCGGTGGCTATGGAGGCGAAGCGGTTTTCCGGGCAGGCCAAGAGAACTTATTATTATGTTATTGGCTTTACGTACCGCGACGTCCTATTCACCGCATATGCGGTCGGCGTATTCTGGTTGGCATTCCTGGCCGGAATCGAATGGCCTTACGCGGACATTACCGATGTTCGTTAAGCCGTAAAGGATGACATGCACAGATTCGTTGGTGGTTAGAGAATGATTCTGATCTTATGCCATCGTTCAGTAACAAAAAAAGCAGAAACTCGGATATAAAGAGTTTCTGCCTTTTTATTGGATTAAACAAATCTTTCGCTACACTATCCAGCATCTTCTTGAGTATCTGAAAGCGGCAGGATTAGTCTGTTAAGCCTCGCCGCAATGTAAATAGGTCTGTCAAAGCCTCAGTAGACAGCTCGGTAATCCAGCCTTCGGAGCTGGAGATGACATTATCGCTTAGCTGCTGCTTACTCTCCAGCATCTCATCAATTTTTTCTTCGAGCGTCCCGAGGGCGATGAATTTATGCACCTGTACATCGCGCGTCTGGCCCATCCGATAGGCGCGGTCCGTCGCCTGGTTCTCAACGGCCGGATTCCACCAGCGATCGAAGTGGAATACGTGGTTGGCTGCGGTTAGATTCAGACCGACACCTCCAGCTTTAAGTGAAAGGATGAACACATTCGGCTGATCAGTCGGTGGTGCATCTGGACGACTGGATCCTTCGTCCACAGAAGGTATAGGCGTCTGGAATCGCTCAATCATTCGGTCACGCGCCTGTTTGGAGGTACTGCCGTTCAAATAAAGGACGGGCTCTCCCAGCTCCTGCTGTAGAACAGCCTGAAGCATTTTTCCCATCCCGACATATTGCGTAAAAATGAGACAGCGCTCATCCTCTGCACGAAGTTCCTTCACCATATCCAGCAGTCTTTCAAGTTTAGAGGAACGGTTAATGAGTGGACTGGTATCCAGTTTATTGTCCGAATCGGTTTCAGGGAGGGCCTCCTTGGTCAGAAGCATCGGGTGATCACATAGCTGCTTAAGTCCGGTCAAAGCCCCAAGAATGGCGCCCTTACGCTCAATACCTTCCAACTTCTGCATACGTTCGAGCAGTCCGTTTACGGTCTGGTCATAGAGCGCAGCTTGTTCAGCTGTGAGATGAACGTAGGTCTTCATCTCATTTTTATCTGGAAGATCGAGTTGGATGTTAGGATCCTTCTTCTTACGGCGTAGCATGAACGGCTTCACGAGATTTTGTAGGTCCGCTGTACGTTTCTCGTCACGTTCCTTCTCAATGGCATTACTGAATCGATCGTTAAAGGCTTTGGCACTACCCAGATAACCTGGGGTTATAAAATCATAAATGGACCACAGCTCAGATAATCTGTTCTCTATAGGTGTTCCTGTCAGCGCAATCCGGTGTAAAGCCGGGAAGCTACGTACAGCTACCGACTGCTTCGTTTGAGCATTCTTGATATTCTGTGCTTCGTCCAGGCAAATTGCCGCCCAAGTGAATTCCTTCAGCAACTCCTGATCAAGCGCTGCAGTCGCATAAGAGGTGAGTACCACGTCAGCTTGCGAAGCAGCGCCATAGAAGAAGCCTGCGTCCAAACGGCGGCTTCCGTAGTGCAGCATCACATTCAAAGAAGGCGCGAAGCGCTGCAATTCCTTCTGCCAGTTGCCCAACACGGAGGTAGGGCAGATGATCAGAGCAGGCCAACCCGGTGGGTCGGTCTGGCGGCGGGATGAGCTAGGATCGGTATTTTCTTTGATATGAAGTAAATATGCGATGAGTTGGACGGTTTTACCAAGCCCCATATCATCGGCTAGACAAGCCCCCAAACCAAATTGACGCAGGAAAGTCAGCCAAGCATATCCCTCATGCTGATAGGTGCGTAGCTCTGCCTGGAGTCCTGCGGGTACTGGGGGCTTCGGCCACTGTGAGCGCTGGCCGAGCTGACCAATGAGGCTGATTAAATGCTCGTTTAGTTCTACCTCGAGCCGCAGGCGCGCCGCATCCTCTTGAAGCTGCTCTTCTGTAGCCTCAGCATCTGCATCCTCACTCGCTTGTAGCAAATGAAGCTGAAGCACATCTTGGAAAGACAAGCCTTGCGACTTGTCCATACCTGCCATGGCTCTTTGAATTTGCGCCAGCAGTGCGGGATCGAGCGAGACCCATTTGCCCTTGAAGCGGACGAGCCGTTCTCCTCTTGCGACCAGCTCGGCAAATTCAGCTTCGGTGAGGTCGACGTCGCCGATGGAGATTCGCCAATCGAAATCGATGATCGAATCCAGACCGAAGAGCGACTCGCCGCCGCTGCGTTTGTCCTCGCCGGAGCTGATCTTGGCGCGCAGGCGCGGTTTTTTCCGGCTGGCGGCTTCCCACCACGCCGGCAGCAGCACTTGCCAGCCTGCTTCCAGCAGCCGCTGGCTCTCGGCGGTTAAGAACCGCCAAGCGATGGCATCGCTGAGCGGTTCAGCCAGCACGTCGCCGCCCGCCGCGAAGCGCTCGGGCGGCAGACTGCCGCGGAGGCGCTCCAGCCATCCCGCGGCGCGTTCATGCACGTGGGCCGACCATGCTGTCGGCCACAAGCCGTGCGGCTCGCCATCATCGGCGAGCCTGATGGGAACAAGCGCGGATTCATCGCGCTTGTCCTGAAGGATCAGCTGCAGCCGCCAAGGGGATTCATCCCCTTCCGGATCCAGCAGCTGAAGTGCAGGCCGGAAAGGCGCGGTATCCGCCTTCCAGCCAATGGCGATAAGCCATGCAGCGGTATCCATGCCCGCTGCAAGGGCCCCGCTTCTATCGAATAGAAGCGGGAATTCGCTCCGGAGGTCGCCTGCCTCGGCCTCCGTGCTGTAAAACCTCTGCGATACGGCGGCGGAGAACGCCGCGCGTAATCCGCGGCTAAACTCGCTGCCGTCATTTAGCGCCTCAAGGGCCCCTTTGGCAGTGTCATTCTCCACTGCCACCTGCGCAAAAGCCTCCTCATCCCAGGTCCATTGCAACCTCCCGGCGCGATAAGCGGAGATATCGGGAATATACTGTTTATTCTCCAGACATATAGCCAGAAGTGGGGCCAGTTCAGTGAGATGGGCGGCATCGCCCTCCCAGTTCCATTCGATATGCGCCAGCAGCTTCTGCTCTGCAAAGAAAGGGAGGACCTGCTCCGCAGGTAGAATCACTAGCTCCATACCTTCGCCAGTTGGTTGAACCGTTAACTCCGTACCATAAAAAGATGCCTCATGCCAGGCGAATAACCGCTGCTTAAGCTGCAAGCCGGGCACGAGATCTTCTCTTTCATTCATTCCATATATTAAAGCATCGCCATACTGGCTTAATGCAAGCCGGATGGTCAGCGTGCGCAAATGCATGTTCATGGTATTAGCTTTCCTTTCCGAAGCTCCTCTTGCAACGCACGGAGTCTGCTGTGCTTTGTGGTGAAGGCAATGAGGAACTCTTCCCACCGTTCTTCTTGTTTCATTTTTTTATACAGCTTGGATAATCGCTTCAATAGTTTCACAGCCGCTTTGTAGCTATGTCTATTCTTATCCAGCACAAATCTTTCGACGGCCTGGTGGTAGAAGGGAAGCAGAACTCCGGGTGCGTTTTTCTCCATAGGCTGGAGGTCTGTAACACGAAATTCGGAAGGCAGCTTACCGATGGACAGTTGATAATCCATCCATGTCTGCCATTTTTCATAGGTAATTAACTTCTCTTCGTATACTTCTCCAGAGATAGGTAACATGGCGGCTAATGTATTCCACATCTGAGGCTCAGCTTCAGGAAGATGGCGAACGGCCTCTTCCCATCTGTTCGAATAGGTATTCAGATTATAGAGTCTGCTGCTCAGCAGTGGACCGGTCTGAACAAGCCAGCCCACCAATCGTGACCATTCACCTGCATCCAGAAGCGGGGAGGTGAAGCTCATCAGCTCATCAGGATGGAGACCTGGGCGCTCGGCAGCCGTATTCAATAATTCCCAAGCCTTCGGGTCATCCTTCAGATAAAAATACATGCGGCTCTGGGCTAACAGCCAAGCATGGCGTGACAGGGAAGCTCCTAACTCACTCTCTGCCTGCTGAAGCTGTTTGATTTCATCAAGGTAAAGCTTAGTTCCACCTGTATTCGGATAAATCCAGTTTCTCCACAGCAGGTCATAGCATAGTGAAAAAGAGGGCTGATCCCGCAAGCGATCGCGCGACTCCGTCAACATCTCGCGCCGCAAGTAGGTGAGGGTCTCGACAATATGCGGCCACAGATCATATTCCTGCTCCTGCTCGGAAGACAGCGGGAGTGTGCTTTTTAACAGACGTGTAATTGCTTCCTGTAGCTCTGATACCGCTACTTGCGTGTAATAGCCGAGTGATGAGGTGAAGGCGACCTGACCGGGTAGATTAGCGGAAGGCTTAGCCAGCTTTTCTAGAAGAAAAAGATGGGCATGCAGAGTAAATAGCTTGTCCTTTTCCGGTGATAACTTCGGCTTAAATTTAGTAATGGAGGATAATGCTCGATCCACATATTCAGGATTCCGAGTGGTATGTGCCAGAGGCGTGATGCAGGACGCAAAATACTCGCGCCACTCCGTGATGCCTCCGTCAGCGATGCGGCTGGCATGTTCTTTTAGCTGCTGCTGGTGCTTTCCATCGGCTCCGGCTGGTGAACTACTTGATGTTTTTGGAAGAAAAGCTGCGGCCTTGGCGTTAGCTAGAACTTGTACAGACCTATTCTGTTGTTCAGCATAATGGAGCAGCACAGCTGCCATATGCTTACAATGACCTGAAACAGGGCAGTTACAATGACATCGAGTGAAGCTGTCCAGATCAATCGTAACGCGGTAATCCTCTCTACCCTCAACAAGGGCGCTGATCTTAGATGGCTCCATCATAGTGAACGAACGAATACGGCTTTGCTTATAATATTGGAACCCTCGTTTGAGGGTGAGATCATCGAAATAATAGGCGACATTCTGGATGAGTTTAGTCCACTGCGTATCATCCATAGTATAAGTTGGTTGCATACAATTGGTCTCCTGTAAGAAAAATGGTCGTTATTTGACTTTCATTATATCATTTCTTTTTGAGTAGGATGTTTTGGGGTTGTAATGAATGCGAAATTTGCGGGCTTGTATGGAATGTGGGGCCTAAACATATAATAATCGTGCTGTATTGTGAAGTATAGATCAAACAAAGGTCAAAATTGGTCAAATAAATAAAAGGAACTAATTTAGTCGTCTTAAATCAGCTAATTTACCTGAATTTGAGCAATAATCGCCTTAAATCGGTTTTGTTATTCCTCTAATAGGGGACTATAATAAGGTCATAGGTCAAATAAAGTCAAAGTTAATGAGAGGAGAATGGATCATGTTTGATTTGGTTCCTTTTGGTAAACGTAGAGAGGATGCTTTTGGTATGCTGGCTAAGTCTTTGAATGATGTTTTTAATGATGATTTTTTTGCGCCGATCAAGAGCTCCACGATGTCCTTCAGAACGGATATTCGCGAGAGTGAGCAGGCTTACCTGATTGAAGCTGAACTTCCTGGCTTTAAAAAAGAAGAAATCGACATTGATTATGCCAGTCCTTACTTGACGATTAAAGCGGTGCGGAAGGAAGAGAATGCGGAGGAGAACAAGGAGCATCAAATTGTACGTAGAGAACGTCGATATGGTGAATATGTTCGCAGATTCTATGTTCAGGATATTGCAGTGGAAGAGATTCGCGCGTCTTTAAAAGACGGATTACTGAAGCTGGAGGTTCCAAAACAGCAAAAACCGCAAGGGAAACGCATTGAGATTCAAGATGGAGATTCTAGCGCTTCGCAGTCTGAATAAGCATAATTTAGACG
Organism: Paenibacillus sp. VTT E-133291; assembly: GCF_002264395.1. Lineage (GTDB taxonomy): Bacteria > Bacillota > Bacilli > Paenibacillales > Paenibacillaceae > Paenibacillus_AQ > Paenibacillus_AQ nitricinens. The sequence goes on from NZ_NFVA01000041.1 coordinate 9,977, forward strand.
GAATTAGTTTCCGTTCAGCATCTTAGAGATAGGCAGCGAGCTTTAATATAGTGTTATGCATAGAAGGCGCATTGTAGTGGAGGATTCCGGCTATGGTGCGTCTTTTCTCGGAAACATACGATGAGTTGTATTTAATAAGCGTTGAAAGGAGGAATCCGAGTGGCTAACAACAGCTATTATGATGCTTTGGGCGTGAGCAAAACAGCAACTAAACAGGAAATTAAAAAGGCTTATCAAAAGCTGGCCAAGAAGTGGCATCCCGATGTGAACAAAGCCCCTGAGGCAGAGGCGAAATTCAAAGAAGCAGCTGAAGCCTATGAAGTGCTGAGCAATGAGGAGAAACGCAAGCTTTACGATGAGGAGCTGCTTTATGGGGCTCAGCGTGGCAGAGGTGGTGGAGGTGCGTCGAGCGGAGCCTCTTCGTGGGATTCAAACTTTGGTGGAAGCTGGGGCGGCGGAACTTATTCTGCAGGAGGTTCTGGTATTTCGGAGGAAGATTTGTTCGGAATGTTTTTTGGGAATCGGGGATCGGCGGATCGCGCTGGCTTTGATTTCTTTTCTAGTAGTGGTAGTGGGCGTTCGAACAGCAATCCATGGGGTGAGGCGCGCAGTAGGGCGCAGGCGCAGCTGGATATTACATTGGAGCAGGCCTATAAGGGAGCAACTGTAAGAGTGCAGATCGGTGATAAAACTGTGGACGTTCAAGTTCCGGCGGGATCTAGTGAAGGCACAATTTTAAAAATCGCAGGTAACACTCAGAATGGCATAGCTCCCGGTGGCGATATACTGCTGGCACTTCATATTCTTTCTCATGATATATACGAGCTTCGAGCTGGCGACTTATACGGCACGGTTGAAGTTGCTCCATGGCAAGCGGTATTAGGTGGAGAGGTGAAGGTTCCATTACCGGGTGGTAGTGCCGTGAAATTGAAGATTCCTGCAGGAATTCAAAGTGGTAAAACGCTGCGCATCCCGGGTAAAGGTTTGAAGCGAGAAAATGGTACGAACGGTGATATTTTATTTGGAATTGAGATTGTTGTCCCTGAGCCAATCAGCGAAGCGGAGAAGAACTTGTACCGTAAACTAGCCGAATCCAGCCTTTTCGAGGCTAGAGCTAAACGTCAAAGCGCTAGTGCGCAGCGTGAGAAGGCTAAAGTGGGTAATTAATTAGGTAGGTAAAGAGGTAGAAGTAAAGGTGATTTCGCGTGTTGGAGGTCAACTCTGGCTGGTGAATAGGGGAAATGGAATGCTAGTTGTAGAAAAGTAACTTGATTAGAAACTAACTATAGAAGAGACTTATGCTGAAACGAGTAGTGAAGGCACGTCGGGTAAAACAAAGGTAAAAATACCTTGGATCGCGTGGATTTCGGCTCGGTGAGCGAAAAGAAGAGCAAAAAAGCCTCGGATTGCACTAAATGTGGCTCAATGAGCGAAAAGAAGAGCAAAAAAGCCACGGATTGCGCCAAATGCGGCCGATTCGCCCAAATGTACGGGATTAATCCCGCTAATCAAACCGATCCCGGTCCAAACGGCCGATCCCATATATCATTCTTAAATAGAAAGGTGAGAGAGCTATGGATTTCAATAAACTTACTCAAAAGCTGCAGGAAGCAGTGGCTGCGGCGCAGTCGCTTGCTTCAGACAGCGGTCATCAGGAGATCGATAATCTCCATCTGTTAAAAGCGTTACTCCAGCAGCAAGAAGGCTTACTGCCAAGACTACTGCAAAAGATGAATGTACCCGTAGCTGAGATGCTGCGAAGCACGGATGAACTGCTTCAGCGTAAGCCAAGCATAAGCGGATCAGGGGCAAGCACGGTACGGCGTTATGCCTCGCAATCGCTGATTCATCTGCTGGAACAGGCGGAGAAAGAAGCAGCGAAAATGCAAGATGAGTTTGTTTCGGTAGAGCATGCAGTGCTGGCCATGGTGTCGGATTCGAGCAGGGAGAATCGAGAGCTGCGTGATCTTTTTGTCAGTCGTGGATTAACACGCGAGAAGCTGATGTCTATCCTTGCTGAGATTCGTGGGCATCAGCGTGTGACGAGTCGGGAGCCGGAGGCTACTTATGAGGTACTTGAGAAATACGGGCGTGATCTTGTAGCAGAGGTTCGCGCGGGCAAGATCGATCCCGTTATCGGACGAGACGCAGAGATACGCCGTGTGATCCGTATTCTGTCCCGTAAAACGAAGAATAACCCTGTCCTCATCGGTGAGCCAGGTGTAGGGAAAACTGCGATTGTAGAAGGCTTGGCTCACCGGATTGTACGCAAGGACGTGCCAGAGGGACTGAAGGATAAGACGATTTTCTCACTGGATATGAGTTCCCTTGTAGCAGGCGCGAAGTTCCGTGGTGAATTTGAAGAACGTCTGCAGGCGGTACTGAGGGAAGTTCGTGAAAGTAACGGCCGTATTATTCTGTTTATTGATGAGCTGCACACGATTGTAGGCGCAGGTAAAACCGAAGGCTCGATGGACGCGGGCAATATGCTGAAGCCGATGCTGGCCCGGGGTGAACTGCACTGTATCGGTGCCACAACGCTTGATGAATACCGCAAGTATATAGAGAAGGACCCTGCGCTGGAGCGCCGTTTCCAACAGGTGCTGGTCAGCGAACCGGATGTTGAGGATACGATCTCAATTCTGCGTGGGTTGAAGGAACGTTTCGAAGTCCATCACGGGGTCAAAATCCATGACAGCGCCCTTGTTGCTGCTGGCGTTCTGTCTAACCGCTACATTACGGATCGTTTTTTGCCGGACAAAGCGATCGACTTAGTGGATGAAGCCTGCGCCATGATCCGGACGGAGATTGACTCCATGCCAGGTGAGATGGATGAAGTGACCCGCCGTCTGATGCAGATGGAGATTGAAGAAGCAGCGCTCAAAAAAGAAACGGATGACGCCAGCAAACGCCGTCTGGAAATCTTACAACGTGAACTCGCTGATCTCAAGGAGAAGCAGCTTGGGATGACTGCACGTTGGGAGAAGGAAAAATCAGCGATTCAAGGCATCCGCGACCTCAAAAAACGGTTGGAGCAAGCCCGCAAGGATTTGGTCGATGCACAGGAGGAATACGATCTTAATAAATCGGCGGAACTTAGCTATGGCATCATTCCTGATCTGGAGCGGCAATTGAAAGCAGCAGAAGAAGCGGCACAGCAGGATCAGGATACAAGATTATTGCGTGAAGCTGTAACCGAGGAGGAGATTGCAGATATTGTATCGCGTTGGACGGGCGTTCCAGTTAGCCGACTGGTCGAAGGCGAACGGGATAAGCTGCTGCGTCTGGAAGATACGCTGCATGAACGGGTTGTGGGCCAAGATGAAGCGGTCAGCTTAGTGGCCGATGCTGTGCTCCGGGCTAGAGCAGGGATCAAAGATCCGAATCGGCCAATCGGTTCCTTCCTGTTCCTCGGCCCGACTGGCGTAGGGAAGACGGAGCTGGCTAAATCGCTTGCAGTCTCTCTGTTTGATCGCGAAGATGGCATGATTCGTATTGATATGTCGGAGTATATGGAGAAGCACAGTGTTTCTCGCTTGGTCGGTGCACCTCCGGGATATGTCGGGTATGAGGAAGGTGGACAGCTCACAGAAGCCGTGCGGCGTCAGCCTTATACGGTTGTTCTGCTCGATGAAGTGGAGAAGGCGCACCCCGATGTATTTAATATTCTACTGCAGCTGCTTGATGATGGACGGCTGACCGATTCACAGGGCCGGATGGTCGACTTCAAGAACACGATCATTATCATGACCTCAAATATCGGTTCACCACATCTGATTCAAGGCACCGATGAGAAGGGTCAGCTTACGGAGGCTGCTAAGGACAGAGTGATGAAGGAACTGAGTGGTCAATTCCGTCCTGAGTTTCTGAACCGGGTTGACGATATTGTGATGTTCAAGCCGTTGACCCTGGGCGAGATCGAGAAAATCGTGGACAAACTGGTAGATGGATTACGTTTGCGCCTTGCTGAACGGGAGATTGGTCTTGAGTTAACTGAGCCGGCGGTACGTTTTATCGCTAAGGAAGGTTTTGATCCAGTGTATGGGGCGAGACCGCTGAAACGCTTCATCCAGCGTAGTCTGGAGACCCGTGTGGCACGTGCGATCATTGCTGGTGAAGCCGCAGAAGGTACAGTGATTCAAGTAGACGAATCCGGCGGCGAGCTGACGGTGAGCATAATCAAACCAGATGTCGATGAACCACAGCGTACTGAATAAGAGGAAGTTAGCAAAACGGATTGTACTATGTGAAAATAAATGACGTCCACAAAGCCATTAAGGTTTTGTGGACGTCATTTTTATGATTACACTCACTCCACCCAAGGTATTAAATGAGGGTGTTCATCCAGAATGGACAGGTATTGCTCCTTCCAGCCGTATTGGCCATCGGGATCAAGGAGCATGTAACGCAGATATTTTTCTAAGCGGAACTCTGCCTTCGACCAACCGAGATGCTTGAGTCGCAAGTTGCTTAGCTGGTGGGGAAGCTCGAAGACATTCTCCGGGAATCGCCCACAGTGCTGTGGAGATTCGTTCCATACATAGTTGAAGTCTTCTTTATAACGAAGCAGAAAAGGACGATAGTTCATATGAGAGCGCCAGTAAATATCTTCTCTGTAATGAGTGGCGTTCCATAAATCGTAGAGACGGAAACAGAATAGATCGACCTCGTCAGCGTACAGCAAGGGTTCGATATTTGCCGCGAAACTTGCTTCAAAGATTTCGTCTGCATCCAGACTTAGAATCCACTCGGGCTTCGTCTTCAGAACCTCTTCCCATTGCTGCTTTCGCAGCTCGATTTCATTGCTGAATTTGGATATGGTATTGTGCACCAGATGAACGGGGATGCCTTCAAGTACCTCCAGGCAGATCGCTGCTGAATTATCGGTGCTGCCATCATCGATAATGACGGCCTCGTCGATGTATTTGCGATGCTCCTCCAGAACCTGTCGCAGAAAACGTCCACTTTCATTTTTCACAACCATGGTCAGGGTTAGCTTGGGCCGCTTTCTGGCTGGGGGGATTGTCTCTTTGGAGCTTTCGTTGTTTGGATTGTCTGTGGTGGGTGTCTGCATTACTGATTCAGGTACTTCGTCCGTAGATGAATTGTTCCCAGTATCAGTGGCTTCAGCTTTGGGCTCCGTAGTTTCTTTGATGAAAGCCTCAACTTTACTCAAATCACTGTCTCTATACAAGTGTAGCGCCGGATAATGGGTATCGACGAACAAGGGGATGCCAAGGGCTGCGGCACGAATGCAGAAATGACGGTCTTCCCCCCAGTATGAAATGTTGCGAATTTGATTATAGCTAACGCCGGCTTTTATCGCATGCTGACTAATCAATGTACAAGCCCCGAGTCCGCCTACCTCATAGATTCCTGGAATCCGCATCTTTGCTATGAATTCATGAAATCTGCGATTAATCTCCTCTGGTTGCAGTTTTTCACCGGGCAGTAGCTCCCATTGATTGTATTCGTCGTGCATCCATACCTGCGGCTGAAACATAGTCTCTGGCTGCCACTGCGTCCAGAACACCTCTGAAATAATATCCTTGTTCGTACCTATTAGATGTCTGAGGGTATCAGGATGGAGAATGAGATCAGAGTCAATAAGGAATAAATAATCATAGTTCAAGGTTTGAGCGCGGTTGATCATGAGATTCTTAAAATTGGCTACTTTCCAGACTAAATCGGTATTCCAGAAGTGGGTAGTATCATTGCGAATATACGCATCGTGAAAGCCGGAGCTCTGAAGATAAATATGATCACCCATACTTTTGAATTCCTGGAGCAGCCGACTAGATTCCTGATCATCATTATCATCAATTAGATGGAAATCCAGCTCGATATTGGCTACGTTCAGACGAAGCAGGGAATTCAGGAATTCTTTTAAAACCGTAGGCTTCTGGTGAATTGGACTGCCGATCAATACGCGAATCTTGTTTTCCGTCATTGCCGCCTCCTTGGGGAACGCCCCTCTTTCCTTGGATGATCCTTATGTTCTCAATATATTTACAGGAGAGCGGCAATAATCCTTATTTTTCAAAGTTCTGTAAAGTAAATGAGTGTTAGATATATTAATTCGTAACGATCTGCTGTACAATAACCGAATAATTAGATACAGATGACCAAATGAACAGCAAAGGATGAGCGCTATGGATAAATCACTGATCGATTCCCTCAATATTACATTAATGTGAAATGCTATCCATTGTAATTCCTAGTATTCCGATATACAATATAAAAAACACAAGCAACGCAGAACATAGAATACGGGGGAGAAACTTATGCGTAAAGGATTATCTGGAGTTATTACTTTGGTTTTGTTAACATTTTTGATTAGCGCGTGCTCCGGAGGGAATAACGCTGCTTCCACAAATACAAATCAGACGCCTACGGCTACTGAAGGAACGACGGCAAGCACTGAACCTAAAGATGGCGGTAACTTGATTATTGGAGTCGCTGCTGATCCTGTTATTCTAAATCCGAACTATGCGGGTGACCGTGTCAGTCTTACAATTGACCAAGCACTCTATGCTCCACTGTTCCAAGTAAATGATGGTAAGAAGACCTTCTACTTGGCAGACAGCCTGACACTGTCAGAAGATAACCTGACTTATACTTTGAAGCTTAAAGATGGTCTTACATGGCATGACGGAGAAAAGCTTACTGCTGACGATGTCGTGTTCACGATTGATAGCATCCTCGATGAGAAGCAAAACAGCATGTTGAGAGCAAACTTATTCATCGGTGATAAACCCGTTAAGGCAGTTAAGGTGGATGATCTGACTGTAGAGTTCAAGCTTCCGCAGGTCAGCCCAGCTTTTGAAGCTACACTAGTGCAAGTATTTCCGATTCCAAAGCATATCTTTGAGAATGAGACGGATCTAGAGAAAAGCACCAAGAATGCTAATCCTGTTGGATCTGGACCATTTAAATTTAAAGAATATAAAGCGGGCGAATATGTTACACTCGAGAGATTTGATAACTACTTCGGCGGCAAGCCACATCTTGATTCTGTAACGTACCGGATTGCTAAAGATACGAATGCTGCGAATCTCGCACTTCAGAGTGGTGAGATCAACATTAAATATCTAGATCCGCAGGATGTTGGAACGATTGAAGCTTCGAACAATTTCGAGATCCTTCCTTATAGTGAAGGCCGATTGTCCTACCTGTTGTTTAATGCGAACAGCGATAGAGGCGCTCTTGCGAAAAAAGAAGTTCGTCAAGCCTTGTCTCTAGCACTAAACCGTGATGAAATCATTCAGGCTGCTTATACCTCTAGCGAATATGCTGACCCGGCGAAGTCATTCTTGACTCCGGATGCATTGTTCTATACTAATGACGTACCTTCTTTCGATAATGATGTGGAAAAAGCGAAGGAGCTTCTGAAGTCAGCTGGAGTTAGCGATCTGAAATTGAGATTGATTGTATCGAGCGGAAATAAAGCTCAGGAAGCCATTTCACTATACGTGCAGCAAAAGCTAAAGGCCATTGGCGCTGAAGTTGAACTGCAAAATATGGATGCCTCGGCATATGGTCAGAAGTTCAGTGATATGAATTCAACAGATTTTGAACTTGCAATTGCAGGTTATATTATGGGTTACGATCCTGACGCTTACAGAATTTTGTATACTTCTACTGCTGATTCCAACTACTCGCATTATAATAATGCTGAGGTTGATAAGTTGTTCAATGAAGGTGCAGGAGAAGCAGATGTGACTAAACGTGGTGAGATCTATAAGAAGATCCAAGAAATCATTGCAGACGATGCACCGATTTATCCAATCGCTAATACTAAGACTATTGTAGCTGTCTCCAAGAACTACGGCGGTCTTGAAGAAGCAGTCTTGAAGCCTGTCGTTATTTTTGAAGATTTATCGAAAATCTACCTTAAATAAAAACGGGAAAAAGTAAGCTGGGTTATCCAGCTTACTTTTTTACCGATATAGAACTGGGAGAATAAACGTATGAGACAACTTATCGTCCGAAGATTACTGCAAACCCTGCCGATGTTGTTTTTTGTTTCGGTTGTGTGCTTTGCGATGATTAAGCTGGCTCCGGGGGATCCGGTATTATCCTTCGTTACGCCGAATATGCACGCGGATGATATTGAACGCATCCGGCATAACCTTGGGCTGGATAAGCCAGCCTACATTCAATATTTTATATGGATCAAAGAAGTACTGCAGGGGAATTTCGGTTATTCCCTTGTGAATCATCAGCCCGTATTAGATCAAATTCTAGAACGTCTTCCTGCAACAGCAGGTTTGATGGGTTCGGCAATTGCGCTTGCTGTCTTGCTGGCGATCCCGATGGGACTGCTTGCTGGAGCAAATCGGAATCGTTGGGTGGATAAGCTGATTAATTTTATTTCCTATATCGGAATTTCTGTGCCTTTGTTCTGGCTCGCGATTTTATTGATGTATTTATTCGCAATTAAGCTGCACTTGTTGCCCATTATGGGGATGCGTACGATTGGTGTAGAATCGGCGGTTGATGTGTTAAAGCATGGGATTTTGCCTTGTACGGTCCTTGCCTTTGGATTCTTGGCTAGCTATGTACGATATATCCGTTCCAGTACGATTGGACAGCTTAAAGAGGAATATGTACAAATTCAGTATGCCTTTGGATCGAACAAAATCACCATCTTGTTCCGTCATGTAATGAAGCATGTGCTGCTTCCGGTGATTACATTGCTCGGGATGTCTATGGGCGATCTAGTAGCGGGTGCAATCGTGACGGAGACCGTATTTTCTTGGCCGGGAATTGGGTCCTTGGGGATGACTGCGGTTAAAGGGATGGATTACCCGGTAATTATGGGGATTACGCTGTTCTCTTCTTTAATGCTGATCATCGGCAACTTGGTCGCAGATATTCTATATAGCTTCGTGGACCCACGAATTAAATTAACGAGGTGACCTCATGAATCGCAGTAAATGGAAAAGTGTTGGAGATGAGCTATTTACGAACAAATTAGGCGCCCTTGCCCTCATTACTTTAATCATCTTCACACTAGGCTCTATATTCGCTTTTTTATCTGGACATGATCCGAATGCAATGGATGTTCTGGCACGTCTGAAAGCACCGGGAGCCGATCACTGGTTCGGGACGGATGACTATGGCCGGGATTATTTTGCCCGCGCATTGTATGGTGGCCGGGTATCTCTATTAGTTGGTTTTGCTTCAATGATCATTGCTACTGGCATTGGTGTGACGGTGGGGGTAATCAGTGGATATTTTGGCGGGTGGATTGATAATCTATTGATGCGGATGCTTGATGTAGTAATGTCCATTCCGTCTTTCCTGGTTCTGCTGCTGCTCAGCGTATTTCTGAAGCCAAGTGTAGGAAACATCATTATCATCATTGCACTATTAATGTGGATGAACATTTCCCGTGTGATTCGAGCGGAGACGATGACGATTAAAGAACGGGAATATGTACTTTATGCAAAAGCCTCCGGCCAGAGCAATTTCGGAATTATCTGGCGTCATATTCTTCCGGGGCTAGTGCCTGTTGTGATTGTAGGGGCGACGAATAGCATCGCTTCGGCGATTATGATGGAGTCCTCCTTAAGTTTCCTTGGGTTCGGGGTGCAGCCGCCGAATGCTACATGGGGCAGTATGCTAAATAACGCGCAGGGCTATATTGCTCAAGCGCCTTATCTGGCTTTATTCCCTGGGTTATTGATTCTATTAACGGTATTGAGCTTTAATGTTCTGGGCGATATTTTGCGGGTTGGCTTTGAACCAAAGCTGATCCGAAGATAGGAGTGTGAAGACATCATGACAGAACGGCTATTGTCTGTTGAGGATTTGAAGGTTTCCTTCCAAACCCGAGACGGAGAGAATCAAGCAGTTCGTGGCGTTAGCTTTCATATAGATGCTGGAGAAACCGTAGGGATTGTTGGTGAATCCGGAAGCGGGAAGAGTGTAACTGCGAAGGCGATTATGTCGTTAATTACACCTCCAGGTAAAATTATCGGTGGAAATATTCAATTTCGTGGTGAGAATTTATCTAATCTTTCGGAAAAAGAGTGGAGAAAGCTGCGCGGTAACCGCATAGCAATGGTGTTTCAGGACCCTATGACCTCTCTTAATCCTGTAAAAAAAATCGGCCAGCAGCTTACGGAAGTCATCCGTCGGCATCGGGGTTTAAATAAGCAAGAAGCGCTTAAAGAGGCGGCAAGCATCCTGCGTCAGGTAGGGATTAATAATCCTGAACAGCGTCTACAGCAATATCCGCATGAATTCAGCGGCGGGATGCGCCAGCGGGTCATGATCGCCATGGCTCTTTCTTGTAAGCCAGAGCTATTGATTGCGGATGAGCCGACGACTGCGCTCGATGTAACGATACAGGCGCAAATTCTCGATCTTTTTAAAGAGTTGAAAAATAATACTAGTACAGCCGTAGCGCTGATTACCCATGACTTGGGTGTGGTCGCTCAGGTATGTACACGGGTTATCGTAATGTATGGTGGACTCGTGATGGAGGAAGGTACGGTAGAGGATATCTTTTATCGCCCACAGCATCCTTACACGAAAGGTCTGCTACGTTCGATTCCAAAACGCGAAGGCAAATCGCGGGAACGTCTGATTCCTATCGAAGGTACACCTCCGGATTTGTTGAATCCTCCTTCGGGCTGCCCATTTATGGAACGTTGCCCTAATGCTTTTGCCCATTGCAGTGAACGTCCTCCGGTTATCGAATTATCGCCCGGTCACCGTTCAATGTGCTGGCTAGCAGACGGTATGCAGGAGACTCCAGCCGTAGCTGGTGTTGAAGGGAGCGGTTCGGTTGAGTGAGAATAAGATTCTAGTGGACGTAAATAATCTGAAAAAACATTTCTCCAAAGGCAAGGATATGTGGGGACGCGATACCTCTGTGCTTAAGGCGGTAGATGGCGTAAGCTTTCAGATACGCCAAGGTGAAACCTTTGGGCTGGTTGGAGAGTCAGGAAGCGGAAAGTCCACAGTTGGGCGCTGCTTGCTGCGATTATATGATTATACAGATGGTGAAGTGTCTTTTGACGGGCAGCCGCTCAGCAAGCTTGGAGAGAAGCAGCTAAAGCCTTTTCGCAGACGCATTCAGTCGATCTTTCAAGATCCCTATTCATCACTCAATCCAAGTCTGAATGTACTTGATCTGATCAGTGAGCCTATGAAGATCCACGGCATCCACGAAGGTGACGAACGAAAAGAGGCTGTTGCGGCACTGCTGGAGAAGGTGGGTTTGAAAAGAGAACATCTGTACCGTTTCCCGCATGAATTCAGCGGCGGGCAACGCCAGCGGATTTCGATTGCCAGAGCCTTGTCTGTAAAACCGGAATTTGTCGTATGTGATGAACCGATTTCAGCACTGGACGTCTCTGTTCAGGCTCAGGTAGTAAATATGCTGGAGGATTTGCAGTCCGAATTCGGGTTGACCTATCTTTTTGTCGCACATGATCTATCGATGGTACGGCATATTTCAGACCGGATCGGTGTGATGTATGGCGGTCGTCTAGTAGAGGTAGCTGAAAGTGATGAACTGTACGAGAATCCTATTCATCCTTATACGAAGGCACTGCTGTCTTCGATTTTGGAGACGGACCCTAGACGCGCTAATCAAAGAATTATTCTAGATGGATATTCGCAAGAGTACGGCAGGGCTGAGACTTCTACACTTCAGGAAATAAGTCCGGGCCATTATGTTGCTTATGATTTCATGGAATAAGTAGACTCTATATACAGGTAGGGGAGGAATCAGGATGTCAGACAATTTGAACACAGTAAAGTTATCCCAGTGGGATGCTTTATTAATAGAATCACTTCGCGCCTTGGGCTGGTCCAATGAGGATATTATTCGTAAAGTAGCGGAGGGCGACTTGCCCGTTGACGAGAGTGAATACGAGTTTGATTATAAACAGCTGAGCACATTGCAGTCGGAGCAGCCGGAGCTGTTCGAGCAAGCGGTGAAGACAGGCTACCAGATCAAATACAACACGATTCGTGGCATTCGCAGCTGGATTTGGGTAGCTCTGGGCAAAGAGGCAGTTCTGGAGCTTGAAGAGGGCAAGGAAGCGGTTGAGGCGACTTTGACCGTGGCTGAAAAGGGACGTTTGGCATCGGTGTTATCCTTTGGTTGGCAGATCGAAGGCGAGACGAATGCTGCAGATGAAGATATAGCGGTTTACCGGGTTGCCCCGATTGGACGCTAAGCTAAATAACTACAGCAAAAAAACGATTGATGCGTGGGAGGACTCCTTGTGCACAATCGTTTTTTTATTGAAAATTATATTACGTTTACCGCTGGATAAGCTACCTCATATTGTGCAGCTTCAATCCAGGTTCCTGTTTTGAAATCTCTGCCCCGGACAAGCACTTTATCTCTATACACTTCCACATAAAAGCCTTGGCTGCCTGTCTTATGCTTATCTTCATTCGTCCAAAGGTAGGCGACAGAAGCAGCATTAAACATCGTGGCGATTTCTCCTTGGCCAGGGAACATAGTGTTGTCCACCTCCAGCTCCCAATGGGTATGTCCAGTGAATAACAGGGCCTGAGGGTATCTTGAAAGAATCGCTTTTAATTCCTTATCTTGTGTAACCCCGTACCAATCTTGTGATTCCAGCGATCCAGCTACGGTGTCTTTGAGTGGTTGGTGCAGGAATAGAAAGATCGGTTGATCGGGCGAAGATTGCTCTTCGAGCTTATGATCCAGCCAATCCAGCTGTGCAGAGGAAAGATCACAGAATTTGAGCAAGCCTTGTTCTGTCCCTAGAAAAATAAAGTGATAACCATTGATCCAGTGATCATGATAAGGCCCAGACATGCCAGTCTGCGAAGTATACATCCCTAAGCGTGACTCCCAATTTCCAAGGGCTACATCATGGTTCCCTAAGGTAAAGGTAATATTGGGCAAGTCAGCTTTGTACGGATGGAGAATACGAAGCATTTCTTCGTATTCCGCAGGGAATCCGTGGTCTGTGACATCACCGATATGCATAATCCCGCTACTGCCTTCTCCATGCGCTGCTATATCACGGAGTGCCAGCTCAAAGTTAAGATTGTACTCATGATTTCGGTCAGCGGTGACATGGGTATCCGTGATGATTTGAAAAGTGACAACAGGTTTTTCCTCAGGTGTGATGTTCGTACTCATGTTTAGGCATCCTCCTTGATCTATGAACCTATGAAATATTGTTGCTGTTCGCTAATGTGTCTTGCCGCTAATGTTCAGCCCTATGATCCCGGTAATGATAACGGCTATCCATAGCAGGGAGGATAGGGTTAGCTTTTCATCGAAAAAGAGGGCCCCTATGAAGGATATAAGGATAATTCCCGCCCCTGACCATATCGCATAAGCAACGCCTACCTTAATAGAGGTAAGGGCATAATTCAGAGAGGTGAAGCTGGCTCCATAGAACAGGAACATGAGCACGGAAGGCCAGAGCTGCGTGAACCCTTGAGATATTTTCATCGAGATGGTCCCTGAGAGCTCGAACACAATAGCTAGCGTCAGAAACATCCATGCCCATATTCCTTCTATTTTCACTAGGGAGTAACCTCGATTCTAAGCTCGGCATAAGATCTCACAATGAGATCTGCATCCGGGAGAATATGCGACGAAGCAATAATGTCTTCATTTTCAGAGATTCCTATGGCTAACTGTACGCCCGCTACTTTAGCCATTCGCATATCCCCATTAGTATCACCGATAACTGCTGTGTGCGCAGGTTCTACGGCCAACCTTTCGCAGGCCAGTCGCACCATGTCAGGGAAAGGTTTACCCTGATCCACGAGGTCTGTTCCAATGACCTCAGAGAAATAGTGCCTTATACCGAGCCATTGAAGATGTTTCTCTGCGGCATCTGTTTCATCAGCGGTCACCACAGCGAGAGGGATGCCTGCACTCACACACTCATCAAGAAAACGATGAAGTCCGGGAAGCGAGTGAACAGGGCGTTTCTCTTCCAGCATAACATCCGCTTCCAGACGGCACTGATGAACAAGCTCCATGGACTCCGCCCAAGATAAACCTTGCAGATAACCTTGCCAAGACAGGATGGCATAGAGATCACTCATAGTTCCCATAGCCAGCGGTCCGTTGCGATCATAATCGGTAATGCTCCCCTGGGTATTGTGTACCGTTCCCATTAGTGCAGGGAGCTGTTCTTCTGTAATCTTTAGTCCTTTTTGCTTCATATACGCTGTGAATCTCTCTAAAAAATATTCGCCCCAGCTGCCCCAGAGGGATACGAACTGGAGCAGCGTACCATCCTTATCGAATAGAATAGCGGCTACAGCGTATCTGCCTTGTGGAGTGATGAGCTCAGACATAAGGTCCACCGCCCTTTATTTTAATTTATCAAGTGCTGCTTGCGCCGTTTCTTGCGCTTCCTTTAGTGCTTGTGCGGCAGGGATATTCTCAATTTGTACCTTATCTGCGGCGATTTTCAGTGCATCGTTGATTTTGCCGCCAGTTGGGTCTTGGAAGGGTGCAGAACCATGAGACGCTTGCATCAACGGAACCTTAATCTGTGGATTGCTTTCGCTGAACGACACAAACGCCGGGTCTTGCAAAGCGGATTGGCGTACCGAAATATAACCCGTATTAATCGACCAGAAGGCAGTATTCTCAGCACCCGTGAAATAGGTTAGCCATTTCATAGCAGCTTCCTTCTCGCTGTCGCTAGCTTTGGATAAAATTCCGGCCATCAATGCTTGGGCTACCGGTTTTCCCTCGCCAACCCCTGCCCAGCCTGGCTGCTCCATAGCTGATACAATGCTGAAGTCCAAGTCGCCCTGATCGCCACTGGAGCCGGTGTAACCTGCGGATTGACCCTTCATAACATCGTCAATTGTCTTGTACCAATACTCCCAGCCTTGGCCCCCAGAATGAATCCGCATGATCTTATCCTCGTGAATCCACTTGCGGAACAAATCCCAGGTTTCGATCCACTCTTTGGAGTCGATCATGACCTGTTTCCCATCCTCACTAAGGATAGTACCTCCTTTGCTAAGCGCGGCATCAATCATGTTCCCTGAACCCCACATAGGCTCCCAACCGAAGAAGGTGGTTTTACCGCCGTCCTTCACGGTCATTTTCTCAGCTGCAGCAGCTAGGTCTTCCCAAGTCTTTAGAGTGCTCGCATCAATGCCATTCTTCTCAAAAGTATCTTTACGATAGTACATAACCTGCGTCGTTCCATACATCGGCAGGAAATATTGCTTGCCATCGATTTGGCCCTGATTTAGAAAGGTTTGGACAAAATCCTCTTTATTAAAATCTGGCTGCAATGCCATAAGCTCATCTATCGGAGCGAAATATCCTTTGCGGGCCCAATCTACATTGGAGGAGAGAGCAGCAGCGGGCACTTTTCCTGTAGCAATCGCCGCTTGCAGCTTCTGCTCGGTTTCAGTGTAGTCTGCCTGCGCGATACCTTTGACAATGACCTCTTGCTGAGAGGCGTTGAATTTCTGAATCAGTGCCTCCATATTCTCACCAAGCTTGCCGCCGAGACCATACCAGAATTCGATTGTTACCGGTGCCTTTTGTGTGGGTGAAGCCTCTGTGGAGGGGGCGGAAGAAGCTCCATTCGCCGCTGTAACATTGTCCGTATTCGTATTCCCTCCGCAAGCTGTTAACATTGTAAATCCGGCAACCAAAGATAGGGCGGACAGTCTCTTCAATACGTTCATCATCATTCTCCTCTTATAAAATAGAATTGTTAACTTATCCTTTGCTGGAACCAGCGGTCATGTTGACGCTTTGCATGATCGTTTTCTGAGCTAATAGAAATACAAGCAGCAACGGGGCGATGGTGAATGCACTAGCGGCCATGATCAGCGGCCATTTCAATCCGTAAGCACCTCCTTGAGTGAAGAAACTACGCAGACCGGCCGAGACCAGCTGTAGATTAGGATCTTTGGTGATGAGCATTGGCCAGAAATAGTTATTGTACTGATCAATGAAGGTGATCAGGGCTAGCACTGCAAAGGAAGAACGTGTAATGGGGACAAGAATGGTCCAGAGAATCCGCATATGCGAGGAACCATCTACTTCTCCAGCCTCCACCAGCTCATGGGGAACCTGAAGGAAGGCTTGCCGAATTAGAAAGATGGAGAAGACACTTACACAGTTAGATAGAATCAACCCGGCATATGAATCCAGTAAGTGAAGCTGGGATAATACCAAATATCCGGGAAGATAAACGGCGGTGGCAGGAACCATATAGCCGAAAAGGATAACCCCAGCGAACAGCCCTCTGAAGCGGAATTTCATATGCGTAAGCGCATAAGCCATCATCCCGGAATTTATCACCTGCAAAATAACAATCGACACGGCGACAAATACGCTATTGCCCATATATCTGAAGAAAGGGGCTTCGTGCCAGGCGGCTGAAAAGTTACTCCACAGCGGCTCTTTCGGCCAGATCGTGGGTGGAGACTGCCAGATTTCATCATTGGTTTTTAAGGCGCTGGTGACCATCCAATAGAAGGGGAAGGCCATGATCAGTGCAATAGCTGCAAAAAATAGATGGCGGGCCAGTGTGCCCACGCGTACGATCGTTGCATTCATCAGTCGTTCTCCTTTCAGCAGTTGTTATTGATAATGGGTTGTCCGTTTACTAACCTCTAGTGAGACTACGGAGAGCAGCATGCATATAAATACCAGAACCATTGCGACACTTGAGGCTTCTCCAATCTGAAAAGCTTCAAAGGCAGACTGATAATACATATAGAGTAAAGTGCGTGTTGAACCCGACGGTCCGCCTTGTGTGAGTACGTTAATCTGGTCGTAAGCCTGTAATGCCCCGATGATCTGTACGATGAACAGAAACAGTGTCGTTGGCGAGATTAGCGGTAAAATAATGCGAATGAATTTCTGAACAACATTTGCTCCATCCAGTTCAGCAGCTTCCAGCAGATCAGAAGGAACATTACGGAGTGCCACCAAGTAAAAAATCATTGCCCAACCGACCGATTTCCATATGGTCACGAGCAGAACGCCGAGCAGCGCCCATTTCGGGTCTTGAAGCCAACCGATTTTTTCTAGACCTAAGAAATCAAGTACGGTATTGGCCAAGCCAATTTCCGGTTCATAAATCCAGGACCAAACAATCGATACCGCCACTGTCGGCGTGACCCAAGGGGAGAAAAGCAGCACCTGATAGAGAGTGGAGCCTTTCAGTTTCCCATTCATCAGGAGTGCTAGTCCTAGTCCGATCAGAATAACGGGCAGTACACTTCCCGCACAGAATAACAGGGTTACTCTTAGTGCTTTATAGAAGGCAGGGTTGCTGAACAGATCCAGGTAGTTGGTTAGTCCGACAAAGGTTTTCTCAGGGCTCATGAAGTCCCATTCATTAAAGCTGAGATAAAATACATAAAGTAATGGCGCAAGCCAAAATACAACGAATGGAATCATTGCCGGCAAGGTAAAGAGCACCGGTTTCAACTCACCTATAAATCTTGAGCGTTTCATATTTCTGTCGATACCCCATTCCATCTTCTGTTTTTTGCGGTATAATTCTGAGGAAAGCTCCTCCGTTCAAAAAAAATTGTACACTCATATGGCGGCTACGTGGTCAAGCGGGCGTAAAGATCGATGCGAGATTATGTAAAAATTTAAGAGATTAGCGAAAGTACTTGCTATTTTGTGTAAAATAAAAGGACAGATTCTAAGTGGAATGAAGGTGCAGCTATGAAACAGGTAGCCTATGGTGAAGAGAATAGAGACTTATCTCCACGTGAGCAGCTACTGCGTCCGATGATCGATGCGATTGCTCAGACGATGGACTTATATGGTGCCAATTACTCATTTGGGCAGCTTTATGGGATTATGTTCTTTGAAGACCGGCCGATGACGCTTGAAGAAATGAAGAAAGTGATGAATATGAGCAAGAGTAATATGAGCTATGGAGTTCGTTCTTTGATGGCTTCCAAGATGGTCACCAAGCTGGAGGAGAAGCAGGATCGAAAGGATCTATATGCAGTGGAAACGGATTTCTTTCAGACTTTTAAGAACTTTTTCGGGATGAAGCTGCAGCGGGAGATTGATGTCATGAGGCATGCTTTGGATATGGTTATTCCTGAGCTGGAGGGATTGGTTCAAGCTGTGGATACATCGGAGGAAGAGCGGCAATTCTGTCTGAAGGATCTGGAAAAGCTGGAGCATGCCGTTCAGTATTATCATTGGCTGCAGCAGTTTGTGGACGAGCTTGGCGAAGAGAATTACTTTGCAGATAAGAATAGGCCTTAGACTGTCTATAATTACATATAGATGTATATAATTATTTATAGATCTCCATTTGCAGGAGGTGTTCCTCAAGCCAGTTCGGGCTTAAGGTTCGCCTCCTATTTTTATTGTATGAACCCAAATAAAAAGAAAATGTAACCAAAAGTAGGTGGAACTGTCACCGAATATGTAGTTACATAGTGAATAAGAAATCATTTTAAGGAGATTCAAAGAGTGCATACGAAAAAATATATGATTCTTTTAGTCATCGTTCTGCTAATAAGCCTCGCTGCTATTATCAACAATCAACGTGAGTCTTCTGCAGTTACTATAAATGTGAACGGTCAAATCATTAAGACGGTAGCTACATACCCGGCCTCGCCTGATGAGCTTATGATTCCCAAGGCTGTTGCCGAACAGGCGCTTAATATGCGTATCGACTGGCAGAAGCAGGGACCACTTCCGAAAGGCATTTACTACAGAGACAATGTAGTTGTGCTGATGTACCATCATCTTTCAGAGAAGCCGATGCCACAGTTTCCCTGGATATTATCGGTTGATCGGTTTGAGGATCAAATGAAGCTGCTAAAGGAAGAAGGCTTTCATGTGATTACGATGGAACAATATCGAGCATTTATGCTGAATAATGGCTCGATTCCAGATAATGCGGTGCTGCTGACTTTTGATGATGGATATGAGAGCTTCTATGAGTTTGCCTTTCCTATCTTAAAAAAATATGGTTATACGGCAGTTAATTTTGTTATCGTGTCTACGATCGATCACCCCAATCCGAACAGTGTGCCGAAGCTTACCTGGGAACAGATGCGGGAAATGAAGCGGGACGGGATGGGATTCTATAGTCACACGTATGACTTACACCATTATGGTATCGTGGATGCTGAAGGTGGGGAGCGGCCAGCGGCCAGTGCCTTATTATATATCGACGATGAGAACAGAAACGAAATGAATACGGAGTACTACAGCAGAGTTACTCGTGATTTGGCCAAGGCAGAGCAAAGGCTGAAGGAAGAGCTGGGGAATACCGATTCAGCGATTGCCTTTCCTTATGGATCTTACAATGACCGATTGCTATCCGCCTGTGACTCACTCGGAATTACGCTGACTTTTAAAATTCAGGATGGGATCAATGCGAGAACAGACCGGAACGCCTCTCGAATCAACGGGGGAAGTCAGAATCTAACCGCAATTCAAACCCTTGAGCAGATCAAACATGTAGATTCGCCCATGGAATTAACCCTGAATAACCAAAGAGTAGCTCTGATAGGAAGTGCGCCCGAAATGAGGAAAGGGACCTTGATGGTTCCATTTATACAATTATGCAAAGATCTACATATTGATCTCAACTATGATCAGAAGAGTCGGATCGTTAATTTATTACACACCACTGGGGGAATATAAAAGGCTGAGGAACTGTATGGAATGGATGTCATCTACCCTTATGTTCCTTAGGAGTTTACAAAAAGTGAGAAATTTCGCCAATTTAGGCGAATCACTAGTTGCTATAAGTGAATTCCTTACTGTAGACTATAAAAGAGTACTAATTGGTAGGCGAATGGAGAGAACTGATGGAAGTATTTAAGCGTTATTACGCGAATTTAACGGTCCGGCGTTTTTTTATTTTGGGTCTTGTTGCCCTGCTGCTATTCAGTATTAGAGATATGCTCAATTTAGTACTGTTAACATTTTTGATTGCTTATGTAATGAATAGCTTTCAAGTGCTGCTTACGAAGCGGATCAATAAATATGTGGCAGTCAACAGTAAGGTCATTATTGTTATTCTGTATTTAGCTCTGATTGCGCTGATCGTAGTGACCTTAGTGAATTATTTACCGAAGGTCTTTACGCAGATTAAGCAGTTAACAAATTTTCTAACCAGTTTAACCCCTGCAAATATTCCGCAGAACGATATTGTGCAGTATTTATTTGCGCAGCTTAAGGATTTGAACTACCAGTCTTATGTGAAAGATGGTCTTGAATACGTCCTGAAAATAAGTAATTGGGGCACCAGCTTCGTATTATCTACTATTCTGAGCTTTGTCTTTATTCTTGAGAAGAACAGAATTGTCAATTTTACTACACGTCTTAAAGATAGCAAGATCTCCTGGTTCTATGTTGAGCTTGAGTATTTCGGTAGAAAATTCATCTCATCTTTTGGTAAAGTGATCGAAGCGCAAATACTGATCGCGCTGTTTAATACATGCTTTACGGTGATTGGACTCTGGATCTTAGGTTTTCCTTATCTATTCGCCTTGTCGATCATGATCTTCCTGCTTAGTCTGATACCGGTGGTAGGCTTTGTAATTTCACTAATTCCGCTGTGTATTATTGGCTACAATATTGGTGGTCTGGCTATGACGATCTATGTACTCGTTATGATTGCTGTACTACATTTTGTTGAAGGCTACTTCTTGAATCCTAAGCTGATGTCATCCAAAATGAACCTGCCGATGTTCTATACCTTTATCGTTCTGTTATTCTCTGAGCATTATTTGGGTGTATGGGGTCTAATTCTCGGTATTCCAATTTTTGTGTTCTTCCTGGATATACTGGAGATCAATAGAGACAGCAAGATAGAAATTAAGAATTCAATTAAATAGCTCTGAATATAAGAAGAGGGTGATCCGATAGCCATTTAATGGCTATCGGATCACCCTCTTTATGGTTGGCGCGGAGCAATGTTGTACGGCCACTGTATGTATCTTTGTTAGCCGAAAGAAGTGAGAACGCTCTCCGTAACGATGTCCCTCAGCTCGGCTGTATGTGCTGCATACTGCTCGGCTGTAATGCTTCCGGAAGCTAGCCTTGAATCTAGCTGTTCTGTTAGCTGTGCTACCTGTAGATTGATCACATCTTCAATATCTGTGTTTTGCTCTGAGGCAATATCTTGAAGTGACTTGCCATCATATAAGGCATCGTACAGATCTTCATCTGTAGGTTGGTTAAGGGCTTTCAATAATAATTCGTCTGGATCTGCAGCTTTTACAGTGGACCATTGGGCAGGCGAACTCGCGCTTGCAGTAAGGCTACTCCAAGCATTTCCGAAAGACATCACTATAACTACGGTTCCTACTATAATCACTCTTTTTATATCCATTAGAGTCCTCTTTTCTTATTTTACAAATAACGTTTTATGGTTTTCTGTTGAATGTGTTTGTGATGGTTGTGATTTAACCTATTTCTATTGTAACCCGCAAACCTGAGTCCAAGCTTAAGCAATATTTAAGATAACCTAAAGATTTAACATTGAAATGATATAGCGATAATATATCCTTAGTATACTTTCCAGATGATCTTCAATGCATATTTATGCACTGGGTCACAACTAAACAAATGGGGAGTGTTCGGAGTTTTGAGAATAACAGCAAAAGCTAAACGTTTTCTATCCAGCGTAATTGCAAGTAGTCTGATGTTGGGGATAATGGTTCCAGCAGGATATGCTGAAGAACAGCAGCTGGACACAGAGCAGACCTCTTCCGAATTAGGAGCACATTTTGACGAGCAGGTTGAGCTCGATACGCTTTTAAATCAACCGACAGTAGTGGCAGATGTGTATGCGACACCTGCTCATCCAGGAGCATTACTTATTACAGAGGTTGTTCCAGATACTAAAAATGTCAAAGGTGCGGATGGATCCTCTGTTGATGGTTATGAATTTGTTGAGGTCTATAATAATACGGATGAGCCAGTAAACTTTAAGGATTATTATTTTTACTATTATAACAGAGATAAATGGATAACCAACGGCGATGCTGTAATCCCGGCGCATGGAAATATCGTCTTCTGGATTATGAACGGCAATAATCTGAATGTTCCTGCCGAGGATTTCATCAAAAATTTTAATCCTTCAGCATCCTTGAAAGAAGGCGTAAACCTGTTCCGTATCAACGGTGGCGGTGGTATGGCTAACACTGATACGCGTAGCTTACAAATTAAAAGCAAAGCAGGAGATGCCCTAATTATCTCTTCTTCTTATGGAAAAGAACAGGTGAAGGAAAACAACGGGATTTTCTATCAATTTTCACAAGCTGACAGCTCTACGATGAGTCTCATGGCGATTTCGGGAAAGGCTGCGGCGACACCTGGAACCGTAGAACCCGAACAACTTCCTATACCAGTGCCTGGAGACAAACAGCCGTTGATTGAACACCATACGCAGAGCAGTGTAGATCCAGCTGATCTTCCTATCACCGCGAAGATTACGAACCTAGAGATTGGCCCAGATGGAGCATTGCCGGTAGTGAAGCTGCAATACGGCTCTCCTTCCCAGGCAAAAGATACGGTAATCACTATGACATCAAAGGGGGATAATCAGTTCACTGCGTTGATTCCTGCGGCTGCGCTGGAAGAGCCGGAACTGCACTACAGCATCCGTGTAAACAATGTTACGGAGCATTATTCTGTTCAAGTGAACCTGCCTGCGTTTGATTCGAACAATGTGCCGCCGCTGTTAGTTACTGAGCTGCTGCCGAATTCGACGAATGTAAAAGGAACGAGCACCGATGCTTTTGAATTCATTGAGGTGTATAACAATACGGATGCACCGGTTGATTTTAAGAACTATAAGATCTATTATCGCTATCCTGATAAAGGCAACGCTTCTGATGTGAAGTGGCCCTCTACGAAAGAGAGTTTCGTCATTCCTGCACAGCAGTCTGTGGTGTTCTGGATTATGAATAGTGCTAACAGTACATACACTGCTGATGATTTTAATACAGAATTCAATACGAATCTGATCGATGGCACGAACCTCTTTTTAATTAAAAGTGATGGGATGGCGAACTCTGGCCGCCGGGCAGTCGTAATCAAGAGCAACACGGAGAAAGAAATTTCCTCTGCGTATTATGATGCTGACCTCACCTATGAGGGTGGAGCTAAAGGTGACGACACCAAAGAAAATAAAGCGCTTCTATACAAGTATCCTGTGAATGGGCAAAGTAAAATGCTTAAGATTAGCACAGGATCAGCCGTTCCGTCACCAGGGCAAGTGGATGTAGGATTGGTTCCTAGTACACCGATCCATGTAGAGCCGGATACTGAAAATCCGACGGTGAATGATCTGACTGCTGTGACGGAGATTGATCAGTCGATGAGTTTGGATTTGAAAGCTTTCGCTGATGACAATAAAGCCATTACATCTGTAGAAGTAAGGGTAGCGTCGGACAAGCAGCCTGATTTTGTCAGCCATAATCTATCCCAAGACTTCAACGATAGCTTGTATCATTATAAGTTATCATCGGCTGATTTGATTGGCAGAAATGAAATACAGTATTATTTCGTCGTTTCCGATGGCACCAATGAGGTCGAATCTCCGGTAATGAAAGTGAAAATTACGGGAGGGCCTGATCAATCAGCGCTTCGTTTGAATGTGAAGGATGGGCAGTTCATCCATGGTTCTATGACGGTAAAAGGAACCTCTGCCACCGCAAAGGCTGATGCAGTGGACCTGAGCATCGATAATAAGGTACTCAGCAATCATGAGGCATATGCCGCGCTTGAGAATGATGCTTACTTTGTATTTGAAGCTAAAAATGTGGATTATTATTTTAAAAACGGCATCACAATGGGACCAGAAGAATTAGGGGATGCGAGCATTCTATACACCTTTATGGACCCGATTACTTCATATACGACATTGACCTTCCCGATCTCCTCTGCCGCTTTACAGGTGGGCACGGATAATGTGATCTACATTCGGGCGGGCTCTAAATCATCACCTTTTGACCCACGTCCCGAGGAGAATAAAGATGATTTCGAAGTGAAAAATGTACGCCTACTACTTGCAGACGGCACTGAAATTTGGGACCCTGCTTATGCAGAACGTGATAAAGAAATTAAGATGGGGGACAGCGCAGGTAAGCATGAATCTATCGGTTTCCGGTTCGATTTGAAATCGGATTTGTTCCGTTCGAAAGCGTATGACTGGAATACTAAAGAAGCCGCTGATGGAGAACATAAAGTAACACTGACTGAAGGTGGATCTAAGGTATCGTCAAGTGTAATTGTAGACAACACGCCGCCATCCATCAAAGCATCGATTGAAGATGGAAAGACTTATCGTGGTAATTTCGAAATTGCTGCTCAGATTACGGATACTTACGCAGGTGTAGACAAGGTCAGCGTGAAGCTCGATGGCAAAGGTATTGAACTTCCATATGCTACTTCCTCCGGAAAGCTAACGGCTGGAGAGCATACGCTTTCTATCACTGCCTTGGACAAGATCGGCAATCAGGCAGAGAAAGTAGTTATCTTCGATGTGCCGAATGAGAATCCATTTGCACCCCAGCTTATTTCTCCTACGAACTGGGAGACAGGTGTAGGTACTAATCCGACTTTGAGGGTTAAGGTTGAAGATCCTAACCAAGATAAGATGAATGTTACTTTCTTTAGAGGATTTAAGTATGATGCTAACCATCCTGAGCAAGGTTTCGCTGGGTTTATAAATGCATCCGATACAGAGCCGCCGAAACAATCCGTACCTGCGGGTGAAACAGCACTTAGCGGTGATGATTACAGTAAAATAAGCGCGGTGGACGGACAGTATTTAATCAACGATGCTGTAGAGCAATTCCCGTATCAGCGTTATGAAATTAAGCTTGATGATTCCGTTAAGGCGACAGATCGTGTGGATATTGAATGGAAGGGGAATTCACTTCCAGGTCGTAAAGTAAGTCTCTATGCTTGGAGTCCTGCTGAAGAGAAGTGGGTGCAGCTGGATCATTTGATCGCCGGAACAGAGGATTTTGAGCTGAAATCGACGGTGACCGTAGGACAATTTGCTAATGCACATAGCATTGCTGTTATGGTTCAGGATGAGATTGCGTCTGTGGCTAAGACTGCACCCACAGTAACGCAAGACACCTATGATTTCTCTTTTGTATGGATGTCGGATACACAATATTATTCCCAAAGCTACCCTTACATTTATCGTAAGAACGTGAAGTGGATAGCCGACAACAAGGATAATTTGAACCTGAAATATGTAATTCATACAGGGGATGTAGTGGATAAATCCTATCAAGAGTACGAGTGGAAGGAAGCGGACCAGAACATGAAGGTTCTGGAGGATGCAGGTATTCCTTATGGTGTGCTTGCGGGCAACCATGACGTAGGTCATCAAACCGGGGATTATACGAAGTTCTGGGAGTATTTTGGAGAGTGGAGATTCAAGAATATGCCGACCTTCGGTGGCTCTTATGATAACAACCGGGGCCATTATGATTTGGTTTCTGCAAATGGAAATGATTTTATTATCGTATATATGGGCTGGGGATTGGCTGAAGAAGAGATTCAATGGATGAATGAGATCGTTGCCCGTTATCCAGAGCGCAAAGCGATTCTTTGCCTCCATGAATACTTGCTGGTTTCTAATAACCGCGCACCTATTGCGGATAAGATTTTTGAGATGGTTGTAAAACCTAACAAGAACGTAATCGCAGCGTTATCCGGTCATTATCATGATGCTGAGCTGAAGATCGACGAGCTGGATGATAACGGTGACGGTATTCCGGATCGCAGTGTGTATCAAATGCTGGCAGACTATCAAGGTGCCGAAGAGGGTGGGCTTGGTTATATTAGACTGCTTCAGTTCGATGTTGCTAACAATAAGCTGCGTGTGAAGACTTATTCGCCTTATCTAGACGATTATAATTATTATGATGAAAATGAATTCCCAGGCAAAGATGAGTTCGTATTAGATCTGGATCTACAGCCTGTGACAAAACGTGTAGCTACCGATTATATCGGCGTTAAGGTCTACAGCGATCAGAAAATCGCAGCCAATCAGCAAGTAGAGAGCGGTGCGGAGACTCAGGTTACTTGGAGCAAACGGAATCCGGATAGTTACTACCAATGGTATACAAAGGTCGAGGATGATCACTCCGGCAGTGTGCTTTCAGATATTTGGGGCTTTTACACTGGAAAAGAGGATGTAACACCGACGCCAACACCGACGCCAACACCGACGCCGACGCCAGAGGTATCGCCATCGCCTGAAGTGACACCGGCACCTCCAGTAGGTTCATCAGTGCCCACAGTGTCTCCGAGTCCTACAGCTACACCTGTAGCGGAAAAAGGAAGCGTTGAACTGACCCTCGGAAGTGACGGTATGTATATTGCTAATTCTGCAGCATTAAAGAAGCTGATAGAGGAAGCTGCGACAGGTGGAAATATCAAGATTAGCTTAGGCAAAGGCGCTTTGACCCAAGATCAGATTAAACTTGCACTTGACGCAGCGAGCATCCAACAGGCTGCCGACAAGAAGCTGAGTCTGAATATTGTATCTTCCAGCATTACATTAAGCGTACCAACAAGCTCTTTACCAGCGATCCCAGCCGGAAGCGATATGCTGCTGCTGAGTGTTGATACAAGTACGATATCTGTACCAACCAATGTCGCTGGAATGAGTCCATCCAGAGCTGCCGTTACGCTGAACCTTAGTATCACAGCAGGCGGCAAAGAAACGGCTATTCACCAGTTTAAAGGTGCTGTTACCATTACATTGACGCTGACGAAGGAACAGCTTGCTAAGATCGATACTGATTTTGCAGGCGTCTATTATGTAAATGGCAGTACCTTGACATATTTGGGTGGCGTTTTTAAAGGTAATGCCGTTACCTTTACAACAGATCATTTCTCTTCCTTCGCGGTACTGGAATACCAGAAGCAATTTAGTGATACCGCTGGTCACTGGGCAGAGTCGTACATTTCCAAGCTGACGGCTAAGCATGTGATTATGGGTATCGACGATACACATTATGGTCCACAAGCTAATGTAACCCGTGCGGATTTTGTTACACTAGCCATTCGTTCACTTGGATTGGATGAGGCTAGTGGAACTATCGCACAAAGTACTTTTGCAGATGTATCTGAGGATGCATATTATGCCTCATCGATAGACAAGGCGGTCCAGCTTGGGCTCATTCAAGGCAGTGATGGCAAGTTCCGGCCTAAAGATGCGATAACTCGTGAAGAAGCGGCTGTAGTCCTCCAGAAATTGATACAGTACAAAGCTGGTTCAGACTCTTCTGGTGCTGCTACTGCAAGCTTTAAGGATATGAACAGCGTATCGGACTGGGCGAAGCAAGCGGTAAGTGAATTGAAAGCCAAGGGAATCCTTGACGGCAAGGGTGACAATAACTTTGATCCTCGTGGCAAAGTAACCCGGGCTGAAATTGCAAAACTGTTATATGGAATAATCAATTTATAAGGATAGTTTGGCAAAGGCAGACAGAGGGAACTCTGGTCTGCTTTTGTCATTTTTTATCCCTTTTCTTCTATGAAAGTAGGAAATTCTTACTATTTATATGATTTTTCATATATAATATTTTTGAATAAATTTTTAATAGATAATCTAACTTCCTGCTGACAGTCCTAATGATTTCTTTCGTAATTACACTTGTCATTCGCGATGATTCGGCAGTTATTCTCCTGGTTAAAGCACTTCTTCTAATTGGCACAGGAATGGGTATTCAACCATGGGTACTTGTATTCCTTATTGTTTTATCCACTGATCCCATCTTCTTTGCTTATCAATTACCAACGTATTTAAACGCTTATTATAGTGCTGGCTCGGACTCATCCTATAATACATAGATTGGAGAAACGAACCTTGAGAGTAAAGCTAGCACATATTTTACTTCTGCTAACTGTAATTTTTGCGATTCTACTGTATAGAGGGAGTCTCGACTCCATTGATCATCTGTTACAAGATCGCGTGATGCAGCACGAGCGCACAGTGGACACTACCATTGCGATTATCGGGATAGACGATCAGAGCTTGGAGGACTTCGGCAGCTGGCCGTGGAGCAGAAATGTTCATGCACAGCTGCTAGATACACTTTCCGAGGGACATCCAGCCGTAATTGGGTTTGACCTGACGTTCCCGGTGGGTTCGGAGGATCCCGAGGTGGATGCCGAGTTCGCTGCGGCTGTCGCTCGGGCGGGAAATGTTATTCTGCCCATATATGGTACCTTTGCACCTAATACCGAGCAAGGAAAGATTGAAGCACTGGAGCTGACTGAGCCGTTTGAGGCCTTGAGGGAGGCTGCCGCTGCAACCGCCCATATTAATACCATTACCGACACCGACCGTGTGGTACGTAAGGCGCTTTATTCTTTTGACTATAAAGGAAAGCCAATTCATAGTTTGTCATGGACAGTCTTTCAGAAATATCAAGAGGTGATGGGGGGCACTGCTGATCCACAGAAGCTCCCGCTAGATGACTTTGGACGTTTCTATATCCCCTATTCAGGCAGTAAAGGAGCCTTTGAGGAGATTCCTTATTCGGCAGTGCTTAACGGAGAAGTACCGCCATCTTATTTTGAGAATAGAATTGTACTTATTGGGCCATATGCTACAGGGTTTAAGGATGACTTCCTAACACCAATTAGCGGAAAAAACACATTATATGGTGTGGAAATTCATGCGAATATCATTCAATCTTTGCTGGACGATAATTATAAACGGGTACTGGACTGGAAGTGGAATGAGGCAGTATTGCTTTTTGTTGCGCTCCTAGCCTATCTACTATTCCGTAAGGTGAAGATGTTATATTCCTATGTGGTCATTGTGGTCATCATTGCCCTACTTATCTTTGCGGGTCGTTATTTTTATGACCATGGAACGGTAATTTCACTAGGTTACGTGATTCCTTTTCTAATCGTTAGCTGCATTATCGTGATAGCCTTTCAATATTTAGAAGAATTGATGGAGAAGCGTAGAGTTACGGATATTTTTGGCCGATATGTTGCCCCGCAGGTAGTGGATCAAATTCTCAAGAACGGTCAGGAAGGGCTGAAGCTTGGAGGAAGCCGCAGAGAGTTGAGCTTGCTATTCGTCGATATTCGCGGATTCACCCTGTTGTCGGAGGCTGCTGAACCGGAGGAGATTGTTGAGATTCTGAATGAGTATCTGGATTTGACCGCGAGTTGTATTTTTAAGTATGATGGCACGCTGGATAAGTTCATCGGGGATGCCACGATGGCGATTTTTAATGCTCCATTGCTGTTGGAGGATCATCCGATGCAAGCAGTAAAGGCTGCGTGGGCGATGAAGCAAGGTTCGGCGGCGGTGGAACAAAAGCTGTTCGAACGGTTTGGACTGGTCGTTAAATTTGGTATTGGGGTACATACTGGCCCTGCTGTATTTGGGAATATCGGCTCCAAGACACGGATGGATTATACAGCGATTGGAGACACCGTCAACACAGCAGCCCGATTGGAAAGCAATGCCAAGCCTGGGCAAATCCTCATCAGTGAGGCTACCTACGCTTTTGTAAAAGATAGAGTATCTGCTGTTTCATTAGGAGAGATCAAGGTAAAGGGCAAGGAGCAAGGAATCCATGTCTATGAATTGGAGGGATTGCGATGAAGGTGAAGTCGTTAAAGCTTACATTGTCGTTTATGCTGATATTCAGCATTCTTTGGCCAGCGGTTGTCACAGAGGCGAAGGACAGCGTTAAGGTGGGGAAAATAACCGCAGTCTCAGGAAAGTCTGAGGTGAAAAAGAGTGGGGGGACGAAGAAATTCAACGCTTTTAAAGGGATGGCGATTACGCAAGGCGATACGATTATAACGGGTTCTGATGGACAAGTTAATCTCGATCTCGACGCTAACAAAGAAGTTACGATTGGAGCAGGGACGACACTTACCATTAGCCAATTAGTCGAAAGCGCAAAGGCATTGGGTGGAAAAACAAGCCTGAAGCTACAAAACGGGCAAGTTTTGATTAAGGTGAAAAAGAAGCTGGATGGCGACTCCAGGTTCGAGATTGAGACACCGACGGCTATCATGGGCGTTATGGGCACAGAGTTTTTTGTTAGCGTTAATCCTAATCAAGGGAATCCAGCTCTGATTGGAGGGCTAGGAAATAATGGATATCTGGGGGTTTTGGAAGGAACCGTTCGCGTGGCTTCGCCTTTAAATCCGAATGCTAATGCGTTTTCGATTACTGCTTCCCAGCAGCTTTTAATGAATGGTCAACAATGGAATAGGGAGCCGCTATCCTTGGAAGGATTGCCGCCTTTTGCTCTGGAACAGCATATGAAATACTTACAGGAAGAACAGAAGTTAACCGAAGTTATGAAGAATCAGCTCGAACGTTTAATACAACAAAAGAAAGACGCTATGGCAGCGCTTAAACCAACACCTACGCCTGCGCCTCAGATTATCTATCCTGTATCTCCTTCTGCTAGTCCTGGCAAAGGGGTTGTGCCGACATCAGCTCCGACATTGACGCCGGAACCAACGGCATCACCAACGCCGATGCCGGAACCTGCCGAGACTCCCGTGCCAACGGAAACACCAGCTCCTATCGGTGTACCAGAGCTGGATCAGCAGGAATTTAGAGACCATATCTATGATTATCTCATCCGTGATAATAAGATTGTTGTGCCGTTTACAGCTCCACTGGCTTTTAATATAGCAGATGACTCTAATCCTAATGAGATCAGGAATATGGTGAAAGTTATGTTGGGTGAGAGTGAGAGCATGTTCGAAATAGGTGAGGTAATCATTGAAGAGAACAAGCTGGTTCTTTATCTAATGGACCGAATTTCTTATGGGTCTGTAGTTCAAATTAAAGTTAGTGGCGGTTTGTTAAAGAATGCTCTTTCCGGGGAGGTTCAGGAAGAAGATCAACAGCTATTCAATGAGGGCTTTTATTTCGAAGGACAAGTTGCTCCAAGTCATTTTAACTATACCGAGGTTGTAGGTGAAGGCGATGCTCCAGAGTTTACGATTCACTCACTGGGTTATGATACGGGGCAGATTGGATATCGGCCGGGATTGTCTGGGGGAGAACTTCATCCTCTGGAAAGCAAGGATTACACGCTGGTTCGAAACGATGAGAATACCTTTGTACTCAAACTTTTGCCAGAATTCTTGAACGCAATGGGTTCTGAGCCTTATATCGTGATCATTCCCATAGTGAAAAATATAGTAGCAGATGAAGGTTCTATGCAAATTGTAATAGACGAGCTCAGGCTCTATGTAAATATGCAATTCTAAGGGTGCGGTAACCCTTGAGAGGAGAAAATAACGCAATGAACAAGAAACTTATCTCCATCGCTTGCGGATTTATGCTTATAAGCGCAACATTTTCCAATATCGTAGCGGCGGAAACAGCACAAAACACGAAGGACGGCATTCAAGGGAGTATCGTCAAGAATGGTTCGTCGAATGCTGTATCCTCTCTTAAGCAGCCGTTGGGCGTGGTTACCGTACCTGGTAGCAACGATCTCATTATCGTGCAATCTGGAAGTGGTACTATCAGCAAGTGGAGTAATGGCGATCTACAGACGGTAGTTGGACATGATGCTGAAGGGTATACCGATGGTAAGAGCGAAGAGGCCTTGTTTAATCATCCGACATACACTGCCGCTGATAGTAAAGGCAATATCTATATCAGTGATACCGATAACCATGTAATCCGTAAAATAGAGAACGGAAAAGTGTACACCCTCGCAGGAACGGGAATCGCTGGCTATAAAGATGGACAACCCAATGTGGCGCAATTTAACGCCCCAGGCGGATTAGCGATAGATAGCAATAACAATGTATTCGTAGCCGATACGCTGAATCATCTGATTCGCAAAGTTACACCGGAAGGTGTTGTGAGTACTTTTGCGGGTCAGCAGAGCAACGATGGTGCTTATTTGGACGGTGCGGTGACTTCGGCCAAGTTTAATGAGCCTGTGGGTCTTGTGTTCGATGAAACCGGTAATCTCTATGTGGCAGACAGTGGAAATCAGATGATCCGATGGATTAAAGGCGATAAGGTTGAGACCTTTGCAGGCAAAGCAACCCCTATTGATCCAGTGACTGGTTATATGGCTGGAGGGTTCCAGAATGGCGATCGCCAGACGGCATTGTTCAATCGTCCTCGTGGTCTGGCTTATGCCGATGGAGTGTTGCTGATTGCTGATAGTCTAAATCATCGGGTTCGGGCCATTCAGAAGGATGGAAGAGTCATCACAGTTGCAGGACAGGGCATCTCGGGAGATCAGGTTGGAGCATTGGATCAAGTGATGTTTAATCAGCCTTCCGGTGTTGCGCTTGGCTCCGGGAAATTGTATGTGACAGATACGCTGAATAATAAGTTAAAGGTATTAGAACTCGACTTGCAAGCCCTTAAGCCACTTCGTAGCGAAGCTGATCTGCTTGATGCAGTCTCGCTAATGCCAGCAGGTAAGGACATCCAAGTATGGTTGGACAGAGTGCAGGTGAAGTTAAACACTGCCACTCTACCAATTAAGGAGTCGGGTAAAATATATTTACCGGTTAGAGCGTTATTTAGCTCATGGGGAGCGGATATTCGTTGGGATGCGGGAAGTAAAGAGACGATGATTAGCAAAGGGGAGTGGACACTTTCCCTAAAGCCAAACGGGGGGCTTAATGTGCAAAACATAAAGGGTACTTTGTATGTAGCAGCCGATTACTTGCCGACCGTTTCATCTTTTATGCAGGTTTATGATGAGGATAGTCAGGCAATTGTAATCGAAACTGGACGATAATTATCCGCTATGTCCTTTACAGGAGTTAAGGCTGTCGAGAAAATTCTCGACAGCCTTTTTTATGACGCTAATCCTTCAATAACTTTATCGATATTCCATTTAATCATTTTAAGGTAAGTGTCGCCTTCTTCGCCTTTCTTCGCTAAAGAATCGGTAAAAATCTTGGAGTGTATCGGTACTCCTGTTTCATTGGAGATCGTTTCCATTGTTTTCGGATTCACGCTCGTTTCCAGAAACAAAGCGGGCACTTGATTCTCCTCAATAATGTTAATGATGTTTTTCATTTGTTCTGGCGTACCTTGACTATCCGTATTGATCTCCCATATAAATGCGGATTTAAATCCGTAGGCTTTTGAAAAATATTTAAATGCCCCTTCGCTTGTAACCAAAATACGTTTCTCCTGCGGGATTTTTTCTACCGCTTCTTTTGCATATTGATCCAATTCATTAAGCTTCTTTACATATTCTGATTGGTTATTCAGATAAAAATCTTTGTTGTCCGGATCTTTTTCGATGACATGTTTAGTGATGATATCTACATATTTAATCGCATTCTGAATATCGAGCCAGGCATGAGGATCTTCTTGAGTTTCTTTGCCTTTTTCTGTTAGGAACATTGGGGTTACTTCATCTGAAACAGCAAAGGCAACCTCTTTTTTGTTGGTGACATCTAATAGATCTTTAAACCATCCCTTACCCGTTTCCAGGTTTAATCCGTTATAAAAAACTAAATCTGCGTTAGATACTTTACTTGTATCCTTCGGTAATGGATCGTACATATGCGGGTCTGTTCCGATGGGAACCATACTGTATACCTCAGCTTTTTCCCCTACAATGTTTTCAGTCATATCCGCGATAATGGAGTATGTGGCAACAATTTTTAATTTGTCGTTGTTTCCTTCTCCCTCACTAACGTTTGAACATGCAGTAAATAGTAAGATGAACATTGTCAAAGAGAGCATCTTTATTGTTTTTTTCATCCTTGTTTAACCCCTTTTCTTAGAAAATTATTTTTGGGCGAGATAATAAATGATATAGCAAACAAACTTACGCCTACCAGAACAATGGTGGCACTTGTAGGTAAATTGAATCTAAAGCTTAGGATCACACCTATAATTCCAGATACAGCACCGATGGTAGAAGCAACGAGAATCATGTGGAACAGCTTATTTGTCCAAAGATACGATGTAGCTGCTGGAATAACCAGCATTGCAATCACAAGCACAATACCTACTTGAGATAGCGAGGACACGGTAACCACGGATAGCAGCATCATCAATAGATAATGATAGAACCCTGTTTTCAAACCGAAGGCCTTAGAGACGACAGGATCAAACGAACTAATCAAAAGCTCTTTGTATAACAATGAAATGATGGCTATAACAACAAGCATGATAATAAAGGATTGCGTTAACTCGGACTGCGGGACGGCCAAGATATTACCAAATAAAATATGAGTTAAGTCAAGCCCACTTTTGGCGAAAGTGATGAGGACAATTCCTAGAGCAAAAAATGAGCTGAGAATAATCCCGATCGAGGTATCACTTTTAATATTGCTGCGACTTGTAATAAATTGAATGAGAATTGCCGCTAACAGTCCAAACAATGAAGCGCCCACAAGAATGTTGATCCCTAGAATATAAGAGAGCGCCACACCTGGTAATACAGCATGAGATAAAGCATCGCCCATTAATGACATCTTTCTGAGCACAATAAAGCTTCCTAGAACGCCTGAGACAATGCCAAGAATGATAGCAGACAATCCCGCATTAAGTGCATAGATTGGAATGTTTAATAACTCTGACAAATAATTAATCATTCGCTGTTCCTCCCATCCCTTTGATCACCAGATTACCTAAGGAGGCCCCGTATGCGTTGAGGATATTATCGGCTGTAAAGGTGTCTTTCACATCACCAAAGGCAATGAGTTTTTTATTAAGAATGATTACTTTATCAAAATATTCTTCCACCTCATGCAGATCGTGATGAACGATAAGTATAGTTTTTCCTTCTTCGCGGAGCTGTTTAAGCAGCTTTACAATAATTTTCTCACTGACTAGATCTATGCCGACAAAAGGTTCATCTAAAAAAAATACATCTGCCCGTTGTGCAAGCGCTCTGGCAATAAAAACCCTTTGTAGTTGTCCCCCAGACAAATTGCTGATTTGTTTATTCGCAAGATCACTGATATCGACCATGGCCATACATTCCTCAACGGTTTGCCGCTCTTTTTTGCCTGGGCGCTGGAAGATTCTCAAATTTGGGTAGGTTCCAGTTAGTACGGTATCTTTTACTGTGATTGGAAAAGTAAGATCAATGTCATTCTTTTGTGGCACATATGCGATCTTCCGTTTGTACTCAGCAATATCTCTACCTTCCACCATAACGGATCCTGTTCTCTTTTTTATCACCTCTAACAACGACTTAATAAATGTAGATTTCCCTGCACCATTGGGCCCGATAATTCCGATCGTATACCCAAAAGGAATATCTATGTTTACATCTTCTAGCGCTGAATTACCGAAATAATCCACGTTTAGGTTTCTGATTTGGATCATAAAAAAACTCCTCGTCTTATATTCAATGATTTGTTTCCTGTTGGAAACATTTATTTTAAATATCTAATTTGTTTCCCTAGGTAAACATTTATTCTTAGGTACAATATATTTAACAATGGGCAAAATGTCAATGAAAAAGCTTGAATTTTATTTGATTTTGGATTGGAACAAGCTTTTGATCTGCGTCGTTATGGGTGCTCTTTTTTCTATATTTTAAAATACTTACTTGACAGGTAGGAATAAAGGGGTATATGATATCACCAATCCTTAAACACTAATTAAATGAACAGTGAAATAATTTATCCGAGCCGATTGGACCGCCAAAGGCTCCCGCACTTTTACCTTGACAGGGGTATGTGCTGGGAGTCTTTTTTTGTTGGCCGATAAGGAGAAAGATGAGGTAGGCATGAGCGATACGTATTGGAGACAGGTGGAGGAGACAGATTGGATATTCCGCAAGGTGGTCCGCAGGTTCGTAAAGGAGCGGGATAAGGTCACTGTGGAAGGGATCTCCTTGCCAGGTATGCTGATTCTGCAAAAAATCATTCGCGAAGGCGAACAGCGGCTTGGTGATTTAGCGGATGAACTGGACTTTACGTCAGGTGCGATCACTGCATTGAGCGATAAGCTTGAGGCAGGTGGATTTACTGTACGCAAACGTAAGGAAGGGGACCGCAGGACGGTGATGCTGGACATCACAGACAAAGGCCGGGAAATGGCGGAGCTTAACAGCAATATTGGGGAACGATGTATCTCGCTTCTGTTTGAGGGGTTTACGGAAGAGGAATTGACGCAGCAAAGTCACTTTTATCAGCGAATCATCAGCAATCTTGAAGGATTCTCAGATACCTTGCTGAAGCTGGCGAAGGAGAATGCGGAGGCCGAGTCCTCACCGAGCCTTGAACAGAAGCCACGGGCAGTCACCAAGAAAAGCAATTATCTTAGCTATTAAAATAAATCAAATGTAGGAGAGATGAATTATGGGACATTCAACGATATATCCAACTGGAGCAACCGTATATAATCCGGGCAAAGCATGGAGTGGTTATACCGTATTTCAAGCGGGTGAAGAGGGCGTTGTTCTGATTGATATGAACGGTAAAGAAGTGCATCTGTGGAAGGGGCTGCTCGGGTTTCCGGCTAAAATCTTCCCTGGTGGTTATGTGCTAGGCAGCACTGGCAGAAGAGATCCGAAATTTGGTATTCAGGATAATGTAGATCTGGTGCAGGTCGATTGGGATGGTAACATCGTGTGGAAATACAACAGCTACGAGCATATAGAAGATCCGGGTTATGAAGCGCTCTGGTATGCCCGTCAGCATCATGACTATCAGCGTGAAGGTAATCCAGTCGGTTATTTTGCACCAGGGCTGGAGCCAAAGGTAGATGGCGGCAATACCCTAATCCTCGCTCACAAAAATATTTACAACCACCAAATTTCCGACAAGCAGTTGCTGGATGACACGATTATCGAGGTGGATTGGGAAGGGAATATCGTTTGGGAGTGGGCTCCAAATGAACATTTTGCAGAGTTGGGCTTTGATGAAGCGGCAAAAAATGTCCTATTCCGTGATCCTAACTCACGTTCCTTCGGAAATTTGGGGGGCGGTGTGGGTGACTGGTTGCATATCAATTCAGCTTCCTATGTAGGACCTAATAAGTTTTATGATGCAGGTGATGAGCGTTTCCATCCAGATAACGTGATCTGGGATGCGCGGGAAGCGAATATTATCGCAATTACAGATAAGCGTACCGGGGCCATCGTGTGGAGAATCGGTCCAGACTACTCAATACCAGAATTGAAGTCTATCGATTGGATCATTGGCCAGCATCACGCCCACATCATTCCGAAGGGCTTGCCGGGAGAAGGAAACTTACTCGTATTTGATAACGGAGGTTGGGGCGGTTATGGTCTTCCCAATCCATCTTCACCCTTTGGGCAAAAAAATGCACTCCGCGACTACTCACGAATTCTGGAGATTAATCCAGTAACACTCGAAATTGAATGGCAGTATACCGCGGCAGAAGCAGGCTTCTCCGTTCCGACGGATTCTTATAAATTCTACAGTCCTTATATCAGCTCAGCCCAGCGGCTGCTGAATGGCAATACCTTAATTACAGAAGGATCTAACGGTAGACTTTTCGAGGTTACGCCAGAACATGAACTGGTGTGGGAATACATCTCACCTTTTATTGACTCCAGAAATACGAACATGGTTTATCGTTCCTATCGTGTGCCATATGCATGGGTACCACAGCTGGAGAAGCCGGAAGAACAAGCGATTGAGCCGATAGATGTAACGCAGTTCAGAGTACCGGGGGTCGCACCTAAAGGTTCGGATTCCGTAGTGAGTGTAGCGACAACCCTGCCGTTTGTTGAGGGAGCTGCTTGTGTGGCGACGACAGATGAAGGTAGTAGCCGCAAAGCCAATTGA
This sequence comes from Paenibacillus sp. VTT E-133291, assembly GCF_002264395.1. Taxonomy (GTDB): domain Bacteria; phylum Bacillota; class Bacilli; order Paenibacillales; family Paenibacillaceae; genus Paenibacillus_AQ; species Paenibacillus_AQ nitricinens. Next base: position 47,724 of record NZ_NFVA01000041.1, read on the forward strand.
CAAATTTGAGGGGGATGTTGTTTTGAAAAAATCATGGATCAACTCTAGCTTTCTGCTCTTATCCTTATCCGTTGTTATCCTTTTATCAGGCTGCAGCTCCAAAGGTGATGCGTCGCCCGCTAAAGATGGAGCAGCAAGCGGCAAAGAAGAGACATTGAAGATTAAAATCGCCGACATCAATACGAATCCAACTTTTCGTGTGGCGTTAGATAAAGGTATCTTTGCCAAACACGGGATAGATGCTGAACTAGTTAACTTTGGTTCTCCGGCAGAAGGTGTGAATGCACTCTTCATTAAACAGGTGGATGTGGCTTTCGGGGCGGATTTCCCCTTGCTGAACGCAGTGTCGAAAGGGGATTACTCTATCATCGCCTCGGCAGGTCTAGCGACAGACGAAGCTTCAACAGAATGGAAGCTGTTCGTACAGGATGACATCAAGACAGCTGAGGAATTGAAGGGTAAGAAGCTAAGCTTTATTCGCGGAACCTTTATTCCATACCTTTGGGATGAATATTTGAAAGAACATGAGCTTGCTCTAAGTGATGTGGAATTGATAGGACAGGGAGCCTTTGATGAATCTTATATTGCTTTGAAGCAGGGGGCTGTGGATGGGGCATGGTTCTATGGTTCTGTTCTTAATGATAAGCTGGGTGCCCTTGCTGGCGTACATGAGCTGACGGATATGTCCAAAACAACCGTACGGTTAGGTATGGGCATTGTAGCAGGTAATGATTTTGTAACCAACAATCCAGAGGGGATCGCGAATTTTCTCGCAGCAGTGGATGAAGCAGGGAGTTATGCACAGGCTCATCCGGATGAGGTGGCTGATCTGATGTACGAGGAAGTGAAGCAGCCTAAGGAATCCACGATCAAAGATCTTCCAAATAATCCTTGGGCCCTTGGGTTCACGCAGGAAGCATATGACAGTCTGACTAAACAGAAGAAATATATGGTCGACACTGGAATCATCGAAAAGGACTTCGATCTGGATAGCAAGCTTAATCTTGAACCGCTGACCAAAGCTTTGCCGGATGAAGTCACGTATAAGAAATAGGAGGGTTCAGCATGTCATTACCTGCTAAGCAGCACACCATTCATATTGAGCAGCTTCGCAAGAGCTACAGTGAGCCAGTCGCCGGAGATGTTCATTATATTATTAAAGACGTGGATCTTGTAATCAAAGGTGGGGAGTTCTTCGTTCTACTCGGCCCAAGTGGCTGCGGAAAATCGACGCTGCTGAATATGATCGCCGGATTTGTTTCCAAATCTGGTGGTAACCTTCGGGTGGATGACGAAGAGGTGAATAAGCCGGGCAGAGATCGGGCAGTAGTGTTCCAGCAAGCAGATTCCTCTTTATTTCCTTGGCTAACGGTTCGAGAGAATGTGGAGTTCGGACTGAGAATGAAGAAAATCGCGAAGGCAGAACGACATACAATATCGGATAGGTTCATCGGGCTTGTTGGGCTAAACGGGCATGAGCAGAAATTCCCTAAGGAGCTGTCAGGTGGTATGAAGCAGCGTGTCCAGCTGGCACGAGTGCTCGCCAATGATCCGGCGATCCTGCTGATGGATGAGCCATTTGGTGCGCTGGATGCGATGACTCGGAGGACGATGCAGAAGGAGCTGGTCAATATCTGGCAACAGACGCATAAGACGGTGATTTTTGTAACCCATGATATTCAGGAAGCTTTGCTGCTGGGGGAACGGATCGGCATTATGTCTGTGGGGCCTTCCTCTAACATCACGAACATTTATGACAACACGCTCCCTTATCCGCGGGATATAAGCTCACCGGAATTTTACTCGCTATACAATCAAATTCAGAGCCATTTCGAAGAATAGGATAAGGTGGAACAGATGATGAAATGGGTGGAAAAGAAATGGGTCTCCGTATCCATACTATGGATTGCCGCACTCTGCATCTGGCAGCTTGGAGCGGTGATCTACGGTCCTGATGTGATCCCTGGGCCATGGAGTACGTTCAAGGGTGGACGGGAACTGCTGGAAGATGGCACCTTGATGCAATATATCGGCATTAGCTTTTACCGGGTGCTCATTGGCTGGGTACTCGGCAGTTTAATAGCGATTCCCGTAGGATTGGTAATTGGAAAAGTGAATGTGATTCGTATCTTTGCAGAGCCTTTTCTGAACTTCATCCGGTTTATCCCGCCGATTGCGTTTATCACATTGTTTCTAGTGTGGTTTGGGATTGGGGAGCAGTCGAAGATTGCGTTGATTATGTACGCTACCTTTTTTATTGTGGTGCTGAATACCTTGACCGGTGTCATGTCTGTGGAGGAGGATAAAATCCGCTCAGCCCGCAGTATGGGCGCTAGTGAGTGGCAAATCCTGATTCATGTGATCGTTCCGGCGACGATACCGTACATTTTTACAGGCATCCGGCTAGCAATGGGAACTTCGTATATGGCGATTATCGGGGCGGAAATGATTGCTTCGAACGAAGGTGTAGGTTATCTGATTTGGAATTCACGGTTATTTTTTCGTACCGATTGGATATTTGTTGGTTTGTTCTGCCTTGGTTTTATGGGCTTTTTCACGGATCGGCTATTTGGTTGGTTCGGTAAGAAAGTGCTCTATAGATACGGTGTGGTTAGTATGGCGGCACGTAGAAGGTAAGATGGCTTTAATAAAATAACGTAAACACCAAAGCTGCCTGAGTGGATCAGGTGGCTTTTTGGCATGTCTTCCTTTTTATTTACAAATATTCCTATCTTCCTTAATGTCACGAAAATAGTACACGCCTATACTGCAATTGGGTGCCTAACAGTTTGAGCATAAAGAAGCCCGCAAATAAGAAATAGGAGTGAAGGGGAAATCATGAAAAAAGGGATCAAAAATCAATTGTCGATGGGTCTAATGTTATCCTTGCTCGTCCTGTTGCTTGCTGCTTGTGGAAATTCGGCTAAGGCTGACGAATCAACGAATGGAAATGCTGGCACCAAAGAATTAAGTCTGACCGAGATCGAGAGTAAAGCTAAAGAAGAGGGCAGTGTTATCAGTGTGGGAATGCCGGATTCCTGGGCGAACTGGAAAGATACATGGAGTGATATGAGTAGTAAGTATGGTCTTACACATTCAGATACCGATATGTCGAGCGCGGAGGAAATTGCCAAGTTTGATGCGGAAAAAGACAAGCCAACGGCTGACATTGGAGATGTAGGGATCGCTTTTGGATCGGTTGCTGTAGATAAAGGGGTAACGCAGCCTTATAAAACGACCTATTGGGATGAGATCCCCGATTGGGCTAAGGATAAGGACGGAAATTGGATTGTGGGCTATCAAGGGACGATTTCGTTTCTGACGAACACCAAGCTCGTGGCTAATCCACCGAAGAGCTGGGAAGATCTGAAGAACGGCAGCTACAAAATCATCGTTGGCGATGTAACCAAAGCTGCTCAAGCGCAGATGGCTGTATTGGCCGCAGCGATTGCTTTTGGTGGCGATGAGTCGAACATTGAGCCGGGGATTGCTTTTTTCGAGGATTTGGCTAAAAAAGGGCGTCTCTCCAATGCAGAAGCTTCCCTTGCTAACATTGAAAAAGGGGAAGTAGAAGTTACCCTGCTGTGGGATTTCAACGCTTTGAACTATAGAGACCAGATCAACAAAGATGGCTTCGCGGTAGCCATTCCAAAGGAAGGCAGTGTAGTGAGCGGCTATGCAACGATCATTAACAAATATGCGCCGCATCCTAACGCTGCGAAGCTGACACGTCAATATATCCTTAGTGATGAAGGACAGGTTAACCTTGCCAAAGGGTACGCTCGTCCGATCCGTGACAGTGTAAAGCTGCCTGATGATGTTGCGGCTAAGCTGCTATCCAAAGAAGAGTATGTCAACGCTAAACCTGTAGGTGATTACAAGGTTTGGGAAGAGACGGCGAAGACTATTCCGCAGCTATGGCAGGAACGTGTACTTGTGCATTTGAACTAGGATTGTTCTCCCCCTAAAAAAAGAAACAGGGCGCCTTCGTCACGATGCCGTAAGGTGCCCTTGTTCTATTCCCGCGACAAGGAGTGAGTAAGTTGAAACAGAAAAGCCGCGGTGTGATCCTGGCACTCCTTCCGTTTGCACTGATGGTGTTGGCATTTCAGCTGGTACCTGTATTGTCCATGCTGACGGGAAGCTTCCAAAAGGCAGATGGGACTGGGTTTACGCTAGGTAATTATCTGCACGCACTGCAAAGTGCCTATTACATGCAGGCAATTAAAAACAGCTTGCTGATCGCTTTAACCTCAAGTCTGATAGGGATCATTGTCGGACTTTTTTGTGCCTATTGTATTACTCGGTTCACTCCAAGGGTAAGGGACAGACTCTTAATGCTGTCGAATATGACCTCTAACTTTGCAGGGGTTCCCTTAGCTTTTGCATATATTATATTGCTCGGAAATAACGGGGTGTTTACGCTCTTATTCAAACAGTGGGGCTGGAGTGTTTTTACCGATTTTGATTTATATAGCTGGTCTGGTCTGATTTTGGTGTATGTATATTTTCAGGTTCCGTTAGCCTTACTGCTCTTGTATCCGTCTTTTTATGGCATCCGTGAGCAGTGGAGAGAGGCGGCCTCCTTGCTGGGGGCCGGACCGTGGCAGTTCTGGAAGACGATCGGGCTACCGATCCTAACGCCTGCGATCTTCGGCACACTGGGGATATTGTTTGCCAATGCGATGGGGGCTTATGCTACGGCATACGCTTTAGTTGGCGGGAATTATAATCTGCTGGCGGTACGTATCGGTTCGCTCGTTGCCGGAGATGTGGTGACTCAGCCAGAAATGGGCAGTACGCTTGCTGTTCTGCTTGGCTTGACTACGATTTTGGCCGTCTATTTGAATCACCTGATGGTTCGGCGTACGGAGAGATTCGGAGCTAAAGCGGTCAGTAAAACGAATGTAAAAGCCAAATCTTCTCGGCGCTTATGGACAGCAGCTAATGAGGAGGCTCAGCAATGAATATACGTAAAGCGGGCTTCGCGCCACGCACCTTCATGTTATTGCTCATGGTGTATTTATTACTTCCCCTGTTAGCAACCGGTATGTATGCTTTTGCGTTGGACTGGCAGAATACGTTATTGCCTCAAGCTTGGACACTGAATTGGTTTAGCGAGATGTTTAAGGATATTCGTTTTTTAGAAGCGCTTTGGACGTCGCTGTATTTATGCCTGATTAGCGTGGTGCTTAGTCTGGCCGTGATGCTGCCAGCTGTTTTTGTCATCACGATTTATTTTCCACATTGGGAGAGCTTTATGAAAGTGATTGTTGTTCTGCCCTATGCCGTGCCCGGTGTAGTGGCTGCGGTGGGACTTATCCGTACCTATTCCACGGGTCTCTTTGACATCGCTGGAACAGCTTACTTACTGGTAGGAGCGTACTTTGTGGTCATCCTTCCCTATATGTATCAGGGCATTCGCAATAGTCTGTTGACCGTTAACGCTGTAGAACTGCTGCATGCTGCGGAATTGCTTGGTGCCCGCCGCAGAACGGCCTTTGTGAATGTGATTTTACCAAATATCTGGCCTGGGGTTATCGTCTCCACCCTGTTATCCTTCTCCGTTCTATTCGGCGAATTTGTCCTTACAAACATGCTAGTTGGAGGGCATATTCAGACGATTCAGGTATATCTTTATCAAAGAATGGGCGAAAGCGGACATTTAGCCAGCGCGATTGCAATCTCTTATTTTCTGTTTATTCTAGTCCTTTCGATGGTACTGATGAAGCTTGGCAAAAAGATGGGAGGAGGCGTTAAGGGATGAACGATTATCTGAAGCTGCAGGGGATACGCAAAATGTTCGGTGATACCTGTGTGCTAGACAATATAAATTTGGAGATTCGCGAAGGAGAGCTTGTGACGCTGCTGGGACCCTCCGGTTGTGGAAAAAGCACTTTACTGCGCTGCATAGCTGGCCTTTCGGAGCTGGATGGCGGAAAAATTCTCTTGGAGAATAAAGATCTGGCCAATCTGCCGCCTCGTAAACGCGAGGTAGGCATGGTGTTTCAGTCCTATGCTCTGTTCCCTAATCTGACGGTGAGCCAAAATATTGAGTATGGCATGAAGATGCGCGGCTTATCCAAATCTGCCCGACGTAGTCGCATTGCGGAATTGCTGGCTTTGGTTGATCTGGAGGAGAAGCGGGACGTCTATCCGCAGTCACTCTCCGGTGGACAGCAGCAGCGGGTAGCGCTGGCCCGTTCTCTAGCCGTGCAGCCCAAAGTGTTACTGCTGGATGAACCCCTGAGTGCACTCGATGCTAAGATTCGTAAGAATCTACGTGCCGAAATTCGCGATATTCAGAAGCGCTTTAACATGACGACACTATTCGTTACGCATGATCAGGAGGAAGCACTGATTCTATCCGACCGCATCTGTATTATGAACGGGGGACGAATTGTTCAGGATGGAACACCGGAAGGACTGTACACTGCGCCGCGCACAGAGTTCGTTGCCCGGTTCATGGGCAGTTATAACGTATTAACTCGGCCCGAAGTAATGGCACTGTTCCACGGAATAGATAGTGGGATGGACAGCTTTGCTATTCGCCCTGAGGCCGTAACCCTACTGCATGAGGGAGCAGGTCCACAGGAGGCTGCTGCCGGAGCACAGCTGGTGAATGGGATAATTAAATCGGTATCTGTGCTAGGAAATATTATTCGATGTGCGGTTGAGGCTGAAGGCATCCGATTAACGGTTGATCTTTTAAATGACGGACGCTGGCTGCGGGTTGGAGAAGGGGATAAAGTCACGCTGGCGCTGAACCCTTCCGAGCTTTTACATTTAGAGCGAGAAGGAGCGTGAGTAGAATGACGGAAATGACCAATAAGCTTATTGTGGTTGTCTTAGACGGACTTAGATATGATGCAGCTCGCACATACATGGGGTATCTGGAGCATCTTGTGGAGCAGGAACTCTTATCTTGTTATCGGGTACAGTCGGAATTACCCAGTTTGTCACGTCCGCTTTATGAGGTGCTCTTAACGGGTACACCCGTGTCCAAAAATGGAATTACGGCTAACCATATTGTCAGACCAAGCTATGAAGAGAGCGTATTCCATCTGGCAGTGAATGCTAATCTGCGTACAGCTGCTGTCGCCTATCATTGGGTCAGTGAGCTTTATAATTCAGCCCCCTTTGATCCGCTGGCTGACCGCCATCAGCACAATGTGATGAAGCCGATTCAGCATGGCAGCTTTTATTTCGAGGACCACTATCCTGATAGCCATGTGTTTGCCGACGCTGTATATTTACGGAGTGCTTTTGATCCGCATTTTCTATACATTCACTCCATGAACATAGATGATGCCGGGCATCGTTATGGCGGGGAGAGCAAGGAATATGAGCTTTCCGTGCGTACTGCCGATGGTCTGCTAGCCACTGTTTTGCCCATTTGGATGGAGCAGGGATATAAGATTCTGATTACGGCAGATCATGGGATGAATGCCAATGGGTACCACGGTGGAAAAACCACTTCTGAACGGGATGTGCCGTTATATACGTTTGGAGTAGATCGATTACCGCGGGAAAAAGAGGATCAAATAATCCCCCAGTTGCGGCTAGCTCCGCTAATGTGCCACTGCTTAGGTCTTGCTCCTTCGGCTGCAATGAGTAAGGAAGGATTGCCTCCTTTTGTACAGAAGCAATTACAGCATGAAGTAGAGGAACCCACACTATTCATATGAACCTAAATAGTTAAGAACGACAGAAATCATATGCGATAAGCATGGATTTTTTGTATACTAAATAGTATATTTTTCCTATTTAGGAGGTTATCTATTGAGTTCTTCTAAATCGATGAAATGGATTACAGGTTCGTGTGAGATTATTTTGGCGATTCCATTTCTGGGTGCTGCTATTGTAATGTTCAGTGGATACTCTGTACTGGGATTGATGTTTATTCTTCACCTGGTTACTTTGATTTTATCTTCAAAAAACCAGGAATCTATTTATGGTTCAGTACTCGGAATTATAACTTCTTTACTCGCTTGGATTCCATTCGTGGGCTGGGGATTACACTTAATCACAGGAATTCTGCTGATGGTAAGTGGTGGACAGAAGATTCGTTATCCTTCGAATCGTAACTATCTACAATAATTAGAATCAGCCCAATACAGCCCGATTCGGACGTTTGTCCGGTCGGGCTGTATTCATGTTATAATGAGGGCACATTTTAGCAAGAAGTACACACGGAAGGGGTATATCCATATGGAGATAACTGCGCAAGACGTAGCCGAATGGATGGTTAAGGAAATTCGTTTTACGGGTACCTTGTACCAGACTGCGGCGATTGAATATGTAAAAGAGAATTTTGGGGAACAATTTGTATTTGTGAATGAGAATGGCAATGCCTCACTGTCCAAGGAAGTAAAGAAAGCTTTCCGGAAGCTGCACGGCGGCAAAATTGCATGGGATCGGGATGGATTTTTGTGGGCGTGGACTTAAGCTGAACCCTGGCGTGTTATATTAAAAAGCAAGTTTCCAAGGAAGTGGAAACTTGCTTTTTTGCGTATAAATTATACAGGAACTTCTCTTTGATCTTTCGTCATAGGTGAGCTACAGAGTGGGCAGGGTTTTGAGGTCAAGTGATCCTCAGCTCCGCCAGCTTTCATCCGTGTCCAACCAGGACAACTGCTGCTCGTGCAATTCCATACTGGAACGACATGGGTTTTTGTTGTGGTTGTTCGGCTGGTCGGCAAGGCTCTTGTCGTTACCGCTCTTGTCGTTACAGTTCTGCCCACCGAAGTCGCTGCAGAAGCAGAAACGGCAGATCGGAAGGCGGATAACATGAAGCGGGAGACCTCCGCTTTTTTACCCCGATGTTGTGCGGGCGAGCTGATAAATAGCTCCTCTCGGGCTCTCGTAACGGCTACATACGCCAGTCTCCGTTCTTCCTCCAATGCTGCTAAGCTTGAAGCTCCGCTGCTTCCGGCCGCAAGCTTGCGGTCTTTTAGCCGGTCGCCCTCCAGTGCAGAGCTATGCGGAAGGATTCCCTCAGACGCTCCAATTAAAAAGACTACAGGGAACTCAAGTCCCTTTGATTTATGAATGGTCATTAATGCAATCCGGTTGCCTTGCTCTTTCGTACCAGGTTGACGATTATGCTCGTTGCGCTCGGTAACATTATCTATGAAATCAAGAAAGGCAGGGATGCTGTCAAAACGCGCCGCGGAGGATTCTAGCTCATCTAGCATTTCTTTTAACGTCTCTCGGTGCAGCGTCGCTTGATGCCGTTCATTCGCCTCGATGAAATAATCATAGAATTGGGTACGAATCTGACGGATCGCTTGTATCGGGGTCAGTTCACGTATATTCCGAATGAGATCGAGCCGATCTCTTAGCTTACCTCCCTTAAAGTCTTCCATGCCAGGCATAGACAACAGGTGGATCAGCGGTCCTTGCTTGGGCTGTCTCGCTTCCATCTGGCGGATGTGATTCATGCCTTTTTCACGGTTCATATACAGCGTTGGCAGGATATTCTCCATCGCTGCAAAATTCCGCCGATTTACGGAGAGTCTCAAATGATCCACTACCGGCGAGATCAACCAGTGCTCGTACAATAATTGTCCTTCTCCGTAATCAATATAAGGAATATCGCGTAAAAGGAGCAGTTCGAGAACGGCCCGATTGCTGCTGGACGCTCGGTACAACATGGCGAAGTCTCGATATTCTCTTTTGCCGGTAGAGACCTCATTTAAAATATGCTCGACCATCTGCTCAGCTTCCTCGTCTGCTGTCTGCGGACGCATATACCGGGGCTGATTTCCGCTGCCTTTGGCCGCTTGCAGGGTTTTGGAGCGCCGACGTGTATTGTGCCGGATAATGCCGTTGCCGAGTCCGACTATGGCTGGACCAGAACGGTAATTAATATCGAGAGTAATCACCTTGGCTCCCGGATAGAGCTTCTCGAACTCCAAAATGAACTCGCTGCGCGCCCCGTTGAAGGAATAAATCGTTTGGTCATCATCACCAACCACCATTAGGTTATGCTGTGGGTGAGCAACCATTTTGACAAGCTCATACTGCAAGGCATTTGTATCTTGGAACTCATCGACCATTACATACAAATATCTCATCTGCAATTCTTGCAAAAGCGCCGGACGCTCCTTCAGCATCCGATAAGCAATTAAGAGGACATCATCGAAATCAATTTTGAAATTGTCTTGTTTCCATTGTTCATATATTTCTAGAATGGATTTCATTTCTTTTTCGGCAGTGGTTGCTTCCGGTAGATCTTCCACGGTGCCCATGTTCATTTTGCAGGAGGAGAGTAGTGAAAGTAGGGTTTCCGGTGGATAAGCATCCTTCGGCAGCCCAAGCTCCCGCATGATCTGCTTCAATAGGATATGCTGGCGCCGTGTCTCACTGAAAATTTCCTGCTGCAATCCCTGTCTGCGTAAGAAAAACAAGAAAAAGGAATGGAACGTCCGAGCCTGCAGCCTTGCGACGTCCGCTGTGCTTACGCCCGGGAGCAGGGCGATTCGTTCGCGCATTTCTGCCGCGGCTTTGCTAGAGAAAGTCAGCAATAGCAGCTGACTTGGCGAGACGCCGCGCACGGACAACAAATAACCGGTTCTGCAGATCAGAACCGAGGTTTTGCCGGAGCCTGCGCCGGCCAGTGTCAGCAGCGGCCCTTTATGATGCCGCACCGCGGCAATCTGCGGGCGGTTGAGCAGGATGCCACCTTCCTCTAGCCTGCGGAAATAAGCGGAGTCCCCCTCTTCTCGCTTCACTAGATCCTTGCTGGTCTGTGCTGAAGCTACTGCCGCTTGCGGGATGCGTTCGCCGGTTGCTCCCAGCGGGATATTATGAAATAAGAGCTTATTCAATAGATTCACCTTCATATATTTCGGTATAGAGTGTCCTCAAAGAATCTAATCTTATGATGCTTTGAGTTCATCTTAAATAGTGTCTTAAATTTAGCCAATCTACAATATACCATCCCAGCGTTTTTGCTGCACAGAAAAAAATGCTGGATATAGTGTGGATCAAGGGTGAGGTTTGGTTGCGTGGGTGAGGATCGGTGAGCGTAAAGTACGGTATAAATCCCGTAGAAATGCT
>NZ_NFVA01000277.1 GCF_002264395.1 Paenibacillus sp. VTT E-133291
GAATCTCGGACGGTCGCCAACGAGTAATGTCCGCGGATTATCGAGCGGTTTCGTCCATAGTAAAGATCCGCCAGTTACCGCCGTCCGTAATCCGATGTGCGTTACGAGTCCCCAATCCGCAGTAGCAACGGGGAATACTACTTCCGCGGTATTCGCTACGGATTGTTGTCCGCTAACAAGCGCTGGCGCTCCGAATGTTACCGCCTGTCGCGCGTATGATCCTCCGGTTACTTCCGTGCCGGTATCCGCCGCTGTTG
>NZ_NFVA01000121.1 GCF_002264395.1 Paenibacillus sp. VTT E-133291
CCGTCACCAACGCCGGAAGTAACGCCAACGACAACGCCAACGCCAGAGGCAACAGCAACACCAACGCCGACGCCAACGCCAGAGGCAACAGCAACGCCAACACCGACACCGTCGCCAGAGGCAACAGCAACGCCGACTCCGTCGCCGGAAGCAACGCCAACACCGACGCCGTCGTCAGAGGTAACGCCAACACCGACATCGTCGTCGGAAGTGACGCCAACACCGACATCGTCGCCAGAGGCAACACCAACACCGACATCGTCGTCGGAAGTGACACCAACGCCAACGCCGGAGCCTCCGGTGTTCCCAACACCAACACCATCATTTGTAATTGGCACTATTGTTGTTAATGATGACCCTGTGCCGCTGGGTCCTGTAGCTTCTTCGACTCCAGCACCATTACCAACATCAACACCGTCAAGCAACACAGAGTTACTTGTTGATGATGAGATTCCATTAGGACCAGTATTGACAGTAACACCAACGCCGTCACCAGAGGATATTGCAGTAGTGGATGATACAATTCCGCTAGGTAATCCACCTGTGGATGAACTGCCAAAAACGGGAGAATCAAGTCCAGTTCCTTATTATGCAGCAGGTCTAGGTTTTGCTCTTATCGGATTGCTAATGAGAAATAGATTCTCGAACAAGAAATAATAAACGGTGATTATAGCGTGAACGCAAGCTAAGCCGTGAAGAATAGAAGAGCCGCTTTCGGGACATATTCCGATGGCGGCTCTATTTTGTCATGATTGTTATATTTTGGCGCATTCTAAGTAGATGTTATACTGATTTACAACGAACATAAGGAAAGGACGGGGAAGACGAATTGGTATGGTTCTTCATTAGTGCTGTCATCGTCATTGGAGCTCTGATCTATGCTGGCTTTTTCTTTTATGGCATTGCTATTAAACGAGCACCGAAGGAATTCCTGAGTACTAATCGTGACTTGAAGGTTGATCCCCCGGTTGCCGGGGCTTCTTGGGGTGAGGGGAAGGATTGGATCTCCAGTCAGAGCTTTGAGAATGTGGAGATTACATCTGAGGACGGGCTACAACTAAGAGGGTATTTGCTCCTTTCGGATCGTGCTGAAGGTCGTACGGCGATTCTAGCCCACGGTTATTCTGGAAAAGGGAAGGATATGGGGGCGTACGCCAAAATCTATTACGAGAGACTGGGCTTTAATATCCTGATTCCCGATGCCAGGGGACATGGGGAAAGCGCTGGAAATTATATTGGCTTTGGATGGCATGAGCGCAAGGATTATTTACACTGGATTAAATATATAATAGAAAAGACTGGGCTCAGTGCTCAAGTTGTGCTTCATGGGGTTTCTATGGGCGGTGCTACAGTGCTAATGACCTCAGGTGAAAATCTCCCACCGCAGGTCAAAGCTATTGTCTCGGACTGCGCTTACAGCTCAGTTAAAGCACAATTAGCTTACCAACTAAGGCGTATGTATCACTTGCCAAGCTTCCCTTTTATCCAAAGTGCAAGTCTAATTACTCGTTTGAAGGCAGGGTATGGTTTTAGTGAAGCGTCTGCCTTGAAACAGGTGCGTAAGGCGAAGGTGCCGATTCTTTTTATTCATGGGGATGCTGATAATTTTGTACCATATAGTATGATGAATGAATTATATGAGGCATGTCAGAGTCCAAAAGAGAAGTTCGTAGTGCCGCAAGCGGGGCATGGATTAGCTTATGATACGGATAAAACGGGTTACATAAATGTAGTAACAGCTTTTGTGAATCAATATGTAAATTAGTGGCCCTGAACGTAGACAGCGCCCGATATCCGCTTGGTAGCGGTTATCGGGCGCCTATATTTTTCCACACATGGCATGTGTCCTTGTGTAAGGTTCGTACAGCCATGCTTTTTCGTTATATTCATCCCCCGCCGTTCGTGAGTAACGGGTGTCTTAATTCCTTGTTATTTCCAGCAGCCGTGTGGCGAGAATAATCCTTCCAATACGACAAAAGCCCTACCTCTCTTTTGCCCTTGCGGCTCCATTGACCGCGCCAGTGTGAATCGGAATGCTATATTTCGAATTTAATCTCATAAAAAGGAAAGTTTCTGCAAGAAAACATGAAGCCTCTGTGTCCAAATTGCCGAAGTGTAAAATAGTCGGCCTGACATCTTCTTGATGGGGATATACAATATATCGAAAAACAAATACGATATAAATATAACACGGTATTGTTTAAAAGGCAAATATAATAATGAATTCCAAGATAAGGATGGTTTTGCTTAGGAGGGGAACAAGTCTCCAGAGGGGGCGTTTCAGATCCGAATGTGACTTAGACTAGATTAATTGTGGAATATTTCGGAAAAGCTAGTAAACCAGAAGAGATGGGCAATCTCGGTTCAAATGGGCTAAAGTTTCAGTTTAATTTTTGCAAACGCTGCAAATTACACCTGAATTTGCTCGAAGCGAAGGGCTTGAGTCTGTGGGGGTTATTTTGCGTGCCTATTTTGTGAACAGGTCTTTAAAACTTACATAAAACCCCAACATTGATTGAAGGATTGAGGGCAGACCGTTATAATTAATAAGTCTGGATTTTAATTAAAAAATAAGGGAGATTTATATGAAACGCGCAGATGTGTGGTTGATTTCCATCGTATTGATTGCTGCGCTCGCTTTTCTCGTACCGAGATGGTTTTCGGACAATGATGATAAAGGTGGGGCCGGTAAAAATCTCGTAGCCAATGTGACTGTGGACGGCGAGTTATTTAAAACGGTAAAGCTTACAAAAGAAGAACAAACCATTGAGGTCCGTACCGAACGTGGTTATAACATCTTGAAGGTGCATGATTACGGGATTGAAATGTACGATGCCGATTGCCCGGATCAAGTATGCCTAGGTTTTGGTTTTATTACCCTGCCCAAACAGACGATTGTCTGTCTACCACATAGAGTGTTAGTGGAGATCACAAGTGCGTCGGGGGAGGATGATATAGATGCCTATGTCCAGTAGTGAATCTGCAACAGCTTTAAAAAGAACGGTAATTATTGCGATTTTTGCCGCAGTGGCGGTAGTGCTCAGTCTAATAGAGGCTCAGATCCCATTATCAGGGATGGGACTGGTGCCAGGTGCTAAACTTGGACTAGCTAACATTATGATTTTGACCTGTATTTACTTTTTACGTGGACGGGACGCTTTCCTGCTTGTCATTCTCAAAACACTGCTTACTGCATTTCTGCTAGGTACCTTTTCGAGCTTATTGTTCAGTTTATTCGGTTCGCTTTTTAGCTTTGTTGTAATGTTCGTGTTAATGCTGCTTAGTGGCAAAGGTAAAAGTATAAGCTTGATCGGAATTAGTATAGCTGGTGGAATTGCACATAATATCGGTCAGCTGCTGGCAGCTTCTATGGTATTCTCGTCCCTTAGTATTTTTTATTATCTTCCCATGCTGCTGATCACTGGAGTAGTAACAGGAATTGCCGTGGGCTATGCAGTCCGTTATTTGGTGGCTTCATTGTCAAAAATATCGTTGTTTGAAGAGTTTTTGGACTGATTAGTCACATCAGCGGAAGGATGACTAACATGAATGAATCATATGATGGTCAAGAATTAGAGGGAGAAGGACAAGCTGTCATCTCTTTGGATGGAGTATCGTTTGGTTATGATCCTGAGCATCCGATTCTTCAAAATATAACGTTATCTATTTCACAGGGACAATGGGTTAGCTTGGTTGGTCCCAATGGCTGCGGGAAGTCTACGCTAGTTAAGCTACTGAATGCTTTGCTGCCTAAGAGTGCTGGCGAGATTGTGGTTAGTGGTATGCAACTCAGTGAGGAGACGATCGGAAGCATTCGGCAATGCATCGGTATGGTGTTCCAAAATCCAGATAATCAGTTTATTGGAGCCACTGTAGAGGAAGATATCTTATTCGGCCTGGAAGGGCTTTGTTTGTCGTACGAAGAGATGGCTGAACGATTACACGCTTATACGACGAGGCTGGGAATAAATCATCTGTTGTCCAAACACCCAGGTGAGCTGTCTGGAGGCCAAAAGCAGCGTGTCGCTATCGCCTCCATTCTTGCTATGGAACCAGGCATCGTCATTTTTGACGAGGCCTCTTCTATGTTGGATGAAGGAAGCAGAAATGATCTTCTTGGTATTTTGCAGGATATGCGAGCGGAAGGAAAGTATACGATTCTTATGATTACACATGATGCAGATGAGATTTTGGCATCGGATCGGGTGCTTGCACTGCATGGAGGTGGTTTAGCTGCTGATGTTACACCGGCGGAGCTGTTCCGGGACGAAGAGCTTCTGCAAAAATGCCATCTGTGTGAGCCGTATCCTTGGCGTCTTGCACGCGAGCTGCAGAATCAGGGCATCTATGTGGATGTTCCCGCCAGTGAAAAGGAGCTTATAGACACGTTATGGCCATAGAATTACAGCAAGTAAGTTATTCCTATGCTGACCGAAGCCTATGGAAGCTGACGGCGCTCCGCGACATTAACCTCAGTGTTCCAATAGGCTCTATGGTTGGTATTGCTGGGGCGACAGGCTCTGGTAAATCGACGCTACTGCAGTTGTTTAACGGGATATTGAAACCAACGGAGGGTACGGTAAAAGTGCTCGATGTAACCATCCAGGCGGGGGAGAAATCACCTAAGCTGATGCCGCTGCGCCGTAGAGTCGGATTGGTATTTCAATTTCCAGAGCAGCAAATGTTTGAAGATACGGTCGAAAAGGATCTTATCTTCGGTCCTCTTAACTTCGGCATGAGCCTCGAAGAGGCAAAGGCACGCGCAAGACAGGCCATGCTAGATATGGGGCTGGATCTTGCGCTGCTAGAGCGGAATCCTTTTAAATTGAGCGGTGGGCAAATGCGCAAGGCAGCTATCGCCTCCGTGCTAGCTATGGACCCTGAGGTCATCGTTCTGGATGAACCGACGGCTACGCTTGATCCCATCAGCCGTGCAGAGCTAATCCACTTGCTGGAGCGTTTATGCCGTGAACAGGGGAGAACGATCATCGTCGTCACGCATCGGATGGATGAGTTATTGCCTTACGCGGACAACTGGCTTGTCCTTAAAGAGGGCAGCACGGCGTTTCAAGGCAGCGTAAAGGCGCTGGCAGATGACCCTTCGATTCTGGAACAGTGTGGCTTGACGGTTCCGCAGTCTCTTCGTTACTGGCGTGCAGTCGCTGATCGCTTTGGTCTTACGGATGAAGCTCCTCGCTTAACGGCAGAGAGCTTAGCAGAGCTAATCGCTTCGCTGCCATCTGGATCAGGCAACTCTAGCGAGCAGCACGAAGGAAAGAGGGATAGCCATGAATGAGAAGCTAATCATAGGGCGCAGTATTGAGACCGGTTCATGGGTGCATAAGCTAGATGCTCGTGCCAAAATCACCGGAATGCTATTATACGTAGCTGTTATCCTGCTCTCCCGTTCGTGGATGGCTATGGCGCTGCTGGCTATTTTCTCAATAGCGGTTATGGCTTCCACTCGGATTCCGCTTAAATACTTTCTGAAAGCAGCTAAGCCTTTACGGTATTTAATGCTATTTATCTTTATCGTACAGCTGCTGTCTGTGAAGACGGGTGAGGCGGTGCTGACGCTTGGTTCGTGGTCTATTTATGAGGGAGGGCTAAGATTAGGCGCATTTTCGGTCATCCGCATGTTTTTTCTGATCACGTTCACGGCACTACTTACATTCACCACAACGCCGGGTAAGCTGAATCAAGGGCTGGAGGGGATTTTGGCTCCTTTCAAAAAGTTTGGTTTGAAGCCCGACCGTATCACACTGATGATCAGCATTTCCCTTCGTTTCATACCTACGATTCTAGACGAGTCGCAGATTATCATAAAAGCGCAGGCCTCACGGGGTGCTGATCTGAAGGAGCTGCCTTTAAAGGAAAAGGGACGAATGTTAGTGTCCTTGCTGGTTCCGATTATCGCTAGTGCGTTTAGGCGTGCGCAGGATCTGGTATATTCCATGGAAGCCCGTGGCTTTCGTATGGATGCTCCGCGTAGCCAGTATCACCGCCTAAGGTGGGGCATATTCGATACTATTTTTATTACTATGTTTATTGTAATGGGGATTGCAGTAGCTTTGGTGTAAAGTACAACTTGTATGGAGAGTATCAACTTGGGAGGGAACTTGAATGGCACGTTATTTTAACGGTAGAGAGATTGAATTATTAGCACCCGCAGGAACGTTTGAGATTTTCAAGGAAGTGATCCAGGCACGATGTGATGCAGTTTATTTTGGTGGACCTGTATTGAATATGAGAATGATGCGTAAAGGATATAATCTGTCTCATGAGGAGATCGTAGAGGCACTAGATATTGCTCACCGCCTAGACAAAAAAGTGTATATCACAGTGAATAACCTGTTTAGTGAAGAAGATGTGGAAGAGGCTAAAGAATATCTGCGTTTCCTTGACGGTGCTCGCCCGGATGCCTTAATTGTTCAGGATATGGCAGTGCTGGAGCTTATTCGCGAGATGGGGCTTAATCTTCCGATTCACTCTTCGGTAATGATGAATGTGCACAACCTGGAAATGATCTACGCGCTGCGTGATCTGGGTGTAAGTCGTGTGGTTACTTCACGGGAAATGGATTTGCAGACAGCTAAGCTGCTTGGTCAGCGGAGTGGGATGGAACTGGAGTATTTTATTCACGGAGATATGTGCTCAGTTCACGGAGCGAATTGTTATTTCAGCTCTCATGTATTCGGTATGAGCAGTAACCGTGGGAAATGTATGAAGCCTTGTCGCTGGGATTATCGGGTGAAAAAAGATGGTTATGTTTATCCTGCTGAATATCCATTGGCTGTAAAAGATATGTTCATGTATGAGCATCTGCCGGAATTGATTGAGTCAGGCATTACCTCCTTCAAAATAGAGGGCCGCATGCGGGATAAGGAATTTATGGTGATGCTGGCGAATAGTTATGGTGAAGCTATTGACCGGTATATCGATGATCCGATTGGCTTTGACCGTACGGCCGATACTAAAGAACTCTATAACAACCGCAAACGTGACTTTTCGACAGCTTATGCTTTTGGCAAACCAGGCTTGGCTAACATTAACCGTCGTTACGAAGGTACAGGCAAATTTTATAGCACTGGAAAAGTGTTCAGTACACCAACCGCAGAGCGGGAATTATCTGAAAAACGTGTTGAGCAGGTGCGGGAGAGTTTGGCTGAGGTTAAGCAACCGCAGAAGACAAAAGCTAAGCTAGCTGTCCGAGTAAATAATATGGAACAGGCCCGGATGGTCTTAGAGCTTGGTGTTGATAGCTTGTACTTGCCGGGGGATGTTTTTGAACCCGATCAACCTTTTACGAAACGGGACATTAAGGAACTTGGTGAACGGAAAGGCGATAGCAAAATTTACTTAGGTTTGCCACGTATGATGACAGAGCTGCATTTTGATCAATATGATCAATTACTTCAGGGAGAACGCTTGCCGATTGACGGTCTTATCGTTACAAATTTAGGAGCCATTCGTCGTTACAACGCTACAGGATACCCGCTAATTGGAGACAGTAATTTAAATGTATACAATCATCTGTCAGCGCAATTATATACTAACTTAGGCTTGACTCAGCTTTCAGTGTCTCCGGAAATGACGGTGGAGCATTTTGCTACCTTTGCCTCACGTTGTAAAGCGCCTTTGGAAGTGGTAGTTCATGGTACACCTGCACTAATGTATATGGAACATGATCTTTATGAGAATACTGAGTTGATGGAGCCTATTGCTGAAGAGGATAATGAATATGTGCACAATAGTGTTTTGGTTCTAAAGACAGACAAAGGTGAGAATCCGGTATATCGTGATCAGCACGGCCGTTGCCATCTGTTATTTGCCAAAGAACTCTGCTATTTACCATTGTTGAATGAAATGAGTGAACTAGGAATATCAAGCTTCCGTATTGAAGGAGCAACCTATAGCGTCGAACAGCTTCGTGAAATTATTATTTCATATCAACAGGCAATTAACGGATCCGATAAGAAGGATGACATGCTGGGCGGCCTCAAGCCGGTCTATGCGGGTTATACTTTGGGCTCATTGCAGTTCAACTAATTGTATTTTAATGGGGACTAGATATCGCCGTGTAATAGGGTGATGCACAGGACTCTATGAATAAGTTACTATTTTCACAAAAAGGAGAGAGAACCCTTCATGGAACAACAAGACTTCATCGGAAGAGAAGCGGTAGCATCCAAACGTAAGCAATATTTCTATCCTTGTACACAGCATTTTTACCGTGATGCACCTCAGCTTGTTCGTGGTTCAATGCAGTTTGTTTATGATGAGAAGGGAAAATCCTATACGGACTTTTTCGCGGGTGTATCCGTAGTCGCTTGTGGGCATTGTAATCCAGCCATAACAGCACGTACGATTGAACAACTGCAACAGCTGCAGCATACGACAACTATTTATTTAACCCAACCAAGTGTAGATTTAGCTGAACGTTTGGAAGAGGTAATGCCGGGTGATTTACGTCGGACCTTCTTCGTTAATAGTGGCTCTGAGGCGAATGAGGGAGCTCTGCTATTAGCCCGGATGTATACGGGACGTAAAGGGTTCATAGCGCTGGAGAGCGGTCTACATGGCCGTACCAATCTGACTATGAGTGTGACAGGTCTGCCAATGTGGCGCACGGATAAATATTTGGATCATGATGTCGAGTTTATTCCTCGTCCGTATCATCAGGATCT
This sequence comes from Paenibacillus sp. VTT E-133291, assembly GCF_002264395.1. Classification (GTDB taxonomy): domain Bacteria; phylum Bacillota; class Bacilli; order Paenibacillales; family Paenibacillaceae; genus Paenibacillus_AQ; species Paenibacillus_AQ nitricinens. The sequence continues at coordinate 8,688 of NZ_NFVA01000121.1, forward strand.
ATCTCTGGAGGAAGCGGCTTCGTTATCCCTGGATTCGCTGGAGCGGGTGCTCGAAGAGAAGGGCAATACTATCGCTGCTATGATCGTAGAGCCAATCCAAGGCAACGGCGGAATGATCATGCCAACCCGATCCTACTTCCGGGATGTAAAAGCATTGTTGGAGAGATATGGCGTGCTCCTGATTGCTGATGAAATTCAAACTGGATTTGGACGTACTGGCAAAATGTTTGCTATGGAGCATTTTGATGTCGTACCCGATATTATAAGTATGGCCAAAGCACTCGGCAACGGAATTCCGGTCGCAGCCTTTGCTACAACCGATGAGATTTCCCTTGCACTAAACCGCCCGTCAGCCTCTACGTTTGGGGGCAATCCGGTATCTGCTGCAACAGCGCTGGCTGTGCTTGATTATATTCGAGATGAACGGCTTCCGGAACGCTCGGTAGAGCTCGGAGAACGATTGAAAGCAGGTTTGGAGGCGCTACAAGCCCGTTATCCTTCGCTAATTATTGAGGTGCGGGGAACTGGACTTATGCTGGGTGCAGAACTTGCCGGTGCAGATGCTGAAGGCGCAGCGGCACTTACAGATCAAGTGCTCGAGTCGATGAAGGACCGGGGTTATCTAATCGGCAAAAATGGCATAGGACGTAATGTACTGGCCTTCCAGCCACCGATGATTATTACGGAAGAAGATATTGACGGGATGCTTAACGTCCTGAACGAAGTTCTTGCAGAGCATAATCATTAATGAACTTAAACACAAGTAGTAAAGAAAGAGGAATGCACGAATGGCAATTCTAAACATATGTAAAACTGCGGGACTAAAACTTAAAATGTTCAGCGAACTGGTCATGTTCTCTCATACGCTTTTTTCGCTGCCGTTTGCCATTATATCGATGGTATGGGCCGCAGGGGGCTGGCCATCGGGACATTTGATGATCTGGGGATTGATTGCATTGATCGGCGCCCGTAATGGCGCCAATGCTTTCAATCGGCTGGTGGATCGTACGTTCGATGAACAGAATCCTCGAACGGCACATCGGCATCTGCCTCGACGTTTACTGGCGGAAAAAGAAGTTGTTGTCTTTGTTATCGTCAACTATGCTATTTTCATTGTAGCTTCAGGCATGCTTAATTTGCTCTGCTTGATCTTATCGCCGGTGGCTATCGTATTGATATCAACTTATTCCTATACGAAGCGGTTTACCTTTCTCAGTCATTTATATTTAGGGTTTGTTATTGCCTCTGCACCGATTGGTGCATGGTTTGCTGTCACCGGAAATATCGCATTTACACCGTTTGTCATCGGAACAGTAGTTATGCTGTGGATTGCCGGTTTTGATATTATTTACGGTACTCAGGATATCGAATTTGACCGGCGGCATGGTCTATGGTCTATTCCTAGTTTTTTCGGACTGGAGAATGCCCTGCGCATTTCAAAAGGTCTACATTTCATCATGATTATGTTGCTATTGTTCCTATATGTATGGCGTGACCTCGGCTGGATGTATCTGGTGGGGATTGGCATTGCGACGCTGCTCCTGATGACCGAGCATAAGATTATTAAACCATCCAATCGTAAGTTGATGAAGGTGGCTTCTTATAACCTGAATCAGGTGATCAGCATGGTGATTTTATTGTGTACGCTGATTGATTTTTTCTATGTTAGCTAGGGAGAGTTAGTTCGATGGATGGTTAGGAGGTTAGGAAGCTGCACTGCGTGGAATGTTGGACTTTCGAGCGCTACGCTTCTACAGTTCCAAAATTCCACGCAGTGAAGTCCTAACCATTGGCGCATTGCCTCCAAGCTAACAACAAAAGACAACAGCCTACCCAAAACAGGGTAGGCAAAGGGATCGGAAAGCTGGCAACGCGGCTTTCCTTTTTTGTTTTTGTGGGCATCTGCGAGGGGGGGCTAGAGCCGTGTGAGAGGGCTGAACTAATCCAAGGTAGACTTATAGGGAAAACCTCCCTTTATTTCCGAGCTTTATTGACTTTAGATCTTGTTATAGGGAAAGTCCCCCTCTAAATTGGCTGATTAGTCTATAAACCATACAAATTCAAGTTTTTAGAGGGAGGAATTCCTTATAATCGTGGATTCCAAGCGATTTTAAGCTAATTAAAGGGAGGATTTCCCTATATGTTGAATAGTAGAGCCTGGAAGCTAAAAGGCTAAACACGCTCACGGGCGCTGCGCTACGTTCGACTTGTTTAGCTAAAGTACACAAAAAAACGGATACCCACCCAAGTGAATGGGAGGTATCCGTTTTTAATTGCTACGTTAGCATCTGCTTTAGCGATCACGGTCGGCAAAATATTGCAGTAGCGTATCCAGATCGGCATGCGCCGGATAGGAGGAGAGCTGCTGCACAATCGCTCCAGCCTTATCCAGGTAGTTCTGGCTGACCCTTTCTGCGCGAGCTAGGGCATCGCTTCTCTTAATAAGGGCGAGCACATGTACCACCTCAGCATCGGAAGAATCAGGGCCGATTGCACGAATCACAGGCGAAAGCTTTGGATCCTGTAATGCATAAAGCACTGGCAGGGTAACCTGACCATGACGCAGATCGCTACCGGCGGGCTTACCAAGCACAGCCTCAGACTGCGTGAAATCCAGCAGGTCATCTTGTATTTGAAAAGACATGCCTAAGGCTTCGCCAAAGGTATACAGGAGGTTGGCCACTTCCTCTGAGCTTTCGGTGGATAATGCACCCACACGTAAGCAGGTAGCCATAAGGAGAGCTGTTTTATTTAAGGACTTCTCCAGATATTGCTCCATTGTAATCTCATAATCAAAAGCATGTTCCATTTGCTGATACTCACCTAGACAGAGCTGAGCAGTGGCTACAGAAGATAAGTCATGAACATATTTGTTTTTGTCTCCGGTATATTTGCTTAACAGTTCGATAACCCGAGCGGACATATAATTGCCAATATGCACTGCTGATCGTGTGCCCGTCTTAGTATGTAGGGCGGGTTTGCCCCGCCGTAACTCAGAATCGTCAATGATATCATCATGAATTAATGAGGCAACATGAATAAATTCAGCGGCAGCAGCTAATTGAAGCGCTCTTCGACCTGTATCCTTTCGGCCAAAACGACTGCCAACAATGACCATAAGAGGGCGGAGGCGTTTACCTCCAGAATTTATAAGCTCAAGAACACTCTGCCCGAGTTGAGATTTCTTAGGAACATCCTTATCTCGTGCCACAAGATTTACGATTTCACGATTAATTTCATCTATGTCTATGTTTAAGGCCTCATGCAGCTTCATCTTATAGATCCCACCTGTCAAATGGCTTTGCTTGTGCGACTACGCTGTCTGCACTCTTGAATCAAGAATTGTTCGATTCCAGCCGCTGGATCATGTTCCGCGAAGTCTCCATTTGACCGTCTAATTTGCATTTTTTTGATCGAAGGAGCTAAATAAGCAACTAGGTCGAGCTCACGGCATTTCACCGCAAACTGAAGGTAAAAGCTGTACAAGTAATCTCCATCCAAAATGTTGCGTGTAAGGTCGGGATGATGTGGGATACATTCCATATGGCGCTCAGCTGCCAAAGTGAGAATAGTGTAAATACCCAGCAAATTGACTTTGCGGTTGTATTCCAGATCATGGCGTTCTAGTACCGAGATTAGCTGCTCACATGCAGCCGGAGAGGGATTAAGCTCAATTCCGGCAATAGGTGACATTTCAGTATGCAACAACCGGAGGGTATCTTCTATGAGTTGTTTGTTCACAAGATTCTCTCCTTCTTGTCGGTTTTGCCGGAAGAAACCATACCCCTGATCATCCCTACAAAACCATTCATTAAAGAATAAACTGACCATTTCCTGATATTAGGAAGATTATTTTCTTCTTGTAAATAAGGAGAGTAATGTGTCCTAGGGACACATTACTCTGAAGTACATCCATATTTAGCTTACTGACATGCAATCTACATATTTTCTTTAAAATAAATGATTACACGAAATCAGGGCTTTATAATCAGTCGGTGTATAGATACCATCGTCTGACGATTGGAACTCTCTTCCAATGTTTCTTAAGCCAAGGAAGTACATAGTAATCTAGGCCAAATGTGCTGCCCGATCCGCCGATGCAGGCGATACCCGCACCAACATACCATAACATTTCTGTAGAAGCCATTTTGGTCGACCAGATCATGACGGACATGGCTATCGTCGCTATAGAAGCAATAGCTGTGAACAGACCAACGATGAGCATAATACCGAACACGATTTCTGCACATACCATACCGATTTGGAACCATTTCGCGAGGAAAGTATAACTTCCGTCGTTGTTGTAGAACATCAAATCCATGAAGAAGTTCGTAATATCATATACGAAACCAGGAACTGGCAATGCTTCAACCGCTTCTTTTGCAGTGGATACTGCTGAAGCTGCAGATTGTGCATCTACTGTTGTTTTAACTGCATCCACCGCTACGCTGGCTGCTGATGAAGCATCCGTTGCAAAAGGAGCGGCTGGAATTAGGAATATCTTATTCGGATCTACCCAAATTTTCCGTAACTTATCTATACCTTCATATAACCACATTCCACCAAGCAACATGCGAAGCGGAACGAGCCAGAAGTTAGGTGAACGCTTGGAGAAGTGTCCGCCCAAGAAGCTCTTACGGTTCTCAACATGGAAGAACTCATGCATCATGTAAGTCCAAACTTTATTGAAGCCTACAACCTGAGACAGGTAGAACATATTGATAAAGTGTTTGGATAACATTGCCATAAAACCAGTAAGCATAAAGAACTTGCCTGGCAAACCAACGTTTGCTACACCGTAACGGCTACCGATGGATACCATGGTACCGTGGAAACCTGGTTTGTATGCCTTTTTAGCAGTGTTCTGAATGTCAGCTGCAATGTTACCAGCAACGATCGGAGCTGCTTGTTCAGCATTCTCAACCATTTGTGGTACAGGACGAGTTTCACCTTCAGGAATGAAGAAAATATTGTCCCCTACTACATATACGTTCTTATGATCTACACTTTCAAGGTTCTCATTCGTAACAATACGTTTGCGTCCTTGTTGTTGTACTTCAAGTCCGCCTACGATTTCAGATCCTTCGACACCTGCAGTCCAAACGATGGTTTGTGAAGCGACAACGTTTTTCTCACCAAGGGCAACACTGCCTTCGCCCACTTCAGTGATTTTGGCGCCTGTAACAATTTCCACGTTCAGCTTGCGAAGGTGAGCCTCAGCTTTTTGAATCAGCTTATCTGGAAGGATAGGCAGAATCTTCGGAGCCATATCAGCCACAATCAATCTCACTTCGGATGGGTCGATATAGAACTCTTTGCATAACTCTTCGCGTTGCTCAGCCATTTCCCCAACAAGCTCGACACCTGTAAAGCCGGCACCGATGATAACGAAAGTTAACATTGCACGACGTACAGTTGGATTTTTCTCCATAGCGGCTTTGGTATACATGTCGCGGATTTGACGTTTCAATGCTACCGCATCATCGTAAGACCAGAAGGAGAAAGTATTCTCTTCTGCACCTGGAATGCCAAAGAACGTTGGTTTGCTACCTGTACCGATTACAAGGTAATCATACGCATAGGTAGTTTTATTGGATTTGAGTTTCTTACCCTTGAAATCAATATTGCTGATTTCGTCAAGAACAACATTCACTTTAAGGCCAGCAAAGATTTTCTTTAGATCGATCTTAATTGAATCCTCTGGAGCGCGGTTCGCGGCAACCTCATGCAGCTCAGTCAATAGAGTGTGATATGGATTCCGGTCGATCAGTGTGATTTCAACATCTTTGTTTTTCTTAAATTTCTTTGCCAGTTTCTTAGCCGTGAGTACGCCGCCGTAGCCGCCGCCTAAAATGACTATTTTTTTCAAAAGAAATTCACCTCATTCGTCTGATTAACTGCAGAAGGTTATGCGAAATTATTTCGCGCCTTCGAGTGCTTTTTCAGCAAGTGTAAAATATTCACCAACATGAATACTCACGCCGGAAATTGCATCAGTTTTACCTTCAGCTGTAAGTTCTGGAGCAGTACCTTTTTCAAGATAGTATTGCTCAACTTTTGCGATTTCTTCATGCCATTCAGCAGAAGCGCCGCCAGCTTTCATACCGTATTTACCATCAACGGAGAATTGTTTCTTGTCGTCGCCAGCAGCATTTACGCCGCTGAATTTAACAGCAACAACGTTACCGTTAGCAACAGTCAAGTCAACAGTAGATTTCCAACCGGAGTCTTTATCCATCTCGCCTTCAGCATGGTAACCTCCGTCTTTGTATTGGCCAGCTTCAACAGGTCCAGCAGCCAGAGCAGCTTCAGAAGCTTTCACAAAGTCAGATACGTGTACAGATACACCGGAGATAGCATCAGTTTTCCCCTCAGCGTCTAAAGTTATAGCTGCTGGATCTTGTTTTTCAATCAGGAAAGCTTCAGCTTTTGCTGCTTGCTCGTGCCATTCAGAAGAAGCACCACCAGCTTTCATGCCATATTTACCATCTTCGGAAACTTTTTTCTTAAGGTCACCAGCTGTGTTGACGTTGAAAGCATCCCAGTCAGCTTTAGTAATCTTGCCACCTTCTACAGTTAAGAGTGCGAAATACTGCCAGCCAGTTTTAGCATCAACATCAGCAGTAGCGTAGTATGTTCCATCTTTGTACTTCGCCGCTTCAGTTCCAGTGTTAGTGGAATTAGTTGCTGTGTTGTTTTCTGTTGGAGCGTTTGTTGCTGCCGGTGTGTTGTCTGTGTTGTTACCACAACCTGCAAGCAAACTACCAAGGATAAGGGCAGTCGACAAGATTACTGTTGTTTTTTTCATTTGTTATGACCTCCAAAAATATAGTTTAAAATATATATATTAAAATGTAAAACATTTTAATAGCTGTGCGAAGTGATAAAAATCACTTTATAAATGATATTTGTCACTTTAATTTTGGGATGAAGTACCAATCTCCAACAGTATCATGACATATATCGGCATGTAATAGAAAAAAATTTAACCATGTTGTTTTATCTCCGAGGGCATTTTAGCATATAGATCAGATAAACCCATGTGAAAAAAATCACTTAAAAAATTAAATGTTTAATTTATATCTAGATTGTATCAAATTTTAAAGGGTTTGAATACCTTTTTTTAAACTATTATTTGACAAATTGTGACTTTCTATAGATTAGGTAAGATTCATGGCGAATAGGACAGGGTAATGTAACGATAACACAGGTTAGAATTCTACCCTATTTAATTCAGCTAAGGAGATGAGCATATCATGGACAACAATGTGTTTAAAGGAAAATGGAAACAGCTCAAAGGCGAAGCCAAAAAGCAATGGGGCAAGCTTACAGATGACGACCTTGATGTGATTGATGGTGAAAAGGATAAGTTAGTAGGTAAACTACAAGAGCGTTATGGGCATTCGAAAGAAGACGCGGAAAATGAGTATCAAACCTGGGGACGTTCCTACCGTGATTAAATCAAATTAGCTTATATTCTTAAGTACCCAAATATAAAATGCATAGGAAGAGCGCAAATCGTATACGATTTGCGCT
>NZ_NFVA01000223.1 GCF_002264395.1 Paenibacillus sp. VTT E-133291
CAAATGGACGCAATGCATAAGCTGGCGGAAGACGCACGCCAAAAGCTGAAATATCTAGGCATAGACGAAGTCCATTACCAAGCAGGTAAGGATCTAAGTGGGTATTTCAAGAAGCCAGTGGTTAAGGCGTGTGATTATGATCCGTCGATTACCTCCAGTAGCGTACCATTAGTTCAGAATGAATCGTATCTGCTGATGCTCCGAATGGCGATGGAACCAGGAGATCAGGGAGCCTGGGCTAAGCGCCAACTCGTAGGGGAACGACTGAATATTCCGCCGATGGAGCTTCCAGATGGGACACCGATTACCGCATATAACAATAAGAATGAGATAACACTCAACTATTTTAATGCGCATGTATTAAAACCTAACGAGACCAATTCGTTATCGGCATATTATTTGTGGTTGGAATCAACCTACGGAATGACCGAATGGCGGAAAAAAGTGGTACAAGCGGATGCGGTTACGCGGGCATTTGTAGGATCTCTTATCGAGGAAACCGTTATGGGTGTTGTGGATACAGTGACGTTTACGTTCCATTTTGTCATAGACCCGGAGAAGACGACACAGGAAATGGCAGATACAGCATCTTATATCATGCAACATCCACAAGTATTGGCAGAAGCAGCGAAGAAGATGTATCATAACTTTAATGAGGGAACGCCGGAGGAAAAGGCTTCCATGCTGGGTGCAGCTGCTTCTGTATTGGTACCGGGGCTATCTGTGACTAAGGGTACAAAGGTAGGAAAAGTGGCCGATGGGGTACAAGATTTTGCCACTAAAGCGATGGAAGGCGTGAAAGACCTTAATAAAGTCCTTCAGAATTCCGGTCACTTGGCTGAA
>NZ_NFVA01000040.1 GCF_002264395.1 Paenibacillus sp. VTT E-133291
GGTCCTGGGAGAGTAGGACGTTGCCAAGCAGATTAAGCCATTGTTGATAATATCAGCAGTGGCTTTTTTTCTTTTTTTATTATGCAAGTATTTAAGGATAGTAATAACATTAGTATAGGTTACTGTGGAATGACATTTTTGTTACCGACGCTGCGGTGGATACAAGTATAATAGAAAAGTGCTAATAGTTAGCAGATCTTTAATACGAAGGAACTACTCATAAATTCTAACTTTGAATTTTCTTGTGTCTTTAGATGCATTGTAGAGGTAGGGAGGATTTAAGGCATGAAACAATTAAAAATATTTAAGTTAATAATGATTTCTTGTATTTTAACTTTAATACTGGCAAGCTGCGGGACTAAAGAACCTAAGTGGGATACTTTTGAGAGTGCACTCATTGAGAAAAGCTTTCCTGTCCCGCATGAAGCAAACTCACCAGACCAGACTACTACTAACGTTGCTATGGATTATGTACGTTATTCTTTACCTGGATTAAAGGAGAAGAATGGTATTCCGGATCCTTATTTGGAAGCTATTAAAGCCTGGGGATGGACAGAACAGGAAGATGATGATAGTGATTCTTCGGGTGTTTTTCTGAAGGATGGGTTAACGGTTCATTTAACAGTGCATGATGATTATTTTGTAGTGATGATTCCTAAAGAAAAGAAGACCTCCATTAAAGGCCTTAAGACAAAATAAAGAATCGCCATCCCTAAGGATGGCGGTTTATTTTTTAATAAGTGAAAATAATATGAGCTGTACTGATGCACTTTATTGAGAGTAATAGGATACATCGGTCGGATTGAATTTTAGCATACCCCCCTGATCCTGTCGATTCAGTCTGAACAGGGTATAAAGACGAGGCAGTAGGAGCCATAAGTGGCAAGTGATCAGTGATACTGTAAATGCTGGCGGTGACCAGAAAATAAAGAGTGCTGCAATACAAAGACCGATATAGAAATTATGTAGCTGTACTTTACGGAATATACGGTAGCTAATGTGTTGATCAGGCATAAACCCTAACCAAGGCAGTTTAAATGAGACAGACCATCTTTTTGAAATGGGGTGTCCTGAGATTAAAAGAACTGAGCGTGAAATGACATATTGAACCCAGAAGGCTACAGGCGCTGCTATGATTATGTAGAGAATGCTCCACCAGGAAAGAAATACGGTTTCGAGCACAAGGACTAATAAGGGAAGCATAATATAAATAGGCAGCAGGCGTACCGTTAGATTGACTTTTTTAATTAGTTTATATTGATAGAATGTAGCTGCACCTTTGGTAGTGGGTTCCATAGATTATAGTCTAACCTCCTCGTGAATTCGTATGTTCTTAATATCGGCGATTGGATGTATTTTATTAAACTGCGGCGGAAATTCACCGATATAACTGCAACGGAATATATATAATGCACGATACAAAGGATATGAAAAAACTATGAAAAGGTTTAAAATGATAGAAGGTGTATCATACTGTTCTTAAAAGAGTCAAGGTGGGATGGTTATGGAACAGCAAACCGGGCAAGCTTGTATCATTTGTGGACAGGTAAAAGAGGAAGGTATTGTGATTGTCTCGCATTTTATTTGCGAGGAATGTGAGGCAGAGATGATACGTACCGAGGCTGAAGATGCCAAGTACCGTTTTTTTATCGGCCGGATGAAGAAGATCGGATTGCAAAAGAATGCTTAAGTAGAGTAACTCTGTTAAATGATGCAATTAAGAGAGCGGTCTGGATGAAAGATACGAAGGCTGCATTAGTAATATTCAATACACGGCTTCCTCGTTCTTCAGGCGGGAGGAGCCGTTTTGTTGTCCAAAGGGCTGCTTTTACACTGAAGCGTAGGCGTTTTCGAATATTTACGTTAAAATAGAAGGAACCCTATGGGAAGGAATTTAATATGAATAAATTACAACGTTGTAGGGCGCCTATATACGAAATGCTGGAACAATATAGAATGATGGGTAATACATCATATCATGTGCCAGGTCATAAGAATGGAGAGGCATATGATGGCGTTGAAGGCGCTGGCTTTTTAGATGAGGTAATGAAGTATGATGTTACGGAAATTTCCGGAACGGATGATCTTCATCATCCTGAGGGAGTTATCAAGGAAGCGCAAGAGCTAGCCGCAGATTGCTTTGGAGCAGAGGAAAGCTTTTTTCTGGTTGGAGGGAGTACAGCAGGCAATCTGGCTCTTATTCTAACCGCTTGTCCCGAGCCTGGAATGATTATGATTCTTCAACGCAATGTGCATAAGTCAGTCATTCATGGACTGATGTTGGCCGGAGTGCGTGCTGTTTTTCTGGAACCGCAGATAGACCCGTTTAGCGGTTTGGCAGTTGCGCCGGCGGCAGAAGCTGTTAAGGCTGCACTTGCAGCCTATCCTGAAGCCGCAGCTGTGCTTGTTACCATGCCGAATTATTATGGCATGGGTAGTGATCTTACGTCCCTCGCGCGTATTTGTCACGACAGCGGTGTACCGCTGCTTGTGGATGAGGCGCACGGGGCGCATTACGGGCAGCACCCGGCGCTGCCAGCCGGGGCACTTGCTTGTGGCGCGGACGGTGTCGTGCAGTCCACGCACAAGATGCTCACAGCGATGACCATGGGCGCTATGCTGCATGTTCAGGGGCCGCGGCTCGACCGCGCCCTGCTCCGGCAGCGGCTCGCTATGGTGCAGAGCTCCAGCCCATCATATCCTATGATGGCGTCGCTGGATCTTGCCCGGCGGCTGTTGCACAGCCGGGGCAATGATGCCTTCACGGCGGGGCTGGCCGCCGTGGACGTCCTGAGGCGCGGGCTCGCGGAGCTGCCGCGCTACGGACTAGTGCAGCCGGCAAAGCCGCTGCACCCGAATACGCCGCCTGATTCTTTGGCGGCGTACGTGACACAGGACCCCTTTAAAGTCGTCATTTATGACGCCACCGGGGTCCTGAGCGGCTTCGAGCTGCAGCACAAGCTCGAAGCAAAGGGCTGCGTGCCGGAGATGAGCGACGAACGGCACGTAGTGCTGTTGTTCAGCCTTGGATCAAAGGCTGGAGACGCAGATCAACTGCTGCAGACGCTGCGAGAAATAGATTCGGAGGAACCTTACGAATCACTGAACGCTCCCGACTTATCAGGTTCTCGCAATATTTCCACGTGGAACAATTTCCATTCTTTGCAAATTTCAAATCCTGTCCCCTTCTCATTGAAGCCGGTGTCAGCGAATGAGATTGAAAGCATTGATCTTAAACAATGTGTGGATAGAGTGGCGGCAGAGATGGTTATTCCCTATCCACCAGGCATCCCAATATTATATCCGGGTGAAGTGATCACAGATCTGATCCAAAGAAGACTGGCAGGTTTAGCTAAAGGAGGCGCCAAATTTCAGGCTTGTGCTGATCCGGTCTTGCAGCGTATTGAGGTATATAACATTAAGAAGGGCGGAGAAGCATAAGTGGGAAAAGAAGGTTTCTTTATAACATTAGAAGGGGGCGAAGGCTCCGGAAAAACAACGGTACTAGGTAGAGTAGCAGCCTATTTACAGAACCGGTCCATGCCTTATCGAATTACACGTGAGCCGGGTGGCGTTGAGATTGCTGAGAAGATTCGCTCCATTATTCTTGATCCTTCCCATACAGCTATGGATGCGCGTACAGAGGCATTGCTATACGCTGCAGCAAGAAGCCAACATCTCGCTGAAGTCGTTGAACCGGCTCTTAGAGAAGGGCTCACTGTGCTCTGTGACCGCTTTGTAGACAGCAGCCTTGTTTATCAAGGGCATGCGAGAGGGCTCGGAATGGATGAGGTATGGAGTATTAATCGTTTTGCGATTGGGAACCGGATGCCGGATCTAACCTTTTATCTGGATGTAGATCCAGAGATAGGGTTGTCACGAATTGCAGCGAATGAAGAACGGGAAATCAATCGCCTGGATCTGGAAAGTCTTTCTTTTCATCAAAAGGTTCGTGAAGGCTATCAATTATTAATCCAGGACAATCCGGACAGAATAGTAGTTCTGGATGCTAATCGCCCGATCCATATGGTAGAACAAGATATTGTGAGAACTCTTGAAGAGAGAGTATTAAAGGGTTTTTAGGGTGTTTTGTCTAATATACTAAGAGAAGTGACATATAATTAGGCATGTGCTTATGATGTAAGGGTTACTACGAGAGGGCTTTCAGTAGTAATACACCATAAAATTATTGGGAGGGAATGCGAAGATGAAGTTGATCATTGCAATTATCCAGGATAAAGACAGTAACCGGTTGTCCAGCGAGCTAGTCAAAGCCAATTTCCGTGCTACTAAACTTGCAAGTACAGGTGGATTTCTACGGGCAGGGAATACGACATTTATGATCGGGGTAGAAGACAGTCAGATTGAATCTGTATTAACCGTAATCCGAAACAGCTGTAAAGTCCGTGAGCAATTAGTTACTCCGGTAACACCGATGAGTGGAACAACGGATTCGTATTTGCCACTTCCTGTCGAAGTACAAGTCGGTGGAGCTACTGTATTCGTACTTCCTGTAGATCGTTTTGAACATTATTAAGTATAATATAGAGTAGCAAGTCATTTACAAAAAGGGCGGTAGATAACCTTTGAAGATCAATCCGGGGTATAGGCCCTTGAAGAGTGAAATGACAAATGCAGAAGGGGCTAATAAACCCGTTCAGCAAAAAACATTCTCTGATGTTTTTCAGCAGCAAAGTGAACAGAAAACCAAAGACGAACTAAATCGCCAGATCAAAGAGATACAGTCTCAAGGGGATCGTTTATCTAAGTCCATGACGATTCGTGAACTCACTATATACCGGATGATGATCAAAAGGTTTCTGGAAGAAACGGCTCGAAGAGGCGTTACTCTGAAAGAAACACGCGGATGGGATCGGCGTGGCCGTGGCAAGCGTTACAAGCTGCTTGAGGAAATTGATTCGGCTTTGCTATCTATGGCAGATGATTTGCTGAATAGCGAGCAGGGCCGGATAGATTTGTTGGGACGTGTTGGAGAAATCCGCGGGTTGTTAATCAACCTTTCTTTTTAAAATATAAGAAAGTATATGCTTTACACAATACTTTATCCTTATATTTCTTGATTAAACACTTACCGTCCTTATAAGGGCGCCGAAGGCGTTTATGTTTGAAAGTTTTGGGAGGAAATTATGCCTTTTCATGATATAGTAGGCCAGGAGAACGCCACGCGGCTACTCCAAAATGCCTTGCGCAAAGAAGCTGTGAGTCATGCTTATTTATTTACAGGGCCAGCAGGCAGTGGACAAATGAAAACGGCGCTGATGTTTGCCCAAGCTATATTTTGTACCCAGAGCAAGGACGATGCCTGTGGGGAATGCCTGGAGTGCCGCAAAGTAGAGCATGGAAACCACCCTGATTTGTCACTGCTGCAGCCAGATGGGGCAAGTATTAAAATAGATCAAATCCGTGAGCTGCAGCGCGTCTTTTCCTATCGGTCAGAGGGTGTGAATCCGAAAGTATATATTATAGATGGAGCAGACAAAATGACGGTACAAGCTGCCAATAGTCTGCTGAAATTTCTGGAGGAACCACCAGCTCCGGCTGTTGGAATCTTAATTTCTGATAATAGCCGTTCCTTATTGCCAACCATTCAGTCGCGGACCCAGCGGATTCCATTTAGTCCGTTAAACCCGGATATTATGCTCCAAGCTCTGGCAAGTGAGGGCGTTCCCATACCCTTAGCTCGATGTGCAGTATCACTTAGTTCAGGATTTGATGGTTGCAGGAAACTTTTGGAACAGAATTGGTTTGCAGAAATGAGAAATGTAATGTTACAATTAGCTAAGGAGTCCTTAGGCAAGGGCAGCTCCGCTGTAGCAACTGCTGGGCAGAAGCTGTTCAAGACCGGACTCGCTGAACATTTGGATATCTTCTTCAGCATGTTCCATCTGTGGTTTAAAGATATGCTTTACTTCCTGTATCGTAAGCATGAGAGTATCGTTTTCATAGATCAGTTAGACTTTATTTCCAGGCATGCCCGTGAGCGGAGTGCGGAACAATGGGTGGCTTATATGGGATTTGCTGCAGAGAGTTCGAAGAAGCTGCGATCCAATGCCAATGCCCAGTTGTGTCTGGAGCAGTTTTTAATCCGACTGGAAAGTTAAAGGATTAGTTATGATATATCCTCCGGATGTCGCTTTACCTGGAAATATCGTTTTAACAGACGAGGAAGGACAAGCATGGATCATCAGGGAGCGGACATGCCCATAGGTTCCTTTTACCGGCAAACAAGGGGGTTAATTTTTGTACAGCGTAGTAGGTGTCCGTTTTAAAAAAGCGGGTAAAATATATTATTTTGATCCACTTGATTTTCCGATTGAACGGGATCAATATGTTATTGTGGAGACAGCACGTGGGGTTGAATACGGTAAAGTTGTCGTAGGTAAAAAAGAGGTGGAAGAATCCGACGTAGTTTTGCCCCTCAAAAAAGTGATGCGTATTGCCGGAGAAACCGACGCACGCGTAGTTGAAGAGAACAAAGGGGCCGCTAAAGAGGCTTTTACCACCTGTTTAAATAAAATACGCGACCATGGTCTCAAAATGAAGCTCGTCGATGTAGAGTTTACTTTTGACCGTAATAAGATTATATTTTACTTTACGGCCGAAGGACGGGTCGACTTTAGAGAATTGGTTAAAGATCTAGCAAGTATTTTCCGGACCCGCATTGAGCTACGGCAAATTGGGGTGCGTGATGAGGCTAAAATGCTAGGTGGACTTGGACCTTGTGGGCGAGTACTTTGTTGTTCATCTTGGTTAGGGGATTTTGAACCCGTATCCATTAAAATGGCGAAGGATCAGAACCTGTCACTTAATCCGACGAAGATTTCAGGACTTTGTGGACGTCTGATGTGTTGTTTGAAATTTGAGCATGACAATTATGAGAGTGTGAAGGAAGAAATGCCAGCGGTCGGCAAGATTGTCGTGACCTCATTGGGTGATGGCAAAGTAGTAGGACTTAATGCCGGAAGCCGTACGGTTCATGTACAGTTGTTTGAAGTGGGCAAAGTTAAGGAACTTCCAATGGATGATGTTGTCGTCAAGTAAACCATTATAAGGTTACTTTCGGGGTGGAAACTTGGAGAAGAAAAATATATTTGCACACATGCAGGATATGGAAGCACAGATGGAAACGATGCGCGCCAATCTTGGAGAATGGAAACAGACGGTAAAAGAACTGATGGAAGCGAATCAGAGGTTAACTCTGGAAAATGAACAGCTTCGCAAAATTTTAAAGCGGGATGCACCTTTGGATCCTACCGTAGATTCTGCGGAGGCGGAAGCTCTTTTAGCTGCCGGAGAGGGAACAGAAGAGGTTGTCGGGGAAGGTTATGACAACTTGGCCCGGCTTTACCATGAAGGCTTTCACATCTGTAATGTTTATTTTGGACATTTACGCACGGAAGGTGATTGTCTGTTCTGTCTTTCTTTTCTTAATAAATGAGGATATCCAGCCGTAGGAGATTGATCCTACGGTTTTTTTTGAATTTCAGCTGAATGAAGATAGTCTTGTTTCGATGATTATGCACAGAGATTTTAGCTCAACAAAAATTTTAGGAGATTACTACATGACAAATTCTTTTAACGATATATCTGTTCCTTTGCTGCCGACGGAGCGGGTGGATGATTTATTAACGCATGACTTGCGAATTATTCAAAGTGATGAAGTATTCAGCTTTTCTATGGATGCTGTACTGCTTGCCCGTTTCGCCAGCGTTCCGCCCCGTGGGAGAGTCCTGGATCTTTGTACTGGAAATGGTGTAATTCCTATTTTGATGACGACCCGAACTAAAGCTTCTATAGAAGGGATTGAAATTCAGCCCCGTTTAGCGGATATGGCTCGACGTAGCGTGGCTCTAAATGGGCTACAGGATCAGGTTGTGATCCATGAAGGCGATTTACGTGAGTTATATAAAGTAGCAGGACATGGCGTATATGATGCAATAACAGTCAATCCTCCTTATATGCCGCTTAACGGCAGTGACCTCAAGCTGAACACTCATCAGGCTATGGCTCGTCATGAAATCGGATGTACACTGGAGGAGGTTATTCAAGCCTGTGTGAGACTGGTTCGCACCGGAGGAAAGGTAAGTATGGTTCACAAGCCACAACGATTGGTCGATATTATTAGTTTGATGAGAAAATATAGGCTCGAGCCCAAAATTATCCGCTTTGTACATCCACGTGCGCATCTGGAGGCTAACATGGTATTAATCGAAGCGATACGTGATGGTAAGCCGGAGGTTCGTTTACATCCACCACTCATTGTATATAATGAGGACAATCAATACTGTCCAGAAATTATGGACATCTACTATGGTGCTAAAGAGGGTAAATCATGACGATATCATGCCAAAGCAGTTTTCAGAACAATAACAATACACATAAGCAGGAATCAACCGGTTCACTCTTTTTGGTGGCAACACCCATCGGTAATTTAGAGGATATGACTTATCGTGCTGTTCGTACTTTGCAGGAATGCGATATTATTGCAGCTGAGGATACAAGACAAACCCGAAAATTGTTGAGTCATTTTGAAATTACACCCTCTATGCTGTTCAGTTATCATGAGCATAATAAGGCTGCCAGTGGACCTGAACTTATCCGCTATATAATAGAAGGAAAAAATTTGGCACTCGTCAGCGATGCCGGTTTACCAGCCATTTCCGACCCTGGTGCAGACCTTGTAGGCCTTGCCATAAGTCACGGTATACCAGTAATTCCTATACCTGGAGCTAACGCAGCTTTGTCAGCATTAATTGCCTCTGGTCTGCCTACGACTACTTTCACCTTTATCGGCTTCTTACCTCGAGAACGTAAAGATATCCGTGCGGTTTTAAGTCCACTTCGTTCGGCGCAAGGGACTATACTGTTCTACGAATCTCCACATCGCGTGGTGAAGACACTGGCTCATCTCCATGAAGCATTTGGTAATCGGCGAATTGTGCTTGCTCGTGAACTGACGAAGAGATATGAGGAGTTTCTACGGGGGACGATCGAGGAATGTACGGATTGGCTCGCTGAACATCCACCGCTTGGTGAGTATGTTATCGTCGTTGAAGGCGAGAGCAAGGAAGATGCTGAAATGGCGGAATCGGCTTGGTGGCGCCAGTTAAGTATTGAAGAACATGTTGCTCATTACGAAGCAGCAGACATGCCGCGTAAAGAAGCTATGAAAAAAGCAGCCTCTGATCGTGGTGTGTCAAAGCGGGATATTTATAACGCACTTCTGGATAAAGCGGAGCAGCAGTAAGTGTTATTGACGGATTCTAATTCTAAGAGGTTAACAAGGTGCGGAGGGGTATTACGAAGCTGACGAGATTCTAGCCTGAAGGTGGTTCCCAAAAGGAAGCCCATTATAGACCAGATCATGGTAAAAACTCGTTTTACTTCATGCTCTCACCGTATTACCCATCGTTAATAGGTGTCATGGGGGGGAGTAAATCCTTTAGACACCTTTTGGGGCGGGAAACACAGGTAATTGCAGAAAAAAAATACCTCCCGCGGTCACGGGAGGTCAAGGAGATATGAAAAGGTTAGAATTAACAATTTGATTAGTTCTATTATATACTATTTATTTTAGTTTGTCACAGGGGTAGGGATAGTAGAAATGCATTCATGACAAACTATTTTTCCTTTGAAGTAAGTTACGTTCTCAGCGTTGCCGCAGAAAATGCAGGCAGGCTCATATTTTTTAAGCATAATGCGTTCACCATCAACGTAAATTTCAAGTGCGTCTTTTTCACCAATGCCAAGAGTACGGCGCAATTCGATGGGAATAACTACCCGTCCAAGTTCGTCTACTTTTCTTACAATTCCTGTTGATTTCATCATACCAATCGTTACTCCTCTCAATGTTCCAAAAACGTCATTATTCGACATTGTTCACTGTTTTATGATATTCATAATACCAACGATTCCCAAAACAGTCAACCTTTTTTCATAGGTTGAATTAAGAACTTTTTCACTAAAACTTTGAATTGCCTATACCAATTGCGAATTCTAAAAAAAAAGTAAAAATAAACTTTGTCGATTTACCAAGACTAAAAACGTCATCATTCGACAAAGTACGACATAATTACTTATTATATACTTATATTGGTTAAAATCATATTAAATTTAATAAAGGAGTTGATCTCATGAAGCAGCCGCTCACAGAAGAAAAGGTTTTCAAAGATCCGGTTCACAATTATATCCACGTGCAGGATACTATTATTTGGCGACTAATAAATACAAAGGAATTTCAGCGTTTACGCCGGATACGCCAGCTGGGTACCTCGTATCTCACCTTTCATGGCGCAGAGCATAGTCGGTTTTCTCATTCTCTAGGGGTATACGAAATTACACGTAGAATTATTTCGCAATTTGAACGAAGCGGTTATAAGGATTGGATTCCTGAAGAAAGTCTGCTCACCTTGTGTGCGGCTTTGCTGCACGATCTAGGGCATGGTCCATTTTCCCATTCTATAGAAGAAGCTTTTGAAATGAATCATGAGGATTGGACTTGTCGAATTATTCTGGAGGACACAGAGATTACTGAGATCTTGCGTGATGTGGAGGAGGATTTTCCTCGTAAAGTAGCCTCAGTAATCGCTAAAACTTATGAGCATGAAATTGTTGTAAATCTGGTTTCAAGTCCGCTAGATGCTGATCGCATGGATTATTTGCTGCGTGATGCGTACTATACAGGTGTAAACTATGGAACGATCGACATTGATCGGATTTTAAGAATGCTGCGTCCTTATAATGGTCGAGTTGTTGTAAAAGAATCGGGAATGCATGCCATTGAAGATTATTTAATGTCGCGTTATCAAATGTACTGGCAAGTGTATTTTCATCCGGTGACACGTAGCTCAGAGATTATTTTGCGACAAATTTTCCGTAGAGCCAAGGAGCTTTTCCAAGAGGGGTACAATTTTAGTTTCATGATTAAACCGCTGGAGGATTTATTCCGTGGTGAGGTGACAGTAAAGCAATATTTAATGCTGGATGAAGCACTGGTACAGACGGCTTTTATGCAGTGGACGCTTGAAAAAGATGAGCTACTAAGCGACTTGTGCACCCGTTTTATTCATCGTAAACTGTATAAATACGTTGAGATGGAGAATCTCGATACAGATATGATTACTGAAATTCGCAGCAGTTTTGCGGCAGCGGGTCTTCACCCAGAATATGATTTGGAGATTGATTTTCCGACAGATCTGCCCTATGATGTGTTCCGTCCGGGAGAAGCTTTTGACAATAAACAAATTCTGCTGCTTGATCGGCATGATCATCTGCGGGAAATTTCAGAGGTATCCGATATTGTACGTTCTATTAGCGGCATTCACCGTGGCAGATATCATCTTTATTTTCCTCAGGATAAGTTGAGAAAAGTGCTTACACGATTGCCTTCTTCTATCGCAGAGATTTTTGCAAAATAATACAAAAAAATATAGCATTTTTGACAAGGAGTGAAGGTTAAAATGTATCTGTTTGACACACATACGCATCTGGATGCGCCTCAATTCGACGAGGATCGCGAAGAAGTTATCGCTCGTGCTGTAGAAGCAGGAGTCAGCAAGATGATTAATATCGGATTTAATCGGGAGACGATTCCCTCAACGATGAAGCTGGCGGAATCTTACGATTATATTTATGCGGCAGTGGGTTGGCATCCTCAGGATGCGATTGATATGAAAGATGGAGATCTCGATTGGATCGCTTCTCTATGCAGTCATAAGAAAGTGGTGGCGATCGGTGAAATCGGACTGGATTATTACTGGGATACTTCTCCCAAGGATGTGCAGCATGAAGTTTTTCGCAAGCAAATTGGACTAGCCCGCGAACTGAATATGCCGATTTGTATTCATGATCGTGATGCCCATGAGGATGTTGTACGGATTTTACGGGAGGAAAAAGCAAATGAGGTTGGAGGCGTAATGCACTCGTTCTCTGGAAGCTGGGAAACAGCTAAGATGTGCTTGAATCTTGGTTTTCATTTATCCTTTGGAGGACCTATTACGTTCAAAAATGCAAGAGTTCCAAAAGAAGTACTTGCGCAGACCCCTCTAGACCGATTATTGATCGAAACCGATGCTCCATATTTGACTCCGCACCCCTTCCGCGGAAAGCGAAATGAGAGCGCTCATGTGAAGCTGGTAGCAGAGGCAGCAGCTGAAATTAAAGGGTTAACATGGGAAAAATTGGCTAAAATAACGTATGCGAACGCACTGGAACGATTTGGGATTGAGTGAAAACGGGAGAAAAACAGGCGAAAAATAGAGAATGGCCGATATATTAAACTTTTTTAATATAAAAACGGCTGAATATTACAATATTTTAACCATATTTTTGCTTAAACGTGGTTGAATCGTCCTTTACAACATGCATCAAAACAGGATATCATCTTTTCAGTGATGTGAGCTGTGTTACAGTGACAGCCATATATTCATGGATCGTCTCGCTGAGTCTCCGTATGGAGAACGGGGGAACCAATATTGACCTGCCGCATGCCTGTATTTAAAATACGGTTTAGACGTGCCGTAGGACAGTATTTGATTTCTTCACGTGGTCTTTGGGGTGAATTTAAGGGCAACCGCCATGAGCGGGTGACCTGAAATAGGGCGTCTCTCTTTCGTCCGAACCCGACAGCTAACCCCGTAAGCGCAAGTAAGAGAGGCAACCTCGTGCACAAGCATTCTCTATTCTGATATTGGAGAAGCCACGAAAGAGTCCTCAGTTGAACTCTTTTTAGGCTTTTTTATTTTTGAATAAATAGAATGTTACCCACATACTGTTATATAACAGGGGTGGGAGTAGCTGTGCCGAGCAGGCGATCCATGAGCAGGAGACGCTAAGTTATTACGTGCGTGTCCTGTGACAATCTCAAATAGTTTCGTCAAAGGAATTCAGTCCTCATGATATACAATTGACGACGGGGCTATGTAAGGAGGATGGAGAGAATGGGCGTATTCCAACCAGAAGTATCCCATGATTCGCAGTCATCCAGCAGGTCTTTCGCATTACGGTGGGAGCAAGTAAATACTCGCGTACTTTTACTTGCAGGCGTGATTTCAGTCGCTATCGCGTTACTTATTCTGCTGTACGTACACGGTCAAAGTAACAAACAATTATTTTTAGTAATAGACGGGCAAACACAGACGCTTGAAACGCGGGAAGCGCTTCTTGGTGATGTGTTGGAGAAAGAGCAAATTTCGCTACAGCCGCATGATGAACTATCTTTAGGTCTGAGTGATGAAATAAAAGACGGTGACCGTGTCGTTATCAATCGTGCGCAGAAAATTAGTCTTACTGCGGATGGAGCAACAAAAACGTTATATACGACCGAGGATACAATTGGTAAAGCAATTGAGAAAATGGGCATTACCCTAGAAGGTCATGATAAGATTTTCCCTTCGTTAGACACCACCATTTCTGCAAACATGGAGGTTAAGATTGTTCGCATCAACAAACAGACCGTACAGCGAACAACTAACTTACCCTTCAGAGTCATCAAGACAGCAGACCCCTCCCTTACTGTGGGAACAGTTAGAGTGGCACAGGCAGGCAAACCAGGCGTCATGATTCAGCATATTGAAAAGATCTACCAAGACGGAGAACTGGCCTCTATGCGCATGATTGGTAAGGAAGTACAAACGGTAACGAAAGATAAGATTATTGCCGTTGGTACCAAAGCACTTCCTAAGCCGGCTGTAGCTAAGACTACAACAACTTCCAAATCAAACACCACTTCAAAAACGGCTAAAGTTAGCGCCAAGACTAATAACGTCACAAGCAAGGCTGGCGTAGACTTTGAGTACAAGAAGATGATTAAGAATGTCTCCATGACAGCTTATTCGTCAGAAGAGGCAGGTATAGGTACCAAAACGGCTTCCGGAACACGCGTAACGGAAGGTCGCACAATTGCTGTAGATCCGAATGTAATTCCTATTGGCTGGTGGGTATATATCGAGGGACTTGGATTCCGCCGAGCAGAAGATACTGGCGGTGCCATTAAGGGCAATAAAGTAGATGTCTACTACGATTCACTGAGCCATGTTCGTAATTTCGGTCGTAAATCACGAACCGTTTATGTGATTGGACCTGTGAAGCCGGAGTTAAACTAGGCTGAAGCTTTTGCAAATTATTCTTTGATAAGCTATAGTGATGATAACCGTTAAGGAACGCCAGATGATCATTTCGTTGATCGCAGAGCAACCGCTCATCACTTATACATTCTTTAACCAAAAGAAGAGGAGCGAAACCTCTTCTTTTTTGCTTTTTTTGGAAGGAGTCAGAGATATGATTAAGGAACTAATTGTCGTCGAAGGTAAGAGTGATACCGTCGCTGTTAAACGCGCTGTAGAAGCAGATACGATCGAAACAGGGGGCTCGGCTGTAGACCGGACCGTAATTGCGAAGATCGCGCTTGCTATGGAGCGTAGAGGGGTGATTATTCTTACGGACCCGGATCACGCCGGTGAACGAATCCGCAAGATTGTGTCTGCAAAGGTGCCGGGCTGCAAGCATGCCTTCATTCCGGAGAAGGACGCAACCCGCAAAGGAGATATCGGTGTGGAGAACGCTTCTCCAGAGGCGATTCGTCATGCGCTGCGGAATGTACATACCTCTTTTGAAGGAGCACCTGCTTTAATCGGACTTGATGATCTAATGGCCGCTGGAATGCTTGTACACCCTCGGGCAGCTGAAAGACGTATGGCACTTGGTAATTTGCTTGGAATCGGATATTGTAATGGCAAGCAGCTGTACAAGCGGCTGGCGATGTTTGGAATTACGCGGGAGGAATTTGCCGGAGCTCTCGCCCAAATTGATCAGGGGGGCATTACTTCATGAGTGGTAGAGAGGAAATTTCAACTCCAAAACGGACGAAAGAAATTATTCAACGTTATGGATTCAAGTTCAAGAAGAGCTTAGGACAGAATTTTTTGATTGATCAAAATATATTGGACAAGATTGTAGACGCTGCCGGGCTAGATAGTGGCTCTGGGGCATTGGAGATCGGTCCCGGCATTGGGGCGCTGACAGAACGTTTGGCGCTAACATCTGGAGCGGTAACCGCTGTGGAGATCGACCGTAGATTGATTCCTATTTTAAGAGACGTACTTTCCCCTTATCCGCATGTTAAGGTTCGTAATGATGATGTTCTGAATGTAAATCTGCAGGAGTTGTTCAAAGAAGATTTTGCATCCGTGAACAAGGTAAGCGTAGTTGCCAATCTGCCGTATTATGTGACTACTCCGATTCTGATGAAGCTGCTCGAAGAGAAGCTTCCACTTGATAACATCGTTGTAATGATTCAGAAAGAGGTTGCGGAGCGTATGGCTGCTTCTCCGGGAGGAAAGGAATATGGGAGCCTTAGCATTGCCGTGCAGTACTACAGCGAGCCTGAGCTCGTCTGCATTGTGCCGCGTACGGTGTTCATTCCTCAACCTAATGTGGAGTCCGCTGTAATCCGTCTAAAGGTAAGAGAGCGTCCACCGGTAGAAGTTGAGAGTGAGAAGCACTTCTTTGAGGTCGTCCAAGCTTCTTTCACACAGCGCCGTAAGACGATTGCTAACAATCTCAAGGCTCGTTACTTCCCTGGAGAGGGACGTGAGCGTCTGGAGGCTTTACTCGCAGAAGCTGGGATTGAACCAACCCGTCGTGGAGAAACGTTAAGTCTAGAAGAATACGCCCGATTGAGCGGTGTTCTGTTGGCTGCTGGAATTGAATAAGCTAAAAACATAGCTAGTTATGAACCAACTGAGGCCTTTGCCCATACGATGGGGTAGAGGTGGTGGTTGTAATGAATTTAGGAGACTTGGTCGTTCGTAAATCTTATGGCGGAGATTTGACTTTTCGTGTAGATCATATTGTGCAGGACAGAGCGGTCATCAAAGGCACAGATTTCCGTCTGTTGGCGGATTCTCCTCTGAATGACTTGGTTCAAGTGCCTCCTACCCGGATTACGGAACGAGGACAGCAGGCACAGATTAAAGCGAATGAATCACTGACACAGCTGCGGAAAGACCGACAGGAGCAAAGTCAGCGGAGCGGGAGCGCTCTATCAGAAGGCGCATGGGCTCCATCGCCTAAGGAAGCTGCTTATTTTGAAGTACCGGGGAAAGTACTGCATCTGGATGGCGATCCAGCGTATTTGAATAAGAGCCTTAGCTTATACGAACAATTGCGGATCCCTGCTGAAGGTCATCATGTTCATGAGTCCGCAATGGCTGACACTTTATACCGGCTGCTGCCCCGCGTGCGTCCAGACATTGTGGTGATTACCGGTCATGACGGGGTGCTGAAGCAACAGCATACTTACGATCTTCACAGTCTGAGCAGCTATAAAAATTCGCAAAACTTCGTAGCTGCTATTAGGGTGGCTAGGGACTATGAGCGAAATTTTGATGCGTTGACGATTGTTGCAGGTGCTTGTCAGTCACATTTTGAAGCACTGCTGGGGGCAGGGGCCAATTTCGCCAGTTCTCCTGGACGGATATTGATCCATGCCTTAGACCCAGTTTATGTAGCGGCAAAATCGTCGTTCACGCCCATTAGGGATACGGTGAATCTGAGTGAGGTTTTGAACAACACCATTAGTGGTAATCAGGGAATCGGCGGTATTGAGACCCGTGGCAGCTTCCGTATTGGGATGCCGCGTCTGCAGAACCTGTCAGAACTAAAAGTGACACCTTCCGCAATTTAATCGACATGCACTGATCATATTTTTCAAAGCTAATAGGTAATTTGGAGTGGCCGAATAGAGTAACGCGAAGAAAGGGTGAGCGATGAGCTTAACCCTTTTTTTGCGTGAAATGGTAGTTATCTTTAAAAATCTACAATGTTATTTTTCTTGCTTTGTGCTGAACCTATTACAGATAACAAGGATATTAGTTCGCCTCTGATTCTCCGCAAAAAAATTCCGTTGACAACCAAATATTCATCATCTATAATTATTTATTTGCTTTGACAAACACCTGGGGAAGTTGTATAATGGACAAGAAAAGAGGTGGTCGTCAGGCAATGGCTAATAACGCGCTGTTGGAAATCAAACGCAGTCTCGAAGCTCACGTCGGTCATAAGATCACGTTGCGTGCAAACGGAGGTCGTCGTAAAACCGTAGAACGCACCGGTGTCCTGGAAGAAACGTACCCTTCTGTATTTATTGTCAAACTGGATCAGGAGCAGCAAACATTCAAGCGAGTCTCCTATAGCTATGCCGATATCCTTACTGAATCTGTGGAAATTACAGTATGTGAAGATGATGGGCAGATGCGGATTATGTATATTAAAGCTTAATGTTTCACGGGCAGCTTCCTTTGGGGGCTGTTTTTTATTTGCAGATAAACATTCAGTGAATGATCCTTGTTCTTAGCAAGCATACTAATTGAGCAATCGGTTTATCATTATCTTTCATAAGGGAGGAATTCCGTAATGAGCCGCAGAAAACGAGGCATGATGTCGGAAGAACTAAAGACAGAGTTAGCCAAGGAGCTTGGTTTTTACGAAACTGTGGAACGTGAAGGCTGGGGAGGAATACGGGCGAAGGATGCCGGCAATATGGTAAAAAGAGCGATTCAGCTCGCTGAAGAGGCCGCGCGGAAATCTTAATCTTTAGCGTGTGAACAATTATTTAACGAAAAAGGGTGCGTCCAACTGGCGACACCCTTTTATTATTGGACTTCATTAGAAGTTTTTCATATAATATGTTAAGTTGTTTTTACGGGAAAAGCTGAAGGTGGGTGAACGCCTTGAAAATGTATGAGAAGGCACCAGCTAAAATCAATTTGATGCTGGATGTGCTGCACAAGCGTGCTGACGGTTTTCATGAGGTGGAGATGATTATGACCATGGTAGATCTAGCAGACCGTTTAGAGCTGTCTGAGCTGCCAAGGGATACTATTATAATATCAAGTCAAGCGGGTTATATTCCTCTAGATGAGAAGAACCTGGCCTTTCAAGCGGCTAGGCTTATTAAAGAGCGTTATAACGTGAAGAGTGGTGTACATATCCATCTGGATAAAAGAATACCGGTTGCAGCTGGCCTGGCTGGCGGCAGCAGCGATGCAGCGGCTACGTTACGTGGCCTGAACCGACTGTGGCGCCTAGGAATACCTGCGCAGGAGCTGCAGGAGCTTGGCGCTGAGCTTGGCTCAGATGTGCCTTTCTGTGTTACAGGTGGTACTGCCTTGGCAACAGGTCGTGGCGAGAAGCTGACGCCGATTAAGAACCCTCCGCAATGCTGGGTAGTTTTGGCTAAGCCACCTATCAATGTATCGACAGCGGAAATATACGGACGTGTTCGGAGCAATAATATAGCTGTGCATCCTTCGGCTAGAAGGATGCAGGATGCGATCGAAGCTGGAGATTTTGGGGGCGTATGTAATCATTTAGGCAATGTGCTTGAGGATGTTACCCTAAAGCTTCATCCAGAGGTCCAGCAGCTCAAAGAGGCGATGGTTAAGCTCGGAGCAGACGGAGTGTTAATGTCCGGCAGCGGACCTACTGTATTCGGTTTAGTGTCCAAGCAGTCTAAAGTAGCAAGAATTTATAATGGACTGCGTGGGTTCTGCAAGGAAGTCTATGCAGTGAGATCACTCAATTAGTATGCTTCTCTTGTGTAAACCCGTACAAAAGTGATATATTTTTCATAAAATATTCGGTTTTGGCGAGGAGCATTCCGTGAAGAAATTAAAAAGAAGCCAACGTTTGGTAGACATGACTCAGTTTTTACTTGAGCGGCCACATGACCTACTGCCGCTGTCTATATTTGCCGATCGGTATGGAGCGGCTAAGTCCTCCATCAGTGAAGATTTGGCGATCATAAAAGAAGTATTTGAAGGTGAGGGCATTGGTGAGCTTCAGACCTTGGCCGGTGCAGCAGGTGGAGTACGTTATATTCCTGTGATGCCTAAAGAAATGGCGCTCTCTTTTGTTAAACGTTTATGTGTGCAGTTGGAACAGACAGATCGGATACTGCCTGGTGGTTACTTGTATATGTCGGACCTGCTTGGACTGCCATCTTTGATGGAGCAAGCGGGGAAGATCATCGCAACGGCCTTTTATGGATCGGAAATCGATGTGGTGATGACAGTAGAAACTAAAGGGATTCCGCTAGCC
Source organism: Paenibacillus sp. VTT E-133291 (assembly GCF_002264395.1). Lineage (GTDB taxonomy): Bacteria > Bacillota > Bacilli > Paenibacillales > Paenibacillaceae > Paenibacillus_AQ > Paenibacillus_AQ nitricinens. The sequence goes on from NZ_NFVA01000040.1 coordinate 19,120, forward strand.
TATGCAACGGCAGCGCAGCTCGGCTTGCCAGTAGTGCTGGTACGACGTGACCATCAGGTTACAGAAGGTTCAGCAGTAAGCATTAATTATGTATCTGGATCACATAAGAGCATACACACCATGTCTCTTTCTAGACGAGCACTCAAGGAGAAATCGCGGGTACTCATTGTAGATGACTTCATGAAGGCAGGCGGAACCGTTCGAGGGATGGTTGATTTACTCGGTGAGTTCAATGCCGAAGTTGCTGGAGTGGGTGTATTGGTCGAATCAGGCGCAGTAGAGACGGAAGAGCGTCTGTTGCATGACTATGTTTCTTTAGTGAAGCTCAGCGAGGTAGACTCGAAAGAGCGGCGGATTTCCGCGCATCCGGGCAACTACTTTTCCTCTTGATAGATTGGTATTTCTTTGTTTTCAAAAAGCGTGGAAATTGTCGAAAACGTAAGAGATATTAAGAAAATGACCCGATGCGTGTCGAAAACAACAAATCCTAAAAAATATATTTCTTTTTTAGGTATTTTATGGAATCAAAAAGAAGGAATTCGCTTTGCTGTGTGGAATTATACACCAAGTCTCTGATGGAAAAAGGTGGTGAACACACACATGCAAATTACGGATGTCAGACTCCGCCGCGTTAACTCTGAGGGGAGAATGAAAGCAATCGCATCCATTACAATCGATAACGAGTTTGTTGTTCATGACATTCGCGTCATCGATGGTAATAACGGGATGTTTGTTGCAATGCCCAGCAAGCGTACACCGGATGGCGAATTCCGCGATATCGCTCACCCGATCTCTTCGGGAACACGCGAGAAGATTCAATCCGCGGTTCTGGCCGAGTACGATCGCGCCGCTACTGAAGAAGAAGAAGAAGTTATTGAAGAGGGAGCTTAGGCTACCTCGGAAGACGGCTACCTTTTGGGTGGCGTAGGATCCGCCGTTTTTGATAAGATCATACCGAATATACTTCATGACTTAAGCAGCTTGATCTTGCAAGAAAAGCTAGCGCTAGTGAAGGATTTGACGACATCTTCGAAAGGCAGCGATAAATGCTTTTCTAACATGGGGTTTATAGAAAAGAGAACCATGACTTCATGGTTCTCTTTTCTTTTTGCCCGGAATGAGATATATTCAGTAGTGAGTTCAAGAGTAGGAGGTTGGCATTCTTGAAAAGAATGGCTGTAGTTCTTGCCGCAGGTCAAGGCAAGCGAATGAAATCTAAATTATATAAGGTGCTGCACCCCGTTTGCGGTAAGCCAATGGTAGGGCACGTGCTTGATACAGTAGAAGCGACCGGATGCCAGCGCACCGTTGTTGTTGTTGGGCATGGCGCAGAGAAGGTTAAGGCCTATGTAGGGCAAAGTGCGGAATACGTGCTGCAGGAAACTCAGCTCGGTACGGGTCACGCTGTCAAACAAGCTAAGGATTTGCTCGGTGGCGAAGAAGGAACGACGATTGTTGCTTATGGTGACACTCCGCTTATTACATCGGAGACGCTGATAGGATTGATGGCTCTGCATGAGGAGCGTCAGGCGGCAGCGACTGTATTAACCGCAGTAATGGATGATCCATCTGGATTAGGACGGATTATACGTAGTGAAGATGGCGGCTTAATGAAGATCGTAGAACAGAAAGATTGTAATGCCGAACAGGCAGCTATTCATGAAATCAACACAGGAATTTATTGCTTTGATAACATCAAGTTATTTTCGGCTTTAGAGAAGGTTACTAACAGCAATAATCAACAGGAATATTATTTGACAGATGTTATCAGTATTCTGCGTGAGCAAGGTGATCTTGTTCTAGCATTCCAGACTGAGGATGCTAACGAGTCTATTGGTGTTAATGACCGTTTAGCTTTATCTGATGCGGAAGGTATTATGCGTCAACGTATCAACCGCAAACATATGCTGGGTGGCGTAACCATAATCGATCCTGCCTCCACATATATCGGAGCAGATGTAGTCATTGGGTCAGATACAACGATCTATCCAGGAACCATCTTGAAGGGTAAAACTGTAATCGGTGAGAACTGTGTGATCGGACCGGCAAGTGAAATCGAAGATTGTCAGATCATGGATGACGCGACGATTAAGCAGTCCGTATTGAATCAAGCACAAGTTGGCGCACGGACTACCGTTGGGCCTTTTGCCTATTTACGTCCAGGTTCTATACTTGGAGAAGAAGTGAAGGTTGGAGATTTCGTCGAGATCAAGAATGCTACGATTGGTGATGGTTCTAAGGTGTCACATCTTAGCTATATTGGCGACGCATCTGTGGGTAAGAATGTAAACGTCGGTTGCGGTGCGATTACTGTTAACTACGACGGGTATAATAAATTTACGACAACAATTGAAGACGATGCCTTTATCGGCAGTAACGTTAACCTTATTGCACCGGTTTCTGTGGGCAAGGGGGCTTTTGTTGTAGCTGGTTCGACAATTACGCGTTCCGTTTCAGAGAACGATCTGGCTGTTGCCAGAGTGCGGCAGGAGAATAAACCGGGATATGCAGAGAAGATCCGTTCCCGTGCAAAAGCGAAGAAAGACCACTCGAGTCCATCGTAAAGCGTTGCTAAGAAGCGCCGGACGGACTTATATTTCCGCGCCGGCGCCTTTGGAAAGCTAAATTCCGTCACGGAGGGTTTAAATTTTATGACTTATTGTGATTCCAAATTAAAGATTTTCACCTGTAACTCCAACCCAAAGCTTGCTAGTCAAATCGCTGATTACATCGGAATTCCGATGGGTGAATCGCATACTACAAGTTTTAGCGATGGAGAAATCCAGGTCAAGCTGTCAGAGAGCGTTCGGGGTTGTCATGTGTATATTGTTCAATCCACCTGCGGCCCGGTTAATGACAACCTAATGGAGCTTTTAGTTATGGTGGATGCACTCAAACGCGCCTCAGCAAAAAGCATCAATGTGGTTATCCCTTACTATGGTTACGCTCGTCAAGATCGGAAAGCTCGTTCTCGTGACCCTATTACGGCCAAGCTGGTAGCAAATTTGATTGAAAAAGCCGGCGCTCACCGTGTAATTACGATGGACCTCCATGCTATGCAGATTCAGGGATTCTTTGATATTCCAGTGGATCACTTGCTGGGTGTTCCCATCCTGGCTCAGTATTTCCGTTCCAAACAAATCGAGAACCCAGTTGTCGTATCGCCAGATCACGGCGGTGTAGTACGTGCAAGAAAGCTTGCTGACTTCCTGAACGCTCCGCTTGCAATTATAGACAAGCGTCGTCCAGAGCCGAATGTCAGCGAAGTCATGAACATTATCGGTAATATTGAAGGTAAAACAGCCATTCTGATCGATGATATTATCGATACTGCCGGAACTATTGTACTTGGTGCTAATGCTTTGATGGAAGGCGGCGTGAAAGAAGTATACGCTTGCTGTACACACCCGGTATTGTCTGGTCCTGCACATGAACGTCTGGAGAATTCTCCAATTAAAGAGATTATCGTGACAGATACGATTCCAATTCGCAGCGCGAACCCAACTTCTAAACTCAAAGTGTTGTCCGTGGCTCCACTTATGGGTGAGGCAATTATCCGCGTTCATGAAGAGTTGTCGATTAGTAAATTGTTTGAAATTGAATAAATATAATCAATAAATACAAGCATAAATGCTCTACCGTCCTTATAAGGTCGGTAAGCGTTTAAGCGAGAAATATAAGACATATAGTATAATGTGAAGCTTATACTTTCTTATATTTGTAAAAAAGGGTTACACCTCCGTTCTCGGAGATGTAACCCTTATCGGCGTGATGCAGGTAGAAGCGCTGGCTTCAATACCCGGCGCGGGAGACGAAGGTGAATATGCTGCGGTTATAGAGTGTCCCTTGCAGCTCCACGAATCCTTCGTCCACTGCTGTCAATACACCAATGTCAATGTGCACGTCGCCTCTGTATATTTCCACAGGCACAGCATATTGGATATGGTACTGAAAATCGCGCTGATGTGTTAAGATTCCACCTTGATGTTGCATAGGTTATCACCTGTCTTCGGAGTATAATTTCGCTCTGGTTGCTTAAGAGTATGCAGATAAGATCTATTGTACCAAAAACGGACTTCTCTTGCCGGAGAGCCCGCATGGAAAGGAAAGGTTCGATAATGAAATGGATTGTCGGATTGGGAAATCCGGGAACACAATACGCGAAAACCAGGCATAATGTTGGTTTTATGGCATTGGATGAGCTTGCGGCTCAGAACGGGATTTCTTTCAACCAAAGCAAATGTAAATCTGTGATCGGTGAAGGCGTTATCGGGGGAGTCAAAACCGTATTGATTAAACCGATGACCTTTATGAATTTGTCCGGTGAGGCTGTTCGAGCTTATATGGATTATTACAAAGTTAAACTAGAAGATATGATCGTCGTCTACGATGATCTGGATACCGAAATTGGGAAAATTCGCTTGCGTTATCAAGGTAGTGCTGGTGGACATAACGGAATTAAATCGATCATTCAGCATGTAGGTACACAAAGCTTTAATCGGGTACGAATGGGTATTTCTCGTCCTGAACCGGGTTTTGCAATAGTGGATTATGTTCTCTCTTCTTTTCCTAAAAAAGAAGGGGATCCTCTGAAGCAGATGATCCTTAATACTTGTGATGCACTGGAGTTTAGCTTAAAGAATTCATTCGAACAGACGATGGCAAAATTCAATGGTTGATCTGTAAACTCTGTTGTTATGAGGCTAAAGATGAAGCTCCCCGGACATACTGAAGGTATATAGTACCTTCAGGAGGCATATAGATGGCAATAAACTATGTATGTAGGCACTGCAAGACATCTCTAGGCAGCATTAATAGAAGTGATGTTACAGAAATGCAGTTGGGCCTTCATTCCTTGACCCCTGCGGAGCGCAGAGATATAATAGCGTATAATTCAGAAGGTGAGATCACGATAAAGGTGACTTGCGACTATTGCAAGGAGGCTTTAGAGCATAATCCGGAGCTTAGCCTGCTGACGAGTCCGCTTCAGTAGGTGATAGCGCCTGTCTCTATCGTCATCCGCAAGCCTTGGCGTTACAGCTGAGGCTTCTTTTCGATTCCAATCATAATAGGTGACGGTCGCTTTGACTTCCGTTAGCCTGTTTAGTAAGAGAGGTGCGCCTGTTGTTACAAGGTATTATAGAAGCTTTTTCCAAGGATCCCGATTTCCAGTCTATCACCCAGGGTGTAGCTGCAGGTATGAAAGAGCAGCTCATATCGGGGCTTACAGGTTCAGCTAGACAGATCATGCTTGCAGCACTGCATGAAGAGACAGCTCGTCCCTTGCTTGTGGTGACTCATAATATGTTTTCGGCTCAGAAAATGGCCGATGATTTACAGGAAGCGCTTTCCCCGGAACGAGTTCTGCTCTATCCTGCTAATGAACTTGTGGCTGCGGAAGCTGCTGTCTCAAGTCCAGAGACATTAGCCCAGCGTATTGATGTACTGACCAAATGTGCTCAGGGCTTTCGAGGTATTGTTGTAGTTCCCTACTCGGGAGTGCGCAGACTGCTCCCTGCACCAGAGGTTATGGCAGAGGCGCAGGTTACGGTTTCTCAGGATGGAACGCTTGCTCTGGACGAATTCTTGATGTCCATGATCGAAATGGGTTATGAAAGAGTAGAGCGGGTTGAGAATCGCGGTGAACTGAGCGTTAGAGGTGGAATTATTGATTTTTATCCAATGACTTCTCCTTTGGCATATCGTGTTGAGTTGTTTGATGATGAGGTTGATTCCATCAGAACTTTTGATCCAGTGGATCAGCGTTCTATTGATAAAGTACGAAGTGTGAAGATTACACCGGCTAAAGAGATCATTGCGAGCAGGTTTCGCCAGGAATCCGCTTCTGCTGAAGCATCTGTTATGCTGGAACGACAGCTTGAGAAAATGGCGGATCGGCAGGCTAAGTTGCGTCTAAAAGAAGAAATTGGACGCGAGCTAGAAATGCTGCGCGAAGGAACCTATTTTCCTGAAATCTATAAATATATCAGTCTTTTATACCCTGAACGCTCTCATTTATTTGATTACATGGCCCAGGATACGATCCTTATTCTCGATGAGCCGACAAGACTGCTTGAAACGGCAAAACAGCTCGAAAGAGATGAATCGGAGTGGAACCTCCATCTGATGCAAAACGGCAAAACATTGCCGGATCTGGATCTCTCTGTCGAGACAGATGTTGTGATGTACAAACGTCCGTTCCAAAGCCTGTTTATGTCGATCTTTTTGCGCCAGGTGCCACACATTCAACCACAGAATATTCTTGGGTTTATTAGTCGTGGGATGCAGGATTTCCATGGTCAGATGAATGTGCTTAAATCGGAAATGGAGCGTTGGCAGAAGTCTGGTGTAAAGGTAATGATGCTTGCGAGCAGTGAAGAACGGATTGAACGTGTACGCAGAGTCCTTTATGACTATGGTATTGATGAGCCAACGATCGTACAAGGAAACCTGGGTTCAGGCTTTGAGCTGCCTTCTATTCATCTAGCCGTTATCACTGAAGGAGAGATGTTCTCTCAGAAGCAGCGGAAGGCACGGAAGATCTCTAAAGGGATAGATAATGCTGAACGGATCAAGAGTTATACTGAGCTGAAAATTGGTGATTATGTTGTTCACCAGAACCATGGTATCGGTAAGTATATGGGGATCGGTACGCTGGAGGTCAGCGGTATTCATCGCGACTACATGCATATTTTATATGCGGGTGGCGATAAGCTCTCGGTTCCGATTGAGCAAATTGACTTGATTCAGAAATATGTCGGTTCAGAAGATAAAGAGCCGAAAGTATATAAATTAGGCGGTAATGAATGGACACGGGTAACGAATAAGGTTCGTTCTTCCGTTCAGGATATTGCTGATGATCTAATTAAACTGTATGCCGAACGCCAAAGTGCAGCAGGGTATGGTTTTGAGAAGGATACACAGGAACAGCGTGAATTTGAAGAGATGTTCCCTTATGAGGAGACTCGGGATCAGCTTCGAGCGATTGAAGAGATTAAGAAGGATATGGAACAGAACCGTCCAATGGACCGACTCCTTTGTGGAGACGTTGGTTATGGGAAGACGGAGGTAGCTATACGAGCAGCCTTTAAATCAGCGATTGAAGGTAAACAGGTGGCTGTGCTGGTACCGACAACGATCTTGGCTCAGCAGCATTATGAGACCTTCCGGGAACGCTTCGCTAATCATCCTCTTAATATTCAAGTCTTAAGTCGTTTCCGCAGCCGTAAGGAGCAGAATGAGACGATTAAAGGCGTTCGGGCAGGAACGGTCGATGTGGTTATTGGAACCCACCGTTTGTTGTCTCAGGATCTTGTATTTAAGGATCTCGGTTTATTGATTGTGGATGAGGAACAACGATTTGGCGTGACTCATAAAGAGAAATTGAAAAAGTTAAAAACGAATGTAGATGTTCTCACCCTGACAGCAACGCCAATTCCTCGTACACTGCATATGTCGATGCTGGGAGTGCGTGATCTGTCTGTCATTGAGACACCGCCGGAGAACCGTTTTCCCGTGCAGACTTATGTTGTTGAGCATAGTCAGACACTTACTCGGGAAGCTGTAGAGCGCGAATTAGCCCGTGGGGGGCAAGTCTACTATCTGTATAATCGTGTGCAGGGCATTCAAGAAATGGCCGCTCAAATTTCCATGCTTGTTCCTGAGGCTAGAGTAGGTATCGGACATGGCCAAATGTCGGAAGCTGAGCTGGAGAAGACGATCCTTGATTTTCTTGATGGAGAATACGATGTACTGGTCAGCACAAGCATTATTGAGACGGGGGTAGATATTCCTAACGTAAATACACTTATTGTGCATGATGCGGATAAGATGGGCTTATCTCAGCTCTATCAATTACGTGGACGTGTAGGCCGGTCCAACCGGATTGCGTACGCCTATTTTACCTATCAGCGGGACAAGGTTCTGACTGAAGTGGCAGAGAAGCGGCTGCAGTCTATTAAGGAATTTACGGAACTCGGTTCGGGTTTCAAAATAGCGATGCGGGATTTGTCTATTCGTGGTGCCGGTAACTTACTTGGTGCAGAACAGCATGGTTTTATTGCATCGGTAGGATTTGATTTATACTCACAAATGCTGGCGGAGGAGATCCGCAAGCGTAAGGTTACTGTGCTTGGAGAGGAAGATACCTCGCTCAAAGAAGGCAATACAGTCATTGATTTGTCGATTGACGCGTATCTGCCGTCCGAGTATATTTACGACAGTATCCAGAAAATTGAAATTTATAAAAAAGTTGCGGCAGTTACCTCTTTCGATGATGCTTCTGAGCTTGAGGATGAGCTCTTGGATCGGTTCGGAGAATTGCCTGAAGCAGTCGTTAATCTATTAACCGTGGCTCGTCTGAAAGTATATGGAAAAATGTATGGCATTGATTCTATGATCAGACGTGGTGATGATGTTACCCTGAATTTCTATGAGGGGAGTCTGGGCGCTCTGGATACGGCGAAACTCGCCAAAGTTGGAAATAGCTTCGAAAGACGTGTACAATTCGATAGAGATGCTAAAGCCAGTATCCGAGTGAAATCGAAAGACTTAAGTGATAAACAACTGCTTGACTTGCTTGAACAGTTTCTTAAGGAAGCTAAACAGTCTTTTAAATCGAAGGGAGAACTACACAATGTCGTTAAATAAAAAAAAATCATGGAAAGTACTGCTCGTTTCATTGGTAGCAGCGGTTTCCTTTTCTATGCTAGCAGCATGCGGTAGTAGTGCTGATGATAGCAAGGCAGTTGCGACTTATAAAGGTGGAACAATTACAGAGAAGGAATTTGCTATGGATCAAAAAATCATGAAATTCCTCTCCCCACAGCAAGCGCAATATTTAGAGATTGAGGCGTTTAAGGAGTCTATTTTGAAGCAGGAAGTGGGCTTTGAATATTTGGCTTCCAAAGCAACGGATGAAGCGAAGAAGCAGGCGAAGAAAGAGGCAGATAGCCAAATTGCTGACTTGAAGAAAGCCCTGGGCGACAATTATAAGAAAACACTTAAAGACGCTGACGTTACAGAAGGCGATATCCATAGTTATATGGAGCGTGTGCTGACGGTTTATCAGGATATGCTGCTTAAAGTGACAGACGATCAGGTTGTCAAAGAATTTGAAGCTACAAAAGGTGACTTTACGGTAGCGACTTTGCGTCATGTGCTAATCGGTCTGACAGATGCTAACAACAAAGAGCGCACTAGCGAAGAAGCACTGAAAATCGCGAAGGAAGTTAAGGCAAAGCTGGACGGCGGAGCTGATTTTGCAGCCATCGCTAAAGAATACACTGACGATACAAGCTCTAAGGAAACGGGCGGAGAATATAAAGATAAAGCTGTAGGAACATATGTAGATGAGTTTAAGAAGGCTGCTCAAACCCTGCCTTTGAATACCATTAGTGATCCTGTAGAGACTTCTTATGGTTACCACATTATCAAGGTGGAGTCCCGCACCGACAAAACCTTTGACCAGTTAACGGATGAACAAAAAGAAGGCATTAAGAGCTCCATTGTGTCCAAGAACCTGGAAGCGTTCATGGAGAAAGATCTGGAAGGCATTATTGAGAGCATCAATCTGCCGAAGAGCTCTGCTGCTGTAGACGAATCCGGAACAAAAAATAGCGGAACAGAAGCCACTACAGCGCCAAGCGCATCCCCAAGTGCTACAAAAGCTGCTGAATAAACATCGGTAAAAATGGACAAGCTTACCTTAGAAAAGCCATCCTCACTTAATGTGAAGATGGCTTTTTTATAAATATAAGGAGTATAAGTTTCACGCTATACTTTTTCCTTATATTTCTCGCTTAAGCGCGTACCGTCTTTGAGGACGCCGAAGGCGCTTATGCTTGTTCGAAGAAACATCTTCAGAACGGCCTTTATCTTGATACAGATATTAATACATGTCAGCTTATGTATAAGGATCTGGGAAGAGATGAATACTATGGTCAGATATTACGATAAATCACTGGGATTATCCTTTCCCATAATGGACAGTAGTAAGACCATACTTCTTAAGAAAGCGGGGCACATGTGAAATGAAAGCTACTGGAATTGTTCGGCGTATTGATGATCTCGGACGAGTGGTTATTCCCAAAGAAATTAGACGTACTCTACGGATTAGAGAAGGCGACCCACTGGAAATTTTCGTCGATCGGGACGGTGAAGTCATACTCAAGAAATATTCCCCGATTGGCGAGCTCGGTGACTTTGCAAAAGAGTATGCGGAGTCCTTGTTCGAAGGTACTGGACATATTACGATGATTGCTGATCGTGATACCTTTATTGCACTTGCTGGGGGCTCCAAGAAAGACTATTTGGAAAAACAAGTAGGAATTCTTTTGGAGAAGGTCATGGATAGTCGTAAGACTGTACTGGAAACCAACGAAGGCAGTTATGAAATCGCTAAAGATCATCCAGATTTGGTGTCCTCATATGTAGCCTCACCGATCATTTCCGGTGGAGATCCTATAGGTTGTGTAGTGATGGTAAGCAAGGATGATTCGGCGAAAATGTCGACAATGGAAGTGAAAATGGCCGAAACCGCCGCCGCATTCCTTGGCAAGCAAATGGAGCAGTAACCGTAATGAAGACCCCGCTTTCCTTTTGGTAAGATATACAAAGGGTAAACGGGGTTTTGTCGTTCTTACAAAACCGTTTCTACTTGTGGGTATACATACGTTATAATATAGAAACTCATCCCATTAAAGTTGTAGAAGCAGGTATTTTATGAAATCTAACACACAAACATCACGGCTCTTACAAGGGGCATTTATTCTAAGTGCAGCAGCCATTATTTCAAAGCTTATAGGTACACTCCAAAAAATCCCGCTGCAAAATCTAGGCGGAGATGCGGTATTTGGTATATACAACACAGTTTATCCTTTATACACGATGTTGTTGACGGTAGCAATGCTAGGTCTGCCAGCGGCCATATCCAAATTTGTCGCTGAAGCCTCTGCAGGAAGGCGTGATGACGAGGGTCGAAGGATTCTGCGGTTAACTGCAATTATAACAGCCATAAGCGGTTTGGTTATCGGAGTAATCACCTATGCAGGTGCGCCCATTATAGCTGGGTGGGTCGGTAACTCGCATGTGATGCCCGCTTTGCGGACAAGTGCTTGGGGACTTGCGGTTGTTCCAATCATGTCAGCTCTTCGCGGTTATTTTCAGGGTCTTCATAATATGGTTCCGACGGCTGTGTCACAAATTGTAGAGCAGTCCGTACGTGTTACGGTAATGATTGTACTGCTCTTATACCTGGCCTCACTGGGTGCAGGCGCTGAGAGCATTGCTGCTGGCGCATTGCTCGGATCAGCCGGGGGAGGGGCAGCAGGTCTTGTGGTTATGCTGCTGTTCCTCCGACGTCATCGGCGGAGGTTAAGACAGGGCACCTCTGTAGATGCTGCTGCTTCTGTCGAAAGCCAGGATTTAAAGCTGCCTAACGCGGAAATTAAGGGGCGAGCCAATCAACGGTTTATGGGCGTTAAAGCAGGTGCCTTGCTGGCTTATGGCATTCCTGTGATGCTTGGCGCGTTGGCAATGCCCCTTATCGGGCTTGTAGATGTATTCACCGTACCTCGTTTGCTATCCTCTGTAGGAAGCGAAGTGGAGGCGATGATACAGTTTGGAGTGTACAATCGTGGTTTACCGCTAGTGCAAATTGTAACGATGATTGCCACTTCATTGTCCGTCGTGTTCATTCCAGCCTTGGCAGAGGCGAAGTACAATGGAGATACGAAGCTGATTGAGAACCATTGCAGCTTATCGCTGCGTTGGTTCTGGCTTCTAGGGCTAGCAGCCTCGGCGGGCCTAGCGGTGCTTGCTGAGCCGATTAATATGGCTCTTTACGGCGATACGGCCGGCAGCAGCACTATGACTTGGCTGGCCTTAACCGCTGTTGGCGGTACGGTCAGCATCATCTCAGCTGCGCTTTTGCAGGGCCTCGGCTACGTGCGCGCCCCGGCCCTGCACCTTTTGGCCGCCGCGCTGCTCAAGGCGGCCCTGAACCTGCTGCTGGTTCCGCAGCAGGGCATTACCGGCGCAGCCATCGCTGGCGTGGCCGCGCATTCGTTCGCAGCAGCGCTTAACGTGCTGCTGCTGTACCGCCAGGGCCATCTGCGGGTTCGCCTCGCAGATGCCCTGGCACGGCCCGCGCTGCTTACAGCGGGCCTGGCTCTTGCCGCCGCAGCCGCCAGCTGGGGCGTGGGCGCTGTGGCTACGGCCGCTGGCATCGGCGGCGGGCGCACTGCCAGCTTGGCGCAGAGCCTGCTCGGAGTGCTCGCAGGCTGCGCTGTCTTTGCCGTAGGGGCTATAGTCCTGCGGCTCCTTAGCGAGAGCGAGCTGCGCCAGCTTCCGGGCTTCGGCCCGTCCCTGGCAGACAAGCTGAAGAAGCTGCGCTTATTCCCTTAATCAACTTCTATATCACAATATAAAAATGCGGTCTGCTGAGACAGCCGCTTAAGAGGAGGAACAGACATGAGTGCAACATTAACGGTCGTCGGTCTGGGTTCAGGTAACCCTGATCGATTGACGCTAGGAATTATAAAGAAGCTGAAGGCAGCATCCGTTGTCTATGTCCGCACAAAAGAGCATCCAGTCATGGCTGCCCTCTCCGAGCTTGAAATAACTTCACAGTCCTTTGATGGATTGTATGAATCATTATCCTCGTTTCCAGAGGTGTATGCAGCGATTACTTCAAAACTGATTGAAGAGGCTCAGGCAGCAGCAGACGGTACAGATATTGTTTACGCGGTTCCGGGTCATCCTATGGTTGCGGAATCAGCGGTTTCCCAGCTGCGCGAGCGGTGTCCTGAGGAAGGCATTGAACTGCAAATATTGGGTGGAGAGAGCTTTCTCGACGAGGCGTTTGTTCGACTGGGGTTTGACCCCATTGAAGGGTTTCAGTTACTAGATGCTTCAGGCATTCGCAGTGCTCAGCTTCAGCCTGAACTTCACACCCTGATTGGTCAGGTGTACGATAGCTTTACAGCCTCGGAAACAAAATTATGTCTGATGGAGCTGTACCCGCCTGAATATGAAGTTGTTGTGGGGCATGCACTCGGTGTTGAGAACGAAGAAAGTATTGTAAGAGTGCCACTGTACGAACTGGATCGACTCGACGGTTATGGTAACCTGTCATTAGTTTATGTACCTGCGAATCGTGATGAGAAGCTAAGAAATCGTACCTTTGCCCGTCTGCATGAAATTGTTGATATTCTTCGAAGCCCGGAAGGTTGCCCATGGGACCGGGAGCAGACACATGAATCCCTGCGCAAAAATTTAATCGAAGAAACCTATGAAGTCCTTGAAACGATAGATGAGGATGATCCCGATCATATGAGAGAGGAGCTGGGCGACCTTTTGCTGCAAATTATGCTTCACTCTCAAATGGAGGAGGAGCTAGGCACATTTAACGTGTATGACGTCATTGAAGGGCTGAATGATAAGCTTATCTTCCGTCACCCCCACGTATTTGGGGATACCCATGCGAATGATGCCGAAGAAGCGCTGAAGAACTGGGAAGGCATGAAGGCAGAAGAGAAGCGGCGTAAAGGTGTGAAGCCAGAGGAATTATCCGTTCTTAGTGGTGTTCCGCGTGACCTGCCTGCCCTTATGAAGGCATATAAGCTTCAGAAAAAAGCATCCAAGGTGGGCTTTGACTGGGACAATGCTACGGATTGCATAGCCAAGATTCGTGAGGAGATCGATGAGCTGCAGGAGGCGATTGACACAGATGCGGCGACAGATGAGCAAATTCTGGAACTTGGGGATTTGTTGTTTGCAGTTACGAATGTCGCTCGTTTTATCGGTGCAGATCCGGAAGAGGCATTAACCCGGACTAACCGCAAATTTGTGCGCCGGTTTCAATATATTGAGCAAAGCTTGCAGCGCAAGGGAACGAGCGTAAAGGATAGTAGTTTGGAAGAGATGGAAGAACTGTGGCAAGAGGCTAAGGCTGAGGAGCGTAAAGTCTAGTATTTCACAACCCCTTTACGGTATATGGACTCCACAATGAGGCAATGCTGTGGATGTAGCTTTTATTTTCTGATTTAGAATGTGGCCAGTAGTTTAATAGTGCTATAGAATAGATTCTGCGACGATTTCTGAGAAATAACTGCTTCTTTTTTAAAAAAACGACGAATCGTGGCAGGATTTTAAGGTGACATCAAGAATAACATAAAGACGAAATGCGATTCGCCCCATATTATGGCGGTGATTCTCGTTTCATTTATTTTTTCGTATCCTAGGAGGAACTTTAAATTATGAACAAGACAGATTTGGTAAACAACATTTCCGAGAAAAACGGATTGGCAAAAAAAGATGTAGAAGCAGTATTGAACGGATTCTTGGGTGAGATTACAGAAGCTTTGGCAAAAGGTGATAAAGTCCAACTGATCGGTTTCGGAACTTTTGAAACTCGCAAACGTGCAGGACGTACTGGTCGCAACCCGCAAACGGGCACAACGATTGAAATTCCAGAATCGACTGTACCGGCTTTCAAAGCTGGTAACAAGCTTAAAGAAGCCGTTAACTAATGCGTCTTGACAAATTCCTGAAAGTGTCCCGTTTAATTAAGCGCCGTACAGTGGCCAAGGATGTGTCCGAACAAGGCCGGGTACTGATTAACGGGCGGGAATCTAAACCTAGTAGTGCAGTTAAGATCGGTGACGAGATTACTGTACAATTTGGACAAAAGCTTGTAACGGTCAAAGTAGAAAAGCTGGTCGAAACGACTCGCAAGGACGAGGCCGCTGGTATGTATACTCTAGTTCGGGAAGAGCCTGTTGCCAAAAGCAGCGGACTGGACTGGTAAGAGTAATAGAAGATGGCATAACTTTACATTTTGTAGAGTTGTGCCTTCTTTTTTTCTCTCTTATTTTAGAGGGACGGGATGTTCTATAACTTCTACTTCTGCCATAGATTAGAGGTAAGAAGGAGGGGTACATGCTATGATCGAGCCAGGAAAGGTAAACAAACAGCATGATCTGCACATGCGCAGTCGGAAGCAGTTAGAGTTGACGGGCGTGCAAAATGTGGAGAGCTTCGACAGCGAGGAATTTTTGCTTCGTACAGAACTCGGCCATCTCACCATTCGCGGGAATCATTTACATATCAAAAATTTAAGTCTGGAGAACGGAATGTTGTCCTTAGAGGGCAATGTACATTCCCTGATTTATCTCGATCCCGGATCGCAGGGCAAAAACAAAGGTCTGCTCGGTAAGCTATTTAAATGAATCCTGCAGTCCAGTGGGTGACGCTGTTCTACATGATCATGGCCGGGTTGGCAATGGGACTGGCCTATGACAGCTACCGGGTGCTGTCGCTGAAGTTCAATTTTCCCAAATGGCTGAATGCCATGCTAGATCTACTGTATTGGCTTTGGGCTGCCTTGCTCGTTTTTCGTATGCTTTATGCCGGAAATCAAGGACAATTGCGGTTTTATGTCTTTCTAGGTTTGTTTCTAGGAGTATGGATCTATTTTTTAATCTTCAGTGTTACGGTGCGGCGTTTTGTGTTAAGGTTAATTCAATCGGTTCAGTATATGTGCAGGCTGCTTTGGAGACTTGTGGAGATCCTGATAGGTACACCTCTTCGCTGGCTTTGGCGATTTGTTTTAGGACTGCTAAAGCTACTAGGTCGTATTCTGCGGTTCATCTTTAAGCTTCTGCTGCGTCTGACCAAACCAATTTGGGTATTACCTGTTAGGTGGATCTCTCCACAGTTATCTCGGCTGACACATAGCGCCTGGATTGTGAAGATCACTGGATGGATTACCAAATGGCGGAAACGCTGACCTTGAATTAGGGGGTACGTTACATGAACAGATTTACTGCGGAAGAGAAGAGTAATCATAGCAAAAATTCGGCCGCAGGCGCGAAGAGAAGAAGATTTATGTGGATTGTCTTTGTGGCAATATTTTTTGGTTGGGCGGGTTATACTTACTTCGATCAAAGCGCGGTCATTGCGGACAAGGGCAAGGAGCTTGCAAAGAAACAGGAGACTAGTGAGGATGTCATGGCATCTTTAACTCAATTAAAATATGAATTATCCAGACTTAATGATGACGAGTATATTGGCCAATTAGCACGTAAATGGTACAATATCTATCCTCAAGGGGAAACTCCTATTCGAACAGAGCAATCAGAGCAATAATAGCGGCTAAAAGAGGCTTTTACTCTGTTGCCTTGCTTTGCTCTTTACTGTATAATCAAATCACCGCAGACAGGATGACCTTAATATTCGTCTGTATATTTTTAAGGGAGGATCATTTTATTCTATGGCAATTGAAGTGGGCACCAAGTTAGAAGGCAAAGTGACAGGCATCACGCATTTCGGAGCATTTGTGGATCTGTCAGGAGGTGTCACAGGTCTCGTTCACATCTCGGAAATCGCCGATAATTATGTCAAGGATGTTAACGATCATCTGAAGATTAGTGATGTAGTAACAGTCAAGGTGATCAACGTCGATAAGGACGGCAAGATCGGACTTTCCATTAAGCAGGCTGTTGACAAGCCAGCATCGGAAGTACGTCCGCCTAGAGCTCCAAGACCAGAACGTCCTAGCGGCGGAGACCGTTTCGGCGGCGGTGGCGGCAGTGGTGGTGGAGGCGGCGGTGGATTCAATCGTGAACGGGGTGGGCGTCCATTTAAGCCTGCAGCCGGTAAACCTTCATTCGAGGATAAAATGTCGCGATTCCTGAAAGACAGCGAAGAACGGATATCTTCGATTAAGAAGAACACAGAAGGAAAGCGCGGAGGCCGTGGAGCTAAACGCGTATAATCCAATACCTGTACATCATAAATAACCGCAGGGGCATTTCGCCCTTGCGGTTTTTTTGTCATGTCATATAAAATTGCCGACAGCATCCATGTCATTCTCACATAACTCTAGGGCAATCGCTGACGAATGACCGCCGCGTTAGCGCGTGAAATTACGTTGCAAACAATCTTGAAACCAATCAACCTACCGTCCCGCAAGGGATAGAACCACTTTTTTACAGATCATGAATGAAGGCTTTTTTGTCGGAAATTTCTTATGTGTGTCCCTCCATTTTTGACAAACTTTCTCAAATCTCCGGTTATATAATGAGTAGCATAAATTCTTAAACGGGTGGTGTAGGGGAATGAGTAAAAGCAATGTGGTAAATTTGCCAGAGTGGACAAGAGTGGGAAGTGAAGATAAGAAACAAAGACAAGCCTTACGTACGCGCATTACAGCTTGGGTTCAGAAACAGCGGTATATGCAGCTTATAGCCGCGAAGAAATGGATGGTTTTGCTCAGTTTCATGGGATTTTTGCTGGGTAGAGCCATGATCTTGGACGAGCTATCCCCTTTTGCTGTCGCATATTTCGCCGTCATTGTGTTTATGCGTCGTGACTCCATTTTACCTGTGGCTGCAGCGATTATAGCTGGAAGTCTCTTCACTCCATTCCCCGGAGCTTTAGTTACTACTGCTGAACTGATTATTTTCTATCTAGTCTACAAAGGGCTGGAAAGTTATGAACGAATAGATTTGTCCTATGCACCACTGATGGTGTTCGTGTCTTCGTTTATGGTTGGTCTGTTCCAGATCGTTATTGGACCGTCTCTTTCCTGGTATCCGCTTATGATGATAACACTAGATGCTTTATTAGGCTTTGTACTTACACTGGTCTTCATTCAAGCGCTTCCTCTACTAACCTATAAGCAAAAGAGTAGAGCGCTCAGGAACGAAGAGGTTCTATGCCTTATTATCTTGCTTGCCTCTGTAATGACTGGTCTTGTGGGTTGGACCCTTAATGGTTTGTCTTTAGAACATATATTGTCACGATATTTAATTCTACTGTTCGCTATGGCAGGGGGGGCTCCACTTGGTGCGGCTGTCGGGGTTGTGACTGGGTTGATTCTCAGTTTGGCGGATATCAGTGCCATCTATCAGATGAGCCTGCTTGCTTTTTCTGGAATGCTAGCGGGAATGATGCAGGGGGGTAGAAAAGGTGCAGTATCCATCGGGATGTTGCTAGGATCCACGATCCTTTCCGTCTATTTTACGGGTCCGGGTGATATGATGGCCTCGACATGGGAAACCTGCGTAGCTGTAGTGCTATTTCTTATAACGCCTAAGGCGATGATATCTGCCATTGCTAAATATGTTCCGGGCACGTCAGATCATAGCCGAACTCAACACGAATATGCGCGAAGGGTCAGAGATTTAACAGCAGAACGGGTGACGCAATTCTCACAGGTATTCCAGCAGCTGTCGAGCAGCTTTGGGCAGATTCCACGTGCCGGAGAAGTAGGGAAGTCAGACCGTGAGATGGAGGATTTCATGAGTACGGTGACAGAGGGCGCCTGTGCAGGATGCATTCGGCGTTCCCACTGCTGGGATGCAAAATTCTATCAGACGTATAGATACATGACAGATATGATGACTACTGTTGAGGAATGCCCTGATATTACGGCAGCTCAGCTGCCTCCGGAATGGAGCCGGATTTGCGGTAAAACTGGCGAAGTGCTTGAAGTCATGAAAGGACAATATGATCTTTACCAACATGATATGCGATGGAAAAGACAAATATACGATAGTCGTCAATTTGTTGCCGAGCAGTTATCGGGCGTGTCACAGGTTATGGAGGATCTAGCGCGTGAAATAAAACGCGAGGGACAGGCTATGTATCGTCAGGAAGCTCAAATCCGTGAGACATTGGAGAAGTTAGGGTTGTCTATTCATAGCATCGAAATCCTAAGTTTAGATCCTGGGCGTGTAGAAATAGAGGTGGTACATGCCTATACTCGTGGTTTTGATGAATGCCGTAAAATGATCGCTCCGCTCCTTTCTGACATACTAGATGAGAATATTGCTGTCATGAGCGAGACGGCAGTCCATCCCCGGGAAGGATTGTCGATGGTTACCTTCGGTTCAGCCAAAGCCTTTGAGATAAACACAGGAGTGGCCGTTGTTTCTAAAGGCGGAGATATGCTATCTGGCGATAGCTTCAGTACCGTAGAGCTTGGAAACGGCACCTTTGCTGTATCCATTAGTGATGGAATGGGAAATGGTGAGCGGGCGAGAATGGAGAGTAGTGCCGCCCTCGGCATGTTAGAAAAGCTACTGCAATCCGGTATGGATGAGAAGCTGGCTGTAAAGTCGGTAAACTCTATTCTCTTATTACGTTCTCCTGACGAGTTTTATGCTACCGTTGACATGGCTTTAATCGATCAGTATTCCGCGCAGACAACTTTTATGAAGATTGCTTCCGCACCGAGCTTTATCCGCAGGGGTAGTGAGGTTATTCCAATAACCTCTAGCAATCTGCCTATAGGAATCATTAAAGATATCGATGTGGATCTGATCAGCATGCAGCTTCGGGCGGGTGATATTTTGATTATGATGACGGATGGTATTTATGATGCGCCTGGATATGCCGTTAATAAGGAGATATGGATGAAACGGTTGATCCAAGAGCTTGAGGGGGATGATCCTCAAGATTTGGCGGATAATCTGTTAGATAAGGTAATCCGTTATCAGGGCAATGAGATCCATGATGACATGACCATTGTCGTAAGTCGTGTAGATCATTTCCACCCAGAGTGGTCCAGCCTGCATATGCCTGGTGTCGGGCGAATGGAGCGTCCGCGTACGGTGAGCTAGTTATTTTAGGTTTAGGTTTAGTAGGTTTTAATGTTGGGTACGCGCGAAGCGCCGTATTGCTTGTATGTTTAAGCACGCACGAAGTGTCGTGTTGCCTATATATTTGCAGTGAGCGCAATGCGCCGTGCTGCTATAGGAGGTTTAAGTACGCGCGAAGCGTCGTGCGTGCTTGGAAGTCGAGGCGAGTCTGTGATGTGTAACTCGCCGGCCTCTACTATTTACGTTTCAAAGGTTCGCTGACTTTGGAGCGTAATTTTTTAGATCTAAACTGTTTACTAGTGAAGGTACGGAACGGAGAGAAAGTTTGGAGCTGTAGAAGCGGAGCGTTCGCCTTTATTATTTGATTTCAACCGCAGAGGGCGGTTTTAATAGAGAAATCAAATAATAACAGCGATCGAAAGCCCAAACATTTCTCGCAGTTCCCCTATTCACTAACCCCTCTATTTTGATCTAAATTTCCCCACTTAATATCGACCGTTTGAAATCTCTCATTTCTGGATATGCTAGAAACAGAGGTTCAAACAAAGGGGGAGTTGAGGGTTATGAAGCAAATTATGCTCATTACTGACGGTTGTTCGAATGTAGGAGAAAGTCCGGTGTTGGCAGCGGCGCATGCCCTGCAGGAGGGAATCACCGTAAATGTGGTTGGTGTAGTTGATTATGGTACGATCGGCGAACTCGGAAGCCGGGAGATTGCCGACATTGCCAAGGCCGGGGGAGGCCTTAGCCGGATAGTCGGAACGCCACAACTGGCGCAGACGATTCAAATGATGACACGCAAGACCGTGGTTCAGACGATCCAGCAGGCGGTTAATAAAGAGGTAAAAAAGATACTAGGCGATGGCTCACTGGATCAGTTACCTCCTGTTCAACGTTCACAGGTTGTTACAGTTGTAGATGAACTGACAGAAACAACACCGCTGCGCATTGCACTTCTTATCGATGCCAGTGCTAGTATGAAACCTAAATTGGGTGCCGTGGAAGATGCTATCCGCGATTTGGCGCTAAGTTTGGAAGCACGGGAAGGTAAAAGTGAGATCGCTGTGTTCCATTATCCTGGAAATAACAGCAGTGAAGATGCCAAGCTTGATCTAGATTGGACCCATGACATGTCAGGTATTCGTACTTTATTCTCTAAATTACACATGAGAGGCGCGACACCGACGGGTCCAGCTATTTTCAAGGTGCTTGAACATTATCGTTATGATACACTGGATGAACATCGTGGACGCCGACTAAGTGATGACCACGACGAAAGAGAAGGGATGATTGGTGGGTATGTCGTCTAATCCGTCCTATCCTACTGGTACCTTAATTAACGGCAAATGGCGGGGTAACCGTTATGTCGTTGAACGGATGCTGGGAAGGGGCGCGAACGGAACCGTATATCTTGTGCAAAGAGAAGGCAGACGGGAAAGGTACGCGCTAAAAATCGGATACGATACACTTGAACTTCAATCGGAGATCAATGTACTAACCTCGCTGCAATCACGGCGAAAACGGAATGAACATCGTGCACGTCGTGAGAATCCATTGTCTTCTTATTTTTTGGAAGCGGATGATTTTGCGAACGGGGATAATGTCCCCTTCTATGTAATGAGGTATGTTGAAGGCAAACCTCTGCATCATTTTTTATCGAAAAACGGTCCCGACTGGTTAGGCCTGGTTGGGCTTGGTCTGCTTGATAAGCTGCGCACACTGCATGAATGCGGTTTTGTGTTCGGGGATTTGAAGCCGGAGAACGTCATGGTATCAAAGTATGGCGAAGTGGAGCTGATCGACTTTGGGGGTACAAGTCCTATGGGTCGCAGTGTGAAGCAGTTTACTGAATGGCATGACCGTGGCTTTTGGAACGCAGGCAGCCGTACGAGTGATGAGGGTTATGATCTATTCGCTTTTGCAGTACTGTGCCTCCGTCTTTTGAATGAAGAGGGGCTCAAGAAAGCTGCGCTACAGCTGCCGCAGACAAGAAGTGTAGATGAGCTGTTTAAGCTGGCTAGAAATCTACCCGACAAGAAACTATCCTCTTGGATTTGTTTGGCGTTAAAAGGAGGTTTCTCCGGTTCCGCAGATGCTACAGAGCTCTGGCGAAACCATATTTACAATTCGCGTAGAAAGCGTCCTGATAGTATGGACACACCTCGCTGGCTCAAAAATGCTTTTGGGTTATCCTTGTTCGTACTTGCCTTTACAATTTATTGGGTATTTCGGTTTTGAACTTATACATATAGTAGAGAGAAGGGGGGCCGCATATGGAGCAAATGAATGGACTGGTGGAGTCAGTATTGGAGTCAGCAGCCGAGCACGAGCTGTGGGCGCCCCATGACACCATTGTAGTCGCAGTTTCCGGCGGCCCGGATTCTGTGGCTCTTTTGCATGTTTTGCATGAAATAGCTTTAAACGTTATGCCACTTACCCTAATATGCGCTCATGTGAATCACGGATTTAGACCGGAGTCTAAGGAAGAGGCAGAGCTAGTACGTGGTATGGCTCAACAATTGGGACTGCCCTTTGAGTTGGCCGAATTTGATATTCCTTCTTTGGTCAAAGAGAGTGGACTCGGTCCTGAGGGGACAGCACGCGAGAAACGATACGAATTTCTGATTGATACCGCACACCGTTATGGGGCACGCTCCGTTGCTCTGGCTCATCATGCGGATGATCAGGCAGAAACAGTGATTATGCGTCTATTGCGAGGAAGCGGTTTATCGGGGCTGTCGGGTATCAAGTGGAAAAGAACAGAAAAAAAGGTGGAACTCATTCGTCCATTCCTACGTATTAACAAAACGGCTCTTCTTGGGTTATGTCAGAATGAAGGTTTCACCTATGCCGAGGATGCGACTAATCTGCTGACCAAATACAAGCGGAATGCTGTTCGATTGGAGGTTCTTCCTTTTCTGGAAAGGTATAGCAGCAGAGTGAGGCAGTCACTTGTGCAGCTTGCGGAAATTGCAGGAGCTGAGGATGAATATATGGAGGCATCTGCGGTAAAATGCTTTGAGGAGCTGGTTTCGGAAGGGGAAGGGAAATATACCTTTAACAGAGCTTCATTTGCGGCCACACCCTCCGCTTTACAACGGCGTTTGATTAAACTAATATTAAATTATCTGTCGGCGGATCTATCTGCCCTTGATTTCTCCAAGATTGAATCTGTACGTCGGGGAACGCTGCAGAGCTATCCCACCACCTGGAGTTTGGATTTAGGTGGAGGCCTGACTTGTGTGCGGCAATACGATATCATCTTGTTCTCGTCCAAGCCCGCGCAGCAACAGGCAAGCTATACATATCGTCTGTTTTTACCGGACTCCGAGCTTAAGCTGGAGGAAATAGGTAAGGTGATGTCGATGGCGGTGCTGGAGAGAGAAAACTTTTTTGTACAGGGGGAGGATTATGGGAAGATGTCGGCTTGGTTTGACCGTGATGAACTGGTCTTTCCACTAACGATTCGTTCCCGATTGCCTGGAGATACCATAAGAGTCATGGGATTAAACGGAAGCAAAAAGGTAAAAGATATTTATATTGATGATAAAATACCTGCTGCTGAACGCTCAATGATCCCCCTCGTTTGTGATGGTTTGGGCAATATCGTCTGGATTCCGGGCGTAAGACGCTCGATGCATGCCGCAGTAGGGCGGCAAACGACCTCGATACTTCTATTGTCTCTAGCAGAGCTGGATGACCGTGAAGAAACGTAATGGTCGATGTAAGTCTTTCATAGTATAACTTAGGAGGTTTCGCAAGTTGCAAAATGATATTCAAGAAGTCTTGATCACCGAAGAGGAACTTCAGCAGAAAATTAAGGAGCTCGGCCAAAAACTGAGCGAAGAATACGCAGGACGTACCCCTTTAGTCATTTGTGTACTAAAAGGCGCGTTTATATTTATGGCAGATCTGGTTAAAGCCATTACAGTACCTGTTGAGATGGATTTCATGGCAGTTTCTAGCTATGGAGCTTCCACCAAGTCCTCTGGTGTTGTCAAAATTATTAAGGATTTAGATGTATCGGTAGAAGGCCGTGATATCTTGATCGTTGAAGATATTATTGACAGTGGCCTTACGCTCAGCTATTTGATTGAGCTGCTCCGCAACCGCAATGCTGCTTCTATCAATGTGGTTACCTTGTTTGATAAGCCCTCAGGTCGTACGGTTAATCTGGAAGCCAGCTATACAGGCTTCGTGTTGCCAGACGAATTTGTAGTAGGCTACGGATTGGATTATGCCGAGCGGTATCGGAACCTCCCATATGTTGGAGTACTGAAGCCTGAGATTTATTCCAATTGAACTATTGATTGCCTTGATCTACGGATCGGGCACCCTTGGCTTCCTTTATTTGAGGTGTCCCAAGAGGCTATGGTACAATAACTTGAGTGTTGCGAGAGGAGGTAGGGGATGAATCGGTTCATCCGGAATTCTGGTTTTTATTTGATTTTATTTTTAGTCGTGGTGGGTATTGTCCAGTTTGTGAGCAATGGAAATGAAGCCGCCGATTTCCCTAGATACGACGAGTTACGGCAGGAGATCAAGAGCAACAATGTGAAGGATTTGACGGTTCAGTTTGAGGGTAATGCCTTTTTAGTTACAGGCGAATATAGAGAGTTGCCTGCCGATACTAAATCGAAGAGCTTCTCCACATATATTCCTCCAACAGATGCTGCTATTAATGAGCTGATTCAAGCCAGTGATGTTAATGGGATTGAATTAACTCAGAAGAAAATGGAAGGTACCAGCATTTGGCTGACATTCCTTTCTTCTATTATCCCGCTAGTCATTATGTTCATCTTGTTCTTCTTCCTGTTTAACCAGGCGCAAGGTGGCGGCGGTAAAGTCATGAATTTCGGCAAGAGCAAGGCTCGGTTATATAATGAAGAGAAGAAGAAAATTAGCTTTGAGGATGTTGCAGGGGCAGACGAAGAGAAGCAAGAGCTTGTCGAAGTTGTTGAGTTCCTGAAAGATCCACGCAAATTCGCAGCTGTCGGTGCACGTATTCCTAAGGGTGTATTGCTTGTAGGTCCTCCGGGAACAGGTAAAACATTGCTTGCACGTGCAGTAGCAGGTGAAGCTGGTGTTCCTTTCTTCAGTATTTCCGGTTCTGACTTCGTGGAAATGTTCGTGGGTGTCGGTGCTTCTCGGGTACGTGATTTGTTCGAGAATGCCAAGAAGAATGCTCCATGTATTATCTTCATTGATGAAATTGATGCTGTGGGTCGTCAACGTGGCGCCGGACTTGGTGGCGGACATGACGAACGCGAACAGACACTTAACCAATTGCTGGTTGAGATGGATGGATTCGGTGGTAACGAAGGCATTATTATTGTTGCGGCAACTAACCGCGCTGATATACTTGATCCTGCATTGCTACGTCCAGGACGTTTTGACCGTCAAATTACGGTTGACCGCCCTGACGTAAAAGGCCGTGAAGCTGTACTTAAGGTTCACGCTCGTAACAAGCCTCTTACGAAAGATGTAAGACTGGATGTTGTTGCAAAACGTACAACTGGATTCACTGGTGCGGATCTGGAGAACCTGCTAAATGAGGCGGCGTTGCTAGCTGCGCGTCGTAACCGTAAGGATATTTCCATGATTGAAGTCGATGAAGCCATCGACCGTGTTATCGTAGGTACTGAGAAACGCAGTCGTGTTATCAGTGACCGCGAGAAACGTATTGTGGCTTATCATGAAGCAGGTCATACTATAGCTGGTTACTTCCTAGAGCATGCCGATATGGTGCATAAAGTTACTATTATCCCACGCGGACGTGCAGGCGGATATGTTATCATGCTTCCGAAGGAAGATCGGATGATCGTTACGAAGCAGGAGCTTTTGGATAAGGTTACTGGATTACTTGGTGGACGTGTTGCCGAAGAATTGTTTATTGGCGAGATCGGTACGGGTGCATACAGTGACTTCCAACAGGCTACGCGCATCGTGCGTGCCATGATTATGGAGTACGGTATGAGCGATAAGCTTGGACCTATGCAGTTCGGATCTTCTCAAGGTCAAGTATTCTTGGGTCGTGATATTGGGCATGAGCAGAATTATAGTGATTCCATTGCTTATGAGATTGATCAAGAAATGCAGAACTTTATTACTTCGAGCTACGAGCGTTGTAAAGAGCTATTGCTCAAACACTCTAAAGAAATGCACTTGATTGCCAATACCTTACTTGAGAAGGAAACACTTGAGCTTGATCAGATCAAAGAACTGATTGAACAAGGCTTCCTTTCCGAAGATGGTAAAGCTAAGGATGGTGAAGGTGTTGCACTTGAAGTTGGTGAACCAGTCATTGATAATATCGGTGATGTGAAAGTTCGCATTCAAGGCAAACCTGAGGATGCACAGTCCACAATCCCCGATCTATCGAAGGATATCCCGAATAACCCTGATTCTGAGGGTAATGATGATTCCGACGATAACAACAAAGGTGGCGGCACTAGCCTTACCTAAATGGTCTCACGATTCATATGATGTAAATTTATCCGGAGAACGTAACTGTTCTCCGGATTTTTTATTTTAATTTTTAAGGGATTTTGAGC
Organism: Paenibacillus sp. VTT E-133291; assembly: GCF_002264395.1. Taxonomy (GTDB): domain Bacteria; phylum Bacillota; class Bacilli; order Paenibacillales; family Paenibacillaceae; genus Paenibacillus_AQ; species Paenibacillus_AQ nitricinens. Next base: position 45,281 of record NZ_NFVA01000040.1, read on the forward strand.
CTTAAAGCCTGTCCAGTTACATTGACAGAGACTGGAACGTTGTGTACATTAGTGATTAATATTACTTACTATTCATATCAGTATGTTCATTTTTTCACCATGATGGCTCATGCCATTTGATAACATCGCGCCGGCTTAAAGCCGCGAAGATTTAAGGGGGAGAACAATCGGTGGAAGCTCTGGCACTTGAGCGCAAGCAGGAACAGAATCTAGAACTTCGGATACGTCTTGAACAGCTTAAAAAGGAAAGAAACGCAATTATTTTAGCTCATTATTATCAACGTGATGAAATTCAGGAGGTTGCCGATTTCCGGGGCGACTCTTTCTTACTCGCTCAGAAGGCTGCGGAGACAGATGCAGAGGTTATTGTATTCTGCGGTGTTCATTTCATGGGGGAGAGTGCTAAAATTCTGGCCCCAAATAAAACCGTCCTTATTCCTGATGAACGTGCAGGTTGCCCAATGGCTGATATGGTCAATGTAGACGGTTTGCGTAAGCTGAAAGCACAGCATCCAAATGCTAAAGTGGTTACTTATATCAACTCGTCTGCAGAGATTAAAGCGGAGACTGATATCTGTTGTACCTCTGCAAATGCCGTGAAAGTAATCGAATCCCTCGATGCTGAAGAAATTATCTGGGTACCTGATAAGAATCTTGGCCAATATGTACAAGATCAGACCGGTAAAAAACTGATTATCTGGGAAGGCTACTGCAACACTCACGACATGTTGACCGTTAAAGATGTAGTAGAAATGAGAGCGAAATACCCAGAAGCAGAATTTGTAGTTCATCCAGAATGTCGTCCGGAAGTAGTAGCCATGGGTGATTATGTGGGTAGTACTACATCCATTCTCGAATATTGCCGGAAATCAGACCGCAAGCAGTTTATTGTTGGGACTGAAGACGGTACAGGATATCAGCTTCGTAAAGATAGTCCGGATAAAGAATTCCATTTTGCTACAAAATTTCTTGTTTGTCCTAATATGAAAGTTAACAATCTAAAAAAACTGGTGAAATGCCTGGAGACGATGAAGCCACAAATCTATGTACCGCCTGCTGTCGCCGACAAAGCCAGAACTTCCCTAGAGCGCATGCTACAAGTCCGGTAGTATGCGCTACTCTTTCGTTGAAACAGGTGAAACGCGGTCATGATTCCACAATATTTGGTTGATTTTGATCTTTGGGATATTCCTAAAGTAAAAACAGATTGTATTGTTATCGGTTCAGGGATTGCCGGATTGTTCACGGCTATTAAAGCTAGTGAAGATCGGCGTGTCATTATGATCACAAAGAAATCAGTAATGGAGAGTAATACTCGCTATGCACAGGGGGGGATCGCAGCTGTAATAGCTGAGGACGATTCCCCTGCTTATCACCGGCAGGATACATTAATGGCTGGAGCAGGTCTTTGCTCATCCACAGCTGTCGATGCACTTGTTAATGAAGGACCAGATAGAGTTCATGAGCTAATTCGTTTAGGTACTCTTTTTGATAAGGAAGATGGGGTACTGGCTTTGACGCAGGAAGGAGCGCATAGCCACCGTCGTATTTTGCATGCTAATGGAGATGCTACAGGTTACGAGATTGTTCGTGCTTTGGCTGAACAGGTAGCTGAACATGAGAACATTGAGGTGTGGGATGATCACTATGTCATTGATCTCATCACTGAAGGTGGAGAATGTGTAGGCGCATTGTTGCAGCGTCCCGGCGGCGGACGGTTATTCCTGCAAGGGGATGCGACTATTTTGTGCTCTGGTGGTGCAGGACAATTATTTAGATACACTACTAACCCTGAAGTAGCTACAGGCGACGGGGTAGCCATTGCTTACCGTGCCGGCGCTCATATACGAGATATGGAATTTATTCAATTTCATCCTACAGCATTAAGTTATCCTGGAGCTCCTAGATTCTTAATCTCCGAAGCAGTTCGAGGGGAAGGAGCAGTGTTGCGCAATATTAATGGAGAGCGGTTCATGGAGCGTTATCATGAGCTGCTTGAGCTAGCTCCACGAGATATTGTAGCTCGGGCTATTGTAAGTGAAATGGAGCTTACAAAATCAACGTTTGTCTATTTGGATATTACGCATGAATCCCCGGAAATGGTGAAGCATCGTTTCCCTACAATACATGAGACATGTATGGGCTATGGACTGGATATTACAAGTGATTGGATTCCAGTAGCTCCAGCTGCACATTATATGATGGGGGGCATTAAGACCGATCTGAATGGGGAAAGTACGATACCTCGCTTGTTTGCTTGCGGGGAGGTTTCTTCCACGGGCGTACATGGTGCTAATCGGTTAGCAAGCAATTCATTATCGGAAGCAGTTGTTTTTGGGCATCGTATTATTGAGCGGATTCGCAAATTATCCCCGCTTGGACGTGATGTTTTATCAGTTAGTAGTAACGAAGGGCGTGTTGATTTGCCAACGCAAGCTATTGTGGAACGCCGTTTGAAGCTACAAAAGGTAATGGTTCGATATGCTGGATTACGACGTAATGAAGAGACCTTGTCTAAGGGAATAGAAGAATTGAAACGGCAGCTACCCATCTTTGGATCGGTATTGACTAAACGCGAGGAATACGAGTTCGCTAATATGCTGACCTGCTGTTTGCTCGTGACAGAGTCTGCTCTAGCACGGGAAGAGAGTCGCGGGGCACATTACCGTGAGGATTACCCGCAGCGAAGTGATGATCAGTGGCGCAAGCACCTGCTTCAAATTCGCGATCTGGGAATAGTGGAGGAATTAAGCGATGATGTTTAATGGTTACAATGAAGAACTAGTACAATCCATCAAGGCTTGGCTGCGGGAAGATGTTGGCTCCGGGGATGTAACAACACAGATGACGATACCTGTTGGCCATGAATCTAAAGGGATTATTCATGCTAAAGAAGATGGCGTCATTTGTGGTATCCCGATTGCAGAGCTGGTTTTTGAAATTGTTGATCCTACGCTTAGCTTTACAGCCCTTGTAGAAGAAGGTCAAGCAGTGACAAAAGGGACTGTAATTATCGAGGTGGAGGGTAGCACACACGCAATTCTTACAGGTGAACGGCTTGCACTGAACTTGATGCAGCGCCTTTCGGGTGTTGCATCACGTACCGCATCTTTCGTACAGGTGCTCGCTGGATTACCGACTCGTCTAGTCGATACACGTAAGACTACACCAGGACATCGTATGCTGGAAAAATATGCAGTTCGTGTTGGTGGAGGCTTTAACCATCGCTTTGGTCTATATGATGCGGTTATGATCAAGGACAATCATATCAAAGGTGCAGGTGGGATTAGGCAGGCGGTAGGCCGTGCTCGGAAGAACATTCCACATACGATGAGTATTGAAGTGGAGACTGAGAATTTAGAGCAAGTAGAAGAGGCACTGGCAGCAGGTGCTGATATTATTATGCTTGATAATATGTCTAACGAGATGATGAAGCAAGCGGTGGCCAGGATTAAATCTAAAGCTCCACATGTCAAGACAGAGGCCTCCGGCAATGTATCGTTAGAAACGGTTCGCGGGATCGCAGAAACAGGTGTGGATGTGATTTCTGTAGGACGCCTTACGTACTCCTTCTCCAGTCTGGATATTAGTCTAGACCTTAATGCCAAGAAGGAAGGGTCCTCATCATGATGCTTGCTGTAGATATCGGTAATACCAATATTGTTCTCGGTGTATACAGAAAGCGCGAATTGTTGCATCATTTTCGGCTAAGTACTGCGCGCCAATCCACCGTGGATGAATATGGAGTGCTGATACACAATCTTTTTCAGATGTCAGGGATCTCTGTCAAAGATGTGGAAGGCGTAATTATATCCTCGGTAGTTCCACCTCTGGTTAAGACTATCGTAGATATGTGTATAAAATATATAGGTAAAGAACCGTTACTCGTGGGGCCAGGGATAAAAACGGGACTTAATCTTCGTTATGAGAATCCGCGTGAGATTGGTGCAGACCGGATTGTTAATGCAGTTGCTGCGATTGAGCAATATAAATGTCCGCTTGTTGTTGTTGATTTTGGTACGGCTACGACCTTCGACTGTATCGATGCAGGAGCTAATTATCTCGGAGGAGCGATTGTTCCGGGTCTTGTTATTTCTACAGAGGCCTTATATCAGCGAGCATCGAAGCTGCCGCGAATTGAGTTAGAGAAGCCTAAAAAGGTTATCGGACGTAATACAGTTCACGCTATGCAGGCTGGTATTATTTTTGGGTATGCAGGCCAAGTGGAGGGGATTGTAAAGCGTATCAAAATCGAGATGAATGCTCCGGAACTGAAGGTTATTTCTACTGGAGGGCTTGCTTCGCTAATTGCGGGGGAGACGGATTGTATCGACGAAGTAAACCCTATGTTAACACTAGAAGGATTACGAATTATTTATGACCGTAACCAATAAAGATAAAGAAGCCTAAAGGGCGATGAGATAGGAGGACTATGCACCCAATGGAAAAAAAGAAGGATCGACTTATCCGTGGAACGGCTATGAATGGTAAAGTGAGAGCGTTTGCTGTCCGCACAACAGAATTGGTCGAGGAATTGCGGCGCAGACATGATACGTATCCAACGGCTACAGCCGCACTTGGACGTACAGTTACCGCTGCAGCCATGATGGGCGCTATGCTCAAAGGAAGAGAGAAGCTATGCATTATGGTTAAAGGGGATGGACCGATCGGGCAAATCGTTGCGGAGTCCAATGCGTTGGGAGAAGTGTGCGGTTATGTACATCATCCTCACATTCACTTACCTAGCAATAGTATGGGGAAATTGGATGTTGCTGGAGCCGTAGGCACTGAAGGGTTCATTGATATTATAAAGGATTTAGGCTTGAAAGAACCTTATCGAGGTAGTATTCCTATCATCTCCGGAGAACTTGCGGAAGATTTCACTTATTATTTCGCTGTTTCTGAACAAACCCCAGCTGCAGTTGGCTTAGGTGTATTAGTGGATACCGATGAGTCAGTGATTGTAGCCGGAGGGTTTATCGTGCAGCTTCTTCCAGGACTGACGGATGCGGAGATTACGGAGATCGAAAAAGCTCTAGGGGCTATGCCTTCCGTGACAACACTTCTTGATCAGGGTCTAGAGCCAGAAGAAATGCTGCGTATTCTTTTGCCGGATGCGATAGTTATGGATGAAATGGATATTAACTTTGCTTGTCAATGTTCGCGTGAGCGGGTAGAGCAGACATTGGTTAGCTTAGGGCAAGATGAACTGGAGAGATTAATTGCAGAAGATGAGCAGGCTGAAGTTGTATGTCATTTTTGCAACGAGGCTTATGTTTTTAATAAGGACGAATTACAGGTCATTTTAGAACAAGCGAAATCGTAGGGCATGGGATGATGACGAGACAGGAACGTGCACTTCGCAATACGGTTGTTATTCTGGCTGTTGCAACTTTAATGCTCGGGGGTCTATTGTTCTGGAGCTTACGTGCAATGGCACTTCTAAAAGGAGATACAACAGAAAACGAAACACCGGATGCAGCGACTGCAGGCGGACAACCGATAACAGATAAGCAGTGGATGGATGAGCTCAAAAAAAAGCATGGGCACGAAGTGCTGGTTGGAATGATTAATCATATTGTTGTGGAGATGGAAGCAAAGGCTCTGGGGATTACCGTGACCGACGATGAGGTTGAACAAGAACTTGCACGAACTATGATTGGATACGGATCGGAAGAACAGTATTATGCTCAAATGCAGTCTCAGCTGGGGTTATCTCGTCAGGAAGTGTTCGCGGAAACGGCTTATCGTCTAACCTTACAAGCAATAGCTACTGATGGTATTACGATTAAGGAAGCTGATATCGATACTTATTTAGACCAAAATACGGAGCGTTTCACGCCCAAAAGGGAATTGGAACTCTCCATGATTAAGGTTGCATCTTATGATGAAGGCGAGCAAGTAATGGATCGCTTGGAGCAGGGCGAGAATTTTGCTGATTTAGCCAGGGAAGTTTCCATTGATGCAGAGAGTCGGCAGCAAGGAGGACGTTTGGGTAAAGTAGAGGAAGATGACCCTTTTTGGCCGGAGGGACTGCTTAAGACAGCTGCTAGTTTGGATGAAGGTGATATAGCGGGGCCGATTCAGGCAGAGGACGACTTCGCTATCATTCGACTAGAGAGTATTCATACACAAAATATACCGGACCAAAAGGAAATTCGGGCGCTGGTACGTCAAGAGCTGGCTTTGGAGCAAGCCCCCTCTTTACAACAAGTGGAGAGTGATTTGCGCACGAAATATGATGTGGCAATAAATATTGACAACAGCCTGCAAGATTGATAATATGATATTAATGTAAAACCTACCGTTTTAGTCGGAAATAACTAACGGTAGTCTAATATCTACACCCCTTTATAGCAGTTATTATTGCATAATAGGGACACACATACAGAAGAGTAAAGTCACAATTTACGTTCTTATATCGCATTATTATTCTAAGGAGGTTTTTGCTCATGGCTAAAGTCGTTAACAACGTAACAGAATTGATCGGAGGTACTCCGCTCGTTCGTTTGAATCGTCTGGCACAGGAAGGCTCCGCAGATATTTATTTGAAATTAGAATATCAGAATCCAGGATCAAGCGTAAAAGACCGTATCGCAATCAGCATCGTTGAAGAAGCTGAACGTGAAGGTCTGCTGAAACCTGGAGGTACAATTGTAGAAGCAACTAGTGGTAACACTGGTATTGGCTTGGCACTTGTGGCTGCGGCTAAAGGTTATAAGGCAGTTATCGTAATGCCGGAAACCATGAGCTTGGAACGCCGTAATCTACTTCGTGCATACGGAGCAGAATTAGTTCTGACTCCAGGATCGGAAGGCATGAATGGTGCGGTTAAGAAAGCGGAAGAAATTCTGAAAGAAAACCCAAGCTATTTCCCATCGGAGCAGTTCAAGAATAAAGCGAATGTGAAGATCCACCGTGAGACTACTGGACCTGAGATCGTTGAAGCTATTGAGTCCATCGGTGGCCCACTGGATGCTTTTATTGCAGGTATCGGAACAGGTGGAACGATCACGGGTGCAGGTGAAGTGCTGAAGAGTAAATATCCTGACGTGAAGATCTATGCTGTGGAACCTGCTGCTTCTCCTATCTTGGCAGGAGGCAAACCAGGCCCTCACAAAATTCAGGGTATCGGAGCAAACTTCATTCCTGAAATCCTGAACCAGGACATTTATGATGAGATCATTCATGTTGAGAACGATGAAGCATTTGAAACTGCACGCCGTGTAGCTAAAGAAGAAGGCGTCTTGTCTGGGATTTCTTCCGGTGCAGCAGTATTTGCGGCACTTAAGGTTGCTAAAGACCTCGGTCCTGGCAAGAAGGTAGTTGTCATCATCCCAAGTAATGGTGAACGTTACCTGAGCACACCACTTTATAATTTCGAAGCGTAATTGTTTGCAATAACGTAATCTATAAGAGTCTTCATACCACTTTTCTGGTGGTGATGGAGACTCTTTTCGTTGATTATATGGGCAAAAGGTTCTGTGGATATATGACGATCTAGACGTGGTATTACTGAAGAGTTAAAGCCATAATAATTTCCTATAGCTGGGGGCTTTTCAATAATACCTTAAGTACAGTATACTGACAGGCAATATACTACTGATGATTAATAATAAGTAGTTGCTAGACAAAACTAAGCGAATGCTTACGAAGCGAGTTTTGTCCCGAAGATTAAACTGTAAGTTGTGCTAGACAAAACTAAGTGAATGCTTACGAAGTGAGTTTTATTGCGTAGTGATGTCTATGATGTAATTGCTCCATAAAACTTTTAGGAGGATGGCTTTGGAAATCATAACGACATGGCATGAGTGGGAACAATGGGCAGCTGAAGACTGGAGCATGTTCCCCTTGATTATAAAATCACCCAAGTGCTCGGGGGAATTGCCCGCATCCTGGAAGAAGGCCTGGGAACTAGCTTCTGAATACTCCGTAGTGTTGGAGAGTGGCAAGGGTGGCCGCTATACGTACTTAGGGTTAAATCCTGTATCAATATTAGAGGGCAAGGGAGAAGGTGCTGAGGTGTTTAGCCTTTTTCCCGAATCATTGGTTCATACAGCCGATGAGGGTTCACATGAGACTACAACGCTGCTAGGTCAGCCGCTAGAACTGCTACAGCAATGGATGTCAGGCTTCACCTCGCCAAGTCTAAACGTTCAGGGTATTCCCCCTTTTACCGGTGGATGTATTGGATTTCTAGGGTACGATGTGGTTCGTTCATTGGAGCGTTTACCGTCTCTTGCACAAGATGATCCCGGTTTTCCTGATTATCTCTTTATGAGGATGGATGAGGTATGGATTTATGATCACGAAGAGCATGTGCTTTATTGTGCTGTTCACGTCCCGGTTCCAGCAGAATGTGGGATGGAGGATTTGCAGAACCTTTATCTCGGTGCTATAGAACAGGCTGGGCGAATGGTAGAGCAGTGGCAGTTGGTATCCACTGCTTCGGGATTGAACGAAGAGATCAAAAGTAGCATTGAGGCCCTCACAGATTCCTCAGGAGAGTGGCCCGGTATGACCTCGGCCTTCTCGCCTGAGAAGTTCCAGCAGGCCGTGCTGGACGTTCAGGAATACATCCGTCAAGGCGATGTATTTCAGGTGAACCTCTCGCTGCGCCAGGAGGCGCAGCTGACGTCCTCGCCGGAGGATGTTTACGAATGGCTGCGAGGGCTCAATCCGTCCCCGTACATGGGGCTCTTACGGTCGCCCGGCTTCGCGCTGTCCAGCGCTTCACCGGAGCTGCTCGTCAAGCTGCACGGGGACAAAGTGAGCGCCCGGCCAATCGCCGGCACCCGGCGCCGGGGCCTGACTCCCGCGGAGGATGCCGCCATGGAGGCGGAGCTTCGCGGGAGCGAAAAGGAGATCGCCGAGCATATCATGCTTGTCGATCTGGAGCGCAACGACATCGGGCGTGTCGCGGCATATGGATCCGTCAGCGTGCCTGAGCTGATGACGGTGGAACGCTACTCTCATGTGATGCATCTCGTTTCACAGGTAGAGGGCCAGGTCGCACCGGATAAGGATGCTTATGCTGTAATCGCAGCATTGTTCCCAGGGGGAACGATTACAGGTGCGCCCAAAGTAAGAACAATGGAAATCATTGAAGAGCTGGAGCCGGTTCGGCGTGGGCCGTATACAGGATCTATGGGCTTTATTGACTATAACGGAAATATGGAATTAAATATTATTATTAGAACACTGGCTGTAAAGGATGGAGTCGGATATATTCAGACAGGTGCGGGCATCGTGATCGACTCTGATCCATACCGTGAATACCGTGAATGCCATAATAAAGCCAAAGCGGTAGTGAAGGCAGTACGCTGTAGTGAACTACAGCAGGAATCGCTAACTGCCATTGGCGCCGAAGGGGGAGAAACACTGTGATCTTGGTCATCGATAATTATGATTCCTTTACGTATAACCTCGTACAGTATTTAGGTGAACTTGGGGAAGAGGTTAAAGTACACCGCAACGATGAAATTACCATTGAAGAAATTGAAAAAATGGCTCCCGATCATATTTTAATTTCACCAGGACCATGTACACCTAATGAAGCGGGGATCAGTTTGGAATTGTTACATCATTTCAAAGGTATTATTCCGATCTTCGGTGTATGCCTAGGGCATCAGGCGATAGGCCAAGCATTTGGTGGGAATGTTATTCGTGCAGAGCGTTTGATGCATGGAAAGACATCCCCGATTCATCATAAGGGCACGTCGGTATTTGAAGGTCTGGAGTCTCCTTTTACAGCAACAAGATATCATTCTTTGATTGTAGAGCGCGAGAGTCTGCCGGATTGTCTGGAGATTACAGCGGAGACCGAAGAAGGGGAGATTATGGCACTGCGCCATAAAGAATACCCTATCGAAGGTGTGCAATTCCATCCGGAATCGATTATTACGGATCATGGTCATACGATGCTGCGTAATTTCTTGAAACGGAGAGCCGGAGAAACGGCATGAAATATATAGGATTTAACAATGGTGTCATTGATGCAAGACAAGCCGTGGTTTCCGCACTGGATCACGGTTTTTTATACGGCATAGGATTGTTCGAGACCTTTCGTACGTATAGGGGAGTGCCTTTTCTGCTGGAGCGTCATTTGAAGCGTATGGCAGAGGGGTGCAAAGAGCTTGGCATTCCATTTGCGCAGGATGTCGATCAGCTGCAGGAGTGGATTCAGCGTGTAATGGATAAAAATGAATTAAAAGAAGCTTATATACGCTATACAGTGACCGCTGGTGAAGATATTCTCGGATTACCCGCAGGTGATTATTGCGAACCTAATCATTTGCTGTACATCAAAGCGCTGCCGAATGTATCCGAAAAGATATATAGCGAAGGCAAAGATCTGCAACTGTTGTCTTTACGGCGTAACACTCCGGAGGGAGCCGTTCGATTCAAGTCTCTGCATTATATGAATAATATTTTGGCCAAGCGTGAGCTTAGAGGTTATGTCTCTGCGGCCAATGGTGCTGAAGGACTGATGTTGACTGCACAAGAGGTTATGGCAGAGGGCATTGTCAGCAACATCTTTTTTATAAAAAATAATATTCTCCACACTCCAGATATCTCAACTGGGATTCTTCCGGGAATTACCCGGGAAATGGTAATGGAGCTCGCTCGTAGTGCTGGAATCAGGGTAGAAGAAGGCGCATATCATTGGGAACAGTTGAAAACAGCCGATGAAGTATTTCTTACCAATTCCGTACAAGAAATTGTCCCGGTCGCAACGCTTTGGGAAAAAGATAAAAAATTCACCGTAGGCGATGGCCTTTGCGGCAGAATGACTTCGGATTTGATTTTATTCTATAGAGAAAGGACGGGAATATCGAAATGAGACCAGCCATATTCAAGCGGACATACCGCTGTGGAAATACTGATTTGGAATTGGGAAATCGAACGCTGATTATGGGTATCCTGAATGTAACCCCGGATTCTTTTTCAGATGGAGGACTTTGGGATGATCCGGACAAAGCAGTAGAACATGCGCTACAAATGGCCGCAGACGGTGCTGATATTATAGATATTGGTGGAGAATCTACCCGTCCTGGTCATAAACCAGTGGGGCTTGAAGAGGAATTAGCTCGTGTATTGCCTGTCATCGAGAGTATTCATCGAGCGGCACCGCATATCCCGTTATCTATAGATACCTACAAAGCTGAAGTGGCACGCCAAGCTATTGCTGCTGGTGCGCATATCATTAATGATATATGGGGCTGTAAGGCTGATCCGGAAATGGCGGCAGTGGCAGCTGCTGCAGACTGTCCCATTATTTTGATGCATAACCGGCAGGACCGTGATTATACGAATCTAAGTGCGGATATGTCGGCAGACCTTAAGGAAAGTATTGATCTTGCTTTAGCCGCAGGAGTGAAGCCAGCCAATATCATCTTGGATCCAGGGATCGGCTTTGCGAAGGATTGTAATGAAAATTTGCAGGCGATGATGCTTTTGGATGGATTGACTGAGTTTGGCTATCCACTGTTACTGGCGACTTCACGCAAAAAATTCATCCGTACCGTACTTGATTTACCCGCTGATGATGTTGTGGAAGGTACCGCAGCTACAGTAGCCTTTGGTATTGCTCAGGGCTGCCAAATTGTACGAGTGCATGATGTGTCTCTAATAAAACGAACAGTCAAGATGTGTGATGCGATGTTGTATGCTGCACCTCCATTGGTGCGTGAATAAAGATATTTTATAAAAAGGGCGGGTTTAAAGATGGATAAAATGACACTGCATCGAATGGAATACTACGGATATCATGGTGTGTTTGAAGAAGAGCGTAAGCTGGGCCAACGTTTTTACATTGATTTGGAGCTGGAACTCGATCTACAGGGAGCGGGCCAGAACGATGATTTGAACCAAACCGTAAACTATGCTGATGTGCATGAACTGGTCAAAAACATTGTCGAAATAAAGTCCTTTAAGTTAATTGAAGCTCTGGCAGAATATATTGCATCCTCCGTACTGGACACTTATACTGTTATCAATGCAGTAACGGTAAAGGTAACTAAACCGCATCCGCCATTCGACATTCATTTTCAGGGAGTGACTGTGGAGCTGCGCAGAACTAGAAAGTGAGAACAAAGTCCATGAATATACATTCCACCTCTGAAGAATCAGAGGCTTATATTGCTTTAGGGGCTAATTTGGGCGACCGTGAAGGCACGCTGTCAGAGGCTTTGAACAGACTGAATAATCATGATGAAATATCGGTAGTTCGCTGCTCCAAAGTCTACGAGACAGAGCCGGTAGGTTATTTAGATCAGCCGCAGTTTCTTAATATGGCAGCAGCTTTGCGCACGACGCTTGCGCCAGAGACCTTGCTGGAAGTAATGCTGGGGATCGAAACGAAGCTGGGTCGTATCCGGGATATTCGCTATGGACCGAGAACGGTAGATCTAGATTTATTGTGGGTAGAGGGCCAGACACTTGATACTCCGCATTTAACGTTACCGCATCCGCGTATGTTTGAGCGTGCATTTGTAATGCTTCCGCTCAGTGATATCGTTCCACAGAATGAACAGACTTCCGGACTCCGCAAGTTGATTACAGCAGCGCTTCAAGACATAGACGGGAAGGAAGGAATTCGATTGTGGACAACAAGCGTATGGGACGGAGGGTCAGGGCATTCCGCAAGCTAAAAGGTTATACTCAACAAGAACTTGCGGATCTCACTGGAATTTCCTTAGCTGTGCTTGGCGCAGTCGAGAGGGGAAATAGGCGTTTGGAAGATCAAATTTTAGATAAAATTGCGAATGTACTAGGGGTTACAACCGAAGAATTGGTTAACCCTGACTCATAATTTTTAAGCAATTCAAATAGGAATAGTGGAAGTGATACGAATGCTGAAGATTGGCGACATTGAAATGAAAAATCAAGTTGTTCTGGCACCTATGGCTGGGGTGTGCAATCCGGCCTTTCGTCTAATCGCTAAAGAGTTTGGTACAGGTTTAGTCTGTGCGGAAATGGTGAGCGACAAGGCTATTATTCACGGGAATACGCGTACTCGCGAAATGTTGTTTGTAGATGAACGGGAGAAACCGCTTAGTTTGCAGATTTTTGGCGGGGATAGAGAATCACTGGTGCAAGCAGCTAAAGTGGTTGATAAAGAAACCAATGCTGATATTATCGATATCAATATGGGATGCCCAGTGCCTAAAGTAACTAAATGTGATGCGGGAGCCCGCTGGCTTTTGAATCCCGACAAAATCTATGAAATGGTCTCTGCGGTTGTCGATGTTGTCGATAAACCCGTAACCGTGAAAATGCGGATTGGCTGGGATAGCGAACATATTTTTGTCGAGGATAATGCGCGTGCAGTAGAGCGTGCCGGTGGCAAAGCTGTCAGTGTACATGGACGAACACGGGAGCAGCTTTACACGGGGCGTGCGGATTGGAATTATATCAAGATGGCAAAAGAAGCGGTCTCTATTCCGGTTATCGGCAATGGTGATGTCAACACACCTGAAGATGCCCGGGCAATGCTGGATCAGACCGGTTGTGATGGCGTAATGATCGGGCGTGGTGCGTTAGGTAATCCATGGATGCTGTTCCGTACGATTCAGTATTTAAGCACCGGGGAACTGATGCCTGAACCTGGATTGGATGAGAAGATTAAGGTTGCCATTCTTCATATGGATCGGCTGGTTGCACTTAAGGGAGAAGCAGTAGCCGTTCGGGAGATGCGTAAGCATATGGCTTGGTATTTAAAAGGCCTGAAATCTGCTGCACGAGTGAAGGATGTGCTCATGTTAGAGACAGAACGTGATGGAATGGTGAAGATTTTAAATGATTTTGTCGTTCAACTACAGCATGAAGAAGAGAATAAGGGTAATGTAATGTCTGCTTCCGTAATATAAACGTTATTTTCCTAACGCTTTTTGAACACATCCCACTTTATATGTGGTGTCATTGACATTTTGTAGCGGTTCCAATATAATTTCACAGTATAAAATCGCCGTTACAGTAAGTGCAATGCAGCAGGGAGGGTTCTTATCCTCCTAGATTAGCATATAGTATGGTGTTTTCAATAAATGTATACGACAGGAGAATCGGTTGAGATGAGCGATAAAGAAGTCATCCTTACGCCGGACGGGCTAAAGCGTCTGGAAGATGAGCTGGAATTCCTCAAATCTGTGAAACGCCGCGAGGTTGCTGAACGGATTAAGGTAGCGATTGGCTACGGAGATATCAGTGAGAACTCGGAGTATGAAGACGCGAAGAATGAGCAGGCTTTTATCGAAGGACGCGTTATCACCTTGGAGAAGATGCTTCGTAACGCGCGCATCATTAATAGCGACGAGATCGTTACTGATGTGGTAAGTATCGGTGTTACTGTAAGTGTTGAAGATTTGGAGTATGGTGACACTATGGAATACACGATCGTAGGTACAGCGGAGTCCGATCCACTGAATAATAAGATCTCCAACGAAAGTCCAGTAGGCAAAGCCATCATCGGCAAGAAAATAGGCACGATTGTTGACGTTAATACACCTGCAGGCGTTATTCAATATAAAATTCTCGATATCAGAATGAAGTAGTGTACAGATCTTATAGTCTGTAAATAGATGTGCTGCCGAATGTATAAGTAGTTTTGTTGTATACAGGCAGATAAGGGAACATTGTTTGGGAAAGCTTCCTTAGGGAAGCTTTTTTTTCAAAATATAAGGGATTTATATCTGCAAGGGGATGAATAGCATGACCGAGGAAATGAATAATGTGGAGAATGCAGAGAACGAACTAAGTGAGCTTTTGCAAATCCGCCGTGCCAAATTGGACGAGCTAAGAGGACTTGGCATCGATCCTTTCGGCAAAAAGTATGAGCGTACAGCTAACGCTGGCGACCTAGTATCGAAGTATGATGGACTTTCAAAAGAAGAATTGGACGAGCTGTCTGTTGAAGTCAGCATAGCGGGTCGCATTATGGCAAAACGTGTTATGGGTAAAGCCAGTTTTGCGCATATCCAAGACCTCAGTGGAAGAATTCAGCTTTATGTTCGTCAAGACAGCATTCCTGAAACGCAATACGCAGCGTTCAATGTTCTCGATCTAGGAGATATCATTGGCGTTCGCGGAACAGTATTCAAAACCAAAACAGGCGAGACCTCCATTAAAGTGCATAATCTCGAAGTCTTGTCCAAGTCCTTGTTGCCACTTCCTGAGAAATATCATGGCCTTAAAGATGTAGAGCTGCGCTACCGTCAGCGCTATGTTGATTTGATTATTAATCCAGAAGTTCAACAGACCTTTATTGCTCGTTCAAGAATCATTCAATCGATGCGACGTTATTTGGATTCACTTGGCTATCTTGAAGTTGAAACACCTACACTTCATGCGATTGCCGGTGGAGCTGCTGCGCGTCCGTTCATCACTTACCACAACACGCTTGAAATGCAGCTTTATATGCGTATTGCTATTGAGCTTCATTTGAAACGTCTTATTGTTGGTGGACTGGAAAAAGTATACGAAATCGGTCGTGTATACCGTAATGAAGGCATTTCGACTCGTCACAATCCTGAGTTTACTATGATTGAGCTGTATGAAGCTTATGCTGATTACAAGGACATCATGAACCTTACGGAGAATATGATCGCTCATATTGCCCAAGAGGTATTAGGAACTCAACAGGTCGACTATCAAGGTAAGCCAGTAGATCTGTCACCAGGATGGCGTCGTGTAACTATGGTTGATGCCGTTAAAGAAGTAACCGGTGTTGATTTCAGTGTTCATATGACAGATGAGGAGGCACAGGCTCTGGCAAAAGAGCATCGTGTACCTGTAGAGAAGCACATGTCTTTCGGTCATATCCTTAATGCCTTCTTCGAGCAATTTGTAGAGGAAACTCTGATTCAGCCTACCTTTGTAATGGGACATCCGGTTGAAATCTCACCACTCGCTAAGAAAAACGATGAGGATCCACGCTTCACCGACCGTTTTGAATTGTTTATTGTGGGTCGTGAGCATGCGAATGCCTTTAGTGAATTGAATGATCCGATCGACCAGCGACAACGCTTTGAAGCGCAAATCCAGGAGAAAGAGCAAGGTAATGACGAAGCTCATGAAATGGACGATGACTTCATCCGTGCTTTGGAATATGGTATGCCTCCTACAGGTGGACTGGGAATCGGTGTAGACCGTTTGATCATGTTGCTTACCAATTCTGCATCTATTCGTGATGTACTGCTGTTCCCGCATATGCGTAACCGTACAAACGAATAGTATTTATACAACAATGAGCACAGGGGAGCTGTCTAGCGGCGGTTCTCCTTGGCTACTGTTGATCAGAAGGTAAAGGTTCTGGTATCGTTTTGAGGATATATAGCTTAATACTTATTTATTTGAAAAAAAGTGTTGCAATGAATCTC
>NZ_NFVA01000137.1 GCF_002264395.1 Paenibacillus sp. VTT E-133291
AGCCCCATCCGGTATACCGGATGGGGCTACAATGTGCATCAGCTAGCTTAGAATAAGCAAGCTTTAGTGATGATAACCAGCAAGATGAAGAGTACCAGAATAGCTCCTGTTGAAGTCCAAGGGCTACACACCGGACCTACTGCTGCTGGGCTTACTACCGGACCTACGTTACATCCACAACCATGTTCAAATCCCATTTTCAATTCCTCCTAATGATTAATGACTACAGCACAAGATATGTAAAAAGGAGATAAGCCGTTTGGGCGAATTGGCAAACAAATGCTATTCACCTAATGAATTAGGTAGGTGCAGTCGATAAACAGGATATACACAAAGGAGGTGCAATATGGATATAGCCGCGTTATCAGTAGCAATGAGCCAGGCATCCTTAGCTCAAAATGTAGGAATACAAGTCATGAATATTGCCAAAAATCAGGCTGAAACCCAGAGTCAGACGATGGTGGAAATGCTGGGCAAAAGCGTTGCTCCGAATTTAGGAAAAACACTTGATATTAGTGTTTAATTGCATTATGCTAAGGACACACAAGAACACTCGTTCTTATGTGTCCTTATATTTTTACCCTACATAGCCCCTTGGGCTTTTCTTTTGTCTTATTATACGAACATACGATCCTATAATCGATTCTGAATGAGGTGAACGATGTGAATAACATGAAATCCTATTATCAAATGACTGCGCTGGAGAAGTGGACGGAAGATTTATACAAGCGTCTGAACCTTACTCAGCCTTCGCAAATTTCGATTGCTTATATTGCAGAACGGCTTAATATTTGGGTTCATTATTTGGATGTAAGAAGCAAGAGCATCGAAGCATCAGCGGGGATGTACACCATGTTTATTGACAACCGGCTTCCAGCCAGTCTGCAGCGGCTAGAGTTTCTCCATGAGCTCTGTCACCTGCTCCGCCATGGTACGGATCAAATATTGATGCCAGAACATTTCACGCGGGCACAGGAGGATGAATCTGAGCGATTTATTCTTTATGCAGCTATGCCCTACTCCATGATCTCCCGCATGACGTTGCCTGAGCAACGGGAAGATGCAATCAGCTATCTTGCAGCAGAATTTCAAGTACCAAACGAGCTGGCTTTACAGCGGATTGATCAAATTCAAAGACGTGTTTTTCAGGGGCAATTATTGGCCGTGATGGGAAGAAACGAAGAACGATTAACACATATTCAATAATGACTGCGGAGATAATAAGGGAGTCGCAATGAAGGACCATTATTATGGTGGAATTTCTCGCAAGGGGGATCGATATGGAAGCCATTAAAGTAATTGAATTATTGATGACTCATCCAGATTATAACGTAGATGCAGTGCACCCCGAAATTCCGGATTTTGTTGGGATCGAGTCGATTGAAGTGGATCATGAAACGGGAACCTTCTCCATTTTATTGCAAGAACCCAAAGACGACTGAAGCTGATTTGTGTAAGTTCATAATAAAAAGGCAGCAAGTATAGTATACCCAGGCAATTCTTTACCTACGCGGGTTTAACTATCGGCGGGAAATTTGCTGCCTTATTTGTAATAAAACTCTATTAGGCGGATACAAACTGAATCACACCAATAAGAGTTAGAATGAGGAACATACCCACAACTCCCCAAATAATAAACCATAAAATTCGGAGACCTGGTAGCTTGGGACTAGCATGATTCTCTTTTCTTCTTGTTGCATCATTTTCTTCCTCCCTTCTAATGTGTAAATTACAAGATACAATAGATATGACATACCAGTCACAATATATTATCTTATAATATATACATTTTAGCTAAATGGAGGGAATTAATGAAGAAAAGAACAAAAATAATTCTTATTACCTTCGTTATTGTATATGGAGTCGCTTCTTTAGCGCTTCAGGCCTTCCGAAATCATATGGACAATGAAGTGATTCATTATTTGGTAGCCACGAGAGATTATAAGAATGAAGATTTTTATAAAGTACATACCCAGATTAGTAAGGCTCCCGTCGTAAGTACAACGGTGATTTTTGCAGATGAACCTAACGCAAGATACTTTTATCGAAAAGAGAAGGATCGGATTTATCAATATAGCATGGCTCTTGTAAAAGGGTTTGATCCAAAATATACATATAAACATAGTGAGGAGACCCTCCCCTAAAGGGGAACTTCTATTATAAAGGTGCGATAGCCCCAGCAGTCATGATATGGCTGCTGGGCTATCGCGCCTTTTTTTTGATTCTAACCCTTGATCTAGACGCTAACAAATTCTCTCAGGAACATAATGTGACCAAATGCCGTCCTAAATGGTGTTAAAGGTAAAGGGGGCATAGAATCATGCAACGATCCATGACCCGGCCGGGAAATCATGTGATAAAGAGTTACGAAATCTACGCAGATATGCTGTTCCGGATTGCTTTGGTCCATTTAGGCAGCCGCCAAGATGCCGAAGAAGCCACTCAGGATACCTTCATCAAACTGATAGAAAAAGCACCAAAGTTCAAAGACGCTGAACATCAGAAAGCATGGCTGATCCGGGTAATCACCAATCATTGTAAAACATTACTAGGCAGAGGCTGGCGCAAGCGCGAGGTCAAACTGGAAAATGCTGAGCCGATTTCATTAGCCACCCCCGAGGATTTGTCTCTGCTGCAGTTAGTTATGGGGATGCCTATGAAGTATAAAACCGTAATCCATCTTTATTATTACGAGGACTATCCCATCCAGGAAATCAGCAAAATTCTGCAGATTAGTCAGTCTGCCGTAAAGATGAGACTTCAGCGGGGACGGCAACTGTTAAAACTGGAGCTGGAAGGAGTGGAATCACAATGAAAGAAGATCAGTTTCGAACATTATACAAGAAAGCGGTGGATTCTATGAAACCAAGTGAAGAGATGAAAAAAGAATTGATCGACAAACTGGAGCAACAGCAGGAGCGGAAGCGTCCGCGCAAGACGGTTTATATCGCGGCAAGTATCATCCTCGCCGCCGGGATCGGCTTAGCTGCACCTAATATATGGCAGCAGTTAAATAACCAGAGTACTCAGGGGCAAATCGCTCAGGTAACTCCAGGTCCAAAGCAACCAGACAATTCTGGCACAAATGCGTCCGGAGGCATTGTCATTCCCAAGCTGGAACTTCCGGATACCAAATCTGGCGTTATGGCAGATATGATCGCTCTAGTCGTATATAAAGATAACATTTATACACAGTCTGCGACTCGAATCAACGCAGCTGATGCTGCCGCTCTGCGCGGTGACAAGCTTGGTCGTACTACAGGTGGCATCGATGAATGGAGCGGTAAAGACAAATATATTGAGTTAGCTTCTAACATCGGAGAAACGGATATCTATTCCGTAAAGGGCTATGATTCCGATTTCTTGATTATGTCCTATTCGGAAATCAACGGCGAGGTATTCGCCGAACTATATGAGCATACAAACGGGATCACTGTAAACAGCGGCGCTGATCTATTTGGCAAGCTAAATATTGAAGGCCGAATTACTTCCGTACAATGGGAAAGCTTCGACAGTTGGAACAACGGACAGCAGCAGTACACACCGCTCGCTGACGACGAGGCGCTTAATGGCTTCTTGAAGGCACTCCAAGCAGCCAAACCGCTGGCAGCAGAGCCTCTTATCGCGCAAGGCATCTACGACAGCGAAGACCGCAAGGTTCTCTATCTCCAGCTGGAAGACAACGCCCGGGTAGAGCTGACGCTGTTTGGTCAAGGGCTAGTACATTACGGCCAGGCACCTGTATTCTTCGAAGTCGAGTCCGGGGCATTCCAGCAGCTATGGGATAGTATGAAACCATAAGGATGATGGTCGAAAACCGAGAGTACAGCGATTGCGACAACGATTTGTGACAACTTTCCGGACGCTATACCCATTAGAGAAGTCTAGCTAGATACAAAAAAAGAGACGCTGTTGCAAAACCATTTCATGGCTTTGCAGCAGCGCCTTTTTGTGTTAGCTGTATGGTTTGCATTGCACCATGCCAGAATATCAGGTTCTATATAAAAATCCATATATCGCCAAAAATTTTGTGTAGTAGAATGATTTTGTCGATTATATATGTTTAAGAAGGAGTGATTAGATGGGTGCAAAAAATAAAGTGATAGCTGGTGACTATGAAGGTAAAGTAATAATGTCTACTCTTGGAATTGTAAATTTGCACACTGGTTTTTTAAAAACAATCACAATAGACAAAAACACTGTAGAGGATTATGAGATTATGGACGAAACTCATTCCAAAAGTGCTGTGAGTGCTGTGGGAAGAGGATTAGTGGGGGGATTTCTACTAGGACCTGTTGGTTTGCTCGCTGGCCTTTCAGCTAAGAGCAAAGGCGTTCATATCATTGCAGTTCAGTTCAAGGATGGAAAGAAGAGTTTAATAGAGATAGACGAAAAAATTTACAAAGCTTTTTTGAAGAATTGTTTTTAGTGAAAGTACATAGTGTAAAGGGGCCGCCGTTGTAGGTTAATCCTATGATGGCTTTTTTACATATTCAATTTTGCTATGATAACAGGACTCAAAAAAAGGAACGATCACCTTTTACTACTGCTCGTATCACTGGAACTATTGCAAATCTACTCCTTCAGAAGATTTGAGCAACAAAGGACAAAAATATATATTATTAAGTCTATTATTTCAACCCTACTCTCCTTTGAGGCTCGTTAAATCATTTTTAATAAAAAAGAAGCAGATGCGGCTGCGAGATTGGCGGGTGGTGGTAATACACCTAGGTCCAGAGGTAACTTACGGTCAGCTTCCAGGTAGTTTTTACTACGCCCATTATCATACGCATAATAGAGCTGGAGGACATTCTTTCTTTTAAGGAGATATAATGCTAAAACAATTAGATAAGAATTTCAAAGTATCTGGTCTACCATCAAAGTACACCTTAGACCAAGCAGGACAGTTACTTCAAAAAAATTACAATGCAATTGAACTAAGTAAAAATGATTTTAAAAATCTACAAAATGATCCAGACGCAAAGTACGACCACATTGCTAAGTGCTATAAAATAGTGGACACAACATTACTTTATTCAATTTACACCCCGGATGAGAAACAGGATTTGTCTGAAATGATCTTATATCTTAATAGTTTGGTTAACGATAATAGAGGATCGTCAGAAAATTCTGAAAGTGAACTTATGTGGAAAGATATACAAGAAGGAAGACGAATCAATATTGTACTAGAAAGTGTAGATAACAACTCTATATCTTCATTTACTATGCAAGGTCTGTCTCAAAAAATTCTGAATGATTTAATTATATTAAAGGGTATTCCAAATGAATATTGTGAACTGGGCAATCCTCATTATGAATATTACCTGAATGTACTGCATAATGAAGGGAAAATATAATGAACATTTCACTGAACTTAATTTCAGTACTAAATTAATCATATATAAAAGATCCCCCGTTAAGGTTGACGGGGATTTTTTATATACGATTATGCCAAACTTCTTTGAAGATTTTCTTCATTACAGTACTCCTATGTATTAAATTACCTGATCTCATTTTCTCCGCTTCATGTATTTCTGTATTGAAAATCTTCATTGTTCATCATTATAAAAACTCCTTGTACTCAGAACTATCTATTTCTTCGCACCCATCGTTTTTCAACTTTGAAGTCCTTCTTAATTACTTTATTGCTATTCATGTAATTATCCCATGACTCCAGTATAATCCTGGGCTCAGACTCAAGGATATCCTTTGCTTTATCAATCTGCCCTGACTTGAAAAAGTTTATAATTTCTATAAGGTCACTTCTACTATGTAATCTTACGGCGTTATAACTAGCAAGCTCTTCACACGCAGAGGTATATTGATTTGAGGATATTACCATGGACTTCTTTGCCTTGTAATATCTCATGGAACTATAGACCTCTTGAACAGCTCTTAACCCTACTGGATAGGAATAACGCTTTGCCTGAACGACATTTCGAACCCCCTCCCCGTCTGTAAACACCAAGTCAGATCCAAAATCTCTGCCTCTTCTCGTTTTATATGTATCACTATAACCCATGGCCAAAAATAAACGATACAGATATTCTATAAAGCCAGTTCCGTCTTCCATTTGGTCTATTTCTTGGATCGTAATCTTAAGTGGATCAATTACTATACTTTGGGAAGGACAGCTCTTCTTCCTTGATAAAACTTTGAATACAAAAACAGCAGTAATGATAGCAAGAATAACCAACAAAATTATCATTTTTGTCAACCAGCAACCCCCATTAATATAAGAACCTCGCCAATGCCGGCGAGGTTCTTCCAAATTGCAATGCCATTACTTCCAAACCCTATAACCTTAATATAAATTATTTGGAACATTATGTATATATTACCGGTAAGAAAAAGTCCTAGACTACTGTTGGTTTATTGAACTAACAATTCCCGTTAGTTGAACGATCCGAACACCAAATGAATTTGAGCTTTTGTTGTTAACCAACTACAACATTGCCTGAAATTCCTGTAACCTACTAGAAATTGAGATACTATCAGGAAATATTGCAGAGGCACAATTCAGAATTCGGAAGGCGTCTTTCTTATGGCCACTCCACGTTAATGTTTCAGTGATTCGTATAAATTCAAATTCCATTAAATAGTGTTTATCTTGTTCCATCCTCATGATGCGGTGATATTCTTCCATCGCATTGTCTACTCCATTAGATACAGCTAAAGCTGCAACTTTTTGAGCAATAGATCGCTTGATGTGGGTAATGTTCGAACCAAGCAATAGATCAAGAATTGGATAGAGTGCGCTCCCCAGCCAAACATAGTCGCAATTGGTCATAATAGAAACCGCAATGTTTTCATCGGGAAGAAGGAACAGATTGCTCAAAAACCCGGTATCCCATCCTGAATGCGAGATGATGCGCAAACCCTTATATTCTCCCAGAAACCAGCCTAATCCAATCTGTGCATTTTCTTGACCGTAACTAGTTGTTGTATGTGGCTTCCACATTTCATCATAGCTGCTGGATTGTAATAATTGATAGCGATTCCCTGCAGTTCCGCGGTTTTGATGCATTAGCAGATATTGGCACATATCTTCAGCATTAGTATATAAGGTTGAACTGGGGCCATGTGCCCTGTTGTACGGAAACACATCACTAACATAGCCACCATAACCATTGGAAGTACCCAAAACATGAGGTGCAGCTAGATGAGTTTCAATTTCCAGTTTCAGAAAGGAACTGGACCGCATTCCAATTGGTGTAAGAATGTTATTTTTCATATATTCCTCGAAGCTCATTCCGCTAACTTTTGCGATCATGTCTCCCAAAATTTCATATCCGATATTACTATAGGCAAAGTTATCGCCAGGCTCGCTCAATAACTTGTGACGATAAACACCTTTTACATATCTTTCAAGACTTTGCTCATCATATTCCGGACGGTCCCATCCGTAATCTTCTTCATCCGGCATCCCCGAGGTATGGCTCATAAGCTGCCTTATTGAAAGAATGCGAAATCGCTCGTCCTCCATCTTAAAATACGGTAGATAATGGGTTATCGGTGAATCTAGATCTACTTTGCCACGCTCAACTAATTGCATGATGGCTGTAGCAACGAAGGTTTTAGAAACTGAGGCTTGGTGAAATAAGGTACTCCTGATAAGGGGATCACCTGTCGATAGATTCGCTGTTCCATATTCACCAGTAAATAAAATCTGGTTGTCCCTCACTATTCCGACTGCTAAGCCTGGAAACTGTTCATTTTCCACGAAATCTGCTAGCATTTCATGTAACAAACTTCCTATATTCTGATCATTAATCAATTTAACCTCCCCCAAATATTCGGCATCAAACTGTTAAATTCCCTTTAGTAATAGGTTTATTTTACCATAATGCCAATGCTTTTTTTTGGTAGAGAATGATTATACTTATTTATGTATCCTGCCCCTTAGCTTAGTGTCCTCGACAGTCTAGTACCTTTTTCCCTTGTTTATCAAGACCTAGATTTTAGGAAAGTCAGATATAATAAAGGGTTCCACATATTAGTCATGACTAATATGTGGAACCCTTTATGCTTAATTATCGTACTCCGTTAGAATTCCTGTGGAACGAATATTTTAAGTCACATTGTTACTCATGTGGCATCTTGTCCATATCCATATCCATATCCATATACAACACACTGTTCTAAATGGTGTAATAGATGTAAAGTCTTTGGGTGTTCCATTCTATATATTTACCTGACACTCCCATATCTTTTATGTTTTCAGTCATTTTTACTCCTCCTTAAATGCTGATACCTTCATTGTGTTGAATTCATCAACTCATAGTAATATTTAGAGTCATTAGTCTTATTAAGGCTATACCAGGCGTCTAATGTTTTTGGAGAAAACACATCCAAAGCTTTCAAGATGTGTGCAGAAAATTCCAACGGAGCTATTCCAGATGCTGTGATCAGTTTTCCATCAGTTACAGCAGACTCCATTTTGTAATACTTTTCTCCTGTATAAGTGGGACAGATCATTTTAAGGTATTCCAGATCATTGCTTGTATGCCCACGTGAATTCAGCAATCCTGTCTGGGCAAGCCCCATTGTAGCACCACAAATCGCTGCAACCCATATACCTTCCCTTAAACACCTCTCAGCAATTTTTAAGAGGGGGTGGTGAATGGTTTCTGTCCATGTATCTCCACCGGGTAAAATCAATAGATCTGATCTTTCAATGCTGCACTCATCCAATTTGATGTCAGGCAGTATTGTAAGTCCGCCCATTGTAGTTACTGGAGTCTTATCAATTCCCACGGTAACTATTTTTGATGGGGCCAGCCCCTTTTTATAATATCTTCCCGAGTTCAGTTCGGCAGTTAAGTAGCCTATTTCCCAGTCTGCCATTGTGTCAAACACATAAAGATATACCTTATTATTCATTTGCAAGTTCTCCTTATTTTACAATTCATCAAGTGATACCAACCATCCATCGGTAATCAATGATTATCATCATTATAAAATAGCTTCACTGACATCCCCTGTCAGTGAAGCTATTAAAGTTGATAATATTCCATTAACTCCGACACAAGAACAACAAGTTTTCCCTTCAAACTCTGTGGTTCAATTACTTGAATGGATTTCCCGTAGGATAAGAGAAATGAAGGAACATAGGTATGAATTGATGTTTCCTCAAGTAAAAAAATTGCTTGATTTGATGTACGCTCTTTCAGATGATGCCCCAAAAACCAATGCAGGCATAAGTCATCCAACGCCTCTGACCTACCTTCGATAATTAAAGCAATTAACCCGTCCTTGCCGACTAAATCAGGTAATAGATTTTGCAAAAAAAATTCCCGAGCCAAAAAAGCTTCGGAACGCTTAAATATGTTTTGAGTACGCTTGATTTGTAAAATCCGTTCTATCCGAAAGCTGCGGATCTCATTTCTCAGGTGGCAGAATGCAACAATATACCATTTATTGTTCCAGTAAACCATTCCATAGGGATCTATCACCCTAGTCTTGTGTTGATCATCACGGCCTGTGCGATAATCAATTTCTACAGAGAATTCGTTTGCTACAGCTTGCTCCAATTCCACCAATACTGGCTGAATAGAAGGGTCTCCCATACGGTTTATAACTTCAAATCCGGCTAAATGACGGCTGAGAACACTTTCCTGTTCCTGATTCGAATACATTTTCAATTTGGATGTCGCATTACCTAATGCCTCACTCAAAGGGTATCCGGCTTCTTTTGCAAAAACAGCAGCATGAAGAAGTGCTTTTTTTTCTTCAATATCAAATAGCAGAGGTGCTCTGATAAAATTATTCAGCAAGCTATACCCGCCATTATGACCAGTGTCGGATATTATAGGCACTCCACTGGCACCTAGCGCATCAATATACCGATAGACTGTCCTTATATTTATTTCTAGCTTTTCGGATATTTGTTTTGCGGTCATTTTAACGCCCGAATTCAGCATCCATAGGATTGCCAGCATATTATCGTTTTTTGGCATCACATATACCTCATCTTTTATTAGGATCTCTCTAAATTATTAGCTTTGCGAATCGCCTGCATCCCTTTATTCATCAATCTTTCAGTCTTTCAATCCTCAAGTAGCATTTAATGTGTGTCGACTCCCGTAACTTAAACAACAATCTGCAATTTTTATCATTGCTGCTTTTACTCTCAACTCAACTTTCTGCTTACCACAACTTGTGATACAGTTCACCGAGTATGATCTTAAACTATGATGCCCGTTAGCCAAAAAGTGTGACCGCTTGCTTGTTCGGCTAGATGTTTCCGGTTCATTACGACCACATAGATGATTTGCTTCACCGCATCCTTCCCTTTCAACTCCTTGCCTCGCAGCTGCAGCAGTCCACCTATCGAACACTCACGGTTGCAGTAACCATTATCCTAGAAAATATACTGCCAAACTCTCTCATGAGTTCCACGCGATTTCGAAAACTATCACGCCCGATCCATACCTCTCACCCCTTAATAGATTGGTATATTTACTACTGGAACTATAATTGGAACTAACCGTATTAAATGTAAAATTCTTTATGGAGGATGGTTATTATGAATCAAGAAAACTTAAATTGTAAAACTTGTGGAAGTACTACCTTTACTAAAGGTGAAGTGAACGCTGTAGATGCTAGAGTAATCCCGATCGGTAAAACTTTTTCTTTTGGCTCCCCGGTTATATATACATTTTGTAAAAAGTGCGGAGAAGTAGCCTCAATTAGAATTAAAAATCCCGATAAATTTTGAACCTTATAAACTGCCCCTTTAGCATCAAATCTCAGTCGAATGATTATTCCTCACAAACCTAAATATTGTAAATATTAACATTTAATCATAAAATCAAACAAAGGCGGTGTTAACAATGAACTTAGTACAATTTATGTTGTTTGGAATAGGAGCC
Organism: Paenibacillus sp. VTT E-133291; assembly: GCF_002264395.1. GTDB lineage: Bacteria > Bacillota > Bacilli > Paenibacillales > Paenibacillaceae > Paenibacillus_AQ > Paenibacillus_AQ nitricinens. The sequence goes on from NZ_NFVA01000137.1 coordinate 10,875, forward strand.
ATTTTCTATTTCTCATTAGGAATCATCATTGTCAAGATATTACTTACAAGAAAATTACCAAGTAATAATTACACTCCATTTGACTACATCACGGCCCATTCTCAATTTGAGTTTCACGATGAGAAAAAAGAAATAGAAGAGAATGCAGACCATGGTGATGATAAGGACAAAAACATCATTTCGTTATCAAAACGAACTTCGCTTCCCTAATGCGCAATATGCGTCGACTGCGTAGCAACTCAGTTTTAACCTCCTGCTAGTGAACCGACTGTACTTGTGCAAAAAGCAAGAGTCAAAAAAATTAGATTCCACCATCAGCGACAGCGACATACACATCCATTATTCTAGTTGGCGATCGGAATAAATCCAAAAGTAGCTGCGGAACGACTGGCGACTGGGTATGACTCCAGCGATGTTCAACGAACGATATTCACACCTTCTCCCGATCATGCAAGAAGAAGCCGTTGACAAATAGAAGCGGAACTGCAAAAATATGCTGAAAAACAACTCGAACCTGTGGATAAATCATTCTCGTTAGCAAATTCGTTAGCAAACTTAAAATCCCGGCCTTTCCCCATCCTATTTTCTTTATATCACTAATCCTACAGACAGCAAAAAAACCTTACAAAGTAAGGGTTTTTGATAAGTGG
>NZ_NFVA01000107.1 GCF_002264395.1 Paenibacillus sp. VTT E-133291
GCGTCCACATGGTTTGGCACTCGTCACTCAGCATAAAATTCGTGAAGGATAAAATATCTTACTCTATGAATAATTTCATATGTAGGGTATTCGCGAAACTTTTAAACTAACCTGCCCGTTTGATTAACAAAAGCAGCCGATCACGTTGAGATCTGCTGTCTTCTTGTTTTTATTGAGCTAACGTTTCCCGTTAGAATTCCTGTAAAACGAAAAATTTGGAGTTTGAATAAAAAAGAGCGCCTCAGTAAGATGGGGTTACGCACGAGGTCATTGCCTCAAAAATCCCATCAGGAGGTCGCTCTACTATGAAGTTTAAAACACAAGAAAAACAAAATCAACTTATTGAAAACATTACCGTTCATCACCTTGTCGTCGGTGTAGATATTGCTCAGGAAGTCCATGTTGCCAGAGCTGTAAGCTTTCGAGGGATTGCACTCGGTACATCCCTGAAATTCAGCAACCATTTAGAAGGCTTCAATCTACTCAAATGCTGGATCCAAGATTTATTACAATCGAACAAGCTTCATAAAGTCATTGTCGGTATGGAGCCCACAGGTCATTACTGGTTAAGCTTGGCTCGCTGGCTGTCTTCGCAAGGCATTGAAGCTGTGCTTGTTAATCCCCATCTTGTTAAAAAGAACAAAGAAAACCGCGACAATACGCCATCTAAAAGCGATCATAAAGACGCGTTGGTCATCGCAGATATGATTAAAAATGGATATTATTCTCCAGTTCGATTTCTTGCAGAATCTTACGAAGAACTCCGTATTCTTATGGCGAATCGAGAAACGGTGACCAAACGTCTCAACAGTGCTGTAAACCAAATTCATCGCTGGGTAGATATTGTCTTTCCTGAACTGCGTCAGGTATTTAAGATTCTTACTTGCACCAGTGCCATCGCTACACTCAGGCTCTTCCCATTGCCGAAGGAAATCAGCCCTTTATCCACTGAACAAGTTCTTACTGGCTGGAAGAAATATGTGAAACGTCATGCTGGCGTCAAACGAGCAGAGCAACTTATTGCACTTGCGAAATGCAGTGTGGGTGCCACGCACGCACTTCAAGCCTACAAACTTCATTTAAAGCAACTCTTAGAAGAGTATGACTTAGCTCAGCGACAACTTGAACAGATCGAGCACGAAGTCCACATTATACTCGAGCGTATTCCTTATGCACAAAAACTGCTTGAAATACCAGGTCTGAATGCTACCAGCTTAGCAGGCGTTCTGGGCGAGGCTGGCGATCTAAGTGGTTATGCGCACGGAAATGCTCTACTACGCCATGCCGGTCTAAACCTAGCTGAAGCAAGTTCTGGGAAGTGGCGAGGAAAAATGGTGCTTAGCAAACGCGGACGCCCCCGTCTACGTCATTTCCTCTATCTCATGACAATGTGTATGGTTATGACCAACTCGGAAGTTCGGGCTTTGCACCACTACAATGTTAAGGAAAAGAAGGTAAAGAAGATGAAATCGATTATGAAATTGATTGGGAAAGTTGCACGTATGCTTGTCTGTCTTGCTAAAAGCGGCAAAACTTATGACTCGACTAGAGTTTTCCTACACGCAGCATAAAGCCAATTGATCCTCACCGGTTCATGTATTCGCAGGATAAAATAGCACGGAGTATCGGGAGACGTTCAACAAAAGGGCTCGGACCCGTTCCGTTAGAAAGACCGACCTCCACCCCTTAGTTAGATGTGACGAAGGAATGAAAGGGCTTGTGACCCGTTGAGACATGGGAGTGAGAATCACTAAGGCGAAATGGAGACGTGCATATATGGAATGATATGGGTATTAAATTAATACCTCTGTTTCCGTATGCCCTTCTATGTCTTCTCGGCCACCTGCTTCTTCTAATCTTTCATCTTTCGCACATTGATTAAGGAGAAATCCTGCGAATTCATGAGCCTGAGTGAGATAATTAAATCATTTCGAGGGAGTTGAATAATATCTTCCATTTTAGTTGTTCAAAATTCGTCGATCAACGAAACTCCTTTTGTAATTCGCATTCTACTATCTCGCAAAAAATCGCGTGTCCAGTCGTCTGGTTGACTCAAATCCCAGCTTTGGTGCATACCGACGAAAACGATAATTTCGCGTAGTCTAAGGAAGAGCCCAAGCTGATCCTTCCAGCCTTCAGGCATATGACGGCCATCCTCTGTATAACCTTGCTCGAAATGTTTAATGAAAAGTTCGTACTGCACCTTCCGTTCGGACTTCGAATCTTCCCCGAATACATACAGCAAGTAATAGAGCTGGATTGCAATGTCTTCGGCATACCAACTGTACTGACATTCGTCGAGCAGCCGATCCATTGACTGGCTGCCTTTGTGTCGTTATTGAGCTATCGTTTCCCGTTAGAATTCCTGTAAACTGAATAATTTGGAGTTTGAACAAAAAAGAGCGCCTCTGTAACATGAGAGTTGGATACGGGTCTACAGCCCTTTTAATCTCACCATTTAGGAGGTCGCTCTACTATGAAGTTTAAAACTCAGGACAAGCAAAATCAACTCATTGAAAACATTTCCTCTTTGCATCTGGTTGTCGGTGTAGATATTGCCCAGCAGACGCATGTCGCTCGCGCAGTGAGCTATCGGGGAATTGCTTTGGGATCGCCGCTTGAGTTCGGCAGCCATGACGAGGGCTTTCGCCTGTTCCGACGCTGGATTCAAGATCTGCTCAAGTCTTACAAGCTGAGCAAAATCATTGTGGGTATGGAACCCACCGGACATTACTGGCTGAGCCTGGCTCGCTGGCTCTCAGACCAAGGAATTGAAGCTGTTCTCGTGAATCCACACCTCGTTAAAAAGAACAAAGAAAATCGCGACAATACCCCATCAAAAAGCGACCGCAAAGACGCACTCGTCATCGCAGATATGGTCAAAAACGGCTACCAGTCTTTTCGGCAACTTGTATAGCTTGCAAAACACCCTTATTCCGAATAATCCTACCTATATACAACAGATATAAATGTTTCTCTGTGCTAAATTCATATTCACGCGTATTAATCCCATTATATACGCAGAAGCCTTTGTTGTTCCCCATCAGATGGCGGGCACGTTTACTTACGTATACAGGGTATTTAATCCGCCGTTTGACCGGGATATGCACAGTGCATACCGTTGGGATTTTAGGATTAGTTACGCCGAGAGCGGAACGAAAAGTATGGTCATGGATAATGTCAACTCGCTCAGAGCCCCTTAGGATAGGGGATAAGCTTTGCCTTGCTCCTGCTCCCTAGAGCTGCAAATAAATAGACCTTATGCCCTCGTCTAACCAGTTCTTCCGTCAGCTCATAAACAATTTTTCCAGTCCCTCCTTTGATGGAAGGTAATGGCTGTGCATTTGGATAGTTCGAAATCACTTGTGCGATTGTTAATTTTTCACTTTTCGGAAATTTAATCGATTTTTTCATACAAACGAGATCCCCCCAGCTTTTACTTTTTAGCATATTGGGTTAATAGACTCTGACAGTCGGACACGAACCTGGAGATGTGAGTATTTTGAATATCAAGCTTCTGAATGCTCGAGTTAATTCTTTCAAGAAGAAACTGCAATTTCTTAAGGTTTTCTTCAGATAAATCCGTGAACATTTTAGGGTTTAGCAGGAAGAAACGGCTGAGAAATGCATCCAATTCCGCAAAATCCTTTTTGGTTAAATTAAGGGGACTAATTTGTATAGATTTCACCAGTGTTTCCGCCTTTTTTTTGCACATTTCCCGACTCCTTTTACGGGGTGAAGCCACAGAATTACGCATAGATCATTTCTCCTTCAAGGATTAACTTGGTGTTCAACCTAATTTTCGAACAGAATATCCCCTTTTTCATAACATACAGTATGAGTTACTTTCTTTTAAAGGAGGAGTGTGCGATGCAAAATAAAAAAAGGAATTCCAAACCTCCAGTCTCCCCCAGAGAGTTAGATAAGCTAGCCTTAATTTCTGCGATACTCCTGCTAATGGCTGCTGTAATTGGCCTATATATCGCTTGGGTTACTCTGAAGTATCCAAACTCGTCATCCGAACTTGTGATTTAGCTGTTCCTCAGGGTAAAAGACCAAGGATACAATAAACTATGCAATAAAACAAATCTTGAGTGGGCACCAATTGACATTCAAGAACGCCGGAAAAGGTCGGTTTTCTAAACTTTTCTGAGCCTCTGGAATGGCATTGTCCATAAATTGAATCCACCGCTAACTGAGATCCATTCTTATCTCTGTCCTTAAGAATTCAGGATCCTCATTGTAGGATGCATATCGCTAACACGCAATAACTATAAACCTCAGAAGTGGATCAGAACTGGCATGTCGGCAGGGTAGAGGCGTTTATACGTCTATATGCATGTGTTATTGTACCGATCCGAACAAGCAGGTTGGCAAACCTTAAATTGTGGCGGCTTTTGGATAGAAGGTTTGGCTTTTTTAGCCGATGATACACCAATTATTTAAGGAAAAGAGCTTCGCTTCTCAGATGAATGGATTATAATAAAACTTAAGTTAAAGTTGATAAGCACATACGGTTCTTAGATTACATGTCCTGTCCTCTAACATAATTATATCGGCTAACGGAACACATTCTTGGCCTATTTCGGCAATCAGTACCGTAAAAAAAAATAAACCGCAATTTATGCGGGTTCTATGCGGAACATACTCTTGTCATCCGACAAAAATGACATTAAAGTGCCCACATTAATGTCATTAATCTCCCTACAATGTGTCTCTTCTCACTTTATCACAGTGCAATAAAAAGTTGATCTTTAACAATGAAATAGATCAACTTTTTATGCAGATTGTAGGTGAACCTCCAATAATAAATATAAGTTCCCATCGAATGGCTAACAGCAGTTATTCTTATTTATCGCATTAATTAATAGTTCCAGACTCTCTACAACCTGTGTTCGTTTGTTCTCCGGAATATCATTCATTACACTCCCGAAATACGAATGAAGTACGGAATTTATATTCTCATGGAGTATCCACCCTTTTTTTGTTAGCCTTAGTTGGACATAACGTCGATTTTCTGGGTCCGTAATCCGTTCAACCCAATCATCGGTTACAAGATTATTTACAGTCCTGCTCATTGTACTTTTATCCAGGTTAAGCACATTGGCCAATTCGATCAGTGATACTTTACCAGCGAGTCCTATATGCTGATATTATTTCTTTGGTATTACTAATTACTTTTAGAGGAGAGATCACTTGAAAATTCTTATTTATGGTGCAGGCACAATCGGGAGTATTTTCGCTGGGAGACTTGCGTTGTCAGGATATGATATCACTGTCCTTGCAAGGAGGACAAGACTTGTTGACCTGAAAAAAAACGGGATGATTCTCGTGAATTCAGGCAACAACCGAGAAGAAATTGCAAAGGTAAATTTGATTGAACATCTGTTGCCAGACAATATTTTCGATTACATAATCGTAGTAATGCAAAAAACACAGATAGTCAGTGTATTGCCGATACTTTCTCAAAATAAATCAAAAAATATTGTCTTTGTAGTCAATACAGCATCTGGTTATGACGAATGGGTTCATGCAGTGGGTAGTGACCGCCTGATGCTAGGATTTCCGTCCGCAGGAGGAGAACGTGTAGACGGCCGGGTACATTACTTTATCGGCAAGGGATTCATGCGGGCTTTTCAGACCACTACATTTTCAGAATACAGTCGCCAAAAAACCGAAAGGCTACAAAAAATAGTAGATATTTTTAACAATGCCGGTATTTCATCAGTTGTAACTAGTAACATGGATATGTGGCAGAAAACGCATGTGGCAATGGTTACAAGTATCGGTAACGCTCTTTATAAATATAATAGTAATAATTTTGCTTTGGCAAAATCATATGCAGATATTAAATTAATGGTTCTGGGGATAAAAGAAGGCTTTGCTGTGTTGACTAAATTAGGCATTAAAATCACACCTTCAAAACTTCACTATTTAAAACTTCCCGTTTTTATGATTGCCCCAATTTTTAAAATTATCATGGGCACAAAGTTTGCTGAAACAGCCATGGCAAAGCATACAGCCGCAGCAAAACCCGAGATGATCTGCCTTCAGGAAGAATTTGATATGCTAATCAAAAAGAGTAATGTGGCTACCCCTTCTATTGATAAGTTACGAAAAAATCTTTTAAAAGAATTGTGTAAGGGGACATGAAAACTGCACCTCCTAAGCATCCCCCCTTAATCAGGATTGTCCTTTTTATTCACGCTTATGTAAGAATTGATTTTTTTAATTAATTCAGGAAATTGATCAGCGTCTGGTGATCTCCAATATAATCAGATAGTGTTGCAGACGGTGCGAAAGAAAAAATATTATCGGTTCCCAAAAGTCCAAAGGGGTGCTCCCAAGCCAAGTGGCTACTGGAGCGCCCTATTTTTAGAGTTCCGGAGTCCTATCCACTTGTAGATTTTACGATAACTGCATCGTAGTGATACAAGTATTGTCCCCTTCCGATGTTGTGAAGGAAGAGGTGCTGTTCTTATCATCGTAATCAATCGTTACGTGAAACGTTTGGTCTCGCGGTAGCCAGAGATCAATAAAACCATTGTCATGGGATTTAATAACATCCTTTATTACCACTTTGTTATTGTGGTCGGTTACGGTGACATTAAATGATGTATTCGCCATTTCTCCCTGACACCCAGCCAGGTTATGTATGGCACAGGGATGTGTTTGGCTAACGTAAGGCGCAATTGAAACGAAAAACTCATCCCTCGGCAGGCCGTAGGTCAATTTTTGATCATTATCCGTTGTCACTGTCAGCTGATTTGATGTAATCGAAGCCGATTTGGCTTTGGCATTACCCATGCTGTAGTCATTCACCAATTTTTTAATATCGTTTGTTTGGGCTAGCTTTTCACCAATCGGCTCAGTTTTTCCCCTGTCAGCGATTGTATAGGTGCCCAAAGCTACACCAATCAAAGTTATCGCTATAGCCGTGGACATAAATACTTTTTTATTCATGAAATTTACTACCTTCCTTTTTACATTTAGTGCCGTTTAATATTACATCTTTTGCTCTGGCCAATCTATTTCCAGGGATCAGGAACTGCTGGGATTCAGTTTATAATTTTACTGGCATCATGCTCATAATTCTCTTGTTAAGCATCAGTGTTTGTGATCAGAAGTTACCACATTTATTACTACAGATGTTTTTTTGCCGCCTGAATTTACATTAATGGTAGCCTTTCCTGAAGCAACCGCTGTCACTAATCCACTTGCATTTACCGTTGCTACTTTAGAATTACTTGAAGAATAGGTTATCTTTATTTTCCCGCCTTTGGGTGAGGTCACCGCGGTGGGCTTCAGCTGAAAGGTTTCAGATGGCCTTAAAGGATTAGAAGGGCCTTTGACTGCAATTGAAGTTACTTTTACCGCTTGTGCCGCTTGTGTCGCTGGCGTTAAAGCAGCTGGACTGGTGATTGTTAATGTTAAAAAAGCTACAGATAATGTAGCTGTTAATACACCTTTTTTCAATACCTTCATTCTTAATCTCCTCACAGTATAGCAATACATTTTGGAGAAAGTATGAAGATATGATGTTCTTTTTAAAAATAATTAACGAATCCGAGTGAGAGTGTAGACTTCTTCCAAGTTGTCCAACCAAAAGAAATTGGGCTTCTACTCACCTACCACATATAAAATGTACATTTAAGTGTTACCATGAGAGGGTATTAAAGAGTTGAATTATACTACTAGGAGGAATATTATATGAATGGGTTAAGTGGATTATCAGGTTCAGCTAATATGCCAAAGAACTGTGGAATGGATGGAATGCATACGGGAACAGGAGACAAAAAAATCACCAATCACGAGCATGCTAAAGAACCCATTCAAAACCCAAAGGCAAATATACTGGACGAATATCGTGGGCAAACTATTGATATTAGGTTATAAGAACATCACATACATACCCTAGAGCAAACATATGATTATATCCATTTGAAAAGATATTAGTGACCAACATACAAAGGAGTCCCCATGATATATAGGGGACTCCTTTGTATGTTGAGGAGGAATCTGTGGGATTAGGGAAATGAGAAAACAGACCGTTCTGGGATCTTCTAAAAAACTAGGGGTATCCTGCAGCCATATATGGCTGCTGGATACCCCCTCACCTATTACTTAATTAACCATACTAAGATAACTCTCTTTATCTACTACACGCCGAGCCGTAACATAACGATCTTTGTAGTATCTTTCGGACAACTTGCTTATGCTTACTCCCTTGCTGCTTGAGGAGTGGGCGAATTGATCGTCGCCTAAGTAAATTCCGGCATGGGAGATACCATTACCAAAGGTATTAAAAAACACCAAATCTCCTGATCGTAAGTTCTCTTTTGCAACGGGTGTCCCTACTTTAGCTTGTGACTGGGAAGTGCGTGGAAGATCATCCACATTAAACTTTTTTAGTACATACAGGATGAATCCGGAACAATCGAATCCTGCCTTAGTGGTTCCACCCCATAAATAAGGTGTCCCGAGTACCTGATTCACTTCACTCTCCAGTTTTACCTCACTTGCAAAAGTACTTGGTACAGCTGTTGTGAAAATAACTGCAGCTCCTAGTAAAGATAAAATGACTTTCTTCAGAACCTTGTTCTCCCTTCAATGCCTACGGAGTTAGCTGAGGGTTCGGTTAAAGGTTCCCTATATTCTCTTGCTCACAAGAATAATTCACCCGGAATGGTTCCCCCGTTTTCAATACGAAATTCGGCAGTTGGTTAATATTTTGTAACTAATTACACTTTAATATATCAAGAAATCGCCTGTCAATGCTTTCACAAATTTTATACTTTTATTTTTAAACTACATAGTTTCTACACTTTTTTAGTGTATAATGCAGATTTTCGAGCTTTAATTACGCAAAAACCCTATTTATATAAGTAACTATTTTTCTATTGTCCATGCATTATCCCTTTTTCTTTCTATCAAGATAAAAAATAATGGTGCTCAATAAAAGAAACAAAATTGTAATCATTAACTTGAATTTAGTGTCCATTAGATTAACATATCCATAGCCAATGAGTGTCTCAAGTAGCAACGATGGTATTTTACCTATCGCAGAAGCAACTATAAAACTTGAAAAGCCTACTTTGGAAATAACGCAGATTAGAGTGACTAATGATGAAGGAATTAACGGCGCTGATCGGACAATTATTATGCTAAAAAACTGACGCTTCGGACTTAATGATTGAATCTGGGACTGCCATTTGATGGTTTTATTCGGACGATATTTCTCCTTATAAGTTAAGGTACCTTTGCGATAAAGAAGATAAGAGACGGCTGCCCCTAAAACTTCTCCGATCCAAGAGAGAAGAAACCCGGGAACCACACCAAAGACTAACATATTCACAGTCGTTAGTGCCACTGATGGAATGATTCCTACAACACTTATGACCACATTTATCAATAAACTTATGAGGACTGCCCAGGCTCCCCATACCATCAGCCACCGCATGAGTAATTCTGAATCCACTCCTAGGTATTCCATACTTCCCCTTCACTTTCAATCCACGTAGTATACCTATCTTCTAAACGAATTCTATACTCTATATCTTCAACTCTATTTTCCATCTATTGATACTCCTTCTCCAATCTCTTCTACAAACTTTCCACATATGATAACTCTTGCAGTAATTATATAAATGGAGGGAATTAATCAATGAACATGACTCATTACATGTCCCTTCTTATGGACAGCCAGCCGTGGAATCTGATCATCTTTATGGCAATCCCCGTCATTTTTGCTGAGACTATTACAGTAACCGAGTTCTTTATCCTTTTCAACAAAAACGTCCAGGGTGGATTAAAGGCGTTTAACCGAATCTGCAGTATTTTGGCCGGTCTCTACTTTACAGGAGTTTTCTTGTATCTCTTCCCGACAGCTTTTGTCCCTCTGACCGTAAATGGAGAGTGGCATTCCTGGGTAGACGTAGTCGCGGTTGGATTTTACCTCAGTGGCGTATTCTTCCTGCTGCCTCTGGCTCTTTTGGAGCTTGGGCTTATCGGCCGTAAACGTTCGGAAGAAGGAAAGCTCAAGCTTCACTTTATTCTCGTCAGCGGGTTTCTCGTTGTTGCACACATCGCCATGATCTTTGGGATGGTTAATCCTGAGATTGTAAGCGGAATGGCTGGTATGAATCAGTAATAAAGAAAGATTGCAAAAAGACTTCGAAGATATACTTCGAAGTCTTTTTTTATAGAAAACATCGAATGTAGGTGTCACAAACTTTTGTTTTTGTAAAGGATTTCTGTATCGCTAAATCATTATAGTTTTACTCGTTGTAAGCGAAGGGCATTTAGAACTACGGATACAGAACTTAGTGCCATAGCTGCTCCTGCGACCCAAGGAGCCAAGAGACCGATAGCAGCAATAGGAATCCCCAGTGTATTGTAACCAAGAGCCCAGAACAGATTCTGGCGGATGTTCGTCATTGTCTTGCGGCTCATATAGATGGCATCAGGTTTTGTCTCTATGCCCAAAGGATTGAAAACACCTTGGTTAAAAGGGGAATACAGGGGAATTGACAAATTCGTTCATAGCAGTTGGATTTCAGGTAGCATTGCTTCACCCTGTTCCATCTCGCCTGATATAGCTACACTCTTATTTCCTTTGAATATAATAATTTCGTCTCCTGTTAAGCTCCCTATGGAATCCGTCACTACATCGCTACCATCAATGATAAGGTCCCCTTAATACAACTTTCCTTCTTTTAATATCCATTCACCTGGGAATTTCTCATTAATCAATGCCATCGCCATTGAACTGTTGGATATCATTTTTTGCGAAGCAATATGTTCTATTTGAGATTCCATTCCAAGAATAGCGTATGTACCTTGTGAAATCGTCAGTAGCAAAGTAACGGTGGAAATAAAGAGCATTAGCTTTCGCGATAATTTCATATCAACCCGCCTTTTAATATTTCTTCCCTGAAAGCTTTAGAAAGAATGGATTATCAAACAGTTATAAAGAACATTACAAATCCTTTAGACCCATGAGTTCATTATTCGTCCTCTCTAGAAACAAGGAACTTATATCCCACTCCCCGTATGGTTTGTTAAGGACTATATTCCAAACCTGCACTGTTAAGTTTTTTTCGTATGTTTTTTATATGGGTATAAACAATTCGGTATCCTCCCCTATAATCAATTCCAAACATTTCCTCTACCAATTCTTTACGGGTAAATACACGTTGTTTACTCTTTGCAAGTGTAACAAGTAATACAGTCTCTTTTTTAGTTAAAGGAATGGATGTTCCCTGCATATAAAGCTCGTTATCATCTAATCGTATTTTCATATCCGACGAATCCATAACATGTAATTCTGTTAGAGGAACTTGTGAAGCTTGTATTAGGGTTGATCTGCTCAATAAAGAATTCATTCGGCTTAACTTTCCTGTAAATGAAAAGGATTGACCAAGTAACTGTCCACCCCAAAACAACCCACTTTATCCAATGTTGCTTTGCCCGCAGAAAGCTCAAGGAGTGGTATCCATTTAGTATCTTTAACGATTTCGAGAACATGGGATTCTTCTATATCCGGCAATAAGTCATCCAATAGGATGATATTAAAAGAATGCTTTTTCACCATAGTTAACGCATAACTACACGTTGCTGCTACCTTTATCGAAAATCCTTTTTCCAATAAAAAAATCCGAAGCAAATTTCTGATATTTCGGTCACTATGAATAATTAATACTCGATGATTAGTCATCATACTCAATGGTAGTTATGATGTTCGGAATGAAAAGAAAGCAACGAATAAAATTGTAAGAACTAACTCATATCAACAAATTTAGAGAATCAATAACGGTAACCAAAATAAAACCATTGGTTTACTTCCTTTATAAAAAGCTCTCTTTTATCATTTCCATTGTAGAAGGATTATGTGTGGACTCAATGTTGAAAGAATGTGATTTTTATGGACTTATTTCTAGTACATTTCGTCGCTCAACTTACTGACAAAATTTGCCTACAGCAAATAAAAATTCATTTTGTTCTGTCATCTTATCTCTCATCACTAACCCTATTTTCCACTCAGATATATGAAGAAAATATAGTTTAGACTGGAATCGTTGATTCTACAAGGTTTTGGAGCTAAGAAATCGTCAGCCTTTGATAAATAAGTTATAGACTGATAACCTAGAGGAAGGTATCCGTAATGCGACCGACACTATTAAGAGAAAATAAAAGTAGCCTGAGCATGAACTGTTTTTGGCATACAGTTGGACGTCCGGCGGCCAGAGACCCGGTCCGAATCCGGAAGAACCACTAGGTACACAAGCGGAAACTCTTCCTGAAATTAGATGGACACCAGTAAAAAAACAGCACGAGAAAAACTCTTAAACTGCCGCTAGTTTATTCATCTAATCTTTCCGTTAGTTGAATGAAATTACTGTTAGGAATCCTTTCGACGATGATAAATTACCGGCGAGGCGGCACTTTTCAGCCATAGGTATGCGTCACTTCCGCCAGGATTGGAAATCCAGATATTCGTGTCTGTATAATGGTATTTTCGTATCCAAATCAATTTATCGACGGAATGAATGTAGTCGGGACCGTAATCGCCATATCCTTCTGGTGGAATTGTAACCTTGGTGGTTTGTTCGCCTGATACGGTATCCACAATATATAAAGCTGGCAAAGGGAGTTTAGAAAAATCATTTGACCATTCCGCTTCTTTAACCCGAGAGACGTAAATCGTATCGTCGTCCTTCCAAGCAAAATCCAAGTCGGCGTAATTCTCCGGTGTATAAGTTGTAAATGTAGGGAATTCCTTCGTCATTAAATCTTTCTCCTTAAACCCAAACACAAGTCTTCCCCCACCTGCAATATACGCTAAGCTGTCTTTCGAAGGTGCCCATTTCGGACGTCCGACTTCTAAAATGATTTCATCCAATACTTCAAAATGACGACCATCGGATGAGATCGCGCAAACCATATTGCTGTCCATAGACCAGGATGCTGTTGGTGATACAACAAATGAAAGCCAGCTGCCGCTCCGCGAGAAAGAAAAATCACTGGGATTGACCGCAATGATTTTTGAACCGTTATTTGATATCTCATTCGATAGCCTATAAAATTTTTCGACGTTCTCCAAAGAGCTCGCCCCCGCCCAATTCTTCGGCAGTATCTTCTTATAAAGCGTCGCTCCCATTCAACCTTCCGGTGTGAGGTCGCCATTTTTTGATAGAATAAATCCGCTGCCGTCAGGAATCCAGACATATTCATCTACTCCAATTGCAGCGTTATTAAACTTCTTCAAGTCTGAAACATTGAGCACAGTACTGTATTTATAGGCAAGAATACTACCGTGGGGAGTCCACCTCGACAAATACCCTTTATAGATTTTTATTGTTTTTTTGGTGCTAACATCATAGATCTTAACGCTCTGCTGAGGCGGATTTTCTCCATCTTCTTCAACATAGGAAAGTAACACTCCATCAGCGGACCAATCTAGGCTCAAAGCCTTCCCCGAACTAGATACCTGGCTCTCCGTACCATTTACATACACCCTACGTTGCCGTTCCGAATAAAAGCGACTTTCGCCGGTACCTCTATTGTCCGTGAACTGTATCAGACGGATGAAATACCATAATAAAGAGGGCAATCGTAATAACTATTTTTTTATACCAATATGCTCTCACCTACTTCATTTCATTTTTCATTAGGGATGCCCTGTTTTATGTATTTTTACTCAAGTTGAGTTACTAACATTTCCAATTGATATAGCAAAAAGAGGAGCTGCCGAAGCATGCCCCTCTTTTCTTAGACCTTTTTAATTAAGATAACTCATTATTCAGCCCGGCTTAATGTGATTTTTTCACTACTCGTTCTCAGTGAAAACTAAGAACTTGTATCCAACTCCTCTTATTGTTTGTATAGGGTTATATTCTAAACCCGCACTTTTCAGTTTCTTACATATATTTTTAATATGAGAATCTATAACACGTGTCCCCCCATCGTATCCGAATATACTATCTATCAGTTCATCTCTGGTAGATACGAATTGACTGTTCTTAGCAAGGGTAGCGAGTAACTCCATCTCCTTTTCAGTTAGTGATACAACAGTCTCATCTATTTGAATCTCTCTAAGATTAAAGTGTAGCTTTATCCTCGAGAAATTCAACGTATTTGCCATTGAAAAGGAAGTTTGTGTCATCGCTACCCGGCGTAATAAAGCATTCATTCGGGCTAACAATTCTTCCAAATCAAAAGATTTGGTTAAGAAATCATCCGCACCGATCCGAAAACAACGAACTTTATTCTTGAGTTCTGTACACGATGAGAGCATAAGAATCGGTATAGTGTCTGTTTCTCTAAGTATTTGGCATACTTGGCATCCATCCATATCCGGTATTCTGGCATCCAATAGGATAATATCAAAGGGATGATTTTTTATCATCGCCAGCGCTTCCTGACCCGTAGTTGCTTCTATTATTGACCCAATAAGTAAAAGCGGATCGAATTTCTCGTAGCCCTGTATTATCTACAATTAACACTCGATGTTTAAACACTATTCTCACCTACCATACATTCTAGTTCCTGTACATTTTTATGCCTTTGTATTGAAGATATAATTTAGACACTAGGATAGTACACTTAGTTAATGGATAACTTTCCGATTTCTTTTTTCAATTGTTCGTTTTGCACTTTTATCTCATTATAGTCTTGATGAAGACTCCAATCTGATTGTGACTGATTAGAGCCTCCAACTTGACCATGCGTCCTCCGCATCCCAAACATCATAAATATCATCATTAACGAACAAATTAACAACAGCAGTATTGACCAATCCATCTTAAATTCCTCCTCAGTATTATCTTCTCATGTCGTTTATTTATTTCTAAGAATATGATTTATTTAGACAAATGGCGGATTTTTTTCAATTGTTCATTCTGCACTCTTAGCTCATTGTATTCTTTCTCAAGACTCCACTCTGATTTTGTTCCGTTTGAAAAAGATCCTTGACCATGCAACATTTTCATCCCAAACATCATCATTAGCGAACAAATCAACAACAGTAATAAAGACCACTCCATCTGTATACCTCCTCTGTATGTTGCTTATGTTGATGTTTTTATTGTAGATGAGTTATGTGTGGTTATAATTCATGCTCCTTACATACACCACAATACGTTTCACCGCTGATCAAGTGAACATTTAAAGACATCCGGTTTAGAATTGCTTGATGGATAAGTTTCTTTCTGAGCAAATATTTCTCGTTTCCCCAAAAGATGATCTTTTTAGAATTATAAACAAACCAGGAGGGAGATAAATCAAATGAGGTGGGCTCCTTGTTCTTTTGCCATATCTCCATTAATGTTATCAATCCCGCAAAATGCTCTTCATCCGGTAATAATCTTCCTCCGTGATTTCACCTCTTGCAAAGCGTTCATCCAAGATTCTCTCTGGAGTATTGTCAATAAATCGTGAATTCCCATTGCCCCCAACCCATTTTATCACCAAATAGATTACACCTACGATCAGTAAAAAATTGATGACTAATCCAAATGTTCCGAACCCAGAGCCATAACCCATCATCATTTCCTCTCATCCTTTCATCGAATTAATGGAAGACGAACACAAACAGTAGTTCCCTTTTTATTCTCACTTTCAACATGAATAGATCCGGCATGAGCATCCACTATGGCTTTAACAACCGCTAGTCCTATTCCGGCTCCGCCAGTCTTTCGATTCCTTGATTTCTCCCCGCGGTAGAAACGTTCAAAGATATAGGAAAGTTCACCTTCAGGTATTCCCATTCCGGTATCGGATACGATGACTACGCCCTCTGCTTTCTCTTTTAACACTTCAATATGAATACTTCCAGAACTCGTATATTTGAATGCATTGCTTATCAGATTTACGAATACCTGAACGAGCCGCGAACGGTCCCCTGTGATCCAAACGTCATTTGTACTTATCAGGTCAGCTGTAAGTCCTTTATGCCTAAACTGGCTGGATACTGTATTTAACGACATCTCAACAATATCGTTAAGAGATACGATCTCCGTCTTCAGCTGAACCATTGGATTCTCTACTGCAGCCAGATTTTCCAAATCACTGATGAGTCGAACCAGTCGCAGGACTTGATCATGACACACTTGAAGCTTATTCGGCGTCGGTTCCCATATGCCATCCTGAAAAGCTTCCAAATGGCTTTGTATAGTAGTTAAGGGCGTTCGCAGCTCATGCGCCACATCAGCAGTCAGTGATTTCCTTAACTGATCTTGCTTTTCCAACCCTTCAGCCAAATGATTGAGCGCACGCCCCACGTCATCAATCTCTGTATTTTGATTTATAACTTCAACCCGGGAAGTGAGATCTCCCTCTCTCATTCGCGAAGCGATATCTTTAATCTCTAAAAGAGGCTTGCTAATGCTTTTGGCCATATAGCGGCTAAACAGATACGTCCCGGCAATAACGAGAATCATTGCGGCCCATAACAATGTATTAAACATTCGCAGAAACTGCTGATTTTGGCTTTGCGATGTTTCGTTCACTGGTTGAAATTCCAATGTCCCGACCTGCTGATTGTCTTTTACGATTGCTTTTGTAATGGTGTCTTGCTTAGGCTGGGAATTCACTTCTCTTTGCATCCCCATTTGGCTAGTGTCCCAAATCAATTGGTGGTCTTTGTCATATACACGAACGATATATTCACTAACCATCGCCTGGTGCGAAATCATCATCCATACATTTGTATTCCATTGGCTGGTTGACTCATTATAAGCTTCTTTTAGAACTTCCAGTAACGTTTGTATTTCCGCCCGCTCCTGGTTTTTCTGATATTGGTTGAACGAAACATTCATTACTATGTTGACAAGCAGGACAATAGACAGAAGCGCAGCAAGAGCCACACCGGCATGGGATATAAGAAGCTTTCTGCTCAATCCGCCTCTATTTCTCATCCGGACTCACCAAGAATTTATATCCCACTCCAAATACTGTACCGATAAAAACAGGGTGTTTAGGGTCATCGCCAATTTTTTGTCTAATATTCTTGATATGAACATCGATGGTTCGCTCGAATCCTTCAAAGGTATCACCCTGGGTAAGGTTAACCAGTTCAAGGCGTGAGAACACTCTCTTCGGATGCTTCGCTAAAATTTCCAGCAGCTTAAACTCCATATGGGTAAGGGATACGGGCTCCTCGTGAATTCTCACCTCATAACGTTCCAAATCCATTGTTAAACAGCCTTGCGCATATGACAGCAGTGACATATTCCCTTGTTCCCGCTGATTGGTTCTTCTTAAAAGACTAATCACCCGGGCGAGCAGCTCTCTTGGGCTGAATGGTTTGGTAATATAATCATCGGCTCCAATCATGAGCCCATTCACCATATCGTCCTCACTGCTCTTTGCAGTCAGCATGAGTATCGGAACGTTCGATGATTTACGTACCATTCTGCATACTTCCTCTCCGGTCATATCCGGAAGCATCAAATCCAGCACGATCAGATCGGGCTGTAAGTTTTCAAAAAGATGAATCGCGCCTCTTCCTGTATCGGCTTTGTACACAATATAATTATTCTTTTCCAAATAAGCCTTAATGACCTGCAGGATATTTTCTTCATCATCCACCACTAAAATTTTCACGAACTTCATCACCTGCTTTGTTGTTAAAATGAGACAGACCTCATTTCTATGAGGTCTTATCTTATCATGATCGGATTAGAAGTTCATCATACCCCTGCTATATTGAGAATTCTGCATCATTCCTGAACTTCCCGTACCGTTTGAAGTGCTGCAATTGTCATGCATTTGCTTGATTTGGTCCTCTGACAGGTTTGGGTGCATTTGTTTGGAAAAGGGTAGCATTTTTTCGAAAAAACTGCTGCCGTTAGTATCATTGTTTGCTGTTGCAGCGTAAGCGCCAGCGGTTCCAATCCCCATAACAAGTACCAATGCTGATAATCCAATCCAAAGTTTCTTCATTTGTATCTCCTCCTTATAGTTACACTATATAAGAGAGTTATGAAGAACAAATTTGCAGCTTATGAAGAAGTTATGAAGATAGCAAAAGGATATGAACACGAGAAAGAAGCCTTTCACTCAACTTTATCCGGTGAAAGGCTCATTTAACTAAGGAGGGGACTAATGTTGGCGCATTGCGTACATGTTTGACATTATGTTTCTTCAAATCAGTTGTTCTATTCGATAATTGTCTGCTGAATGAAACTGAAGTTATAAATACTAAATTTAAAGCGTCGTCTATCAATGTGATACCATTGCCTCCGCCTTTGTAACATGTATGGTTCCGGTCGGATGCTCTGGTGGCGCGTAAATAACATAAACTTTTAACGGTATATTTCCAGTGTTCGTTAAGTTATGCCATTTGCCTGCAGGGATCAATATGGCATAGTTATCGTAGACCATTGTCTCAAAATCCAGCTTATTTTTCGAGTCACCCATTTGAACGAGACCCTGGTCCTCTTCAATTCGGATAAATTGGTCTGTATGAGGGTGTACTTCTAAACCAATGTCATCTCCAACCGGAATGCTCATAACTGTAACTTGAAAATATTCTCCCGACCATAATGCAGTTCGAAAGGTATTATTCAGTTTCGTTACTTGCTCAATGTTGATGACGAACGGTTTCTTTCCGTAATCCAGCTCCTAGTGGAGTCCCGCATGTTCATAATTATAATGTAGAAACCTCATTTAATGATCAGCATGTTCACCTAATTAGAGGTACAACAGGGCCCGCAATTCCTTTGGTAGGAGGCAGTCATTACCATCACTTTGAAGGGTATACAACAGTAAACGGCAGGATCCCACACTCCCATAGGTATAGAGAGAAAACTGGCGATGAGGAAGGGCACTGATATCAAACGAACTTATGAAAAACATACATCAGAACTTAAACATGATACTCAGGCATGTATTCCTTGAGAATTAGAAGTAAGTACTTGAACATTCGAATGGGAGGCAC
>NZ_NFVA01000026.1 GCF_002264395.1 Paenibacillus sp. VTT E-133291
GGGGGGGGGGGTTATATAAGCCTAAGCTTTAGATCTTAAATTGTTGCACAGCTTCCTGAAGCTTCTTAGCCTGCTCATATAGATGCTGCACGGTTACTGCATGTCCTTCAAGCTCTATACGTTGACGCTCCGAGTTCTCGGATAGTGTGTCCGCATTTTCTTGGGATCTTGAAGTAATTTGTGCGGTTTCCTCAACGGAAGCACTAACTTCTTCTGTACTTGCTGAGATTTGCTGCGTCGCCGCAGATACAGATTGAATATTCTGATTGATGCTTTGGATCAGAATCAGAAGGTGATTGAAGGCGTCGCCCGCTTCTGAGACCTTACCAACCCCGGAGGCTACCTCAGAATTCACATGGTTCATCTCAGTAACGGAGCGATTCATATCTTCCTGAAGTCCGAGTAGGAAATCACGAATCTGCTCATTCGCATTACGGGATTGTTCGGAAAGCTTGCGTACTTCTCCGGCAACAACGGCAAAGCCGCGTCCATGTTCTCCTGCACGTGCTGCTTCGATCGAAGCATTGAGCGACAGCATTTGGATTTGCTTCGTAATTTCAGTAATACTATGAACGACTTCTCCGATCATTACTGAACGTTCGTTCATAACCTGTAATTGCTCCAGCGACTGCAGGGAGGCGCGTTCAACATGGCGCATTTGCAGAACAGCGCTTTGGGCAATCTCATTACCGCCAATCGCTTCAGCGGAAGCTTCACTAATTTGCTCAGTGACTTCGGTGGCTGCTGAAGCAATATGCTGAATGCCGAAATTGATTTCTTCCATAGCTTTTGAATTATCTAGAGCGCTGCTCGCGATGGTTGTACTACCTCTTCCAATTTCTACAACAGAAGTACTAGAGTGGTCTGCCATTTCATTTAAGACCTCAACACGTTCTCTTAAAGAATTGGAATCGGTGACCACGGTGTTTGAGGTGACGAGTACATGTCCGATCATTTCTTTTAGGCGTAGGGTCATCGCTTGGAAGCTTCTGGATAGCTGAGCTACCTCATCACTGCCTTGAACCGTTAATTCCTCTGTGAAATCTCCCTCTGCAAGACGGGCACTGTAAGCTGCAAGTTTTGAGATAGGACGGGTTATCCGCATGCTCATAAACCAGGCGCCAGTTGACCCTATGATCAGCGTTAGCAGAGTGATCCCCGCGCTGGTCCACAGGATACTGTCTGTTTTTTCTTGAATAAAGCTTACATCACTGCTGATTCCGATAACCATCGTACTTCCGGGAATTCCGATATAAGCTGACTTATGTACACCATGCGAGTCCTTGTATGTATCGCTTAGTCCACTCTTTCCTTTAAGGGCTTGCTGCATTGCAGAGGATACCTTAACAATTTCCTCGGGCTTTAATTTTGCATCATGATCTACGGACAGAACCTCAGCTTCCTTGCCTTTTAAATTGAGTAGAAAAATAGTCTCAACCCCATGTTGCTTTCTCTTATCCTGAAAATAGAATTCAAGATTGGTGGCTGCTTGTTCGTTCTTCTTTAGTGCTTGCTGAGCATGCATTGTATTTATGTTCTTATATACGTCCTGAGCAGCTGCAGTTAGAATTTGATTGATTTGTGGCATGACATAGCTGTTGAAAATACTGGTGGATATAAAGTAGAAGCTGGTACTTAACAAAAGAGACGTGAGTAATAGAACTACAAATAATAAACGCGTAAATCTGCGACTGATCGACTGCTTGAAACGAAACATATTGTTCTCCCCCTTTTTATGGGCAGTGAAGCCCCATTTCTTTATATCCCTACCGACTGCTAGTGACTGGCAACCTGCAATATATTCCATAGTTATGTAATATATCAACTAAATGGATCGGGAATGAAGTGTTTGATACTATTCTATAGAATTAACCTCTGGATGAATAGTGAAAGTTTTAGTTTATAGAGCATATTTTTCTGAAAAAGATGAATTATTTCTGACACTTTTAATTTTAGTTAATAAAAATGGGTATAAATACCCATTTCATAAATTGTTTATTTTTATGGATTGTTTGACGACAGTGTGATAGAGTATTAATGTTTTGTTCCAAAACTTAATGTAAGCCGCGGTTCGTAACCATCCCGCGTAAACAAAACTAGGAGGAGTTTAAGTAATATGTTTAATTTGATGTGGGGAGTTTTATTTGTTATTGTCAATTTTGCTTTTTTTCTGCTCTGTTACCGCCTGTTCGGCAAAAGTGGAATGTATGCCTGGGTAGGTATCGCTACTGTAATTGCTAATATTCAGGTAGCTAAGACGATTGCTATGCCATTTGATATCGTGATGACACTCGGAAATACGATGTATGTCACTTTGTATATGACCAGCGATTTGCTTAATGAGAAATATGGAAGAGCAGAAGCACGAAAAGCGGTTTGGTTTGGTTTCTTCACCCTGCTTATGACGACAGTCATTATGCAGATGGTACTAGTATTTAAGCCACAAGAGACCGATATTGCTCAGTCTTCTTTGGAGACGATCTTTGGGCTGATGCCTCGACTAGCGTTGGGTAGTTTAACTGCTTATTTCATTAGTCAGTTCCTAGATGTTCGGTTGTATTCCTGGATTCGCAAATATTACAGCACCTCAAGTCAGCTGTGGATCCGTTCGAACGGTAGTACGATGGTTAGCTCTTTTGTGGATACACTAATCTTCTGCACCATTGCATTTGCTGGGTTGTATAACTGGAGTGTGTGGTTTGAAATTTTGCTTACAACGTATCTGGCGAAATTCTTACTAACCGCAGTCGGCACACCTATCTTATATATCGCCCGAACTTTTACTTTTGCTGAAGATGGGGCATTATCATCCGCTCAAAAGAAAAATTAAACACAATACAGCCAGCGCGTACCGATCATAATCGATGCGCGCTGTTTGATTTTTCCAGTCGTAAGAGGCTTAATCGTTCCATATAAATATGTACATAAAATTAATATAAAGCTAAAATAAGCTATCGTAGCCATTCCAATTGTATCCCATGCAATTCAGAGGTGTGCATAATCGGTAGACACAGAAATTACGAACAGGTGTGATGAAGGATGAATCTAGTAGTTCCTATACTGCGTCATGCAGCACAGCAGCCCGACAGTATTGCCTTAACCCATAACCAAGCGGGTCATACTTATGCAACATTAGTACAAGCGATGCGGAGAATTGCGAATGGTCTACAGCAAAAGGGTCTGAGACATGACAAAGTCGCTATTTTATCTACGAATCGCATTGAATTTGTTGAGGTTTTCTTGGGGGCTATTTATGCAGGCTGTGTTCCCATCCCTTTAGATCCCAAGTGGAGTGCAAACGAACTGCAGGTTATTATAGAGCAGTGCCAGCCGACAATGATTTTTGCCGAGCCGGAAGCTGCAAAGAATCTGGTCTTCAGGGAGCAAGCGATCCCAACAATGATTTTTACAAAAGATCGGACAGGCTCCTATGATCAGTGGCTGGATGCGCTGAAGCCAGAAGCTGAATTGGATGAGACGAATGAATTATTATTTATCGGCTTCACTTCAGGCACAACTGGACTGCCCAAAGGATATATGCGTACCCATTTATCGTGGTTAAAGAGCTTTGAGGTATCGAGTGCTGCCTTTAAATTGGACGCTATGAAGGATGTTTTAGCACCGGGTCCGTTTGTGCATTCGCTGTCCTTGTTCGCTGTAATGCAGAGTCTGTATGGCGGAGCAAACTTTCATATTACGCAAAAATTTAGCGCCACACAGGTGTTAGAGCTGTGCAAGCAGATTCCGGGTGTGGTGTTGTTTGTTGTACCGACAATGCTTGAATCCATGATGCGGCAGGCTGTTCCTGGGCAGACGCAGATTGATGCGATTATTAGCTCAGGTGCAAAGTGGTCGGAGTTGTCCAAAAAAAGGGGCATAGAAGTGTTCGCTGGAGCGCGTCTCTATGAATCCTATGGTTCCTCAGAAGCGAGTTATATTAGTTATTTGGATGTTCTGGAAGAGCATAATCCGAGCTCTGTAGGCAAGCCCTATCCCGGAGTACAAATTTCCATTCGTGATGAAGAGTTCCGTGAAGTCCCTGCGGGGGAGATTGGGCAGTTATATGTACGAAGTGATATGATATTTCTAGGCTATCATCAATTGCCGAACGAGACTGCAGCAGCTTTTCGAGACGGATGGCTTATTTTGGAAGATAATGTTTATCAGGATGAAGCGGGGTACTTATATCTGGCAGGTCGTTTGAAAAATAGAATTATCACCGGTGGGCTGAACGTTTATCCAGAGGAAATAGAGCGAGTGTTAGAGCATCTTCCTGAAATAGAAGAAGTAATGGTGCTCGGCGTCCCTGACGATTTTTGGGGAGAACAGTTGGCCGTGCTCGTGAAATGGAATGGTGAAAAGCACTTATCTATAGACGAAATAAAGAATTATTGTCGCCAGTATTTAGCAAGCTACAAATCGCCGAAGCAGCTGCTGACAGTTGAAGAGTTTATTTATACAAGCAGTGGCAAAATTGCCCGGCAAGCGATGAAAGACTATGTGAAAAGAGCGATGGTATGATAGAAGCAGTAATTGTTATGGCAAAACGTACACCGATTGGCAGGATGGGCGGCTTATTAAGTACATTTGAGCCGGAAGCATTACTGGCGCCGCTTATTCAGCATATTGTGGCAGAGACGAGCCTAGCTAAAGAGATGATCGATGATGTCATTATTGGAAATGTGGTCGGTCCGGGTGGAAATATTGCCCGGGTCGCTGCGCTTGAAGCTGGGCTTCCTGTTTCGGTTCCGGGCGTTACTGTGGATCGGCAGTGCGGTTCTGGGCTAGAGGCTATTAATATAGCAGCAAGGCTTATTCAAAGCGGTGCAGGTGAGATTTATTTAGCTGGCGGCGTTGAGAGCACGAGTCGTGCCCCTTGGAAAATGAATAAGCCCCAAACCTTGATGGGGGTTCCACAGCTATATACCCGTGCTCATTTTACACCAAGCGCTTACGGTGATCCGGATATGGGGATTGCTGCGGAAAATGTAGCGCGGAAGTACGGGATTTCACGAGAAGAGCAGGATCAATATGCCTTAAAAAGCCACCAAAAGGCTGTTCATGCTCAGCAAAGCGGCCGGTTTCAGCAGGAGATTGTACCTCTTCTGGTTGAGGGGGAGTGGGTGAACACCGACGAATGTCCAAGGGCCAATACGAGCTTGGATAAGCTGCGAATGCTCCCTTCAATTTTTGAAGAAAAAGGCACTGTCACCGCTGGAAATGCCTGTCCTATTAATGATGGTGCGGCGCTTGTATTAATGATGTCCCGTGAGAAATGTAGGGAACTCAAGCTTAACCCGATTCTGCGTATCGTGGATGCGCAAGCGGCAGGTGTAGATCCGAATTATTTAGGTATGGGGCCCATTCCAGCTGTACAAAAGGTATTACATCGTCAACAGCTGACCATAGCCGATTTAGATATCGTAGAGTTTAATGAAGCCTTTGCTTCGCAAGTGCTAGCCTCACTGAATGAGCTTCAGATCCCACAGGAAAAGGTCAATCGTGGAGGAGGCGCATTAGCTATCGGTCATCCATATGGGGCGTCCGGAGCTATTTTAATGACTCGCTTATGTGCTGAAATGCAGCATACGCCTTATAAAAGGGGACTTGCCACTTTGGGTATTGGCGGAGGTATCGGTTTGGCTACTCTTGTGGAGGCGGTAGAATGAACAGCATTCATCATCAGATTTATGTGACTGCGGAGTGGATATCGGATTATGCACATAGTATTGAGGCACCCGTGCAGACGTATAAGGGCAATCTGATTGCTCCTTCTACGATGCCTATTATTTTTTGGCAGGCCTTCGATATTCCTTGGCTTAGCAAGGGAGAGCCTTTGCTTCATGGCACTCAGAAATTCTCATATCAAGCACCGATTACGGCAGGGATGACGTTAGATTGTGAATTAGCATTAACGAGCAAGGCGCAAAAAGATGGCCGGCAGGGCCAACTGACCTTTTACACACATACGCTGGTTTGTAAATGTGAAGACGAGCTTATAGTCACCGCAGAAACAGTGTTAATTCGGGTAGGTGATGATCATGATGAGAAAATGTATAACGGCTGAGGCCATCCGGCTATATGCAGCAGCTTCCCAAGATCTGGCCGCGATTCATCTAGATGAGGATGCAGCAGCTAAGGCTGGATTTAAGCGGCCCATTGCGCAGGGGATGTATCTAATGGGATTAGCCCAATCCTTATATATCGAGGAGCATCAGGCACAGTGGATCACTCAGTATGAGATGAAATTTCATCAGCCTGTTGAGGTCGACAATGTTGTGATGTTTGATTATGCAGATGATGATGCTCTTGTGAAAGTGACCCTTACAACAGAAGCTGGCGATGTTATTGCTACGGGAGCTTTTTCAGTGAAAGAGGTGTAGTGATGAACAAAGTAGCCTTAATTACTGGAGCAACCAGAGGGATCGGGCGTAGTATTGCCGTGCAGCTCGGCAAGTCCGGTTATATAGTGGTTGTAAATGGTACAAAACAAGTCTTGATCGATGAAGTTGTCCACGAGATTCGACAGGCAGGTGGTGAAGCATTAGGCTACTCTGCTAATGTAGCAGATCCAGTCGCGGTCTCGGTAATGGTAGATGAGGTTATTGCTCAATACGGTCGTATTGAGGTGTTGATAGCGAACGCTGGAAATTTACAAGATCAGAAATGTCTACGGATGACGGATGAAGAATGGAAGGCTGTGCTGGATGTGCATTTAAATGGTGCCTATTACAGCATTCAACGTGTACTGCCACATATGCGCCAGACAGGTGGTGATATCCTGTTGATGACCTCAACGGCTGGATTAACAGGTTCTGTCGGTCAGGTGAATTATAGTGCAGCCAAGGCTGGAATACTCGGAATGATGTGGACTCTCGCAGCGGAGCTGAAGGGCGATGGAATTAGGGTCAATGCGATTTCACCAGCCGCGTTAACGGATATGACCAGACCTGTCATTGATCACTTGAAAGTGAAACATGCCAGCCGTAATGAACCGTTCCCGGAGTTCTGGCGAATAGGTGCTCCAGAGGATATTGCTTCTTTCGTAAATGCATTATTGAGCGAGAACGATGCGGATTTAACCGGTGAAATCTTTGCTGTGAATGGATCAAAAGTGACGAAATGGGAGAAGCCTGCACCTGCATTTTCTGAGAACAGCATCGGGGCATTTTTCGCTACGTGGCACCGTCAAAAGGGGAGTGAATAAATGCTTACCTTCGATCAAGTTCATTTTTATTATAAAAGGGATCAGCCTGTCCTAGAAGATATCAGCTTTACGATAAATGCAGGTGAGTTTGTGGCGATTGTTGGCGCGAATGGCTCTGGCAAATCCACCATTGCAAAGCTCATGGATGGTTTGTTGCTGCCTCGAAAAGGGTCGATACAGTTTAAGGGCCTAGATACCGCAAAGCCAGCTGAGCTTGCAGATATTCATCAGCAAATTGGCTTTGTTTTTCAGAATCCAGAGGATCAATTTATCACCACAACCGTTATGGATGAGGTGCTTTTTGGTTTGGAGAACCTTCGTGTGCCAAGGGAGGAAATGCGCAGCCGATTGGAGTATGCCTTGCAGGCTGTTCATATGGAGGATTATCTGGACGTGATGCCACATCAGCTCTCTGGAGGTCAGAAGCAACGTGTCGCTATTGCGGCTATATTGGCGATGCGCCCGCAAGTCATTATTTTCGACGAAGCCACCTCTATGCTTGATCCTCAGGGAAGGCAGCAGGTGCTTGCTATTATGCAAGAGCTGCATCGTCAAGGTCTGACCATTATTCAGATCACTCACCATATGGAGGAAGTGCTTTCAGCAGAACGATTATTACTCCTGCATCAAGGGCGACATGAGTATGATGGTGCTCCACTGGCCTTTTTTAAAATGATGCCTGTTGCGGACTATCAATTACAACTACCCTTTGCCGTGCGCGTACATGCATTGCTACATTCAGCAGCGCCGCCAACAGCAGATTGGAAGGGGAACATTCGATCACAATGGTCTACCAATTAGATAATTTAAGTGTAAACTATGCTGATCATATAGCTTTACACAATATTAACTGCACTATTACTGCGGGCAAATGGATTTCGATTATCGGTCCCACGGGCGCAGGAAAGTCTACCTTTGTCAAAGTGCTGAAGGGCTTGATTCCCAGCGTAAAAGGAGATTACTCCATTGATCATCAGCCTGCTCCCAGAGATGCCAAAGGACAATTAAAGGTGGTCCCGGAGCTGGGCTTCGTGTTTCAATATCCGGAGCATCAGCTATTCGAAACCACAGTGCAAAAGGAGCTTGCTTTTGCTCTGAATCTGCAGGGTGCTTCACGCCAGCAAATCACGGAGGCGATTGAAAGGATTTTACCGCAAGTGGGTCTGTCAGAGGGCATTCTCCCGTTAAATCCATTCCAACTAAGTGGTGGAGAAAAGCGCCGTGTGGCCATTGCCTCCGTGCTAATGACGAATCCTAAGCTGCTAATTTTGGATGAACCGACAGCTGGGCTAGATCCTGCTAGTCAAGTATCCTTGCTGAAGCTACTAAAGACTTGGCAGCAACAAAATCAGCGCACCATTCTCTTCGTTTCGCATCAGATGGAGGATGTTGCTGAGTACTCGGATGAGGTTTTGGTTTTCCATAAAGGTCAGCTGGAAGGACATTTTGACCCCAGAACACTATTTATAGAAAAGGAAGAATTATTGGTGGAGCTGGGCTTGTCCATACCTGAACCCGTACAGCTTTTGAAGCTAGTAGAGGAATTATCCGGTCAAAAAATTGAGATTGCTAGCTGTAAAGAGCAGGATATCTTCGATGCTGTTCTGCCCATTTGGCATTCGAGGGGGCGTCAACATGACTGATTCCGTAATTGTGGGTCAATATGTGGAGACGCATTCGATTTTCCATCGTTTAGATCCCCGTACAAAACTTGTTAGTATCATGATTCTCATGCTTAGCTTTCTGATGCTTGGAACAGGGCTTAGCTATGCAGTTGCAACCTTTTTTGTAATCGGAATTTTACTGCTGTCAAAGGTTCCTATTCAATTCTTTTGGCGAGGACTACGGCCGCTATTATTTATTTTGCTGTTTACCTTCATGTACAATGCCGTGTTCACCAAAGGAACGATTATCCTCTGGTCTTGGTCATTTATTGAGGTAACAGAAGAGGGACTGCGAACAGGATTACGTTTTGTTTGGCGTATTGTATTGCTCATCTTATTAGCCTCAGTATTAACGTTAACAACTAAACCGCTAGACTTAGCATATGGTCTTGAAAAGCTGCTTGCACCTCTATCCAAAATGGGGGTGCCCGTAGAACAATTCTCCTTAATGATAGTGATTGCGATCCGGTTTATTCCTACCATCAAGGAGGAGCTGGATCGTATTCTTCTCGCACAAAAGGCTAGGGGGTATGATCTTACAGCATTATCACTGCCTAAACGGATATTTGCTTATGTCCCGATTATTATTCCTTTGCTCTTCACGACGATTCAACGTGCTGAACAGCTAAGCTATGCGATTGATGCGCGTGCTTATGGAAATGGTAAAGGAAGAACTTCTTATAGGGTATTACAATTTCAGCAAATGGATTATCTGGCAGGGGGAATTGCTCTTTTATTTGCTGTGATTCTGCTGTGGTTAAAGATAGGAAAGGTATAGATGAATATGAAATGGAATACCCGTATTACGGAGTTATTGCAGATAGAGTATCCTATTATTCAAGGCGGGCTTGCTTATTTAGGTTATGCAGACCTTGCAGCTGCCGTTTCGAATGCCGGTGGATTGGGTCAGGTTACAGCGATGAGTCTTCCGAGCGCAGAGGCTTTATGTTCAGAAATAGAACGGGTTCGTACTTTGACCGACAATCCATTTGGCGTTAATTTTGCCATCGGTGTGCATGGTATCGGTTATGAAGATCGGGTGCAGGTCGCCATCGACGAGAAGGTTCCCGTGGTGAGTCTCACTGGTGGGAATCCGGCCCCTATACTGGAAATGCTACAGCACACTGATATTAAAACGCTCGTGCTCGTCTCTTCACGCAGACAAGCCCAAAAAGCTGAACAATTAGGTGCTTCTGCGGTTATTGTTGTTGGGCAGGAGGGAGGAGGCCACTTGGGGCGTGATGATGTAGGGACTATGGTACTCGTTCCTCAAGTAGTGGATGCGGTTGATATTCCTGTGATTGCTTCAGGCGGGATCGGGGATGGCCGCGGATGGATGGCGGCCCATGCACTGGGGGCTGAGGGAATTGAAATGGGCACACGATTCGTTGCTACGGTTGAATGTGTTCATGCAGCTGCTTCTTATAAAAAAGCCCTAGTAGAAAGCTCAGAGTCAGATACAGTCGTAATCAAACGCTCTATTGGAGCACCCGCGCGAGTGCTGCGTAGTGAGTACATAGATAAGATTCTCGACATTGAGCGTGTGACTCCGACCTATGAAGCCTTAAAAGAATATATTAGCGGTGCAGCCAACAAGCGCTGGATTTATGATGATGTCAAAGAAGAGGGCATTGGCTGGGCAGGCCAAGTGACAGGGATGATCCATGATATCCCTACAGTCTCGGAACTGATGGGCAGGATGGTCAAAGAGGCAGAGTCGATTCGCGGGATGTGGGGAACACAGGCGTGAGGATGCTTATCGGACTAAATTTATGGGGAGCGATGGTGTGGCTAATCCGAGGCGTTATGCAAAAGAAGATAATAATTGGTTGAATCTATCACGCTCCTCCAAAAAAGGGCAAAGGCCGCTGTATTGGAATGGAACTAATTGCGAATTTTTAATCAGCTTATTTGTTTCCTGAGCTTGGGTAAACGGAACGACTTTATCATGAATTCCATGAATAATTAATGTGGGCACATCGATCTGTCCAAGATCGTTGTAAACATTTTCGTCTCTTAGCGTGACCATAATGGCGGAAGTCGACCAATTCGCAACTTGTAAACCCATTAGAAAGAACCATTCGGATTTCGCTTCAGAAATGTACTGAAAGAAAAAAATTCCCGTTTGGTCTTGCAGCATTTTCGGACGGTCATTGTTTGTCTCTTCGATGATTTTATTCGTAAATTCTTTTGGAACACTTGATGGAGACGCAGCGTCGATCAGGACGAGTTTTGATACCCCGTACCCTTTATAACGAGCCATATAACGAATTGAGATCGCTCCTCCGGTAGAGTGTCCTGCAAGTGTTATGTTTTTTAGCTGTAACGCTTCGATGACTATACGAAGATCATCTGCTAATCTATCGAAACCGTAACCATCGAATGGTTTATCCGAATTGCCGTATCCTCTCCAGTCTATTCCGATACAACGATATCCGAGCTTCGGAAGGAAATTGAACTGATATTCGAACTGGTTATGGTTTAGCGGCCATCCATGAATAAAAAGTATCGTTTTATTTCCCTTCGGATTGATGTCATCTATAAATACTTTTACGCCCGGTTCCACAGTAACGAAGTATCCCAAGTGTATCACCTCATTTTTTTTAATGTATTTCCCCGTTAAGATATTCGCCCTAGGCAAGGTTAATGCCTAATTTCGGCGTCAAATTGGGTTAAGATAGTACGTAGAGATTTCTGAGGAATAGCTTGAGTGAAACAATTTCTTCAGATCATTGAGCTCAAGGGGTACGTTAGTGGAAAAACGGTTGCTTAGGCAGCCGTTTTTTTATTTGTTCAACTAACGGGCAGTTTAGTTGAAAAGAACATGCTATAGTTTTCTTGTGAACAACAAACTCGCGAAATTCCAAGTCGGTATTTCTATATAATAGACATCAAGATGTCTTTATCGTCTGTTTCTCCTATATTAACTGTGGTAAATTATGGAGAGTACTTATTTAAATGTCTTAGAAGAAAATGACTAGGGGAGAAATACTTCGTGGAAACTCACTCATCCAAATATCAAATGAAAAAGAGCTATATAATATTATTGCTAGTTTTCATATTAGTTATTTTAACCGGTTTTCGCATTTTATGGATGGAAGCGTTTCAATATCCCAAACAGGCGTCAATTCATAATGGGCAATTCGATTTACGCAATTGGAATGCAGAAGATGGCAGCATTCACTTACTTGATGGGGAATGGGAGTTTTATCCCTCGCAATGGTTGATAGATGGTAGTCGGCAACAATTGTTAGGCGATAATGCGCCAAGGCTCATTCAGGTACCGGGAGGATGGAGTGAAGTTTTGCATGCTGACAAGCCATCTCCATACGGGTATGGCTCTTATCGTTTGCTTCTTTATGTAGACCCGGCGAAGCATCTTAATTATAGTATTCGTGTACCCAGTGTACGCACTGCATCAGAATTATATGTAAACGGTCGATTACTTACTAAATCTGGACATGTGGCGACAACAAAGGATGAATATATTTCGAAGGACCTACCTTATTCTACAACCTTTACAGCAGATGACAACGGTGTAATCGAACTCGTGATTCAGGCGGCAAATTATGTGGATAGTCGAAGCGGGGGCATTGTCCGATCCATAAAATTCGGTTCAGAAGAAGCCATTGCCAAAGAGATGAAGGCTTCCATTTTTATGCAGTTTTTGGCAGCAATTATTTTTATTATGCATGCTGTCTATGCACTTATTTTGTATTTGATAGGAAATAAGGAAAAGAAGCTGCTTTATTTTAGTTTGCTTGCATTCTGTGTAACGATCACGAGTGTCTTTAGTACGGATGAGAAGTTGTTCCATCAGTTATTTTACATTGGAATTGATTGGGATTTTAGGCTGACTAATATTGCTTTCGTTATTGCAGCCTATGCTTTGCTCCAGTGTACGAATCATCGCGAGCTTCCGTATTGGCGTAGGATGTACCCTGTCTATAAAATAATGAATCTAGGGACTGCCGGCATCACGTTGTTTTTAAATCCAACTCAGGTGATCATGCTCTTCCCTATTTATTATGTATTAGGTGGTACTGCTGCAGTTATAACGCTGATTACGATGTTTAAAAAATTAATTAAAGATTTAAAGAGCAATCTTTTACTGCTTTTCTCTTTTCTTGCGTTGATGAACTATGCTCTTTGGTCGTTAATCTTGCTGGATAGCGGTTTGAGTCTTGTCTACTATCCGTTCGATATGATTATTGCGATAGCTTGTTTAGCCTCTGTATGGTTTAAAGATTATTTTATTATGCATGCGAACACGAAAGAGCTTGCGAAAACATTGCAAAGGATGAATGACCATAAAGATCAATTCCTAGCAAATACTTCTCATGAATTTAAAAATCCGCTTCATAGTATTCTTAATATGTCACAATCCGTTTTAAAACGGGAGCGGCATTTGTTGCAGGAAAGGAGTATCAAAGAGCTTGAAACGCTTTTATCTGTAGGACGTCGAATGACATTGATATTAGACGATTTGATTGATGTGATGAGTTTACGGGAAGGCAATCCGCGCATACACAAAAGAGTCATATATATTCAGCCAATTGTGACCGGAGTACTTGATATGCTGCAATTAAATGCAGATGTGAAGTCTGTAAAAATTGCAAATCAAATTCCTGAAGATTTTCCTCCAGTATATGCGGATGAGAACCGGGTTGTTCAAATCGTTTTCAATTTACTTCATAATGCTGTGAAATATACGAATGATGGGGTCATTTCGATTCAAGCTTTTGTAAAAGATGGACGAGCCTATATCGTTATTGCTGATACCGGGATCGGAATGGATGAGAACATGCTTAAGCGCCTATTCCGTCCGTACGAGCAAGCCAGCACGAATGAGACTATGATTGATGGTGGCTTTGGGTTGGGTTTAAGTATAAGCAAACAACTGGTTGAGCTTCATGGAGGTACGTTAGTAGTGTCCTCTGTTTTAGGAGAGGGCTCAAAATTCACATTTTCATTAAGGCTAGCAGGTTTGGACGCGGAGGAAGAGAATGATGTGACCAACTCATTTGAACCATTACAATCCATGCCGATTCAAGAAATAGCCTCCTCAGTGTATATGGAAAAAGTGAAAATTCCGCCAGCTACGAATCAAACAACTTTAATAGAAATGAATCGTGAACGTCCGATCCTATTAGTTGTTGATGATGATCCTGTCAACCTTCAAGTACTTGAAGCCATACTACCACCAGACGAATATGATTTAACAATGGTAACGAGCGGTAAAGAGGCATTAGCTGTACTGGACACTAAGGAATGGGATCTGGTCATCTCCGATATCATGATGCCACAGATGTCCGGTTATGAGCTGACACGAATGATTCGTGAGCGGTTTACACTCACGGAGCTCCCTGTATTGCTCCTTACCGCAAGAAGCCAACCGAAAGATATTCAGAGCGGCTTTATAGCGGGGGCAAACGATTATGTGACGAAGCCAGTGGAAGCAATAGAAATAAAATCGCGGATTGAGGCGTTAGCTACGATTAAACAATCCGTTCGAGAACAACTGCGATTAGAAGCTGCATGGCTGCAAGCGCAAATCCAGCCTCATTTTATATTTAATGCGTTGAATGCTGTAACAGCTTTAAGTGATATTAATTTGGATAAGATGCGTATTTTGCTCGATGAATTCAGCAATTTTCTGAGGAATAAATTTGAATTTCAAAACATGGATAGGCTTGTTTCGATAGAAGAGGAGTTAAGTCTAGTACGTTCTTATCTATATATTGAAAAGGTTCGGTTTGAAGAAAGGTTACAGGTTATTTGGGAGACAGATGACAGTGGAGACATAAAAGTCCCATTTCTTACGATCCAGCCTCTCGTTGAAAATGCGATAAGACATGGCATAATGAAGCGCAATCGTGGGGGAACGATTCTTATTCGGATTTCTGTCTATGAGACGCATGCAGAGATAACCGTTGAAGACGATGGGGACGGAATAGACGAAGTCCAATTGCAACGAATATTAGAAAGGAAAGCAGATAGTCGTTCAGGCGTCGGATTGATTAATACGGATCTGCGATTAAAACGGCACTTTGGAACAGGACTCCATATCACAAGTACGTTAGGTACAGGGACAAAGGTAACTTTTCATGTACATAACAGGTTGAATAGCGGGGATAAAGCTAGGTGATATTTATGTGATTTAATGAGGAGCAACTTGGCTGCTCTATGCTACAGGGAATTACGACGCTATTTACTATGCAGGAGTGATCACGGATCCTAAAGTAATGTCTTAGGCGGATTTTGAACGGTGGATTGAGGTAGCTTTTTTTATATGCTATCGGATTTTGTGGTAGCAGTGACTTTGGCAGAAACGGATATTGCGCAAGAAGTAGCCGATAAATGGATTGCAAGTGGTATAGAGCTGAAAATGTCGACGGGTTGGAATTGTTGCTGCTGGCTGCTCGGAAATCGCAAGGATAGTGAATTTTCCGAAGGGAAAAAACCGATATTTTGGATGCGATGAGCGAAGAAATATGTGGAAAGGCGGGAGACCATGAACGAACTACAGGAAGAAGCGCTGGAAGAGATGAAACTGGCAATTTATGAGTGGTTTGAGGAACAAGAGAAACGAAAGGACGTGGAGGGCGCTGTCAAGCGTACCACGCTGCAAGTGGGCATTTTTAACGACATTGTGCTGGATTATCGACCGGGTAGGACTAGCGTTGCCAGTTCGGATTTTAGAAGGAATGCTTCAGGGCGCAAGTCGATGAAGGCATCTCCTTTTACACAGGAGGAGGTCTTGCATGAGGTGCAGCCTCGGTTGACGAGCATCGTAAGGGAGAAGCTGGACAAGTTGCATACGTCGGCCTTTATCGACTACCGGTTTACCTTAAAGGGAAGATTCGCAACGGCAGACGGGCCCGTGAGATTAACGGTGTTTGAAATCGTATATGAAGAGAAAAAGCGGCAGCTTCTGGAGCGGGTTGAGTCCTATATCGAGCAAAAACTGGAGAAGGGCGCTTACCCGACAAAGCCGTTAGAAACTTTCTTTTTGACACGCCATCTGTTGGACCCGTATTTGTTCAACGAACCGGACGTCGGACGGACGATTGCTATATTTGACCGGATTCAGGCGTTGAATAAAGAACGGGCGCAAGCGCTGAGGGAGCATCGAAGCGATATCATTCGAGCTTTAACCCACTGGACCGAGGAAGTATTCCTGCCACGTCACTATGATGTTACCCTTTCCGAATACAGAACCAATGAAAATGGAATCAAGCCGGATAAGGCTCTCAAGCATATGGATGAGCCGAACCAGCCTATCGATCTGCTGTTGTACGGCGCTGTGATGATTCTTCGTTACGAGCCAAGTTACAGTAAAGCCAAGGGCATGACTTTTCTGGAGCTTGCGAGGCAGCTGGGCAGCGGCAAAGCCGGACGCATGTTGAAGGAAGGTAGCGACACCTTCGCGCGAGAAGACGTTCATCTGCGTGACGAGTTGACTGAATGCAAGGCTAACGATGTGTTTTCCATCATTACGGTCGTTATTCGTAAAGAAGAGGCTGGTGCGTACGAACGGGCGATTTCGTTCATTCTCTCCCTACTCCGGAAGGGTTTCCCAAAAAGCTACAAAATCAAGCTAAAATCCAGCGTGAGAGAGGCATTACCTATTAAAGGACTTGCCAAATCGGATACGCATCGTTTTTTCGCAAATGCACTGGCCTATTCCGAGCTGTATCCGTTATTGGAGGAATACGCTCGTGAGGCGATGGAAGAGTTTGTGTGGTACGAGGATACGGAAGGTGAGAAAAGCGTCATGCCGGGCAGTTATGCCGTATTCGGGCTGGGACTCGCGGACGAGCGCTATTTTCCGTTGGTAGAGACCTACATGGCCCTTGTAGACGAGGAGCATCAGTTGGTGCAGGACAAGTTCACAGCTGTTTTCGCCGAGACCCATGGCATAACCGAACGCTCGATGCCCGCCTTGATCGCTTGCCTGCGTTGCTCTCATGATTCGCTGAAGCTGAGGATTCAGCCTGAACTGGAAAGTGAAGACAAGCTATCGCTATTGGTGCAGCATGTCGAGGCTTTACCGAATTACGAGGCCGAACGAGTGCTGTATCCGATTTTGGGCAAGGCGGAGAAGCTGGCTGCATTGGCTCGAAAGGCGCAGGAACCGCGTAAGGAGCTGTTCCTTCGATTGCTAAAGGCAGCGGAACAAGCTTGACGATAGGGAGGCTATCCTGTGTGAAGATCATTTGCAAATTTGCATACCATGTCAAAAAACCTTGAGAAGACGATCGAAGTATTAAGAGCGTTAAGCGAAGGAGCATGCCGCGGCAGCTCCTTTTACTTTTTTCGCCGCTAGCCCCGTTACGGTGAACCTTACCATAAGTGACATGTGATAGATCTTTTGAAACAAGAAGCCGAAAACTTCTGAATTTTTGTAGAGATTTCAAACACGTTTATCATAATAAAAAATACACCTACAGCGATTGGGGATTAGAAAACTTATAACTGAGAGAGAATTCTGGAAAATACAACTGCAGTTGTTAGGAATGTATTTTAACACAAAGTTTTTGAACAAACGGGAAACATTAGTTCAATGACAATAGCAGCAGTCTACTTATTTTTCAAAAGCTGGCGATTCTTCAATTCAAAAACCACGCTAAATCAGCAGCTCCAGTCTGATACTTTATTTTCACTGAACAGCTCGTTTCTATTCAAGCGCTAATATAATGCGGAAATGGCAGATGAAATGTTGAAACTCACTTATAAAACAAGAGTTTGTAAGGTTGAAAGGGATTATAGATTTGAAAGGGTCTGAACAAGTCGAGTATGGTGCGGGAAAAAGAGAAAGCCCATCACAATAAGTTGAAAGGGATTCTTTTTCAACTTATTAGGGATGGGCTTTCTTTGATTTTAATATTTTTCTTTTCTACAAATGAAGAATAGTCAGTTCCTTAGGGAAGCTTGTTAAGGTCTCTGCACCTTCAGCAGTAATAATTAAATCATCTTCGAT
This sequence comes from Paenibacillus sp. VTT E-133291, assembly GCF_002264395.1. GTDB lineage: Bacteria > Bacillota > Bacilli > Paenibacillales > Paenibacillaceae > Paenibacillus_AQ > Paenibacillus_AQ nitricinens. The sequence goes on from NZ_NFVA01000026.1 coordinate 17,855, forward strand.
ACGCACACCTGCTAGTCCAGGCACATAAATTCCTGGCTCAACGGTGAACACATTACCGATCTCGATAATGTCATCGTTCTGACCATGAAGTGACGGATATTCATGAACATCCATTCCCAGTCCGTGTCCGACACGGTGCAAGAAATACTCCCCGAATCCGGCTTCTTCAATCACATCACGCGCAGCTTTGTCGACAGAACCGAAGGGAGCTCCAGGATTGGAAGCGGCGATTCCAGCTTCGTTGGCAGCCAGCACGGTGTTATAGATCGTGATTAGCTTGTCGTCCACGGATTCAATAGCAAAGGTACGTGTAATATCAGAAGCATAACCATCAGCATACACCCCAATATCAAACATCAGGAAGTCGCCTGGCTGAATGACCCGGTTGCCTGGAACACCGTGAGGCAGGGCAGTTTTAGGACCAGAAAGCACCATAGTATCGAAGGAAGGGCCGGAAGCGCCAACCTTTTTCATTAGATATTCCAGTTCCGCTACTAAATCGTTTTCTGTAACGCCTGTTTTTACATGGGTAAGCACGCGGCGCAAAGCTTCCTCAACTAGCTCAGCGGCATGTTTCATGCGCTTAACTTCATCGGGGGTCTTTTTGGAGCGCATGCTGCGCAGCAATGGACCTATATCACTAAAACCTTCTGCTGGAACGGCTGCGGTTAGATGCTCAAAACGGGCTACTGAGAAATGTTCCTTCTCTATACCAAGAGTACCTAGCTTACTGCTGCCGAAACAATCTTTAAGCAGGTTATAAGGATTATCAGTGTCACTATGGGTTATGATTTTGGTGACCGAAGAAGCTGCTTGAGCCGCTTCTGCATCTAGTGCGGGTAGAATGAGCATTGGCTCTTCTCCGCGTATCAACAGCAGACCGAGAAAACGTTCATGCGGATCGCTGGCGAATCCGGTTAAGTAGTAGACATGTTTGGGATCTGTTACGAGCAGTGCATCAAGGCCTTCGCCCGCCATTTGCTGCTCTAGGCTTGTCAGAGCATTATTCATAGTTGGTGTTCCCCTTTCAACTTCACGATTAGAACTGCAATATTCCTATTATAGATCAAAAATAGACTAGACGCACGAGACGGACTACATCTATCGTTGGCTAATCCTAACATGCCTATTCGCAAGCATTCCGTAAACAATGATGCATATTGGATCACCTATACTTTTAAAACCTGACAAGAAGCTTTTCTTGAGCCTACTAGTTGGTGTAACATAATCTTTAATATACTTCTTGCAAGGTTAGGCGGAAGCTTATTGGGGTACGGTTGTTGAGAGAGGAGTGATTCTTGGAATGAGAGGTAAAATTGCACTTGTAACTGGAGCAAATTCCGGTATGGGGTTAGCGACGACAGTTGAACTGGCTCGCAAGGGAGCCAAAGTCATTATGGTATGCCGTAATCGCCAGCGTGGAGAGGAAGCACTGGCTGCCGCCAAGCAAAAGAGCCACTCCGAGGATATCGAGCTGATGTTGTGCGATCTGGCCTCGCTGGAGAGCATTCGCAGTTTTGCGGAGGAATTCACCCGGGAATATCCGATTCTAGATATACTCATCAATAACGCTGGGGTAGTCACGATTAAGCGTCAGCTTACGAAGAACGGCTTTGAGATGGATCTTGGTGTGAACCATTTGGGTCATTTTTTGCTAACGAATCTGTTACTGGAGCCTTTAAAAGCAGCAGAGCAAGGCCGTATCGTTGTGGTTGCTTCCGGTGCTTACAAAATAGGTGCACTTCACTATGAAGATCCAACCCTCGCACGCCGTTTCAATCCCGCAAAAGCTTATGCTCGATCCAAGTTAGCCAATATACTGTTCACGAAAGAGTTGGCAGCACGCCTGCAAGGGACAAGAGTAACGGTGAATTGCGTGCATCCAGGAGCAGTGGGCACAAATATAGGTGTTAACCGGGAGACAGGCTTCGGCAAGTCGATCCTTAAGCTGCTGTCATACTTCTTTTTAACTCCTGAACAAGGAGCCGATACTGCGATCTATTTGGCTACAGAACCGGATTTGCAAGAGGTAACCGGTCAATATTATTATCGACGAAAGAATCAGGAGCTGACTCCCAGAGCACAGAATAAACAAGAGGCGCAGCGGCTGTGGCGATGGAGCCAGGAGCAGGTAGGCCTGAGTTAATTAACACATTTGGAGGAATCAAGGGATGAATTGGGAGAATAGCAGGATTGAAGATGCAAAACCTACAGACTTAGCAGCTATTGTGGAGATTTATAACTCAACGATTGCTGGACGGATGGTAACTGCGGATCTGGAACCTATTACTGCTGCAGACAGAGAAAAATGGTTCAATGAACATAACAGCCATCATCGTCCTTTATGGGTACTTAGGCAGGGAGATGAGATTGCGGCATGGTTCAGCTTTCAATCCTTCTATGGTCGTCCAGCGTATAATGCAACAGCAGAAATTAGTGTATACGTGAGTGAAAAGTTCCGTGGTGGTGGAGCCGGTAGAATTCTTTTGAAAGAGGCCATTGAGAAAGCACCTAGTCTCGGCATTAAGAATCTAGTTGGTTTTGTGTTCGGACATAATGATCCGAGCCTTGGTTTGCTAGAAAAATTCGGTTTTAAGCAGTGGGGATTACTACCCGGTGTAGCAGAGTTGGATGGTATAGAACGTGATTTAGTGATTGTTGGACTTAAAATCTAATAACCGCAATTGAAACGCTTACATTTTAAGTGTTGAGCTTGCGCTATTGGTGTCACAATCAATCCATATTTTTGACCAACGCTGCAAATCTCGGATAACGTTCTCCAGGGCAAGTCCTTTATCCGTTAAGGAATATTGGATCCGCACAGGTGTCTCAGGGAATACTTCTCGAAGGACAATCCCTTCCAGTTCCAGCTCTTTAAGTCGTTCGGAGAGCAGTCTTCCACTGATGGGTAAGGCTGCTTCAATCACATTGAAACGTTGCGGTCCTTGGAGGAGCTGGTAGATAATTAAACCTGTCCAACGCCTGCCGATAATATCCATACTTTTTTGTAGCTGGGGACATAAATCAGTGGACTTCATATGGCTCACCTCTTAGTGAACATTATAAACGAAAAGACCATTAATTTAAACAAATTCCAATTTAATTCATTACTAGAAAGGGTGATTGACAGTGGCTAAAAAAAAGAAAATGCCTACCACTCCGCGTCCTGCTGCGACCGATGGACCAGCTACGCTAAAAGACCTGCTGAGCAGTGATGTTCTTGGAAAGCTGAAGGCGCAATCTGATGCGCTGAAAGCGGAAGAGAATGACCGCAAGGAAGCTGCTCGTAAAGTGGTGGAAGATCAGCGGAAAGCTGAGCAAAAGCGGCTTGAAAATGATTTTGCACATCTGTTGGAGAACAGTAATCAGGATTGGCATAAATATAAATAACTGATATAGCTAGCGGAAAAAAGATCATGAGATAAAGAGATGCCTATTAGGGTGTCTCTTTTTTAATGTTATTTATTAAATTCAATTGTTTTAAAATTTACTATACGAAAGGGTTGACCCTCAAAGTGGGCTTAGGTATAATCGAACATAGTGCAAATGAAAATCATTATCAATGCCGATACTATCATCTATTTCCCAAACGATTTAACTATTAAACAGATAAGGAACAACTCATGAAACTAAAATATTTGTCCCTACTTCTAATAGTCTTTTCATTTATATCTTTGTTTATAGGCGTAAAAGACATTTCACCTTTGGATCTTTTTTCGCTTACGGAATCTCAGATGCAGACTCTGCTAGTCAGCCGGATTCCACGCTTAGCTGCACTGATTATAGCTGGTGTAAGCATGAGTATTGCCGGATTAATTATGCAGCAATTATCACGAAATAAATTCGTTTCTCCAACTACAGCGGGCACGATGGATTCCGCGAAATTCGGTATTCTCGTGTCCCTGATGCTGTTCGCAGGGGCGACACCGATGCAGAAGCTGCTCGTTGCTTTTGTTTTTGCCCTACTGGGAACATTTATATTTATGAGAATCTTAGATCGGATCAAGTTCAAGGATAGTATTTTTATCCCGCTGGTCGGACTCATGTTCGGGAACATTGTAGGCTCGATTACTACATTTTTTGCTTACAAAAATGATTTGGTTCAGAATATCTCATCTTGGATGCTTGGCGATTTCTCAACGATTATTAAGGGACAGTACGAATTAATCTATCTCAGTATTCCCCTTGTCATTCTCGCGTATGTTTTCGCCAATAAGTTCACCGTAGCCGGTATGGGGGAGGATTTCTCTGTCAATCTCGGTATGAACTACAAAGCGGTTGTAAACGTAGGATTGGTGATTGTAGCGTTAATCTCTTCTGTTGTTATTTTAACCGTAGGTACGATTCCATTCCTGGGTCTTGTTGTACCTAACATAGTAACGCTATACATAGGCGATAACTTGAAAAAAAATCTGGCACATACAGCCATTCTCGGTGCGGTGTTCCTCCTGTTCTGTGATATTCTGGGCAGGCTCATTATATATCCATACGAAATATCCATCAGTCTCACGGTAGGCGTCATCGGAAGTGGTCTGTTTATCTACTTGCTGATGAGAAGAAAGGCGAATTAGTGATGAAGACGAAACTAACGATATTATCCTTAAGCGCTGTTGCTCTCATCGTCTTGTTTATGACCTATCATGTTATGGGAAATTGGGATTATGTTCTGCCCAGTCGGGGAAGAAAGCTGGCGGCCATTTTAATTACCGGAGCGGTGATAGCTGTCTCTACCATAGTTTTTCAGAGCATTACGAACAACCGGATTTTGACACCTAGTATTTTGGGGCTAGATTCTTTGTACATGTTGATCCAGACGTTCGGTGTATACGCCTTAGGCTCATCAAATATGACGTTTATGAATAAAAATGTGAATTTCTTGTTCTCAGCTTGCATCATGGTTCTGTTCTCAGGTGTGCTGTATAAGCTAATGTTCCGCAGAGAAGGTCAAAACATATACTTCCTGCTGCTCGTAGGACTTATCATGGGAACGATGTTCCAGAGTGCATCTTCTTTTATGGAAGTGCTCATTGATCCGAATGAATTCCTGATTCTACAAGGGAAAATGTTCGCCAGCTTCAACAACGTCAGCAGTGATCTACTGATATTGTCTACAGTTGTATTAGCGTTAACTACGCTGTATTTCATGAGATTTGTGAAGTATTTAGATGTTATTTCTTTAGGAAAAGATGAAGCCATTAACTTAGGGATCAATTATGACTATGTAGTCAAAAGACTGTTAGTTATTGTATCCATCTACGTTTCGATATCAACGGCTTTAGTAGGGCCGATCACTTTCTTGGGTTTACTAGTGGCCAATGTGGGGCATCAGTTGTTCCGTACGTATAAGCATTCCTATCTGATTCCCGGCACGATTTTGCTAAGTATTATTGCGCTTGTCGGGGGACAGTTTCTAGTTGAACGTGTGTTTGGATTCACTACTACGGTTAGTGTAATCATTAATTTTGCAGGTGGCGTCTACTTTGTCTATCTGCTGTTAAAGGAGAATAAGTCGTGGTAGAAGTTAAGCATGTAACCAAGCGTTATGGCGGAGTTACCGTTGTTGACGATGTGTCTTTATCCATTAAAAAGGGTGCAATCACCTCGTTTATCGGCCCTAACGGCGCTGGTAAAAGCACGTTGCTCTCCATGATCAGTAGACTTATCTCTAAAGACGCGGGGGAAGTACTGATCGAAGGGAAGGAAATTGGCAGCTGTAAGAGTAATGTGCTTGCTCGTAAAATATCGGTGCTAAAGCAGTCCAATCATATCAGCGTTCGTCTTACTGTGAAGGAACTTGTTTCTTTCGGAAGGTTCCCATATTCACAGGGAAAGCTCACACCTGAGGATCGGGCGTTCGTTGACGAAGCGATTGCTTATATGGACCTTCAAGAGATGCAGGATAAATATATTGATCAGCTAAGCGGTGGACAACGCCAGAGAGCATATATTGCAATGGTTATGGCCCAGGATACGGAGTATATTTTGCTCGATGAACCACTCAACAATCTGGATATGAAACATTCTGTACAAATTATGAAGGTGTTACGCCGATTGGTAGAAGAGAAGGGCAAGACGATTGTGCTCGTCATTCATGATATTAATTTCGCTTCTTGTTACTCTGACTACATTGTAGCGCTCAAGAATGGGCGGGTAGCTTCATCGGGTACGGTAGATGAAATTATTGATACAGCAGTGCTTAGGGATGTATATGACATGGATATCCCTATAGAAACAATAGGTGGTCGTAAAATTGGTGTCTATTTTTAAACAAGATGCCGCTTCCATTCGGAAATTATTATGACGTAACGCATGAAGTGAAAGGCGCCAGCTTCCTTGACGTATACGCGAATAATTCAAATAGCTTGACTATAAATTATAGGGGTGAATGTTTTGAAGAAGAACGTATCTTTACTAATCATGACAGTGTTTCTTGCCGTAATCTTGGCGGCCTGTGGCTCCAATAATGCAGCAACTTCAGATAATAATACAGCAGCGGCAGGCAATACAGAGGCTACTACTGCACCGAATACAGAATCCAAAGAGCTTACTATTAAGCATGAACTTGGAGAAATTACGATTAAGAGTAACCCGCAGAAAGTGGTTGTATTTGACTTCGGTACACTCGATACTTTGGATAAACTGGGCGTAGAGGTGACTGGAGTGCCTCAAAGTAATGTACCCTCTTATCTCTCTAAATATAGTGATGCCAAATATGAGAATGTCGGTGGTTTGAAAGAGCCTGACTTCGAAAAAATAAATAGTCTTTCTCCTGATCTGATCATCATTTCCGGCAGACAGCAAGATTCTTATGATGAATTCAGCAAAATTGCACCTACATTGTACGTTGCTGTAGATAATGCGAATTACATGGAATCTTTCACGAAAAATGTGAAGACGCTGGGCCAAATTTTTGGCAAGGAAGCTGAAGTAGAGACTGAACTTACTGCTATTAATGACTCCGTTAAAGCTCTGAATGAGAAAGCTAAAGCAGATGGTAAAAAATCTCTTATTATTCTCGCCAATGAAGGAAAAATCAGTGCGTATGGTTCTGGTTCCCGTTTCGGTATTATCCATGATGTATTCGGATTTGCACAAGCGGATGATAAAATCGAAGTATCCACTCATGGTCAAAGCGTATCTTATGAATATGTAGCCGACAAGAATCCGGATTATCTGTTCGTAGTAGATAGAGATGCGGCTGTGAAGAGTGACGGCAGCAAATCCGGTTCAGCGAAGGATGCAGTTGAGAACGATCTCGTGAAGAACACAAATGCTTTTAAAAACGGTAAAATCATTTATCTTGATCCTAACTACTGGTACTTGTCCGGTGGCGGTTTAATCTCTGTTAGCGAAATGCTCAAAGAAGTTGAAGTTGTTCTGTAAGCAGAGTAACTTGGGAAGGCCTGTTGGCAGGAGTAATACTCCTTGTCAGCAGGCTTTTTTTTGCTTTTTTCCATAGAATTACTGGTATATTCATACTAGTTGCTAAATTTAGCTGTAACTTTTTATGCGAGTATACGTGGTTAGGTTAAGGGGGGAGTGCATGAAGCGAAATTCACTGGATGAAATATATCAGATGTATGTGATGGATATTTACCGCTATTTGCGCTCCCTTAGTGGTGATCATCACGCGGCCGAAGATTTAATGCAGGAGACCTTTTACCGTGCTTATTTATATTTGGAGGATTGTAAAGACGAGAAGATTAAGCCATGGTTGTTCCGTGTCGCGTACAACGCCTTTATAGATTACAAGCGGAAGGAAGGGCGCAGCACCGTTCAGAGCGAGGAGTTTTTTAAACAGCTCGCCCATCCAGATACCACGGAAAGCACGCTGCTTCGGCAGGAACGTTGGGAAGAGATGAGAATTGCGATAGGTGAGCTACCGGACAATCAGAGGCATGCACTGCTACTACATGATTTTCATGGTCTTAGTTATCTGGAGGCATCGGACATTATGAATGTGGGTCTGTCCCAATATAAGATCTTAATCTTTCGAGCTAGACAGAAGCTGCGTGAAGCAGAGCGGAGGCGGAATGAACATGAGTGAGGCGTTCAAGGAGAAGTTAAGAAGGTATGGCGAAGGTACTCTTACAGACGAGGATAGGGATGAAGTGGAGCGCGAACTGGAGAAGATGGAAGCTTATCAGGCTTACCTGGATGAACTCATGGGTGAAGAAAAGCTCTCTTCAGGCGAGAAGAAGAATATAGAATTCGGAAAAGGTAAGAGAAACAAACCCGGCAAGGAAAAAAAGATCATCCGCCGCGGTAAATGGAGAGCCCGTATATCGAATACTTTAACGGTAATTTCTGCGTTCTTAATATTCTTGATTATTTGCAGTATTATCAGTGCGATATTTTATGGTACTGGGGAGAGAGTAGAGAAATACCGTGATGTTGTTTCTTCCGCTATCGCTGTTTCACAGCCGAATACGATCGTCCATTTGAGTAGTGATGCGGGTCCATTTTTTAGTATGAATCTGCAGGGTGGAATAATAAAACAAATTGGTGATGCACGGATTAATGTTGGAGATTATTCGATGAAGTTTCTATTAGGCTGGCCTAGAATCTATAGTTATTCATGGACATATGAACGCAGTGGGACAGGTAATTACTTTGTCTACCCCATTGAGAACCAGCTTGCAGAAAATAGAATGGATGACAGCAGTGAGTGGGAAAAACTAGAGAAGCTCCCTGAGGGTACGGTAGGAGAAGCCTATTTGTCTTTTGAGCAATTTTTTACGACAGATGAGCTGTTGAAGAATTTTCAGCATAAGAATCTTGAGCTTTTGTGGTTCGCAGCAGATACAGGTCCAAGGACACAAGAGCCATTAATAAATGATCCATTAGGATTTCCAAGTACGCCCATCTGGCATGCGGATGATATGAAGGTGACACAAGAATCAAAGAAAAAGTGGGGTTGGTTTGGAGGGGTGACTAGCCGCACGAGTGTTTCTCCATCTTTTAACTCATATGGGGATGGTGAGCTGCGTAATGCAAACTTCCTAAAGACATTACGCTTGTTGCAGGAGCATAAGTCCATCGCCAATAAGGTGATTCCGTTCATTGATCTGGATGATTCCATTAGGTATATAGAGAAGAATGGAGTTAAGCTCTATGGAGCTGTTGTAACCGGTCCGGTGAAAGAACTGCTCAAGTTGAAGGAAGAAACATGGATCAATAACATACATGTTGAGGAAGTAAGACTATGGAATTGGCGGGATAGAGAGAACTGAGTGAGGATGCCAAAGATCTAAGAAGGTAGTAAGTGTCAAGGATTGTCTGTTATGATTTAAATCTCAGCCGGATATGCCCTGTGGTGGTGGGGTATACCCGGCTTTGTTGACTAAAGAGACACTATTGAGCTAGCACGGGAGCGGAAGAAGTCACAGAACTTGCTTCTCGCTGAAGCAAATCGTACAATTATTTGAATAATAGATTTATGGATATGTGTGATAACCAACGTTGAGTATGATAGATTAGGAGCTGAGATCTATGAAAGTAGGAGTCGTATCTGATACACATATGTCAAGAATGGCTAAGTCTCTGCCTAAGGCACTGATTGCAGAGTTTCAACATGTGGATTTAATCTTGCATCTTGGTGATTGGGTGAGTATGGGAATCTATGATTTGCTGTCAGAACTAGCACCGGTAGAGGGGATTGCCGGAAATAATGATGGGGATGAGATCATTGCGCGTTTCGGAGAGCGCAAGATCATTACCCTTGAAGGAATCAGGATTGGCATGGTACATGGACATACGCCACATTCCCGTAAAGGAACGGATGGGAACGCACTGCTTGCTTTTGCGAATGATGAGGTGGACTGTATTCTCTTTGGTCATTCACATCAGCCCTTGCTAAGAGAGGAGAATGGTATCCTGCTATTTAATCCAGGTTCTCCTACAGATAAGCGGCGTGAGAAATTGTATTCTTTCGGAATTTTAGATATCGAAGCGGGTAAAGTTAGTGCCCGGCATGTGTTCTACGATTCAAAGGAATAAGGCTTGATTGTCCAAATCATTCGGCGTTCTCTCCATGGTGAACGGCTCGGTAACCCTTTACAATGAGGTTAAAACGGGCGAAGCCAGAAAGTGAGCGCTGATGATGAAGAATTATCGTATAGAACGAGTGGTTTGGGATGATTTAGAACGGCTCATCCCATTATTTGATGAGTATCGAGTATTTTATGGAGCAGCCTCAGATCAGGAAGGTGCACGAGCCTTCTTAGCCGACAGACTAAAGCTGAATGAATCTGTGATCCTTATGGTGGTTGAGGGGGAAGGTGATGAGAAACGCGCGTGGGGCTTCACACAGCTCTATCCTTCTTTTTCATCGGTTACGATGGAGCGCCTCTGGATACTAAATGATTTGTTCGTTACTGCTGAAATCCGTGGGCAAGGGCTAGGAGCTATGCTACTGGAAAGTGCTAGAGATTATGCGGTCTCTACGAATACGAAGGGCTTATCCCTGACAACGATGACGGAGAATGTGGGGGCGCAGCTGTTATATGAAGCGCATGGCTACATTCGGGATGATGAATTTTTTACCTATAACCTTTTTTTCTAAAGCAGCTAGAGAGAAAGACGAGTAAGGGGCGTTAAAGTGGAAACAAGTCATAAGTTAGCAATCTTTTTTGACCTCGATGATACGTTGTATGATCATCTGGTACCATTTAAAGAAGCGGTACGGGAAGTGCTCAGCCCAGATGAGAGTAGTCTGGACTTTGCGGAATTATTCTATAAAGTGAGACATCATAGCGATGTGTTGTGGCCGATGTATTTGCGCGGTGAGATTCCGCTTGAAGAGACGAGGGTGCGCCGGTTGGAGCTTGCTTTTGCCGAGTATGGTTTGCAGATTGATCGTGATCAAGCCACAGCGGTTCAAGCGGCATATATTGGACGTCAATATACGATTCAGATGATTGATGGCGTGCGTGAGCATCTTGAACGATTTATTGCGGACGGTCATAAGGTAGGCATTATTACGAATGGACCAAAGGATCATCAGATGAGTAAGATTCGTGGGCTAGGCTTAGATCAGATTATTCCCGAGGACATGATCTTTATTTCTGATGCTGTAGGTCTTGCTAAACCGGACCCGGAAATATTCATACACGTAAACAAAAAAACTGGTACTTTGGCGGACAATTCGCTTTATATAGGGGATACTTGGGCTAACGATGTAGTTGGAGCACTTGCGGCTGGATGGAAGGTTTGTTGGTACAATCCGAGAGGAAGACAACCAGCTACGGATCATAAGCCTAGTTATATTTTTACTAATTATAAGGAATTTGGGGAGCTTCCTTTGGTGTGAGAGAACAAGTACTCCAAAGATATTAGAAAGCCATGCGAGAGAAATCTGCGCATGGCTTTCATTATTTTATAACTAGTTTCCGGGGAGTTGGATGCCGCGCCACCCGCTTACATCGCATTGACCCTGTTCGTGATTACCCACAGCAACCACGGTACCGTCCGATTTAAGACCGATGGTATGAGTGCAACCTGCCGCTACGGCCACCATATCGCGCCAGTCACTTATATTGCATTCGCCGTACTTATTCCAACCCACAGCAACCACGGTACCATCTGATTTAAGACCGATGGTATGATGACTGCCTGCCGCTATAGCCACAATACCATGCCAGCCGTTTACATTGCATTGGCCTTCATGATTTCGACCCGCAGCAATCACCGTACCGTCCGATTTAAGACCGACTGTATGAAGGTAACCCGCCGCTATAGCTATTATGTCATGCCAATCATTTACATTGCGTTGGCCATACCGATTATTACCCACAATTGTCACCGTGCTGTCCGATTTAAGACCGACTGTATGCCAATCACCAGCCGCAACTGCTACTATATCACGCCAGTCACTTACATTGCATTGGCCTTCATTATTTCGACCTACAGCAACCACGGTACCATCCGATTTAAGCCCGACGGTACGACGCCAACCCGCGGCAACCCTCACAATATTAGTCCAGTCGCTTACATCGCATTGGTCATACTTATTCCAACCCACAGCTGCCACCGTACCATCTGATTTAAGCCCGACGGTATGAGCATTACCGATATGAGCATTACCCGCAGCAACCGCTATCATATCGCACCAGCTGCTTACATCGCATTGGCCATATTTATTATCACCCACAGCCGTCACCGTGCCGTCCGAATTAAGCAGGGCGGTATGACGATAACCCGCTGCAATGGAGGGTAGGGTTTTCACAAGGTTCATAAATTTCGCTCCTTAGTTGATGGTAGATGTGTACCATTGTAGGACAAATCCCCATTAAAACACAGTTCTTTCTTCTTCAAATCTTACGTTTGTCTATTAAAAAAGCTTGCTCCCTAGAAGCCAACTCGGCTCTAAGGGACAAGCTTTTTTCGTTTACTCTGCGAAGCTGTATGTTGGATCTGTAAGGTTCATTCTTTCTTTTATGCCTTTAGTAGCATAGATCTTGTTGTCGTCGGTAATAAAGAAAGCTTCAACACCTTCAGGTAAAGCTTCAAGATATTTCATACCCTCTTCAATTCCCATCAAGAATACCCCAGTAGATAAGGCATCTGCATCTGTTGCATTCGGGCTCATAATGGTAAGGCTTTTGAGACCGTTCTGTGAAGGATATCCTGTGCGTGGATCAAGGATATGATGGTAACGAACATTGTCCTGCATAAAATACCGTTCGTAAACACCAGAAGCATCGATGACCTCATCTGAGATTTTAATGGTTCCTAGCTGAGTACCACGGCTTTGATCTGGATCCTGCAATCCGATATTCCATTCCGTTCCGTTTGGCTTTTTACCGAGGGCAATAATACTGCTGCCTCCGAGGTTAATCATAGCGCTATTAAGACCTTGCTCTTTCAAATAATCAGCGATACGGTCTGCAGCATAACCTTTACCAATGCCGCCTAGATCTAACACCATATTTTCCTTCATTAGCTTTACAGTTTTCGCAGCTTCATCAATTTCAACGTCCTTGTAATTGGTTAGACTCTTGGCTTTATCAATATCTGCTTGGGGAGGAACTTTATCTCCGCCACTACCGATATTCCAAAGATCGATTAGCGGACCGATTGTAGGATCAAACAGCCCGTCCATTTCCTTTGCGTATTGTATGGATTGTTTAATTACATCCAGGGTTTCGTCAGAAACAACAACCGCTTCTTTTCCTGCTGCCTGATTGATTGCGTATGTCTCTCCACCTTCTTTGGTGCGGCTAAGCTCCATATCCATTCGCTCCAGCATGTGCTGGATATCGTCCATATTTTTCTGTTCTACAGTAGCACCAAACACTTTGATATTCACAACAGTGTCATAAATATAAAAGGTCTGAGAAAGAGATTTTTCCTCTCCTTTTCCGGATGTTGTTGCGCTACCCGTAGTTCCCGCTGTCTTATCGTCCTTATCTTTAGTAATTAGCCAAGCGCCGACAGCAATGACGACGATGACGATTACAACGAGGATCAGCGTCGTTTTTTTGTTCTTGAACATATTCCACCATCCATAAAGTTAGTTTCTAAAACAAATCACATTATTTATATCATACCCCAGATAACAAGTTGATGGAAATCAAATTCATGACATATTAAGGGATAAGTCGGTCAGCATAACAAAAAAAGCCCCGTATCCTGATTCGGAGCAGCGCTGTAGATTTAGAATAAAACGATGCTATTTAATCGAGCATATATTCACTGTATTTGTTCTTGCGAGGGTTTAATACGAAGAGGATACCTTTGGCATATCCGCTAACGGCTTTGAAATTCCGTTTTAGGGTTTCTTTAACCGTCAGACAAGACAATGTCCAGATCAAGGCAGCATAATTCATTAATGGAGCTTTTCGCAAGTTGAGTAGATAGTAGTGATTAATGGCTGTAGCTTGTGCTACAACGCCCGCTTTATCGCGAGAGCCTGGCGACTCATGATGGATGATTTTCATGGCGGGATTAATCACAAGCTTGCCATAGCGGCTGGCTAAATGGGATAGATAAATATCCTCGGCTATGGAATAGCTTGTCATCCATGGATAGGGCTTAATATCACGCAGTGCCGAGCGCCGGAAGGACATATTGCAGCCGTGAAAAAAATCAGTTTCAAATACCTGCTTCTTCTCTCCCCAAAGGAATTGCGAGCCTGCAAACATACTTGCCGACAATCTGCCTGGTGACCCGGACATTTGTCCGGTTAGCATACCGAATAGCCTGCTTGGCATGCTGCTATGTATACCTTTGGCTACACCACCTACACCAACAATAGAGTCGTCGGCTGTATAAGTATCTAACAATCGTCGAATATATAAGGGGTCATTTAATTCTGCATCGTCATCTAAATGGAGCACGATTTCTGCATGGATCAGCCCTAGCGCTTCGTAACGGGAAAGCCAGAGACCAGGCTTAGTTTTGCGATGATAATGGAGTTCAGCCTGTGGTAATCCTTGTAGTATTTCAGAATAATAAGCTAATCTGTCTTTAGGGATCTCACCGTCGTCCATAATCCATAGCTCGATAGAGATATCTTTAAGATTTGTCTGCTTGCCAATGGACTCTATGCACACCGTAAGGTCATTGATTCGGTTGCGAGTAGGAATCACTATAGATAGATCATGCATATCTTAATCTCCCTTCAGGACTTCTTTTGTCCGCTCACCTGAATGCAGTTATCCGGCGAAATGTGGTTACCTTGATTCTATCGTTCCTGAAGAAGAGCGTATATACCACTTTCGTATACTTTTAGTGCAGCTCAGGTCTAAATGAAATTATTTTAATAAAAGTTAAGTTTGTGTTTTTCGGTTTTTAACTATATAATAGTAAGCGACGAATATTTAGTTATCAATCTTATTAAGCAGTTACAAATGAACAATAATAATAGGAGGTTTTTTTCATGAGAATAGATATTTGGTCCGATTATGCGTGTCCATTTTGTTATATTGGTAAAAGACGTTTGGAGAATGCGCTGAGTCAGTTCCCGAACAGAGATCAAGTAGAGGTGGTATTCCGTAGTTTTCAACTGGATCCGCATGCAAAATTGAATGAGACTCAGAGTATTCATGAGATGCTGGCTTCCAAATACGGAATGACGATTGAAAAAGCAAAAGCAATGAACGCACAGCTGACTGAGCAAGCCCAAGATGTGGGATTGGATTTCCAATTCGATACGATGAAGCATACGAATACTTTTGATAGTCACCGCCTAAGTCACTTTGCAAGCTCCAAGGGAAAAGGGGCAGAAATGTCCGAACGTCTGCTACGTGCTTACTTTACGGATTCATTGAATCTTGGAGACCGCAGTGTACTTGCTACACTTGCTGCTGAGGTAGGGCTGGATGAGGCAGAAGTAACGGCAATGCTGGAGACGGATGCTTATACAGATGAAGTGAATGGTGATATCGAAGAAGGAAGCCGTCTGAATATTACCGGTGTACCATTCTTCGTGTTCAACAATAAATATGCGTTATCCGGTGCACAGCCAGGACCTGTATTTACAGAGGTATTGGATACCGTGTGGGCAGAAGAGCAAGCAGGGCCAACACTGCAAGTGGTGGGCAAAGGACAATCTGATGCATCCACAGATGATGGCTGCGCAGATGGATCTTGCAGCATATAAAGTTCAAATAGTGTGGAGAAGAAGAGATGGAGAAGTATCCATTTCTTCTTTTTTTAGTTCCGAAACGCTGCTCTGTTGTACACACTACAAAGACAAGCGCCCCCGGATAGATTCGGGAGCGCTTGTCTCTTTATGAGGTGTTTATCTAAAAGAAGTGATAAAGCTTGTGAACAACGTGCGGACATCGTACTGATGCTGATTAATTGGCTCGATAGGCCGATTAATACCAAGCAGTGTGTACACTGCAGTTCTTGCTGCTCGGATAGAGTATTCTTCGGTGAATACAACATCATCTGGAATTTCGCAATATTGTCCAACGAAGGCAAGGTTAGTGGAGCCTTCAGGAACTACTTTAGGTCGGTCACTGTTTAATCTAGGCATGAATTGTGAAGTGATATAAGGCATCATACATGGAATACAATTGGCGGTTGCCATAATCTCGTCCTTATGTTCTTCGAAATGAAGATGACCGATTAATTCTTCCATAATTTCTTCACCGGTACATTCGCTCATTTTCTTCTTCACGAAGTCGCCTACGTTGTCAGGGTACAAACCGTAACCCCAGAATACTTTTACATGGTCTGGTTGATTGCGGAAATGCGGTTGGAAAGCTAAGACAACGGACATTAACCAGCTCGAATCTTTAAAGGTAACCAATGCGCCAGTACCTGCACGATTACGAGTGAATTTCTCCATGAGATCGAAAAATTTGGAATCTTGGAAGGTCACGGTAAAGGATTCCCATTTCGAACCATCGACATGATCATCGAAGGATGATGGATTGCCAAGTCCAGGTTTTTTGGCGGCGATGTTCTCCCATAATTTCCACGAGCTTCCCTTGCCGTTGAGACGTGGGGCAGAGGTCATGGAACCTAGGCTGGAGCCTTCGGTCATAGAGCCGTTCGTGACGATTACGATATCGTCTTCATTTATGTTAATAACGTCGGCTACACCTTGGCGTAGGACGTTCATTTGGGTGACGGTAATGCCATCTCCATCTTTGAACTGCAGGTCGGTTACTGTACATTTCAGTGTAAAGTCTACGCCGAAGCCTTCAAGATATTTGTGCATAGGTAAGATGATAGAATCATACTGGTTATATGGAGTGCGGGTTACGCCTTCCAGGGTTTGAATTCTTGGGAACTCATGAACGAAGCGAATCATATATCGTTTAAGCTCTACAGCGCTATGCCAAGGTTGGAAGGCGAAAGTAGTAGCCCACATATACCAGAAGTTCGTAGTGAAAAAGTGTGGACCAAACCAGTCGTTAATCCGGGCTTTTCCCATTTTTTCTTCTGGTGTAATAATCAATTTACCCATCGCAAGCCGGTCAGCCATATCAAAGCCCATGGATAATACATCTTCCACCTCACCGTTGCGGTTTACGAGTCTAGCGTTAGCATGTGTTGGATTGGCGGTATCGAATTCTATAATCTCTTCTCTAACGGATTTCTCTGGATAGTCGAGGGAGGGAATCGACATGAGTAAATCCCATGTATTCTCATAGGTCTCATCGTTGAGCATCCGGCCACCGCGAATGACATAACCGTGCTCAGCGTCACCTGCGCCGTCGTTGCTGCCACCGAGAATCTTCATCTCTTCAATAATGTGAATGTTCTGTCCCGGAAAGTCACAGTCTCTGACCAGGTAAGCCGCGCCCGCTAAGGATGCAATTCCGCCACCGACAAAATAAACCTGTTTATTACCGTACTCTTTTTTCACAATGGTCGCCTCCAAGTTGTTGTTGAAATAATCACACTCTTAATGTAAATCAACTCCAATTTCGAAGGTATAATCAATCCTTTTAGAGTGTATGGTTTTTAGTCATTACGGTCCATATGTCTAGTTTTTAGACAAAAAAACCGTTGAACCCAAAGGTTACAACGGCTTATTCTCATATTTGTGCAAAGCTTTTAGAAAATTCCCCTCAATAAGTACACTTAGCTTCTCGATAATGTGATCAGGATGCTCTTTCATACCATCTCTCATCCACTGAATGACGAGGCCTGTGAACGCCAGTGTATAAAAGTTAGCAATAAAATGCTTATCTTCGTGGCTAACTTCCATCCCGGCGGACAGTTCGTTTATGACACCCATAATGAGGTCGTTCGTCACTTCGTATAGATACGCATCCAGATGATTTCTACCCAGTGAGTTCAAGGTGTTGCAGCAAAAGGTTTTATTTCGTTCGATATAGCAGAAAATTCTATAAAAACCGTCCGTCCACGTACTGTAGCTACGATACTGGGCGATGCTCTCTACAGCCTCGGTCTTATAGATCCAACCCAGTAAATCAAATATATCCTGAAAATGATAATAGAAGGTTTGTCTATTTAGTCCGCAATGGTCCACGAGCTGTTTGACTGTAATTTTATTGAGCGATGTATGTTCCATTAGTTCTTTTAAGGAATGAGACAATGCATTTTTGGTGAGAAAAGAATTGGACAACGTTCTATCATCTCCTCCATTCAAGCTTTTGGCCACTGCTTAACCAGTAGACGAATGCCTTCTGCCAACAAACCAAGTGCAAATCCGCCACATGTAAAAAAGAAAAAAGCTAGGAATCCCGCGAGATCCTCCCAACCGGACATCTCTCTATAGGTGTAGCTTAGCATAAGTACCGAACCGATAAGTATTCCTGTTGTAGTGATGAACCAGAGTAATCGAGCGCCGAGCCACCCTAAAGCATTGACGATACCAGATACGACAACAGAAAAAAGTGCGAAGCGAAGTAAGAGTGTGACATCCCAAGCGTGAGCCATCATTACAAATCTGTGCACTATGAAGAGCATCCATAGAACAACACCATAAACAGCCATCCAGATCAACCAGCGATTACTTTTGGCAGCAGGCAGGAATTTCATTTCTTGCTCACCTCTTTATCCAAAGTAAAAACGGTGTGCAGCAGGAATTATACGGAGAAAGATTCCAGCTCTTCTACACTTTGCAGAAGATGATTCAGCAGGTTCGGAATGTCGTCCATTTGCTCCTCAGTGATCTGTCTTTTGAATCGCAGCTCAATGCAGTTATTGTAGGTTTCACCTTCTTGACCATAAATGAAGCTTAATGACTGTACGGGCTGGAATTCAGGCCCCCAGATGGCTTTGAGAATACTCTCGATTGCCTGACATTCTGCGGGGATATCTTCAATTTCCATATAAAAACGTAACGAAAGATTGCAGCCGGGATCCATGTTAGGCACTTCCAATATTTCATCGCTAAGATCTTTCACAGAGGAAGTTAGGAAGACTTCGGCGGTTACGCTCCTGCCAGCAGTTAATTGGAAGGAGAGGCTGAACTCTCTGGACATCAAAGCCATATTGAGAAGGTCGGAACGATCCGTAACTACCAAAATTCCGTCCAGGTTATCATAGTCATAGATTTGGTTCTCAAAAGCAATTTTAATATTATCGAAAACAGTAGGATGGAACAATAATGGCACCTTCTTTGTTTATTAGTATTGTAACATGATCTAAATAGAAGTGAAAAAGATGCCCAAGGACCATATGGACCGGGCATCTTTTGTGTGTTACTCCATGACCTTGAACATGCCCGTCATACCGGGGGCGTGATTCTGAAAGCCGTATCGCTCATAAAAGGTATTATTGGCGTGTGATGCAAACAGTCCTACGAAAGCCCCTGTAAAAGAATGAGATCGAATATAGCGTAGTAGCTGCTCAATAATGACATTACCAATGCCTTGGCCCTGAAATTGGGGAAGCACGGCTACGTCCTGAATATAGAAATACATATGACCATCGCCGACGATCCGCCCCATACCGATAACCTTATCATCCTGTACAACGACCATCCCATACACCGAGTGAGCCAGAGAGGCTGCGGTCATTTCTGTATTCACGTTCCCCCAACCGACAGCTTCCCATAAGGAGGCATGCTCCTCAGTCGTGGGTAAACGTTCAAACCATTCATAATGATGTGCTGTTGTCATAGCTAATCACCCATTCTTTATTAAGTTATCATAGCGATTGTAGTGTAGTTGTAGTAAGCTCCACTGTAATCAGCCCCCTTAGGATGAGTGGGTATTCACTGTGATCTTGTTAGTTCGCAGGTGCAGGTGCGGTATATTTCAGGAATGTCTTCGGAATAGGGCTTTCGAAGGTCATTAACTCTCCTGTAGTAGGATGAATAAAAGAAAGTACACGAGCATGCAGACCGAGACGGCCCACCGTTTTGGTCTCTGCACCATACTTCTTGTCTCCTGCGATTGGATGCCCGATATCTGCCATATGAACACGAATCTGATTTTTGCGTCCAGTTTCAAGCTTTACCTCAAGCAACGAGAAGTGGCGGTTCGCCTGAATGAGCTTATAATGTGTGATCGCATGTAGACCGTCGCCTTCATGAGGACTGGAGTACATTTTCAGCGTAGAGGTTTCTTTTAGCCAAGAACTCACTGTACCTTCAGGTCTTTTGACGGCGCCTTCGACTAGTGCTACGTAAGAACGTTCTTTAACTGTATCCTTCCACGTAGTTTGCAGGGCTTGCTGGATCCGTTCGCTTTTGGCAAACATCATCACTCCAGAAGTATCGCGATCCAAGCGGTGTACAACAAAGATACGGTTCTTAGGATTGCTGGTGCGGACATGCTCCATAAGCTGGCGGTAAGCTGTCAATTCATTTTCTTCCGCAGTGGCAATGGATAGCAGTCCAGCATCCTTCTGAATAATGATTAGATCATCATCCTCATGCACAATGGTAAGTCCGATCATTTCAGCTGTTTGTACAGGCTTCTCTTGATCTATCGTCACAGTTTGACCCGAGTGTAATTGGAAATTATGTTGTGTGACGACCTTACCGTTCACAGATACTTGTCCGCGCGAAAGGATGGATTTAATCGCATTTCGTCCACGACCTGTGATGTGAGTAAGTAAGAAAGGCAACAGCTCAGAAGGTTCATTTACAGTAAAAGACTTGGGTGCTGCAGGTGCTTTAGCTTTATGATTAAGCTTACCAGTTGGCTTGCTATGGGAACGAGTACCTCTTTTGGTTGTTTCTTTAGAATTTTTTCTTGAGTTCATGACTGCATTCTCCGTCCTTTAATATTGTACTCCTCAATATACCATGGGCGGTTAAGAAATACTATGTGAAGGGCAGCAAGAAACGCATTCGATTTATAGATAGAATAGCTGAGCTAGTCCAATAAGCAGGAATAAGCTGAGATATATCCAACCTATCACATTAGCGTATTTCTTTTCCCGGTGCATAGCATTGACCGCATATATTTTAGTATCCACAGTAAGCAACAGAACACCGGAGATCAGCAGCGCAACAATTACAAAGGTTAGCTGGTGATAGAACATAGTAGAGCCTCCTATAAATATCATTTAATTTTCTTTCAGACCTACTCTCTCGATGTGCGTCTTCACATTAATCTCTATACTGAGATTGGAATACTGCTGCTCCCAGTCATGTTTGTCACGAATATGGGCTTTCCAGTAGGAGGGAGCATATGCGCGAATATATTCCCCCATGCCAAAGACATCAGAATGCGCTTGCTGCGTATCTTGGATAAGATCATTAAAGATACGTAGTACTCTCTTATCAAAAATGTCTTCAATCTTTTCTAAAGAACGGCTGGAATCGATATGGATATCACTACGTAAATGCTCATCTAAAGCCGCCTTTAAAGAGATGTTATAAATGATATGAGGTTTGCCCTCTTTGAACTGAACTTTCACTCTCGTGAAACGGTCGTTGACCTTGAGCATCACCGGACCGAATTCTTCCGCATTGAAAAGATCAGAATATCCCCCGGGATTAATCCCCTTCATGGCCATATATGCACCAATTTCTATAGGAATTGTCGAACCCACCATTAACCCGCCGCTAAAATAAGCTAGGCCTTTAATCATGATATTGTCTTCCTGGTGTAATGACACGTAGGGCAGATAACCACTTTCCCCCCATTTGGAATCAGCTGACCAGAATACACCTAAATAATTTGCGGGGAATTTTCCTGACGTTACCGCTTTTTCCATGGTGGAGAGGATGTAAAGGGTCGGCACTCGCTGCAGCGGAGGATTAATATCCATAAATTTAGCGGCCTCCCCTTCGGATACTAGCAGCCAGGTCCGGCGACGGACTTCTGGATTACGCCGTAAATAATCATTTAAGTCATCCATGCTTTTTCTTGCAACATCCTCACTTATAATAATCACTCGTAAATGAATCAGATACCTTGGATCGGAGATTTGCTGCTGTAAATTGTTCATGGCATCATCTAATGTGTATCCATATACTTCTACGACCCATACCGGATTTTGATTTCCGCCTCCGCCTTCACCCCCACTGCCTGGCCCGAGTGGAACTCTTCCTGGTACCGCAATTTGGGCGGTCACACGGATTTGGGGAAGGTTAATATTTGCGCTTTTTAGATGAGTGGTTTGATCATCATTTATTTTGCTGTCTGAAGGGACGGAATCAATGGATAACCCTAGCACCAATGCACGATCTTCAATTTCAAGCTGATCCCAGCAACCTGCGAGCAAGCCAGACAGGAGTGAGAGAATAAATATAAGGACTACTCGCTTGTAATTTTTTTTATTCATGTGAAATGGCTCCTTTATGCCGGATTAGAGAGACTAACCATAATAAAAGAGGATAGACGGTCAAAAAAACCAAACCGATTATGCCTGTAGTGCTGGCAAATGTATTGACCTGAAAAATATCTCTCGGCAAAAGTGAAAAAATGAAGATAAGTGGAAATGCGAAGCTGGAGATCAGACGGTGATCCTTGTGTCGCAACACTTGTTGCAGAGAGTATGCGGCTAAGTAGTAGTTCGTAAAGATAGTAGTAAATATAGAAATCACCCAAATAATAATAAAAAGAGCATCAAACCGTTCTAATAATCCTGCACCGATGGATATGGAGCGAGCTGCTTCCAGGGTGGGATAGGAAAGCAATTTGGTTTCTTGAGCTCCAAACATGCCTAAAGTGACCCAAACGATCATTACATAAATGAACCCGATGATACCAAGCGCAAAAGTGCCTGCTTTAAGGGCTTGTTGAGGTTTTTTCATTAGAGGAACCAATAGGATGATGACAAATGTGCCCTGATAAAGGGCGGCCGACGCAATTGTTCCTTTGGAAAAGCTTGAAAAGGTGGTGTAGTTTCCGGTGAGGGGAAGTAAGTTTAGAACATCAACATTTTTCATAGCTACCAATACAATTGCGACAACAGATAAAAGAATAAAAGGTAAATAAAAAACATGTACATAAGTGAATTTCACAATATTTCTACGAATTGATAAGGCAACCAGTAGGAGCATTAAAAGAATTACTGCTTCTAAAGGTGTCTTTTTAAAAACAACCGCAATACATACTTCTCCGAATTGGCGCATGGTAATCCCGGCAGAGAAAGCAAAAAACAAAGAAATAAGAATGGAGAAAATATCCGCGAGCCCAGTTCCGAGAAGGCGGCGGCTGAATACGAACAACGTTTCGTTCGGGAATTTTCGGCAGACAGCCGCTGTAAACCAGCAACCCAAAAAAGCAACAGGTACACCAGAAGCCGTTACGAGCGGTGCACCACTGTCTCCGGCTTCAGCCATATAACGAGGAATACTTAAGATTCCTATTCCTATAATCGTACTGACGATTACAGCCATGACTTGGATTGTTGATATGGGGCGGTTACTATTCATCAGCTTCACTTTTCTCCTTAAAAATCAGATCGGTATGCATTTTGGGGATATCCTTGGCAAGAAGATCAGGATCAGGTGTATTGAGAAAGCTTGGACGACTTCGCATCCACCATAAAGGTGCCCGAACGATACTATCCTTAAGATCCTTCCATACTGTAGGAACAAAGGGTGTCATGTAAGGAACACCAAAAGATTCCAGGAATAATAAGTGGTTAACAATAACAATCGTGCCAAGCATTACTCCGTACAAGCCGAAGCAGCCTGCCAATATGATCAATGGGAATCTAAGCATTCTTGAAGAGATAGCGGCATTGTAAGCGGGTGTGGCAAATGACCCTATGGTCGTTATAGCGACAACAACTACGGTAGTTGGACTCGCCAGACCTGCTGCTACGGCAGCCTGGCCAATGACAAGCACACCTACAATAGACAGAGCCCCGCCAATCATTTGCGGTAAGCGAATGGTTGCTTCACGCAGCACCTCCATGAAGACTTCCATAATCAGAACTTCCAATACGGCCGGAAAGGGTACACCAGCTCTTGCACCTGTTATAGCTACGGCGAACTCTGTAGGCAGCAGCTCAGGATTGAAAGAGATGATGGACACATATAAAGCTGGAAAGAAGAGGGAGAATAATAAGGCAATCAGGCGGATCATTCGTAGGAGGCTTCCTACGATAAAACGTTCCGTGTAATCATCCGTCGTCTGAAAGAATTGATTGAAAAGTGCCGGGACGATGAGGCAGAAAGGTGAGCCGTCTACAAGGATGATGACTCGTCCTTCTAATAAAGAGGCTATAGATTTATCCGGGCGTTCGGTTGGCTGAACCTGCGGAAAAGGGGACAGGGGATGATCTTCTATGAATTGCTCGATATAACCCGAATCAAGGATGCCATCTACATTTATAGCTGACAATCTCTTCATCACTTTTTGAACTAGTCCTGGATTAGCTATTCCTTCGATATAACAGACAGCTACTTTTGAGCGCGTCCGCACGCCAAGAGGAGCAGTTACAACACGAAAATCCGGCGTTTGCAGTCGGTAGCGAAGCAAGGAGAGATTGGATTGTAAATTCTCTATAAACCCATCACGCGAACCGCGTATGACTTGCTCAGTTTGAGGTTGCTCAATGCTACGATGCTCAATTTTACGCAGATTGAAATACAGGGCCTGATCCATGCCATCTACAATTAGAACTACATTTCCCTCCAACAGGATGGAGGCTAGAGCGTTTAGATCCTTAGTTCGGTTCCCTTGTGTTACTTGTACTGTCATACTCCAGATGTAATCAGGTAGATCCTTTAGATCTTCTGGAATTTCTGAGGGGGCGGAGGAAACATTCATTAATGGTTTTAAAACATAGTTCTGAATTTGATTCTGATCCACCACAGAAGAAAAAAAGATAATAGACGCATCATGTCTACCGTACACTTTGAAGTTACGGACTATGAGGTCGCTGTCTTCTCCAAAAACTTGTCGAATGAAGCTTACATTGTTCTTCATGCTGGAATCCAGTGGCTTTACCGGACGATTGTCCTGGGCAGAGGACTCTTTGTGTGCAGGCTTATGTTTAAAGGAGGTATATTTTTGTTTCCAATTTTGCACGGTCGCTCCACCTTTCTATGAAATCACTCTTCTTAAAGCTTGGCTTAAAAGAAGGCCTTTTATGTAAATATTTCAAAGGAAGAACATGGTGACCATAGTTAAGGAGTGTTGCTCAATACACTTTTGACCGCTAAACTAAAGATAGAAACGCTTAAGGGGTTATGAGAGATATGATGATGCAAACACCTACTATGGAACAGGCGCAGGCTGAGCTGCAAAAATATTACGGTTATCCGGATTTTCGGGATGGTCAGAAGAAGATTGTTCAGAACTTGCTGGAAGGGCGCGACACGCTGGGGATTCTTCCTACGGGAGGTGGGAAATCGATTTGCTATCAAGTTCCCGCACTGCTGCTTCCTGGGCTGACACTGGTGATCTCACCATTGATTTCACTGATGAAGGATCAGGTCGATGCATTAACCACGGCGGGTATTCCGGCAGCCTTTATTAATAGCACGTTAAGCGGGAAAGAAGTAAATGAGCGGATTCGTGCTGCCCGTCGCGGCGATTTGAAGCTGCTTTATGTTGCGCCCGAAAGGCTAGAGCTGGACTGGTTCCGACTGGAAATGGCTGAGCTGGCAATTTCCTGTGTAGCTGTGGATGAGGCACACTGTGTATCTCAGTGGGGGCATGATTTCCGCACAAGCTATTTGTCGGTGTCGCCATTTGTGAATGAGCTGCCAGAACGGCCAATCTTGGCTGCATTTACAGCGACGGCAACACCAGAGGTTATGGAGGACATGGTTCGGCTGCTGCGTCTGCGCGAGCCGGGTATTTTCATGACTGGACTCGGAAGAGATAATCTAGCGATGTCTGTGTTACGTGGGGAGAATAAGCGGGAATTCGTTATGGATTACACAGCGACGCATTCTCATCAGCCGGGTATTGTATATGCGGCTACACGCAAAGAAGTGGATGATCTATATCAAAGGCTGCAGGCTTCAGGAATAGCGGCAGGCCGCTATCATGCAGGTATGAATGATCAGGAGCGGGCAGATAGCCAGGAAGGCTTCCTATATGACGATATCCGGGTCATGGTGGCCACAAATGCTTTTGGGATGGGGATTGATAAATCCAATGTCCGGTATGTCATTCATTATAATATGCCGAAGAATATGGAAGCTTATGTTCAGGAAGCGGGTCGTGCGGGTCGTGACGGTGAGCCTAGTGAGTGTATCCTGCTCTTTAGTGCGCAGGATATTATGACACAGAAGTTCCTGATCGAGCAGAATCCGCAGGATACGGACCGTAAAGCTAACGAATATCGCAAGCTTCAGCAAATGATTGATTATTGTTATACTACCCGCTGCTTGCGCAGTGCCCAGCTGGATTACTTCGGTGAGGCGCATGAAGACAAGTTATGCGGCATTTGCAGCTCATGTACAGATGAACGAGAGCTTATAGATATGACCGTAGATGCGCAAAAGATATTCTCTTGCATCCACCGTATGCGGGAACGTTATGGAGTAGCATTAGTGGCTTCTGTGCTGAAAGGCTCTCGTAATCAGAAAGTGATGCAATATGGTTTTGACAAACTGCCGACCCATGGGGCATTGTCGAGCCGGACAGAGAAGGAAATCTCGGAGAGCATTAATGTGCTGATCTCAGAGGGATATCTGGTCTTGTCGGAAGGACAGTATCCAGTAGTACGGCTACAGCCTTTAGCTGCTGAGGTACTGCGTGGACAACGTGAGGTTACGCAGCGGGTGGCACGACCATCACGAGTAGGCGCGGCATCCGGCACGCGAGTTCGTAGTCGTGGGCATGACCTGTCACCTTCGGCGGTCAATGAGACCGTCTTTGAGCAGCTTCGTCTGATCCGGAGAGAGTTGGCGGGACGTGAGCATGTGCCCTCATATATCATTTTTAATGATGCTACGTTGCGTGAGATGAGTGTGGTTTGCCCGCAGACCGAAGCGGAAATGCTGAGAGTGAAGGGCGTAGGGGAAGTGAAATACCGGAAGTACGGTAAAGCATTCCTAGAGTTTTTTCAAAATGAAATGTAGAGAAGGTCGTGTAGCATGAAAATCATCCTAACCACATTAAACGCCAAATATATCCATACCTCACTGGCAATTCGTTTGCTTAAAGCCTACAGTGAGCATGAATTTAATGATATTCATTTAGTGGAGTACACCATCAAAGATCCCGTGATGAATATCGTGTCCGACTTGTTTCAGAAACGGCCAGATGTGATTGGCTTCTCTTGTTATATCTGGAATATCGAGGAGACGCTCAAGCTGATCGGAATTCTTAAGCAAGTGATGCCCGAGGTTACGATTGTTCTCGGAGGTCCGGAAGTTTCTTATGAGCCGCTGCATTGGATGAAGAGAGAAGCTGGCATTGATTTTATCGTCAACGGAGATGGAGAAGAGACCTTCCATCATCTGCTGCAGGAGCTGAGAGACGACCGTAAATTTCATTTTGTGTACGGAGCTGCTTATCGTAAGGGTGAGGAGATCATTGTAAATCCACCACGTCCCAAAAGCGATCTAAATACGCTGCCTACACCGCATCGTTTTCCAGAGGATATTCCAGATTTGAGCAAACGTATTGTTTATTTTGAGACAAGTCGTGGGTGCCCGTTTAACTGTCAATTTTGTTTATCCAGTATTGAGGTTGGCGTACGTTACTATGATATTGAACGAGTGAAGTCTGATTTACTCTATTTAATTGAAAATGGTGCCAAAATCATTAAATTTTTGGACCGCACCTTCAATATCAACCGCAACTATGCGATGGAAATGTTTCAATTCCTGATCGATAATCATCAAGGCTGTGTGTTCCAGTTTGAAATTACAGCAGATATCATGCGGCCAGAAGTTCTGGATTTCCTGTCGAACAATGCGCCACCGGGCATCTTTAGGTTCGAGATTGGTGTACAGTCTACGAACGATGAGACGAACGAGCTCGTTAAACGTCGCCAGAATTTCAAGAAGCTGTCTCGTACGGTAATGAAGATCAAGGAAAGTCGCAATATCGATCAGCATCTAGATTTGATCGCGGGGCTTCCTATGGAGGATTACACCACCTTCCGCAAAACGTTTAATGATGTATTCGTTATGGAGCCAGAAGAGCTGCAGCTTGGTTTCCTTAAAATGCTTCGCGGGACGGGTCTGCGTGCACAGGCGGCAAAATATGAGTATACGTATATGGAACATGCCCCTTACGAAATCCTTAGCAGTCATATGATGACCTTCTCGGATATTATCCGCTTGAAGCGGCTTGAGGATGTGCTGGAGAAATACTGGAACAGCCACCGGATGGACCATACGGCCAAATATTTGATCCGTCATGTGTTTGATTCGCCATTCGATTTCTTCCAGGAGTTCGGTGACTATTGGGAGGAGAGAGGCTGGCAAAAGATTGGGCATCAGCTGGAAGATCTCTTTATCCGTTTGCAGTCCTTCTTGATAGATCGTGGGACTCCATCTATGGATATTATTACGGGGCTAATGAAGCTTGATTATTTCCTAGGACACAAGTATAAGCCTCGCAAAATCTGGTGGGATTTCGTGCTGGATAAGTCGGATTGGTCGAGTTACTTGAGGGATATCGCTGCTAATCCGGGTCAAATCTCTGCACAGTTGGCAGAAGCCGGACTCAGTGAAAGAGAGCTGCAAAAATATACGGTGCTTGAAGTGCTACCGTTCTCGCTTGAAGCTGTACTGGAATCCATCAGCGGTCTACGGGCGGATGGGGGTTCAGAGGAAGAGGAAGAGGACAATGCTGTCGATGGGGCTGTACCTTCTCCTGAGTCATTAATAATGGGAGTTACAGAGCGTAGTTTAGAAGAGTCTGTCCAAACCACAAGCTCTGCTGTAGCCGTAGCTGAACCAACTTCCGTTCCCGAAGGTCGCACGCTGCTAATTGTAATGTATCAGCAGAACGAGAGCCAACGCGCTCAGTATTATACGTTACCTTTGTAATAGTTCCATATAGATCGCTCCTTTGGGGCGGTCTATTTTTGTTTTATATGCAAGGTTTACCTGCTAAATTTAGTGTTATTGGGCCCGTATGACCTTACATGTGTGATTTCTCCACAATTGTGAGTCCGAAAATGATGGTGGGGGAGTAATGGTTGCCTAAAAGCATCCATGTATCCGAAAAAGAGGGGAGGGGCTAGGATTAACGAGTGTGGTAAATTGCTCACAACCCAAAACGAAGAGCAGCGATCCCCAATAACGGGAGGATGGCTGCTCCGAAAAACCTCGTTTTTCTCTTAACTTGTAGTCGTAACCTCAGAAGGGAGATGCTGTTCTAGCCAGTTAAGCACATCGGCCGTAACCTGATCCCGGTTCACCTCATTAAGCATTTCATGCCTGCCACCTGGATAGAGCCGATACTCTACGTCCGATATCCCTCGCTTCTTGTACAGCTCCGCAAGACGAGGAATGCCTTGTCCGCTCATCCCTACAGGATCCTTATCCCCACCAAAGATATAAATGGGCTTACTTGTACATAATGTCCTAAGTGATTCCTCGGTATGGATCTCCCTTAGGAGGTGGAAAAACCCACGGAAAAAGCGTGTTGTACAAATAGCGCCACAGAATGGATCGGAAATGTACTTATCTACTTCCGCATCATCGCTGCTCAGCCAGTCATATGCTGTTCTTACGGGAGAAAAAGCACGGTTGTAACTGCCGAATACTAAGCTGTTTAGTAGTACACTGCGGTGATGTTCACCCTTTAACTTGAGCTGTGCACTAGCCAGAGATTCTCCAAGGCGCAGCATACCGCGAGGACCATTTGTACCGCTTAGGATAAATCCTGCATAGATTTCGTTACCCTCTTCACACATCAGCTTTTGAGCCAGAAAGGAACCCATACTATGAGCGAATAGAAAGATAGGCTTACCTTCATGTTTGGAGAGTGCTTTGGCTGCTACCTGGAGCAGATTGCGCCGCATCCAATAGAATCCGTCCTCCCCAACATCGCCAAGCAGATCGACTTGACCAGCGGTTTTACCATGTCCCCGGTGGTCATTAACATATACTGCATAACCTACTCCTGTTAAGGCTTCCGCAAAACGAGCATAACGGACAGCTGTTTCACACATACCGTGAGAAATTTGCACGATTCCTCTAACTGGCACATCGGATTCAGGTAACCATTCATAGACATGGATATTTACACCTATGGGATCCGTTAGGGTAAAACTATTTTCCTTCATGGTCCATTCCTCCTAAAGGTTCTCGACTTATGGTAAATAAGAGCGAAGCACAGTAGAATGACCTTCGATAGCGTAACGGCCGAGACTGGAAGGAATCAGATAGCATTCTCCTGCAGCATAAGGCTGGGAGCCGCCATCCCAAGTAAGATGTCCGCTGCCTTCACAGATGACTAGAATAGTGAAGCTGTCTTCTGTAGTGGTGAGGCCCCATGAACCATTTACGATTCCTTTTTCTACGATGAAATATGGCGAAGCGGCAAGTTGCAGCCACTCACCAGGTACTGCGTTATCTGTCTTCATTGAAGTAGCCCCAGCGCCTTCATAAGCTGTAACATTAAGTGAATCCTCAATATGAAGCTCACGTGGCTTTCCGTCCAGGCCTGGACGGTCATAGTCATAAATTCGGTATGTAGTGTCGGAATTTTGCTGGATCTCTGCTACAACGACACCAGCGCATAACGCATGAACGGTTCCGGCTGGAATATAGAAGGAGTCTCCTGCAGAGACAGATACTTCTTGAAGGCTATCCATAACAGTGCCTTTTTCCAGTGCTTCGCGCAATGTTTCACGATCCACGCCTTCTTTAAGACCATAGATGATTTTGGCACCTGGCTTAGCGTCTAACACGTACCACATCTCTGTTTTGCCCAGTTCACCTTGTGGCAATCCCTCATAATCATCTGTAGGGTGGACTTGAACGGAAAGATTGTCGTTGCAGTCCAGCAATTTGATTAGTAGAGGAAATCTTCCACCCGTTTCAGAAATCCCTTTGCTTCCGAACCATTCATGGCCGAACTGCTCACGAATTTGATCTAACCCTTGGCCGGCTAACTCTCCGTTTACTACTGAAGACGTTCCATTCGCGTGATCGGCGATCATCCAGCCTTCGCCAATATGTCCTTCTGGCAGATCTAGGCCGAATTTCTCCAGCGCGCGGCCTCCCCAGACACGTTCTTTAAACTCCGGTTGAAATTTCAAAGGATATGGTTGAGTCATTACTACATCTTCCTTCCCAAATATAAAATTGTTTGATGCTTACAGTTTAAGAGGGGATTCCTTTTTTCTTTTCAAGCGCAATCAAATAAGGTGAATCCGTGCGCTGAAGCTGACGATAAACAATGCTTTGTGCTACCTTTTGGGAAACAGCTGCTGCCCAAGATTCAACGGCATCGGCTTCTTTATCTCCGCCAGCATGGCCGGGATAAAGAACCGCCGTGATGATCCCGCCTGGACGCAGTAACTGGAGAGAAGCTTCCAAGGCTGCAATGGAGCTGCCCGGCTCAGTAATGATGTTCTTGTCGGCATCTCCTGAAGGCAAGTATCCTAGGTTGAACATTACAGCTCCAACGGTGCCATGCCAGTTCGCTGGAACAGCTTCAGCCATTTCTGCGTGACTACGTTCCAGCAAAGTGACGGTGGCGAGCGAGGGAGCTTCCTCTCTTGCAAGCCGCAGGCGCTCTTTAGCCAGCTTCAGCGCTGCAGCTTGAATGTCAAAGCCGTAGACTTCACCGCGAACTCCGACCATTTTGGCTAGAAAAAGCGTATCAGCACCAGTACCTACAGTGGCATCAATTGCACGCTCACCTATAGTTAGCCGCTCAGAGATTAATTTATGAGCAAAGCTTAGAACGGACATGAAGCCCATTAGCTTTTCCTCCAATACTTACCCTGCCAAGTATCGCGAGCAACAAGCTCAGCGTCAATGGCATTTAGCACTTCCCACTTTTTGAGACTCCACAACGGACCGACTAAGAGATCCCGAGGAGCGTCACCAGTCAAGCGATGTACAATCATCTCAGGGGGCAGAATTTCGAGTGAATCAACAATCAGCTTCACATACTCGTCCTGTTCCATGAACCGCAGCAGTCCGGCTTCGTACTGCTTCACCATGGGTGTTTTACGCATGAGATGTAGCAGGTGAATCTTAATTCCTTGGACATCCATACGAGCGACAGCAGATACCGTTTCCAGCATCATTTCATGCGTCTCCTGTGGGAGGCCGTGAATGATATGGGTACAGATACGAATGCCGTGACGCCGCAGCTTATCAACAGCCTCTAAATAACACTGGGTATCATGGGCCCGATTAATAAGCTCAGAAGTGGAGTCGTGTATAGTCTGAAGCCCCATTTCTACCCACAGATAGGTGCGCTCGTTTAGCTCTGCTAAATATTCGACAACATCATCTGGCAAACAGTCAGGCCGTGTAGCAATAGAAAGTCCAACGACACCGGGCTGCTGCAAAATCTCTTCGAAATATTCTCTAAGCTCTTCGACCGGAGCGTACGTATTCGTATAGGCCTGAAAATATCCGATGTATTTAGCGTTTGGCCATTTTAGATGCTGCTTATCACGGATATTATTAAATTGGGTGACGAGATTATCTCGGCGACTTCCTGCAAAATCACCAGAACCTCTGGCACTGCAAAATGTACAACCACCTTTAGCGATGGAGCCGTCACGGTTGGGACAGGTAAAGCCAGCATCAAGCATAACTTTGAATACCTTGGTGTTCAAATGTTCACGCATTTCGTAATTCCAGGTATGAAAACGTTTATCTCCCCAAAGCTGCGGAGGAGTAGTGTATTGAAGATTAGACACGAGGAGCTCCTTTCTGAAAATATAAACATGGATAAGTATCCTTATCCTTATATTTTTCTGAGACGGATGGCATCCTTTATAAAAGAACACGCAGCCGTTTCTTATAACCCAATACATTGTATCAAAAAACAGAGCTCGGCGTAACATTCACTCACGGTACTGGCATGAAAATAGGCCGAAAGTAAGGCGATTTCAACTTGAAAATGCTTACATAGTATGTTATATTCAGAGTGTGAAAAGCTGCTGTGGCATAAAGAAATTCAGCCAGGAGTTCATAATTTCGTGTCGTCCGATCCATAATAATAACCGTGAGGTGATAGCAATGAATTCTCAAACGGTATATGCTGAGGGTAAAGATTCGATTGAAGTCCACTTAACGCCAGATGAAGCCCTTGCACTAACAGGCGTGGAATTTAACGGCAACCCTAAGATCAAGACAGATGCACAGCGTAAAATTCGCAGCGCATTCGAAAAAAAGACATTTGCCAAATAGCTCAAACACAAAGTAGATCCTAATCTACCGGATAAGAATGAGCCTTAATACCAAATATACACAACGAAGGAATTCCCCTGGATAGCTCATTTAAGAGCTGAACCAGAGAATTCCTTTTTCTTTTTTACCCCAATCCCTTTACTTTTCGGGACAATTTCGGCACAATATTGCAAGTGACAGTTATCGTATAAGAGATAATCGGAGGAATACCTATGCGTTTACGCGGAAGAAAAGGAATACGTGAAAGTTTGGAAGAACAGACCGATCTAGTCATTCTAGACCCTCGGAGTTATAAAGGTGAGTGGTCCAAGCTGTTTGGAAATGATCATCCGATCCATGTGGAGTTCGGAATGGGCAAGGGACAGTTTATCAGTCAAATGAGCTTTAAATATCCCGATATTAATTTTATCGGCGTTGATATGTATGATGAGCTGATCCGCCGTGCTGGAGATAAGGCTAGAGCAGTATGGGAGCCGGCAGGTCATGAGACGCCGCCTAACCTGAAATTGGCACTCGCCAATATTGATTATGCAGAGGAAGTATTTACTCCAGGAGAACTGGAACGAATTTATCTTAACTTTAGTGATCCGTGGCCGAAGAGTAAGCATGCTCGTCGTCGTTTGACACACCCGCGTTTTCTTGACAAATATCGGGGGCTGCTAAGCGACTTAGGTGAAATTCATTTGAAAACAGATTCCCGAAGCCTATTTGAATTCTCATTAAATGCATTTGCGGACTTTGGTTTACAGATGAAAAATATCTCGTTAGACCTACATGCGGACGGGATCATAAATGAGGATCATATTATGACAGAATACGAGACGAAATTTGTCGGACGCGGCGTGAATATCCATCGTTGTGAGGCCATTGTAGGTGCGGAAGCGCTCAAGCAGTATCAAGCTACCCGTTTGGACAAATACCGGTTGTAGTTACAAAGCACTGCTCCTAAAGACATGCTTCAATAATAAAGCAGCAGCCTCCAAGTGGTTTGGAGGCTGCTGCTTTATTTTGTTAACTATTCCAATAATTCGATAATGCTCTGAGCACATTGCAATGGGTGGTAACGGGCGATTTCCTCGAGATGAAGTTTTCGCTTATTCTGCACATCCTCGTAGTTGTTTAAGAGACGCTCCATCCACATTACGACTACGTCTAAAGACTCAATCGGCTCTCCGAAACCTGCTGCGGTAAAATAACGGCAATTTTCCTCCTCCTGCCCGGGCAGAGGGTTATAGAAAAGCATCGGTATTCCTTTAGCGAGCCCTTCACTGCAGGTCATCCCACCCGGTTTTGTGACGAGCAGATCGGACACCTCCATCAGCTTGTCAATCTCACGCGTAAAACCGATCAAGGAAATATTAGGATGATTATAACGTGAGTCCTCTTTCATTTCCTGAAGAAGCTCTTCATTCTTGCCGAGACAGAAAACAATCTGAATCTTCTCACGCCATTCCGCCAGACAGGCATTTACAACCTGATCGTTCATGATCCCCCAGCCGCCGCCCATGACTAGTACTGTTGGCATAACCTTGAGATTGAATTGCTGTCGAATCTCCTGCTTTCCAGGGTGCTGCCAAAAGTTAGGATGTACGGGTATCCCTGTAACCTGAATTTTCGCAGCAGGAATGTTTCGCATACGCAA
This sequence comes from Paenibacillus sp. VTT E-133291, assembly GCF_002264395.1. GTDB lineage: Bacteria > Bacillota > Bacilli > Paenibacillales > Paenibacillaceae > Paenibacillus_AQ > Paenibacillus_AQ nitricinens. The sequence goes on from NZ_NFVA01000026.1 coordinate 52,639, forward strand.
TTTGGATTTAACCTCTGGTGTTGATACCAGATATCGGTCTACCTCTGGACTGATCCAGCTGGCATGTGCGTCATAATCCGTTATAACAGTTACGAGTGGCACCTTTAGGGTGGGATCCACTCGCTTAAGACGAGATACTACAGCACCCGGAATGAAGTGTGTGCAGACAATAACGTCAGGTTTCAACTGCATGACAACATTTTTGGTATGCGTATAAAATATACGATGCAGGGCAAGCGTGGTAAGACGATTAAATGATTTTTGGTGACGATAGACATACCCCATCAGCTTTGGCTGAGTCGTTACCGTCTTACGGTAAGCGGACAGAATAATGGGGGCCATTTTGGGATTTAGGAAGTTCCCAAGTTCTAGCACCTTCGTTTGTAAATTAGGTGACAGTTGGCGCAAACTGCTCGACAGCGCATAAGCTGCTTGAGTATGTCCTGCTCCAAAGCCTTCTGAAAGTATTAAAATTCTTTTTTTTTGCAATTTTGATTCACCTATTCTCAAAGGTTTTCCCGGTTTAACCATATATTCTTCAGATCCATAAGGCTATGGTGCCCGCTGCAACACTGGTTCCGATCACTAAGCCTGCAAAGACATCGGATGGATAATGTAATCCCAGATAAATGCGTGAAAACCCGACAATACAGGCCAGTGGCAGCAGAATAACGGTCAAGGCAGGAAATGCTACCATATATGGGACCGTTGAAGCAAAGATAGCTGTAGTATGACCAGAAGGAAAAGAATGATCCTTTAATGGATTACGAAATGTGTTCGTATCCGGTAACGCCAGATAAGGCCGCATGCGTGGATACAGTTTCTTGGCGACAGCAACGGGCAAATGGCTAACAGCTAGAGCCGTCATTGCTTGCAGGCTAGCGGTTCTCCATGGCTGAGGAGCAAGTACCCATATCAATATGTTGATAACAATTGTGCTTGTAGCTCCACCCAAATGAGTGAGATAGAAGAGCCAAAAGTTCAGAAAACGATTATGCATTCGTCCGTTGATCCACTTAAAAAGGTGCCGCTCCCAGAGATGTAGCTTCATGAATAAATGTCTCATATCTTGTCCCTCCGCCAGTCGGCTACCAATAACAGGTGCTTATGAGCAGTCCGTTCTTTTGCATTAGATCTGTCTTAATCATACTTTTTAAAGGTAGTCCATTTCAAGGAAAAGCTCAGTTTTGCTAGAAATTTGCTAGTTTTGACTTAGAGCCGCTAACGCCGTACAATGATTCAAGCGGACTAAACATGTTTAAAAGGGTAAGAGATAAATAAGGATCCGAAATAATGGAATCCATACAATTCTTTTAAACAACACATATAAAAATTGTGAAGTCTGCCTAGAATAAGAATACTCTTGGTCTATTGTTAAGGGATGCAACAAAAGGGTCAGAAGGAACGTCAAGCAAACTAGAGAGAAAAAAAAGAACACCGAGAGTGAAAAAAGGGGGCATCAAAAGGTCATGACAGACGCACTGTTTGTTACGCTCCAAGTGATTTTGGCAGCAATCGCAGTATATCAGTTTACCTTTTCGTTATTTGGTCTGCACAAGAAAAAGACAAAGACAAAGTATAAGCCAGAAAAAACATTTGCAGTACTTGTTGCTGCACATAACGAGGAAGAAGTCGTCGGCGCGTTAATGGAGAACCTGAAGCAGCTTAACTATCCTTCAGAACTGTTTGACGTATTTGTAATTTGTGACAATTGTACAGATGGTACAGCTCGTATTGTTCGAGAGCACGGAATGAATGCTTGTGTCCGTACGAACCCGAATCTACGTGGTAAAGGTTATGCCATTGAATGGATGCTCAAGGAGCTTTGGAGCATGCCGCGTCAATATGACGCAGTTGTAATGTTTGATGCCGATAACCTGGCACATACTGAATTCCTAATGGAGATGAATAATGATCTTTGTTCAGGAGCGCGTGTTATTCAAGGTTATATTGATACCAAGAATCCAGAAGATTCCTGGATTACTGCAGCGTATGGTGTCTCGTATTGGTATATTAACCGTTTGTGGCAACTTTCACGCCATAATTTGAATATGGCGAACTTCCTTGGCGGAACAGGAATGTGTTTCGAGACCAATCTCCTTAAAGAGATGGGCTGGGGAGCTACAAGCCTGGTTGAGGATCTGGAGTTTACGATGCGCAGTGCATCACACGGTGTATATCCTAAGTTCAACTATGACGCAAAGGTATTTGATGAGAAGCCTCTAACTTTCAAGGCCTCTTCAAGACAGCGTCTGCGCTGGATGCAAGGACACTTCACTGTAGCTCGTCGTTATTTTTTCCCATTACTTTGGCAAAGTATTAAAGAACGTAGCTTAACGAAGTTTGACCTTGCTCTTTACGGAGCAAATGTGTACATTGTTTTGCTCACTTTCTTGATGACGGCGGTAATGTGGGTAGATATGGCTCTCTTTAACGGCCCGAATATCGCTAATATTTACGGAAGCTTGCCAGTTTGGCTCGGTTTCCTTGCGATCGGTTTGAATCTGGTGACCTTTGGGATCGCGATGGCTTTGGAGAAGGTTAAATTTAAGAAGGTGTACGCTTATCTGGTGTTCTTCCCAATTTACCTCATCTCTTGGTATCCTATTACGTTCTATGCGTTCTTCACGCAGAACAACAAGCAGTGGAGCCATACCAAGCATACGCGTGTCGTAAGACTTGAAGAAGTGCAAAGCAAGCAGGTTTAAGACATTTCAGAATGTTGAATAAAAGAATTGACACTCCGTTTGGAGTGGTGTATAGTATTCAAGTACGCAAATCATAGGGATTGCAAGAAGAAGCACCTGCTTCTCACCTGACTGGCATATTCGCCGGCTGGTTTTGATCTCAATGCTTTATGAATGTTAATGTTCATGAACGTTGATCAAACACGGGGTGTCGGGTGTTACCGGCACCCCTTTTTTATGGAGTATGGCAGTAAAGTTGTTAAAAAGATCCGGAGGTGGAGAGTTATCAGTAAGGAACATATGATCAATGATGAAATTCGGGCCAAAGAGGTACGGTTGGTTGGTGCGGAAGGCGAACAAATCGGAATTAAACCGATCCGCGAAGCGTTGCAAATGGCGATCGATCTTAATCTAGATTTAGTCAATGTAGCACCGCAGGCTAAGCCGCCGGTATGCCGCATCATGGATTACGGCAAGTTCCGTTATGAAACGCAGAAGAAAGAGAAGGAAGCGCGTAAAAACCAGAAGATCGTTGATATCAAGGAAGTCTGGTTCCGTGCTAACATTGAGGAACATGATTATCAAACCAAGTTCCGCAATGTGATCAAGTTCTTGGGTGAAGGCGATAAAGTGAAGTGCTCCGTACGTTTCCGCGGACGTGAGATTACTCATGCGAATATCGGCCAGAAAATCCTCGAGCGTGTTAAAAACGAAGTGGCTGATATTTCTGTTGTTGAGCGCCAGCCTAAGCTGGAAGGCCGCAGCATGATTATGATTTTGGCTCCTAAAGCCCAATAAATATGGAGTCACTTGCTTATCTGCAATTTGGCGCCGCATAATATTCAAGGAGGAAACACCATGCCTAAGATGAAAACACATAGCAGCCTGAAAGGCCGCTTTAAAATTACCGGAACTGGTAAAGTAACACGTTACAAAGCTCACAAAAACCACTTGCTGTCCCACAAATCTAAACGCGCTAAGCGCGTTCTGAACGGTAATCCAGTAATGGCCCCTGGGGATGTAAGACGTTTGAAACAAGGATTGGCTAACTTGAAATAGTTTATCACACATTTTTGGGAGGTTTATTAATATGGCAAGAGTTAAGGGCGGATTTGTAGTTCGTCGTAGACATAAAAAAGTGTTGAAATTGGCAAAAGGTTATTTCGGTTCTAAACACCGCATTTTTAAAACAGCTAAAGAACAAGTAATGAAATCGATGGTTTACGCTTACCGTGACCGTCGTCAAACTAAACGTAACTTCCGCAGACTGTGGATCGTTCGTATTAATGCAGCAGCTCGTTTGAACGGTCTTTCTTACAGCAAACTTGTATACGGCCTGAAATTGGCTGGTGTAGAAGTTAACCGTAAGATGCTGGCTGATCTGGCTGTAAATGATCTTAACGCATTCAACTCCTTGGCTGGTATTGCTAAAGAGAAAATCAACGCGTAAGTGTTGTGACATAATAGAAAAGCACCGCCTGCGGGTTGCCCATGCAGCGGTGCTTTTTTGTGTGGTATGAAGTGTGCAGCATGGCGAGAGAATTCTCTGCCGCAATAAAAATGAGAATAAAACTCTGCTTTAGGCAGAGTTATTCCCAGTATTTTATTGTATTGAGCTCAGCAGCAAGTTTTTTACTGATGGTTCTTCTCACTTTGCGCAACTCAGAACGTTCATTTGCTGATTCGTTGATCAGTTTTTCTTCGTCGGTCTCTGGGATAATGGCAGGAACCGGAGTTGGAGTGCCATCCTCCTCGACTGCAACAAAGGTGAGAAATGAAGTGGCGGCGACGGCGCGCTCACCAGTGTATAAATTTTCTGAAATGATCTTTACAAATACCTCTATGCTTGTACGCCCAGTCCAAGAAACAAAGGATTCGAAGCATACGGAGTCTGTAGGTCGAATGGGTCTTAAGAAGTCAACAGAGTCTGTAGAGGCTGTGACGACATTGGCACGGCAATGGCGCATAGCTGAGATGGAGGCTACTTCGTCAATGCCGCTCATGAGCTTGCCGCCAAATAATGTCTTGTGATTATTAACATCATTAGGGAAAACACGTCCGGTTTTGAAAACGCGGGATTCACGGCAATATTTAAAAGCCGGCATCGTTTGTGGATTTTTTTCATCGGTCATATCTGATAACTTCCTTTCAATGCAAATACTAAGCAATCATAATAATAGAAAACACATAAGTGTGCAATAATATTTGTATTGTGTTGGAATACTATACAAAGATAAATAAGGTTTTCTAACATCATTCAAACATAATGATAACACGTCGTGTCATGGAAAGCGGTTACTTACGAAAAAGTACAAATAATTATTGACCTGAGGTCATTTATGGACTGGATTTTAGATTTTATTGCAGTTATAATTTGATCTATGGAATGTCCAAGTAGAACACAGATGACATCCAATATTTTAAGGGGGATCACATTCAATGAAAAAAGTCTTCAAACTATCTCTTGTAATGATGCTGGCATTAACAGTTGTTTTGGCTGGTTGTGGAAACAACAACGCTAAGAATGCTGCAAATGGCGAGACGAATGCAGGAACAAATGGCGGAACAAATGCCGCAAAATCTGATTTCAAATTTGGTATGGTTACTGACATCGGTGGCGTAAACGATAAATCGTTTAACCAATCCGCATGGGAAGCACTACAAGCTCTTGAAAAAGAAACAGGTTCTTCCGTTAAATATTTGCAAAGTAAATCCAATGCTGACTATGAGCCAAACCTTAACCAATTCGTTAAGGATGGCTATAACTTGACTTGGGGTATTGGTTTTGATCTTGGCGACGCAATTAAGAAAGTTGCTGGTGAGAACGCCAACGCTAACTTGGCAATTATCGATAGCGTAGTAGAGGCTCCTAACGTAGCATCCGTTACTTTCTCTGAGAATGAAGGTTCCTTCTTGGTTGGTGTGGTTGCTGGTTTGACTACAAAAACTAACAAAGTAGCTTTTATTGGCGGTATGGAAAGCCCGGTAATCAAACGTTTTGAAGTAGGATTCAAAGCTGGTGTTGCGGCAGTTAAACCTGATGCAAAAGTTACTATTACTTATGCAGGTGCATACGACAAACCGGATACTGGTAAATCCCTTGCAGCTACATTGTATAACGATGGTAATGACATCATCTTCCCTGCTGCTGGTGCAACAGGAAATGGCGTCTTCAACGAAGCTAAATCCCGTAACAAAGCTGGCGGTGCTAAAGTATGGGTTATCGGTGTAGACAAAGACCAATCCATTGAATTTGGTACAGACGTAACTTTGACTTCCATGATCAAACGTGTTGACGAAGCTGTTAAGAAGGTTTCCAAAGAAGTAATCGATGGTACTTTCAAAGGTGGTACTACAACTGTTCTTGGTTTGAAAGACAATGGTGTAGGTATCTCTGATACATCTAAAGTTAACGTTTCTGAAGAGATTTTGGCTAAAGTTGAAGATTTCAAAAAACAAATCATTGATGGAACAATTACAGTTCCTACCGAGTAAGATCTCCCTTTTATTTATCGGATCACAATAAGAAATAAGCAACAAGGAATAAGGCCGGTTATGCGCTGGCCTTATTCCTTGTTAAAGCACTGGTTATGATAAGTTAGACACAGTTATACCGTCTTGAAAAGGGCGGTACATCCGTGTCTACATGGTAGTTATATATTCTGTGATGAGGGTGATTCCATGAGTGCTGCGGCTCCTGTCGTAGAGTTGAAGCAAATCACAAAACGATTTCCCGGTATTGTTGCTAACGATTCCATTAGTTTGACGTTAAAGAAGGGTGAGATTCTTGCACTGCTTGGTGAGAATGGTGCAGGTAAATCAACCTTAATGAATATCGTTTTTGGATTGTATCAACCGGATGAAGGAAGTATTGAAATCGACGGGAAACCGGTTGTAATTGATAATCCCAATAAAGCGATCGAGCTTGGTATTGGTATGGTGCATCAGCATTTCAAGCTCGTGGAGCCTTTTACGGTTACCGAGAATATTGTTCTTGGGATGGAGCCGAAGAAAGGTCTTAAAATTGACTATAAATCCGCTGCGGAACAGGTTCGGAAGCTATCGGAGCAATATGGCCTGCAAGTGAATCCAAATGCCGTTATTCATGACATTTCTGTTGGTATGCAACAAAGGGTAGAAATTATGAAGACCCTGTACCGCGGAGCGGATATTCTCATATTTGATGAGCCGACTGCAGTACTTACGCCTCAAGAAATTACGGAATTGATGGCGATTATGAAGCGGCTTGTTGCAGAGGGAAAATCGATTATCCTGATTACGCATAAGCTTAAAGAAATTATGCAAATATCTGATCGGGTCACCATTATTAGACGAGGAAAAGTAATCGATACCGTAAATACCGCAGATACTAATCCGAATGAACTGGCTGAGAAGATGGTTGGACGCGGCGTAACCTTCAAGGTAGCTAAGAAGGCCCCTGAGGTTGGTGAAACTGTACTCGAGCTGAAGGATGTGAACAGTAAGAGTAAAGATGGTGTCTCGGTGCTCGACGGTCTTAGCTTTGATGTGAAAGCCGGAGAAATTCTCGGAATAGCCGGTGTAGATGGCAATGGACAGAGTGAACTGATTCAGGCCATTACGGGTCTGCGTAAAATTGATTCTGGTTCTATTCAGGTGTCCGGGAACGAGATTGCTAATTTATCCCCGCGCAAGATTACGGAGATGAATGTGTCTCATATTCCAGAAGACCGTCATAAGCATGGTTTGGTGCTTGACTTCTCAGTAAGTGAGAATATGGTTCTGGAAACTTACTATAAGAGTCCATATAACAAAAACGGCTTTATGCAAAATGATGTCATTGATAAGTATGCTGAAGGTCTTGTGGAGCAGTTTGATGTGCGTACACCTTCAATTCAGACCAAAGCACGTTCTTTATCCGGCGGAAATCAACAGAAAGCGATTATTGCTCGGGAAATAGATAAAGATCCGACATTACTTATTGCAGCGCAACCAACACGCGGTCTAGATGTTGGGGCTATCGAGTTTGTTCAAAAGCAGCTCATTGCACAGCGTGACCAAGGAAAAGCTGTATTGCTCATTTCGTTTGAATTGGACGAGATTATGAATGTATCAGACAGAATTGCTGTTATCTATGAAGGCAAAATTGTCGGTGAAGTGTTCCCGCAGGATACGAATGACCAGGAACTGGGTCTTATGATGGCAGGCAGCTTGAAGCGGGGAGGTAAGGCAGTTGAATAAGTTCAAAAAAATCTTCACAACTGACAGCTATATCGTTCCTCTTGTCGCCATCGTACTTGGTTTTCTTGTGGGAGCAATAGTTATGCTTATGGGTGGTTATGATCCGATAACTGCTTACTCCGCACTGTTCTCACGTGTATTTGGTAACTTGTACAACTTTGGTGAAGCCGTGCGCGAAATGACGCCATTAATGCTCACTGGTTTAGCCGTAGCCTTTGCATTTCGTTCAGGGATGTTTAATATCGGGGCAGATGGACAAGTGATGATTGGTATGACGGCTGCGACCGTGGTGGGTATTAAATTTGCAGCCTTGCCAGGATTCATCTTAGTTCCGCTTGCTGTTATTATAGCTGGGTTATGTGGAGGTCTGTGGGCTGGTATCGCCGGCTATTTGAAGGCTAAACGTGGGATTAATGAAGTTATTACCACAATCATGTTAAACTGGGTTGCTCTATACTTGTCGAATTATATTGTAAGAGCATTTCTATTACTTCCGGGACAGAATCGTTCCGAGGATATTCCAGCTTCTCTTTCTATGACATTCTTGAATTCGTTATTTGACAATGCACGTCTGCACTGGGGAACAGCTATCGCCCTTGCTGCAGCAGTATTCTTCTATGTCTACTTATGGAAGACTAAGCAAGGATATGAAATGCGTGCTGTTGGTTACAATCCTCATGCTGCCGAGTACGCAGGTATGAATGTTGGCCGTAACGTTGTAAAGGCAATGTTCATAAGCGGAGTGTTTGCAGGGTTGGCTGGAGCAGGAGAGGTACTGGGTGTATTCCATTATCAATCTGTGTTCGCGGCATCACCAGGATATGGATTTGATGGTATCGCAGTAGCTCTTCTTGGTTTAACACATCCACTTGGTGTTGTTCTAGCTGCGATTCTCTATGGTACGTTGACTTATGGTTCTGCGGGAATGAGTTTTGCTGCAGATGTTCCTCCGGAACTTATTCGTATCGTTATAGGTTCAATCATATTCTTTATTGCGGCACAAGGGATTGTACGCTGGGTGCTTAAGCCCTTTTACTTCAAGCGCAAGAAAGAGAAGGTGTTATAGATGGATCTGCAGACGTTAGGTCAACTGCTTAATACAACGCTTGTTTTTTCCACAGCGCTTATTTTTGCCTCACTTGGCGGCATCTTCTCTGAACGCTCTGGTGTCGTAAATATTGGACTTGAAGGTTTGATGATGTTTGGTGCGTTTGCAGCAGCAGTAGGTGGTTATTATGCTCAAGATGCAGGAATGGGTGAATGGGCTCCTTGGATTGGCGTACTATGTGCTATGGCCGTCGGAGTACTTGGTTCACTGATTCATGCGGTTGCATCTATTACCTTTAAATCAGATCAGACGATCAGTGGTACGGTTATTAACTTTTTAGCCGCAGGTAGTACACTTTACATGGTAAAGCTGCTATTTGATGGATCTGCTGAAACTCCGCTAATCGATGGATTTAACAAAGTTGCAATTCCTGGACTCTCCAAGATTCCAGTGATCGGTGAAGGGATATTCAATTCCTATCCGACCACTTATCTAGCCATCGTGCTGGTTATCGTTATTTATTTCGTTTTGTTTAAAACGCCATTTGGACTGCGTTTACGTGCAGTAGGTGAGCATCCTAGTGCTGCAGACACCTTAGGTGTCAAGGTTAACCGGATGAGATATATCGGTGTAATGCTTAGTGGATTGATGGCTGGTATCGGTGGCGCTACAATCACTCTAACTACAACCGGAACTTTTGGCCATAATACGATTTCTGGTCAAGGTTTTATCGCGATTGCAGCGATGATCTTTGGTAAATGGAATCCGCTCGGTGCCTTTGGTGCTGCGGTATTCTTCGGATTCTCCCAAGCGATTCGTAACTATGTTCAATTGTTTGAGTGGTCAAAAGATATCCCACAAGAGTTCATCTTTATGATCCCTTATGTATTGACAGTCATTGTGCTTGTAGCTGCTGTAGGTCGTTCCGCTGCTCCTAAGGCATTAGGTCAGCCTTACGATCCTGGTAAACGCTAGATCTTTTCGATTTTTTACTTATATCATTACGAAGCCGCATTTCCGGACTTTTTCCGGAAATGCGGCTTTTTTGGTTAGGGTCGATATGGATAAACATAAGAGGAGAGGGCAAGTGTACAGGCGAAGGTTCTTTTGTGCGAATAAACTGTATTGAAGATGGTGGAAATCAGAGGTTTGCAAAACTTTTTGGAGGGGATATTATGACTAAACCAGTTACGAAAAAGCAGGTTATGAGGCTCATTGGCAAACAGATCATCGCTATGAAAAAAGATGGCACACAGGTTACTGGAAAACTGCTTCGTGTATCAGGAAATCGTCTTATTTTGCAACGTGTAAGTGGTAAAAAAGTACAAACCAAAGCAATCATTCCATTAGTGTTGTTTGATTTGCTCGCCGTTGGTACTGCCCCTTATGCTTATGGTGGAGGTTATGGCGGTGGCTATGGCGGAGCTACACCTTATGGTGGCGGTTACGGATATGGAACTCCTTATGGAGGTTATGGGTACGGAGGCACACCATATCCACCTTTTGGATTCTTTTAAGTTCCGATAAGTGCTGCTTTGGCTAGGAGAATCGTTTCTCAAGCTCGTAACAAAAACTTAGCGATTGATAACGGGCTACGCTGTAGCCCAATTTTCGATAAAAGGCTAGCGCTGCTGCATTCCCTAGGTCGACGGATACCTTAGAACGATGACAACCGCGAGAAAGTGCAAATCTTTCTGCTCGATCCATGAGCATATTTCCCAAGTGTTTTCGCCGAGCATCTGGTGCAATGGCTAGCATATCGATGTAGAGTAAATCCCCATGCAACAAAAAATGGACAAACCCGTTTGGATCGCTTTCATAGTCGGGACAGGTGACAAGGGTGATTCCGTGTCCCAGACGACGGGGCAAATCCTTTTTGATTTTAGTGATTTCAGTTTGCGGCAGATGAGATAATGGAACGAGCTGTCGCTCGATTAAATCAAAAATAACAACGTCATCCTGCTTCGGTCGACGATAACGAATCATAGAGCGTCCCCTTTCCACGCATTGTCGTACATCATATGTTGGGAGAAGGGCAGGCGTTCCGAGAGGGTAGAAGCAGGAGTTGTGACAATTTTAAAAATATGGGTATTGACTATCCGTGTTAGGAATCATATAATGTGTCTAAACATTTTAACGAACATACATGTATCGGCAATGATGAGGACGAAGTTTTAAGGGCTCTTTTGCTCAGAGAGTGTGAGGATTTGCTGCAACCTCCACCGGAATCCCTTATATACGAGCTCACCTCGGAGCTGTTTCCCTGAAAGGTCCACTGGCTAGAGTGGTGGAATTATTAGGGGGAATCGTTTAGTCCGCGTTACGGACTTCAGGTTACAGAGATTAGGGCCCTTGCCTACATCGATGGATTTTTGTATACCTGATAAGGTGTTGCATCGCGAGATGTAATGCAAACATGGGTGGTACCACGGAAGATCAACCTTTCGTCCCTCACGCGCTAATACTGTGCGTGGGAGGCGGAAGGTTTTTTTGTTTTATAAATAACTATTTGCTGATGTATAGAGGACGGTCCGTCATTTGCATAATGAATGTTAAATATCGGAGGAGGAATACTGATGAGCGCGCAAATACCGGAATTACGGTCTACAGAGCAGCTAAAAGAAAAATGGATGGAGCCGGAAGTTATTACCGGTTCGGAAATACTACTCCGCAGCCTTGTATTGGAGGGTGTAGACACAGTATTCGGATATCCAGGTGGAGCTGTTTTGTACATCTATGATGCATTGTACGGTTTTACGGATTTCAATCACGTGTTAACACGTCATGAGCAAGGTGCGATTCATGCAGCTGACGGTTACGCTAGAGCAAGTGGCAAACCAGGGGTATGTATCGCAACCTCGGGTCCTGGCGCAACAAACCTTGTAACAGGTATTGCTACAGCATATATGGACTCTACTCCATTGGTCGTAATCACAGGTAATGTTTTCTCAAGCCTGATCGGTACAGATGCTTTCCAGGAAGCAGACATTACCGGAATCACGATGCCCATCACTAAGCACAGCTACTTTGTAAGAGATGTTGAGGATCTCCCTCGCGTCATACATGAAGCTTTCCATGTGGCGAATACCGGTCGTAAAGGTCCAGTATTGATTGATATACCGAAAGATGTGTCGGCTGCAAAGACATTGTTCACACCAGTGAAGACCGTAAATCTTCGTGGCTACAACCCTTGTACAGTTCCAAACAAACTGCAGCTTGATAAACTGGTTCGTGCGATTGAGGTTGCTGAACGTCCGATTATCATTGCAGGTGGTGGAGTTATCTACTCCGGAGCACATGAGGCTATGTTCGAATTCGTGAAACGGACAGAGATTCCAATAACTACAACCTTGCTGGGACTCGGAGCCTTCCCAAGTGCTGAAGAGCTTTGGATGGGAATGCCAGGGATGCATGGCACATATACCGCAAATAATGCAATTCAGCAATGCGATTTGCTCATTAATATTGGTGCTCGCTTTGATGACCGTGTTACGGGTAGGCTGGACGGCTTCGCGCCAAAAGCCAAGATCGTGCATATCGATATCGACCCTGCAGAAATAGGAAAGAATGTATCACCTGATATTCCGATTGTAGGAGATGTGAAAACTGTACTGGAAATGCTGATTCCTGAGGTTGGGCGTGCATCTAAGGCTGATGCTTGGAGAACGCATATCGCGCAGTCAAAGCTTGATCAGCCACTTCGGTATAAAGATTCGGAGACCGAGCTTAAACCACAATGGGTTATTGAAATGATTAATGACACCACTAATGGGGAAGCGATTGTTACTACGGACGTTGGCCAGCATCAAATGTGGGCAGCACAATATTACAAGTTCAATCATCCGCGCTCATGGATTACTTCAGGTGGTCTTGGAACGATGGGCTTCGGATTCCCATCAGCTATCGGTGCGCAAATGGCACATCCTGAACGGTTGGTAGTATCGATTAACGGGGATGGCGGTATGCAAATGTGTTCCCAAGAGCTGGCGATTTGTGCGATTAACAATATACCTGTCAAAATCGTTGTTATTAATAACCAAGTGCTTGGAATGGTTCGCCAATGGCAGAATCTTATCTATGACAAACGTTATAGCTATACAGACCTTGCAGGTAGTCCGGATTTCGTTAAGCTTGCTGAGGCCTATGGTGTGAAAGGACTACGTGCGACGAATAAGGAAGAAGCACGTGATGCATGGCAGAAAGCTCTGGAAACACCGGGTCCAGTATTGGTAGAATTCGTTGTTCCAAAAGACGAGAATGTCTACCCGATGGTAACTCAAGGTTCAACCATCGATCATATGCTGATGGGGGATGAATAACAGTGACAAGACATACGATTTCTGTACTCGTAAATGACCAGCCAGGTGTGCTTCAGCGGGTGTCAGGCTTGTTCGGTCGCCGCGGATTTAATATTGAGAGTATTACAGTAGGTCAGTCCGAAGAGGTTGGATTATCCCGGATGGTTATCGTTACTCTTGGCGACCAGCATACCCTTGAACAAATTGAGAAGCAGCTCTATAAGCTAATTGATGTTATCAAAGTCGTTGATCTTGGAGCTAAGCCAATGGTTGCACGCGAGCTCGCTCTCATTAAAGTGAATGCTGATCCAAGTGAGCGTCCGGAAATTTTGGGTGTAGTTGAGACTTTCCGTGCTTCAGTGGTTGATATCGGCAGCACCACTATACTGGTGCAAGTAGTTGGGGAGACACAGAAAATTGATGCAATGATCGAGCTTTTGAAACCTTATGGAATTAGAGAGCTTTCTCGCACAGGTGTTACGGCTATGGTACGTGGTAACTCTTAAGTATTATATTTTACGACTTTAATGGATTACTGCTTGATTGCATTAATCTGATATGATATGAATGAACTTCCCGCTAAAGAGCGGGAGCTTGAAGAGGAGCTTGATAAGGTATGAATCCAGTTCTCTTGAAGCACCCGCTCTTTATGATGGGTCTCAAATTAAAGGAGGATATTGACAATGGCAGTTACAACGTACTATGAACAGGATGCAGAACTTAGTGTATTAAAAGGAAAGACAATTGCGGTAATAGGGTACGGTAGCCAAGGACATGCCCAAGCACAGAATCTTCGTGACAGTGGTCTTCAAGTTGTCATCGGTCTTCGTGAAGGTAAATCTTTCGAAACTGCAAAAAATGACGGTTTTGAAGTATTGCCAGTAGCTGAAGCAGTATCCCGTGCAGATGTTGTGCAAATCTTAATGCCAGACGAAACTCAAGCATCCGTATATAAAAATGAAGTGGAACCAAACCTTAAAAAAGGCGCAGCTTTGTTGTTCTCCCACGGCTTTAACGTACACTTTGGACAAATCGTTGCTCCTAAAGATGCGGACGTGCTGCTCGTAGCACCAAAATCTCCAGGTCACATGGTTCGTCGTACTTATGTTGAAGGCTTTGGCGTTCCTGGCTTGATTGCTATCGAACAAGATGCAACTGGAAAAGCTAAAGAAATCGGTCTTGCTTATGCAAAAGGAATCGGCTGTACACGTGCAGGGGTTATCGAAACTTCTTTCCGTGAAGAAACCGAAACTGACTTGTTCGGTGAGCAAGCTGTACTTTGCGGTGGCGTATCTGCACTGATCAAAGCTGGATTCGAAACATTGACTGAAGCAGGTTATGCTCCTGAAATGGCTTACTTCGAATGTCTGCATGAACTGAAGCTGATCGTTGACATGGTATATGAAGGCGGATTGTCCAGCATGCGTGATTCCATCAGTAACACAGCTGAATACGGTGACTATGTAACTGGTCCTCGCATTGTAACTGAAGATACTAAAAAAGCAATGAAAGCTGTACTGACGGATATCCAAGAAGGTAAATTCGCTCGCGACTTCATCCTTGAGAACCAATCCGGACGTGCTTTCCTTACAGCTACTCGTCGCAACGAAGCTGCTCACCCAGTTGAAGTTGTAGGTAGCCAATTGCGTGAAATGATGCACTGGATTAAGAAGTAATCATATATACTTATGATTAAATAGTGTGACCTTCAAATGCGGCCGTGACTATGCGAGCCGCATTTGAGGGTTTTAGCACAATCTTTGGGAGGTGCTTTGCATGCGGAAAATTTATGTGTTCGATACGACGCTGCGAGACGGAGAGCAGTCGCCGGGTGTGAACCTTAACACGCGTGAAAAAGTAGAGATCGCCTACCAGCTGGAAAAGCTGGGGATTGACCGCATGGAAGCGGGCTTTCCTGCTGCTTCACCAGGTGACCTGGCTTCGGTAAATGCAGTTGCAAGAGCAGTAAAGAACGTCACCGTAATCGGTCTTTCTCGTTCTAGAGAGACAGATATTGATGCAGTAAAAGAAGCATTGCAGGGGGCACAGGACCCTTGCATTCATATTTTTCTAGCCACATCTCCTATTCACCGCCAGCATAAGCTACGGATGGATAAAGCTCAGGTGCTGGAAACTGCACAATCTGCTATCCGATATGCCAAGAAATATTTCCCTAAACTTGAGTTTTCGTTAGAAGACGCAGGTCGTACAGAGTATGATTTCATGGCTGAAATGGTCGGAATGGCTATCCGAGAAGGCGCTAATGTTGTTAATATCCCGGATACTGTAGGTTATCTGAATCCTTCTGAATATGGAGCTATTTTTAAATACTTAAAAGAAAATGTGCCTGATATTGAACGTGTACAGCTTAGTGCTCATTGTCATAACGACCTTGGCATGGCTACGGCCAATACGCTAGCCGCGATTCAGAATGGTGCAGATCAGATTGAAGGAACGATTAACGGTATTGGTGAACGTGCTGGAAACACAGCGATTGAAGAAGTGGCATTGGCGCTGGAGACACGTGCTGAATTTTTTGGCGCAAAAACTTCTTTAACGTTATCCGAAATTTCTCGTACAAGTCGTTTGGTCAGCAAGTTGACAGGTATGGTAGTCCCAGGGAATAAGGCGATTGTAGGAGCTAATGCATTTGCTCATGAATCGGGTATTCACCAGGACGGAATGCTGAAAGAGAAAACCACTTATGAGATCATGACACCGGAGACCATCGGACTTAAAGAGAGCAAGCTGGTACTTGGTAAGCACTCTGGACGCCATGCTTTCCGCGATAAGTTAAGTGATCTAGGATATGATGTATCCGAAGCGGAGCTTAATACGGCTTTTTCAAGATTCAAGGATTTGGCGGATAAGAAAAAAGAAGTGTCTGATGAAGATATTTTGGCATTGATTGAAGAGAAACTAATCGATACGCCAGAAATCTTTAAGCTGCAGACGATCTTTGTTACTTACGGCAATAAAGCTGTTCCAGCCGCCAAGGTGATTATCGATGGTCCGGAAGCGGAGCCTATTGTAGCAGAGGCAGAAGGTAATGGTTCGGTAGATGCCATCTACAATGCTATTGATAAAGCCACGGGTGAGGAAGTTACCCTTGGGGATTATTCCATTAAATCCGTCTCCCGTGGTAAAGATGCACAGGGTGAGGTTCATGTAGTACTGTCGCAGGGTGAAGTCGCTGCACAGGGCCGTGGCCTTAGCACCGATATTCTAGAGGCGAGTGCCCGCGCTTATATCGATGCACTTAACAAGCTTCTGGAGAAGCGTAAAACTTACACCAAACGTGATCACGCTAGTCTATAAGTTAAAATTATTGTGCATAAATTTATAATTACTTAGATGAAGCCCTGACAGTGAGTTCGCTGTCAGGATTTTTTTTGCTCCAAAATAATGCTGATTTATCGAATTCTGACGAAATTTCAGATCTGTTCAGAAATTGTTCATGTCGGTAACTTACAATCGAAGGGAGATTGTTGAAGTACTAGCAGAACAAACAACTTAGAAAAAGTCGAGTAAGTACTTTTATAGGAAGAAGGAGGTCTTTCGTTTTATGTGGAAAAAGAGAATTGGTTTATGGATGGTAGTAATACTTCTTGGTACACAGTTTTTCAATGCTTTTGGTTTCGATTCTCAGGTAAGAGCAGAGGCGATTGAGAAAAGTACTAATATCATTACAAGTGTGACGATGTCTGTATATGAGAATGGGGTACAGGTCACAGATTCTGTTTACAAGTTGAGCTCCACTGTGAAGTTGAACTATAATTGGTCGGTTCCAGACGGAAATAATTACGCTGCAGGTGATACTTTTACATTTGAACTACCAGAGGGGTTTGTGCTCGAGAAAGACTTTTTGAATAAAAAGATTATGATTGACGGCGAAGTGCTGGGGCATTACGACATTATTAAAGGGAACCCTAACAAAGTTATCTTAACATTCACCGGTGAAGTCGGAGAATATTTCGATGTTAAAGGTGCAATTGAAGTGGAGACTCGTTTCGACACAACGAAGTTTACGGACACTGTCCCCCATACGATTAAGTTTCCGATAAATGGAGGTGCAGAGCAAGAGATTACAGTCCGATTTAAACCTGAGGTTAAATCTACTATTGAGAAAAATGGAGTTGCGGTAGGCACTAATCAAGGGAATTTTAATGCCAAACAGATAAAATGGACTGTTGATGTAAACAAGGTTATGGATAGTGTATATGGAGCAGTTGTAACTGATGTAATCCCTACGGGTTTAGCTTTAACTAATATAAGTGATGTTAAGGTCAGTAAACTTAATGTAGCGTTAAGCGGCGGTGCTGTATCGCCGGGTGCTCCTTTAAACAATAGTCAATATTCTGCAAGTCTAGTGGGGAACACCTTAGAGGTGAAGTTTATTACTCCTGATAGTATTACACCAATTACGGAAGCATACCGTATTGAATACGTTACGGATGTTATTGATGATACTAAAATCACTTTTGTAAATACGGCAACTTTTAAGGGTACTAATACAGGGCCTTTTTCAGATGATGCAAGTGTATCTATTGAGCGTGGAGTATTATTGAAGAAATTTGATCTCGATTATAAATCCGTGACACAGGACACTTATTGGGCGATTAATTATAATTACGGGGAGCGTTCAATCTCTAAAGCAGATGCCAAATTGAGTGATTATTATTCGGACTCTCAAGTGTTTGTACCTGGCTCTATGAAGGTATTTAAAGTAGATTTCACTAAATCCAAAGATAATCCTGATAAAGTGTTAGTGAATGACTACACAGTATCTGAGAATACTTTAACTCCGAAAGCAGGGCTGAAAAATTTCGAATTATCATTTAATAATAATATTTCGAATGCTTACAGAATTGAGTATCAGACCCGGGCGATTGATCGGATCGAAAAGGCAACAAAGGTTGAGAATACAGTCACTACTGTAGTTAATGATGTTTATAAGGGCACTGCGGACAGGACACTTAATCAAGATATTATCTCCAAGTGGGTTGGACAGGCTAACTATGCTGATAAAACTGTGAGCTGGACGATAAAAATTAATAGTGATAAAAAAGTCATGGATAATGTAGCGATTAAGGATATCTTCCCTAACAAAGGTTTGGAATTTACTAAAGTTGGTTTTGTTATTAAAGATGATACTGGTAAAATAGTGGACCCCTCCTTGTATACTCTTGATGATTCAAAACCTACAGAAGGTTTTACCATAAAATTCAAATCACCTATTGATAAGACTTATACGATTGCTTATAAAACGTATTTCAATAATGATTGGCTGAAGAATAGTAATGGGACTGTATATGATTGGGTTAAGAATGAAGTGAAATTTTTGAACAGAGCTACTATTGAATGGAATGACCCGTCCAAACCTACAGATACGAAAACTATCACTGTTGAGAGTACATTCGATCCTGATTCAAGAGTGAAGGATAATGGTTACAAAAACGGTTCCTATGACGCTCAAACCAAGGAGATTGCTTGGGAAATAGGGATTAACTACAACAGCAAAGAGCTTGATAAGGCTGTGCTTGTTGATACCTTAGAAGATAAACAACAGTTGATCGAGGAATCAATAAAAGTTTATGAGCTTTCGATTGAAAGCAGTGGTAACCCTAAAGTAGGAAAAGAAGTTACTGTTACTAGTAGCTCCAATCCCAAACTATATTCTGTAGATTACAATAAAACGACTAAATTGTTGAAAATAAGCTTTAATGATAAAATCGCTAAACCTTATTTGATAAAATTCACCACCAGCTTAAAAGATCAAGTGGTTGAGAATGAAAAGATTAAGAATACAGCGAAGCTGTCTGACAATGGTGTGCCTGTATCCAAAGATTTGAAAAGTGAAGTTAACATACCATACGGCGGTAAAAACGATCAGTATGTTACCAAGACAGGGGTTCAGGATCCTAAAAATGAGACAAAGCTTAATTGGACTTTAAAGATCAACTATAATCAATCTCTTGTGGAAGATGCACAAATCACGGATAATCCGGACGCTAATCAGATGTTCTTGCCGGAGTCATTCCGTTTGCTGCCGACAACTATTTCTGCGAAAGGTGAGGTTAGTGAATCAGGTCCAGCACTTACACAAGGAGCGGACAAGGATTATACTCTTGAATTTTCAAAAGATGACAAGACAGGTGCAGAACAATTCATTTTGAAGTTCAATCACACGATTGAGAAGCCTTTTATTTTGAAGTATGATTCCATAATTTTAGAGGCAAAAAATAATGGGAAGATTAGTAACTCCGTTAAATTTAGTGGTAATGGATCCCAAATAGGAACTCAATCCAAAGATTCAAGTGTAACTGTAGTATTTTCGGATTCCAGTGGCATTGGACAAGGGACTAGAAAAGAATTAGCTGTCAAGAAAGTAGATGCAGCAGATAATAGTAAAGTTCTTGAAGGAGCTATCTTCAATTTATATCGCGTGTCTGGATCGGAAGAGGTTTTATTTAGCACATCTATTCCGACAGATAAAGACGGTAAAACAGTATTTAAAGATCTCCGGCCTGGTAAATACTTCTTGCAAGAAAAAACGGCACCTATTGGATATATCAAGGATTCAAATAAATATGAGGTTAAATTTAGTTCAACAACAGTTACAGATATGACTGTAACGAATCAAAAGATAGTGACGCCAACAACAGCACCAACAACAGCACCAA
>NZ_NFVA01000077.1 GCF_002264395.1 Paenibacillus sp. VTT E-133291
TAAATAGACCGATTTTGCTCGAAAAGTGAGTTTATATGGAAAACCTCCTTATAAATTCACTATAAGTAGCTGTTTTTACTTGAATCAACGTAATATGGGGAGAATTCCCTATAAGCCCTTCATTGGGACTACTTTCTTCAAACTATAGGGAGGTTTTCCCTATAGTTCTTACTAATTGGGTCATAACTGAGCAAATGAGTAGATATTTAGCGAAATAAATTAATAAGGTTACTTTGCGTACTTAGTGAGTTCAGTTTATTTAAGATAATTATCATTACCGAGGAACCCAGACTAATCAAGTTACTTCCCCCCATTCAAACAAGTTTGTTACTAAATCTCAGGACTCCACCGACTGTCCTACACCAACAATTCAACAAATCCTCATTTGTGCGTTTACTAATTACCGAAACGGCTATACTACCTAATAGTAGCCAAAGGTGGAAAGGTAGACTGAACGAAACAGGAGGATGACCTATGGAATTAAGTATAGTTGTGATGATCGTGCAGCTCTTTTTCGCGCTGGTTATCGGCGTATACTTTTGGAATCTGCTGCGGGGTCAGAAGACAAACAAGACGGCGGTAGACCGAGAGTCGCGTAAAGAACTGGATAAACTACGGAAAATGCGTATGATTTCATTAACCAAACCCTTGTCGGAGAAAACTAGGCCGGCTTCTATTGGAGATATTGTCGGGCAAAAAGACGGGCTGCGCGCCCTGAAGGCCGCATTATGCAGTGCTAATCCGCAGCATGTGATTATTTATGGTCCGCCGGGAGTCGGCAAGACTGCAGCGGCACGGGTGGTCATGGAAGAGGCAAAGCGCAATCCGCTATCCCCTTTTAAAAACGATGCCAAATTCACTGAAATCGATGCGACAACCGCTCGTTTTGATGAGCGAGGTATTGCTGACCCGTTAATCGGATCGGTGCATGATCCTATCTATCAGGGTGCCGGAGCTATGGGTGTGGCAGGCGTGCCGCAACCGAAGCCGGGCGCGGTGACAAAAGCACATGGCGGGATTCTTTTTTTGGATGAGATCGGTGAGCTTCACCCCATTCAGATGAACAAGCTGCTAAAGGTGCTGGAGGACCGGAAGGTGCTGCTAGAGAGCGCGTATTATAATTCGGAGGACAATAATACTCCGGCTTATATTCATGATATTTTTCAAAATGGATTACCTGCTGATTTCCGTTTAGTTGGCGCGACTACGCGTTCCCCGGATGAGATCTCTCCAGCACTGCGTTCACGCTGCATGGAGATTTATTTCCGTCCGCTATTGCCAGATGAGATTGCGGTCATCGCGCGTGACGCGATACAGAAGATCGGACTGAAGCCAAGCCCGGATGCAGTCACTGTTGTGCAGCAATATGCAACAAATGGCCGGGAGGCAGTCAATATGATTCAGCTCGCAGCTGGATTAGCGCTAACGGAGCAGAGAGATACGCTTAATGCTGCTGATGTAGAATGGGTAGCAGGCAGTAGCCAGCTGCCACTTCGAACAGAGCGCAAAATTCCTTCCGCGCCACAGATTGGATTAGTTAACGGACTTGCAGTGTATGGACCGGGAATGGGCACCTTGCTCGAGATCGAAGTATCCGCAGCACCTGCGCAGAACGGTCAAGGTAGACTGAACGTAACCGGAGTGGTAGATGAGGAAGAGATTGGCGGAGGTTCTCGTACAATTCGGAGAAAGAGCATGGCTAAAGGCTCCGTGGAGAACGTATTGACCGTACTGCGCACCATGAATCTGGAGCCGGACCGATATGATCTGCATGTGAACTTTCCAGGTGGAACCCCCATTGACGGACCTTCAGCAGGGGTTGCGATGGCAGTGGCTATTGTCTCCGCCATTCGTGGTCTTCCCGTGGATAATACCGTAGCGATCACTGGTGAGATAGGTATACATGGCCGTGTGAAGCCTGTTGGTGGTGTAATTGCGAAGGTGGAGGCTGCTTTTCAGGCGGGAGCTACTACGGTGCTTATTCCAAAAGAAAACTGGCAGTCCCTATTCGCTGACCTCGCCCCACTACGCGTCATTCCTATGGAAACGGTGGATGAGGTCTTCCGTCATCTGTTTGGTGCTGATACAGCAGATGTAAGGCTTCCTGCAGTAGCTGGTGAGCTATTCTCTGCAGCACCTTCGCTTCTGAAGGCCGATGCCGCTGGAGAGTCTGCAAAGGGTTAAGCTTTAAATATTACCTGGAATGTAAGCTAGGGTGTGTTATAGTTTCGATAAGTAAATCGAGACTTGCCGCTGGAATATAAAGGGAGCCGCAGGCGTGTCTGCTGCTTCCTTTTTTAAAGTATAAATTCACACTTTCCATAATCCTTACATTTCTTTGAGAAACGTTGCTGTTTTTTAAGGATAATAAGGTTGTTTATTCTTAAATTGCAAGTACTTTGTTGGTGTTTTGGGGCTGCTTTTGTTAGAATGAATTCATATGAGATTAATTGAGAGCCATGGGAGGTGCGAAAGCGATGATGACAAATAAAACAAAAGGTCGTCGTTTTCCTTTATTACCGCTAAGAGGTCTTCTTGTGTACCCAAGCATGGTTCTTCACTTGGATGTGGGCCGTGAGAAGTCAGTTCGGGCACTAGAAAAAGCTATGGTTGAAGATAATTTAATTCTTCTGTGTTCACAGTCGGAAGTGAATATTGAAGAGCCTGGTCAGGACGATATTTTTCGGGTCGGTACTGTCGCGAATGTGCGGCAAATGCTGAAGCTGCCAAACGGTACGATTCGTGTACTGGTTGAGGGTGTAGAACGAGCCGAAATTATTAATTATATCGATAATGATGAGTATTATGAAGTTATGGCGCGCGAGCTACCAGAAGAGGAAGATGGCGATCAAGAGTGTGACGCGCTGATGCGTACAGTACTTAATCAGTTCGAACACTATATAACGTTATCCAAAAAAGTGACACCAGAGACACTGGCTGCTGTATCCGATATTGAGGAGCCGGGTCGTCTTGCGGATGTTATTACGAGTCATTTATCGCTAAAAATTAAGGATAAGCAAGAAATTCTAGAGACGATTGATGTCAGTAAACGGCTAGAGAAGCTTCTTGATATTCTTAATAATGAGCGTGAAGTGCTGGAGCTTGAACGCAAGATCAATCAGCGTGTGAAGAAGCAGATGGAGAAGACGCAGAAGGAATATTATTTGCGCGAGCAAATGAAAGCGATCCAGAAAGAACTCGGCGAGAAGGAAGGCCGGGTGGGAGAAGCGGAAGAACTGCGGAATCTCATGGAAGAGAAGAATTTGCCGGAACGCGTGAAAGAGAAGATGGAGAAGGAAATCGATCGTCTGGAAAAAATGCCAGTGAGCTCAGCGGAAGGTGGCGTCATTCGCAACTATGTGGATTGGCTGCTGGGTCTTCCTTGGAATGAACAGACAGAAGATGACCTCGACATTAAGAAGGCAGAGCAAGTACTCGATGAGGACCACTACGGTTTGGAGAAACCAAAGGAGCGGGTATTGGAGTATTTAGCTGTTCAGCAGTTGGTGAAGAAGCTAAAAGGTCCGATCCTATGTCTTGTAGGGCCTCCAGGTGTGGGTAAAACCTCACTCGCTCGTTCCATCGCCCGTTCACTTAATCGTAAGTTCGTTCGCATTTCGCTTGGCGGTGTGCGTGATGAAGCGGAGATCCGTGGTCATCGCCGGACTTATGTGGGGGCAATGCCAGGCCGAATCATTCAAGGGATGAAGACGGCAGGGACGATTAATCCGGTTATTCTGCTAGATGAAATTGATAAAATGGCTGCAGATTTCCGTGGCGACCCATCCTCAGCATTGCTTGAGGTACTGGACCCGGAACAGAACAATACGTTCAGTGACCATTTCGTAGAGTTACCGTTTGATTTATCGAACGTTATGTTTGTTACAACAGCGAATGTTGTGCATAACATTCCGCGTCCGCTACTGGATCGGATGGAAATGCTGTTTATACCGGGTTATACGGAACTGGAGAAATTGCAGATCGGTAGCCGTTATCTTTTGCCGAAGCAGAAGAAGAATCATGGTCTTGCAGAAGATCAGCTGATCATTGAAGACGACAGTTTACTACGTATCGTGCGCGAATATACTCGTGAATCCGGTGTGCGTAATTTGGAGCAGCAGATTGCAGCGTTATGCCGCAAAGCCGCGAAACAGATAGTGTCCAAGGAAAAAGAAAGTGTAGTCATTCTGCCGGATGACATCAAGGATTACTTAGGTGCATCGAAATACCGTTACGGTATGGCGGAGCTTGAAGATCAGATTGGCACAGTAACTGGACTGGCCTGGACTGAGGTTGGTGGCGATACGCTGCTGATCGAAGTGACTGTTGTGCAGGGAACGGGCAAGCTGACACTTACTGGACAACTGGGCGATGTAATGAAGGAGTCAGCGCAGGCCGCTTTCAGTTATACACGTTCGAAAGCGGAGGAGCTGGGGCTCCAGCCTGATTTTTATGAGAAGATTGATATTCATATCCACATTCCTGAAGGTGCGATTCCGAAGGATGGCCCATCTGCAGGGATTACGATTGCTACCGCATTGATCTCCGCACTTACGAAGCGTTATGTTTCGAAGGATGTGGCCATGACCGGTGAGATCACTCTACGTGGACGTGTATTGCCGATCGGTGGACTGAAAGAGAAGTCTCTAGCTGCACACCGTGCCGGATATAAAAAGATCCTTCTTCCCAAAGATAATGAACGTGATCTAAAAGAAATTCCAGAGAGCGTACGCAATGATGTGGAGTTCATACCAGTATCTAACATGGATCAGGTCTTGCATCATGCGTTAGTTGAGCATCATAATGAAATTAGCAGTGAGCCACCGAGTAGTGTGCATTAGAAAGGAAGTCCTATGAAAGTTAATATTGCCGAATTTATAATCAGTGCCGTTGGCCCTGATCAATACCCTGATGATGCTTTGCCAGAGGTTGCTCTGGCAGGGCGCTCCAATGTAGGGAAGTCATCCCTCATTAACCGAATGATTAACCGCAAGAATCTGGCTCGGACAAGCTCCACCCCAGGTAAGACCCAGCATATGAACTATTACCGTATCAATGAAGGCAGCATGTATTTTGTTGACTTTCCAGGTTACGGATATGCAAAAGTGTCGAAGACACAACGTGCGACATGGGGCAAGATGGTGGAAAAATATCTATCTGAGCGTGATACGTTGAAGCTTGTTCTGCTCATCGTGGATCTGCGTCATCCGCCGACCAGCAATGATAAGATGATGTTCGACTGGTTGAAGCATTATGATCTTCCTATGTGTGTAGTAGCGACTAAGGCGGATAAGATTCCGAAGACTCGCTGGCAAAAGCATATCAAGATCATGAAGCAGGAGCTTGGCGTGCTGCCAGGGGATAATTTCATTCCATTCTCTTCAGAGATTGGCCTTGGTAAAGAAGAGCTTTGGGGATTGATCGACGGGTATGTTCTCTCCTCTCCAGATTCTGAGGATGCTGAAATAGATGGAAATGAACCTCAGCAAGAGGAACCTACTGAAGCCTAAGACAAGAACTCATTTACAATCAAGCAACCATTCCATTTGGGAATGGTTGTATTTTTTTGTGGGTAAAACTAAATTTTCTATGGGAAGGGACCGATAGATAACATATGAAAGATATCCATTGCCACATCTTACCCTTTATGGATGACGGAGCTACTGATTGGGAATCCGCTCTCGCCATGGCGCAAGACGCCTATAGGGACGGAATTACATCCGTCATTGCCACACCACATCACGCCAACGGTCAATATATGAATAACTCCGCTAGTATAAGAGAAGCGGTGGATCTGATGAATGAGAAACTTCGTCAGCATGGCAATCCACTGCTTGTTCTTCCAGGTCAGGAAATCAGAGTGTACGGAGATTTACTGGATGATCTGGAGCGGGGGCAACTGCTAAGTCTTGCAGACTCGCGGTATATTTTGCTAGAAATGCCTTCTTCACGAGTCCCACGCAACATGGAAGAAATCTGTCACGAATTGATCATTCAAGGGTTCGTTCCGGTCATCGCCCATCCGGAGCGTAATGCTGAAGTAGCTGCCGATCCTTCTAAGTTAGAAAGATTGATAGAACTGGGATCACTCGGTCAGGTAACCGCACAAAGTCTTGCAGGCGTCTTCGGGAGTAAACTTCAGAAGCTATCCCTGGAGTTATGTCGTAGAAATGCAGTACATGTGTTGGCCTCTGATGCACATGACAGTGTTCATCGTCCTTTTGGATTAAATGCTGCTTATGTGGTTTTAGAGAAAGAATTAGGTCCTGAGATGCGCGACTATATGCGCGAGAACTCTCAGCAAATTGTGGCAAATGGTGAGGTTAATCATGGTAATCACGTACAAAAAAGGAGGAATCGACACAAATTGTTTGGGATTTTTTCCCGAAAGGGCTGACTAATCTACCTAATAGTGGTAGAATGGGTTTTATTGGGTGAATCGTTGATATACGTAATAGTGTAGACATAAGGTGAAATAGTCTAGGACTATAGTAACACGAGAATTTAAATACATATAAAGAGGTGGATATTTAGTGACTTTGAAAAAGAAACTAGTAGTATCGACATTAGCAGTTAGCATGGCAGCGGTTGCAGTAGCAGGACTTCCGCTTAGCAGCAAAGGATTGGCAGCTCAGTTTGGGATCGTTGGAACAGCATCCGCTGCAACTAGCGTGGATTTTGCAAGCTTGAAGGAGCGCGCAACGAAGCTTTATAGCACGCTTACTGATGCTGATAAGCAGACGCTTCGTGATTTCCGTACTGAGCTTCAAGGTCTTTCACGTGAGCAACTGGAAAAAGATTTCGCGCCTGTTTTGGCTCAACTTGAACTCAGCGATGGACAAAAATCTACATTGTTTGATTTCTATTTAGAAGTAGTATCGTCTATCTATACTCCGGATTTATCCGCAGTTACAGATATTCTGAAGTCCCCTAATTATGAGGCTTATCAAGCGCTACTGAAGGAAATCGGTAAACAAGCTGGTGTTACAGATCTTTCGGTTGAAGAAGTTTACAGCTTCATCTTTGGTTCAAACGGCGTTGAACAGAAGCTAATTAACTTGCTAAAAGGAAAATCAGAATCTGATCTGATTGATCTTATTGCTCATCCGAACAGTGAACTCGCGAATAAAGTGAAGGGTATTGTTCTCGATAGCACCATTGGTTCTGCCAACTATTCCTTGAGAGCGTCTCTAGCAGAACTTAAGATTACTAAAGATATGATTTCAGCAACCAAGAATAATGTTGAATCAACACTTAAGAATGAAAAAGCAGCTGCGCTAGTTCTGGCGAAAGCTTACTACAACGCGTATCTTAAAACGTCTACAACTACTGAACCTGGTACTCCGGGCTCTGGTTCCGGTTCCGGCTCCATAACGACTCCACCTGTACTAACTGTGGATCAAAAATTGGCAGCTGCGGCTACTTATGATGTATCTAAACTGGTACAAGTAGTAGATGGTAAAGCAACTGTGAAATTGGTAGATACCGATACAATCAATGCCTTGGCTAATCTTGCTGCTGCAGCTAAAGCTGCCGGTAAAGAAGGTACTGCCCTCACGCTGACATTGAATCTTGGTACGATCACTGCGCCTACTGTTGAAGTTCCGTTGTCCAAAGCTATTGTTGAAGCAGCTAAGACGAACGGCATTGCGAATATCGCAGTAACCTTTAATGGTGTAACCGTAACGATTCCTGTAAGTCAGTTCAGCACAGCTATTGCATTGACAGTAACTACCGCTAAACCAGAAGTTGTAACTTCTGTTACCAAACTGAAATTGGCTTCGGATGTATACGAGTTCGGACTCAGTGTGGATGGTGTAGCGACTAGCACATTCAAACAACCAATTACCATTAAACTTCCACTTAAGAATACTGATGGTCTTGATAAAGAATTGCTGTCCGTAGCGAAGCTTGTATACGGAAGCCTGCAATTCCAAGGTGGAGTGCTTGATGGAGAGTTCATCGTAGAACCACGTGATACATTCTCATCCTATGCAGTGCTTGAGAATAAAGTGAACTTTACGGATATTGCTAGTGTACAAGCATGGGCTGGCAAACAAATTCAAGTCGTAGCTGCAAAAGGTGCGATTGAAGGCGTAGGCGAAGGCAAATTCGCACCGAAGAGCAATGTAACTCGTGCAGAGTTCGCTAAAATGCTGATTCGTGCGCTTAATCTGGAGAATAACTCTGCTGTACAAAGCTTTAATGATGTAAGTTCATCTGCTTGGTATGCACCTTATGTAGCGGTTGCAGCAGAAAAAGGAATCATTACTGGCCGCAGTGCGGACAAGTTCGATCCTAATGCAACTATCACACGTGCAGAGATGGCAACAATGATCTCCCGCGCAGTGAAATCTATTCATCCAGCTGCAACAACGAATGTAACGGCAATTAGCCAATTCTCCGATGCTGCTAAGATCAGCGCATCTTTGAGAGATGGCGTAGCATTTGCAGCAGATCATAACTTGGTTATCGGAAATGCTGGTAAGTTCAACCCGAACGATACGGCAACTCGTGCTGAAGCAGCAGTAATTATCTACCGTACTATTAACTTCAAGTAAGTAAATTTAAAAGTATAGTATACAGCCTCCTCTCATGTAGGTGAGAGGAGGCAATTTTTTGCCAATAGGTAAGTACTGTAATATAGTAACGAAATATTTCAGAAATAGCTTGGAGGTAATTACACTTGTCATCACAAGAATTGGATCTTCGCGATTATTTTCAGATCGTCAGGAAGAGACTATGGCTGATTGTTAGCATAGTTGTTTTGGTGTGCGGTGTTGCTGGTGTGTACAGTCTGTATATTAAGAATCCGGTGTATGAAGCATCCACTAAGATTATTGTTAACCAGACTCCGACACAATCGGCAGCAGCACAGCTTGATTTGAACCAGATTAATACTAATATTCAATTAATTAATACGTATAAGGAAATTATTAAGACTCCAGCCATCCTTGATATTGTTACGAGAGATTATCCGCAGTTCAATATTACTGCTGAAGAGCTGTTGAAGAAGGTTAATGTGAGCTCTGTCAATAATACGCAGGTGATGACACTTGTCGTTCGAGATAATTCGTATCAGCGAGCCGCTGAAATCGTGAATGCCATTTCACTTGTATTCAAGGATGAGATTCCTAACCTATTTAATGTGGAGAATGTATCGATTCTGAATGAGGCCAAAGTGAATCCACTTATCGAGCCAGGACCGGTAGAACCGAATGTCTTAATGAATATGGCTATAGCTTTCATCGTTTCCTTGATGATTGGTTTAGGGATTGCTTTCTTGCTGGAATACATGGACGATACGCTGAAGACTGAAGCCGATATTGAGAGATATCTTGGTCTGCCAACGATTGCAATGATTACAAGATTGGGTTCAGAAGAAAATAAACAAGGCATAACACAGGCACAGACGCAAACATCCAGAAAGGCGGGCGAACTCGAACATGTCACAGCTGCCAAATAAACAACGTCATCTGATTACCGTTACGAACCCTCGCTCCCCTGTATCTGAAGCGTTTCGTGCGCTACGGACGAATATTGATTTTTCTTCTGTGGATGAGACTATTCAAGTGATTATGGTAACTTCGTCCGGACCGGAGGAAGGTAAATCTACGGTTTCTGCTAACTTGGCGGCGGCTTATGCTCAAGCAGATAAGAAGGTATTGTTGATTGACGCGGATTTGCGGAAGCCTACAGCACATAAGACTTTTTCGCTTAGTAACCGATTTGGGCTTTCTTCACTACTGTCGCAGCAGGCAGTTCTTGAAGATACGGTCCAAGATTCTGGTGTTTCCAATCTTTCCATCATGACCTCAGGACCGATTCCTCCAAATCCTGCAGAAATGATGGCTTCTAATCGAATGAGCACTCTTTTACAGGACTTGCGCCAGCGTTATGATGTCATTCTTATTGATACTCCACCGTTATTGGCGGTTACAGATGCGCAGATCATGGCTTCCAAGAGTGATGGTGTCATTATGGTTGTCAGCTATGGCAAGGTAAAGCGGGATATTGCTGTAAAAGCTAAAGCTAACCTTGATCGTGTAGGTGCAAAAATGCTTGGCGTGGTGCTCAATAATGTAAAACGTAAAGCCAGCGAAGGTTACTATTACTACTACTATGGAAATTGATAGGTTCTTAAACAATAATGTTGTTTTTGGAGGCACTGAAAATGACAGCGAAATCTAGAGTGGTTCTATTATTCCTCATTGACCTAGCAATCATCTGGTTCAGCATTGTGACATCCTATTTATTTCGGTATCCTAACCACGCTCTTCAGGAATACGGTGCACAGATGCTACAATTTGGCTTGATTGCAACAGTTGCATTCGGGGGAAGTTTGATATATTTTGGTCTCTACCGAAGAATGTGGCAATATGCCAGCATTGGTGAGATTATATCGGTTTCTAAAGCCATTGTAGTAGGGTCTTTGTTTTCATTTGCCCTAGCTTATCTGATTTTGCCAGATAGAGTCCCCCTTGCAATAGAAGTTAGGTCGATGGAGACCATTCTTTTATTAGTAGGTGGGGTTCGGTTTTTGTGGAGAGTACTCCATAATGACCGAATTAATTACAAAGACACTAAGACCCAAACACTAATTGTAGGTGCAGGGGATTGTGGAATACTAATTGCTCGGGAAATGATGGGGCCGACTTTTGCTCATACGAAGCTGGTAGGTTTCATTGATGATAGTATCAATAAATATCATATGTCTATACTGGGTGTGCCCGTGTTAGGGAATCGTTACGCGATCCCCGCTATTGTGAAAGAACGGGAAATTCATGAGATTATTATCGCCATGCCCTCAGTTTCACGTACTGAAATCTCTGAAATTATTAATCTGGCAAAGAAGACCGGTGCTAAGCTTAAGATTATACCCGCACTTAACGATCTGATCGCGGGGAAAATATCCGTGAAGAAACTGCGAGATGTTAGTGTTGAAGATTTACTAGGCCGTGAGCCAATTGTAGCGGATTTGAACAGTATCCTAGGGTATGTCCACCACAAGACTGTGTTAGTTACGGGGGCTGGTGGATCGATTGGTTCAGAACTCTGCCGGCAGATTGCGCCATTCGGCCCGGACAAGTTAATGCTGCTTGGACACGGCGAGAATAGCATTTATACGATTGAAATGGAGCTTCGTAAGCAATTTCCTGATCTGAATATTGTTACCGTAATCGCAGATGTACAGGACCGCAGTCGGATGATGGACATATTCAGTAGTCATAATCCACATGTTGTCTTTCATGCGGCAGCACATAAACACGTTCCATTAATGGAGCGCAACCCTTCCGAGGCGATTAAGAATAATGTGTTTGGAACAAGAAATGTTGCGGATTGTGCAGATAAATATGGTGCGGAGAGATTTGTAATGATCTCTTCAGATAAAGCGGTTAACCCAACAAGTGTGATGGGTGCAACAAAGCGAATTGCAGAAATGTATGTGCAGAGTTTGCATACCACGAGTAGAACGAAGTTCTCAGCTGTGCGTTTTGGAAACGTGCTTGGCAGTCGTGGAAGTGTGATCCCGGCCTTTAAACAGCAGATTGCTGTAGGTGGTCCGGTTACGGTTACTCATCCAGAGATGGTTCGTTATTTTATGACGATTCCAGAAGCTGTGCAGCTTGTAATCCAGTCGGGCTCTTTTGCCAAAGGTGGAGAAGTATTCATTCTGGATATGGGTGAACCGGTAAAGATTCTAACCTTAGCTGAAGATTTGATTACACTCTCAGGTTATGAACCCTATAAGGATATTGATATTCAATTCTCCGGTATTCGTGAGGGTGAGAAGTTGTATGAAGAGCTGTTGACGGATGAAGAGAATTTAGGTTCTACAGATCATGGAAGAATCTTTATCGGTAGACCTAATGTAATCAGTCTGAATCAGCTTGAACTGGAATTTAAACGTTTGGAACGTGTTCTCGCTGAAGAACCTGAAGTTATACGCGAAATAATCAATCAAATTGTACCGATGCAGCCCGTTGCCCAAGTTGCTATTAGCTAATTCATTCATAAAGGGGGATATGCAAGTGTTTAATAAACGATGGAAAAAGATCCTTTTATGGACCCTATCAGTCATTGTAGTGCTGGGTATTGGTGGTTTGTTCGCTGCGAATTATGCGGTCGATAAGCTGATGAATTCTATGGTGGATGGTTTTGATCTGGAGTCTGAGGATCAAGTTAGTGGTGGTCAAGATCAAGGAACTACACCTAAAGATACAGTAGTGGATGGTAAAGTCGATCCAGTAGCGTCTGCAACACCTACTCCATCAACAGATGATGTGGGAAGCAAAGATACTGGTGAAGCTGGAAAAGATACAACAGCTTCAACTACTAGCGAACCTACAAAAACACCATCAACAGATTCGAAAGATGGCTCTTCAGATGGATATACTGCACAGGTTTCAACAGATAAAGCTAAAGAAATTCAAGAGAATGTAACGATGAAGGATAAAGCAGATGTAGCTGCTATTGTACTCGGTCAACTAAGTGTATCTGATATTAATCGGCTAAAAGATCTAGCTAAGGGTGGTCTGACGCTTGATGAGAAACAGGAAGCACGTAGTATCATCCTCGGTAAAGTTTCTGAAGAACAATATAATGAGCTTTCACAGGTCGCAAAGAAGTATGGCGTGAGTCAAGGGAAGACACGTAATCAAGTCCTTAAAGAGGAAGAGCAATTAAAAGCGAAAGAAAAGGGAAGTGAATAAGTATGTCTAAAGCAACGTTACCAGTCATAGCTCTATCGTTAATAGCTTCAATAGGGTTAGCACCCTTAACGGCATCCGCTCCTATTTCCGTATCAGCAGCGGCGGTACCTAGTGCAACAACGAAGACGGCAACAACTACGGTCAAAGTACAAAGTATGAACGTGAATATGATTTTTGATGGAGAAAGTATTGGGACACCTGCAGGTCAATATGTATTCATGTATAACAATACAACTTATGTTCCATTACGCTTTATGTCATATGCATTACAAAAGAGTGTAGCTTGGGATGCTAAGAACGTTAAGGTTAATGTAGCAGAGCCTAGCAGTTCAGAGCTAGTTGTGATTAAAGAGTATCTAATGAATGCAACCAACGGGAATAGTGCTTCAGCAGTATCTAAGAATCTTGTACTCAATCAAGTGAAGGCAAGTTATGTATTTAACGGTGCAGCTAAGGCATTACCTACGGGGCAATCCAGCTTTATCCTAAATGGCTCTTTATATGTACCTCTACGTTTTTTATCGGAATCTGTAGGTCATAACATTAGCTGGGATCAGAAGACGAAAACCATTACTGCTGCTTCCAAGGCTTATCAAGAACAAGGTGGTACGAAGGATCCATCTCCAGTAGCGACACCAGTACCAACCGGTACAACAGTTGGTGGTGCTGCGGGAAATGGAAAGATCTCTTATGAAACCATAACAAGTGAAACTGAAGCTAAACTTGTTGCGCTTAGAGAACAAAGCGAATCGACTTTAATGAGCATTTTAGGAGAGTATCTTGGAGCAAAAGATGAAGCGAGTAAGCAAAGCATTATGGCTAAAGGGGGACAACAGCTAGCTTCATTTACTTCCAACTTCAACAGTATAATAGCCGACACTGAACAAAAACTGAACAGTAACGGATATAGTACGGAGATTATTAAACAGTATAGAAGTGAATTTGAAGCGACGCTTGAGTTGGGGAAAAAATTAGCTGCGGGAATGTCGAACTAAACAAGATAAGACGATCACCTCTATGTCTCTTGGACATAGAGATGATGTACATAGATAGAAAATAGTAACTTAAAGGATCAGGTGAACTTATGAGACCTTATGTTTACGTGAAACAAACCATTGATTTTCTGTTGGCTTTAATCGGAATGTTAGTGTTATGGCCGGTCTTTTTGATCATCGCGATCGTGATTAAGACAAGCTCTAAAGGCCCTGTCCTATTTAAACAAAAGCGATTAGGCAAAAATAAATCGGAATTCTATATTCTCAAATTTAGAACGATGCGAACGGATACGCCTAATGATATGCCGACTCATCTATTGAAGGATCCGGATTTTTTTATCACTAAAGTAGGTAAGTTCCTAAGGAAAACAAGCTTGGATGAGCTACCTCAGATTATCAATATTTTTAAAGGTGAAATGAGTATCGTTGGACCTCGCCCTGCGTTATGGAATCAACATGATCTGATTGCTGAGCGAGATAAGTACGGGGCAAATGATATCAAACCTGGATTGACGGGGTGGGCACAAATTAATGGTAGAGATGAGCTACCGAACATTGTTAAAGCAGAATATGATGGATTTTATGTGAAAAATAAAAGCGTGGTTTTAGATGTTAAGGTTTTTTTAAAGACCATCTTTAAAGTTTCAACAGCTAATGGAATTGTTGAAGGTGGTAAGCTATATGACAAGACAACTGAAAATAATTTAACTAATTAACTGATAAAAACAGATGCAATTTGAAATTACAGCATACTTCGATCAAATAAGGAAATGTGAACGATCATGAAAATTCTGGTAGTGTGTCAGTATTACTATCCTGAGCAATTCAGAATAAATGATATATGTGAAACACTGGTATCCGAAGGACATGATGTGACTGTTCTAACTGGATTACCAAATTACCCAAAAGGGAAATTATATAGAGGTTATTCTTGGTTTAGAAAGAGAGCCGAAATAGTGGGTGGTGTAAAAGTAAAGAGAGTACCTATCTTTACTCGTGGAAAAAACTATCCAAAACTGGCATTAAATTATTTATCCTTTATTGTTGCGGCTTCTATAAAAGCCATTTTTCTTGAAAAGGATTACGATGTTGTCTATGTTTATCAACTATCACCTGTAACTATGGCTATACCTGCAATACTTTATAAAAAAATAAATAAGACAAAGTTAGCATTATATTGCCTTGATATTTGGCCAGAAAGCATTGCAGCAGCGGGTATAGATCATTCTTCATTTATGTATAGGTATCTATTGGAATTAAGTAGGAAGATTTATAAAAGCGCAGATGTTATTTCTGTTACATCACAATCATTTATGAATTACCTAACTGATGTTATTGGTTTGGATAATAACCATCTTATTTATCAACCGCAATATGCAGAAGAATTGTTCTTAAGTAGAAATCTTGAACATGATAAATCCATTAATAATTTAGAAATGAATTTAGTGTTTGCTGGGAATATTGGTGAAATGCAAAGTGTAGACACAATCATAAGAGCTGCACATGAGTTGAGAGATATAAAAACTATTAAATGGCATATTATTGGAGATGGGTCTGCAAAGTTAAAATGTGAGGAGCTTGTAAACGAGCTAAAGCTAAATGAAAATGTTATTTTTTATGGGAAGAGATCTGTTGAAGAGATGCCTGGATTTTATTCCAAAGCTTCTGCATTTCTCGTAACTTTAAATAAAAATGAGAACATTTCACGTACTTTACCAGGAAAAGTTCAGTCGTATATGGCCTTTGGGAAACCCATCATTGGAGCAATAGACGGTGAAACAAGACGAGTGATTCTAGAGTCTGGTTGTGGCTTATGTTGTGAAGCTGAGAACTATAAAGGACTAGCAGATATTATAAGAGAATTCATTTCGGAACCTACTATGATCGTAGAGTATGGTGAAAAATCGCGTATCTATTACGAAAGGAATTTTAGTAAACAAAATTTCATGAATAGTTTAATTCATCAATTAAATAAACTTACGAAAAGGTGATGAAATATGTTCAAAGATAAGTGTCTTTTAATTACTGGTGGTACAGGTTCATTTGGTAATGCCGTATTAAAGAGATTTCTGAATACTGAAATCGGAGAAATTAGAATTTTCTCACGCGATGAAAAAAAACAAGATGACATGCGAAAGGAACTAAAAAACGATAAAGTTAAGTTTTTTATTGGTGACGTGAGAGACTATAACAGTATTGCAGCGGCTATGCATAATGTTGACTATGTATTCCATGCAGCAGCTTTGAAACAAGTGCCTTCCTGTGAATTTTTCCCTATGGAAGCTGTGAAGACAAACGTAATCGGAACCGAGAATGTTCTTAATGCTGCGATTGCCTTTGGAGTGAAGAAAGTAGTTTGTCTCTCAACAGACAAAGCGGTTTATCCGATAAATGCAATGGGGATTTCCAAAGCGATGATGGAAAAGGTTATGGTTGCTAAATCCAGAACAGTTTCTCATGAGAACACATTAATTTGTGGAACTCGTTATGGTAACGTTATGTGCTCCCGAGGTTCGGTAATACCATTATTTATTGATCAAATTAAAAATTATGAGGATATTACGATTACAGATCCAGATATGACTCGTTATCTAATGTCATTGGAAGATGCTGTGGAACTTGTACTATTTGCGTTCAACAAAGCAGTACAAGGTGATATATTCGTTCAAAAAGCTCCTGCATCTACTATTGGAG
The DNA here is from genome assembly GCF_002264395.1 of Paenibacillus sp. VTT E-133291. Classification (GTDB taxonomy): domain Bacteria; phylum Bacillota; class Bacilli; order Paenibacillales; family Paenibacillaceae; genus Paenibacillus_AQ; species Paenibacillus_AQ nitricinens. The sequence continues at coordinate 16,403 of NZ_NFVA01000077.1, forward strand.
AGTTGGCTCTTGCTTTGAAGGAATTATTTCAGTCAGATAGTCAAACAAGAGTCATTGGAACTAGACATGGTGAGAAGCTATATGAAACGTTGTTAACACGTGAAGAAATGGCTAAAGCAGAGGATTTGGGAAGTTATTATCGCGTCTCAGCAGATACTAGAGATTTGAATTATAATAAGTTTTTTGAAGAAGGCGATGAGGAAATCTCTGAGGGGTGGGAATATAATTCTCATAATACAGAGAGATTAGATATTCAAGGGATAAAGGAACTTTTATTAGGTTTAGAATCAATCAAAAAAGAACTATTGGCAGGAGTACACTGATATGAAAACTGTCTTGGTAACAGGTGCATTCGGATTTATCGGACGAAATTTAGTTGCAACATTAAGTAGAAGAGAAGATATTGAAGTATTGAAGATTGGCTCCAAGCATTCATTAAATGAATTAGAAGAGTGTGCTATTAAAGCGGATTTTATTTTTCATTTGGCAGGAATCAATCGTCCTGAGAATATTGAAGATTTTGCGAGTGGTAATTTAGGTTATACAGAACAGTTGATTAAACTGTTAAATAAAAACACTAAAAAAACACCAATAGTATTAACTTCTTCGATACAAGCTGAGCGAAGTAATCCATACGGAACTAGTAAATTTGCAGCAGAAAAAACAGTTTCACATTATGGGAGAACTGTTGGAGTAAACACTTACATATATCGGCTTCCTAACGTGTTTGGCAAATGGAGTAAACCAAACTATAACTCTGTGGTCGCTACTTGGTGTTACAACATTAGTAGGAATATTCCAATCCAAATCAATGATCCAGATGCAGAGATATCTCTGGTTTACATTGATGAAGTTATTGAATCCTTCATTAATGTAATGGATAACTGTGAAATGAAAAATGAGAACAATTATACTGTCTCACCGAGATCTTTCAAAATTAAACTGGGAGATTTAGAAACAAGTATAAAGAACTTTAAAGATAGCAGAGATACTCTCGTCATCACTGATTTAGAAAGTGATTTTGAACGTTTTCTTTATAGCACCTATCTTTCATATTTGGCTGAAGATGATTTTGGTTATGATCTAGAAATGAAACATGATAATAGAGGCTGGCTAGCGGAATTTATTAAGACTAAACAATCAGGACAAGTATTTATATCCCGGACTAAACCAGGTATCACTCGTGGGAATCATTGGCACCATACGAAGGTAGAAAAATTCCTTGTTATTGAAGGGAAAGCTGTTGTAAGATTCCGACAAATTGAAGGTGACCAGATTATTGAATATCCGGTGATTGGGGAGTCATTAAAAGTAATTGATATTCCACCTGGATACACACATTCTATAACTAATACTGGTGCAACCGATGTGATAACTCTTTTCTGGGCTAATGAATTGTTTAATCCTGAGAAACCAGATACTTATTACTTGGAGGTTTAATTAATGGAAAAACTTAAAGTCATGACAATCTTAGGCACCAGACCAGAGATCATTCGCTTATCTGAGTGTATTAAGGCTTGCGATAGATATTTCAATCATATTTTAGTACATACTGGACAGAACTGGGATTATACTTTGAACGAAGTATTTTTCAATGAACTTGAACTTCGGCAACCCGATTATTTTCTAGAGGCAGTGGGAACAAGCCTTGGTGAAACCATGGGGAATATTATAGCTAAATCTTTTGAAGTGCTAGAGAAAGAAAAACCTGATGCTCTTCTAATTTTAGGTGATACTAATAGCGCACTTAGTGCTATTGCTGCTAAAAGACTGAAAGTGCCTATTTTCCATATGGAAGCAGGCAACAGATGTTTTGATCAAAATGTTCCAGAAGAAATCAATCGTAAGATTGTTGACCATATCTCTGATATTAATCTGCCTTATACAGAGCATTCCAGAAGATATCTTCTAACGGAAGGATTCCGTAAAGAACATATTTTTGTTACAGGCTCTCCAATGCAAGAAGTGCTTCAGGCTCACATGGACAAAATTGATGAAAGTGATGTTCTTGAGAGATTGAATTTAGAAACAGGAAAATACATTATCGTGTCCGCGCATCGTGAAGAAAATATTGATAACGAGCAGAATTTCATATCGCTTATGACAGCAATTAATAAAATAGCTGAGCGTTTTCAAATGCCTGTAATTTACTCTACTCATCCAAGAAGCATGAAATACATTGAACAAAGAGATTTTAAGTTTCACCCACTTGTTCAGAATCTCAAACCGTTTGGTTTTTTAGACTATAACAAGTTGCAGAAAAATAGTTATTGCGTTCTTTCGGATAGTGGTACCTTGTCTGAGGAAAGTGCAATGTTAGAGTTTCCGGGGGTCTTGTTGAGAACTTCGACTGAAAGACCTGAAGTTCTTGATAAAGGGACAATAGTTGTTGGTGGTATAAATGAAAAAACTATTCTGCAAGGAATAGAGTTGAGTTATGAGATGTCCAAAGGTAAGGTGAAAACCAAAATAGCTATTGATTACATCGATGATAATGTATCAGTAAAGGTAGTGAAAATTATCCAAAGTTATGTAGGTATTATCAACAGGGTTGTGTGGGGGAAACAGCATGATTAGTGTTATTATCCCGCTATATAATGTTGAAAAATATATAGAATTTTGTCTTCAATCTTTCGAATATCAAATAGAACGTGAGTTTGAAATAATTGTTATCGATGATGGATCAACAGACAATTCAGCCGCTATTGTTAATGAGTATATTAAGCAAAGTTCTTTGAAAATAAGATTAATAAATCAGGTGAATTCTGGAGTTAGTGCAGCTCGCAATAAAGGGATAAATGAATCTCAAGGGAATTATATCTGCTTTGTGGATTCTGATGACATGGTTGCTCCTGAATATTTAAGTGAATTAAGAAGAATGCTCAATGAATATGGATCTGATTTGGCGTTTTGCGGTTTTAAAAAAGTACCGGAGAATTATTCAGTTAAAAGATATAAAGATTATTATAATGATAAATTTCATGAAACAGTAACTTCTTATGAAGCTTTAAGAAAATATTTATACCATGAATTTGTATCAGGAGCATGCACTCTTTTAGTTAAAAAGGAGTTGATAGAGAGAAATAAATTAAGGTTCTCAGAAGGATATCGTTACAGTGAGGATCTTGAAATGGTATGGAAGCTAATTTCTTATTCGAAGAGTGTTTCAATAAACAAAAATGAATTATATATCTATAGAACACGCCAAGGTTCTGCTATGAGTTTTGTTGACGAAAGACGAACCGATGGATTTCAGTTAATGAAAAGATTAGAAGGACATTTTAAAAATAATAGACCTGATTTTTCTCGTGAATTTATTAATTTCGGAATAGCAAGATGGGTATGGGCTACATTGTGGCAGAATGCTATTGCTAGTGAGAACTATCGTATTTTTTCTGAATCTGCAGAGCAATATAATTCTAAAACTTATATGAGGAAACTGCTTAAATTTCCGGATTTTAAAATTACAATAACTTCTTTGATTTATTGTATTTTTCCAATCATATATTACTTAATTGTTAATAAAATTGGTATTAAGTTACTAGATAGAAGGAATGGTTAATACTAAAGATTAAGTTTATAAAGCTGCTGTTATAAAGTGGTCATTCTACTTAAATACAACCGCCATCGAATGGGTGAAAATTGTAAAACGATGATTTTGAGATGTATTAATTAGTAATTAATGAGATATATGATTAAGTTTCTAGAGGTGTGCAAATTATGAAAATTCTGTATTTTGGTAGTGCTTGTGATGAAGAATGGTTTACTAATGTTGCGGCTACTAGAAAATTACCTTCTTTAGTAGCACAGTATAAATTTGAAATGGCATTATTAAATGGTTTTTCACTTACAAATGATACTGAAGTAGATGTATATTATCTTTATCAAGAACATTATTATCCTAAGGGGAAACGCCTTTTATTCCCAAATAAAAAGAAGAAAATAAATAATAAATATGATGTTACATATATATCTAGTGTGAATTTACCGCTTTTGAAGGAAATGATCTTTTTTTTTAAGGGGTTTTTAATAACATTATTTTGGGTGTTTAGTAATTTAAAAATAAAAGAGAAGACTATATTAACTCCATTTAACTATACCCCGTTATCGCTAGGTATATATTTGGCAGCTAAACTAATGGGAATAAAAAGATTAAACGTATTTACTGATCTCTCAAGTGATATTATTAATCAAAAAAGACAAAAAGATATGATATGGGTAAAAAAGTGTCTTCTTCCTTTTTATTTAAAGTTAATTAATTTTGTTGAAAAAAATTATGATATGTATATTTTGTTTACAGAGGAAATGAACAAAAAAGTTAATCCGAAAAACAAACCTTATTTAGTTTTAGAAGGAATATATAATAATCAACTAGATTTAAAACATTTAAAGAAAGAAAAAGCAATTATGTATGCAGGTACATTAGCATATGAATATGGTATAAAAAATATTCTAGATGCATTTGAACAACTTGAAAATAGTGACCTCCAATTATGGATATTTGGTGATGGGGACATGAAAGACTATATTAAAGAGTTAAGTGTAAGAGATAAGAGGGTGAAATTCTTTGGATTTCAAGCTCACAATAAAGTCTTTGAATACGAGAAAAAGGCCACATTGTTAGTGAATGCAAGAAATCCTGAAGATGAGTATACTTTTTACTCTTTTCCATCAAAAACTTTTGAATATATGGTTTCAGGTACACCATTTCTTACAACAAAATTAAAAGGTATACCAGAAGAGTATTATAAATATGTATTTACGATTGATGAGTACAATGTTGAATCTTTAAAACAAAAAATGGAAGGAATTTTATCAATTAATCAAGAAAAACTAGATGAATTAGGAGAAGATGCAAGGAGATTTATATTAGAAAATAAAAATAGTCTTGTACAATCTGCTAAAATCATTCATAAAATCCAAAAAATGATCCAGTAAATTAGAAGGACTTTTCAATAAGGAGATTCTAATGAGTTATTTAATAGCTATTATATGTTTTCTATTTGTATTCCTGATTTATAAATTTGATCGCAAACTATATAACCCATACATATTTTTTAATTTATGGTGGGGATCTACTATACTTATTTCTGGTATGGGTCTCTTTGGAATCAATGTACCCACTATTAATACATATTTTATAATGTTAATTGCCATCGCTTCTTTTAATTTATCAGTTTTTTTAAAATTTAATATAGGCTTAGAAAAATCAATGAGTTTAAATGAAAAATGTTCTTATAATGAAAACAAGGCGATTAATTATATTGTTAAACTTCATATAATTATAATTCTCTATTTAGTGAAAAGATCAATATCAGTGCTACAAATGTTACTCTCAGGTATGGATTATGGAACAATTAGATATGAATTCTTTTATGCAGATAATATTACAAGTAAATATGATCAATTAATAAATAATTGGTTTGTAGTTCCAATAATTACTTTTAGTATAATTTTGCTCTCACTTATGATAATAGAAAAAAGCTATAGTAAGTTTATGTTGATCACAACATTACTGTGCGTTGGACTCTATTCATTTTCTTCTGGTGGCCGCAGTTTATTGCTAATATCTGGATTATCCATTGTAATATCTTGGATTATGAACAGTGAAAGATCTAAAATAGGTTTTATTGGAAAAGTTAAAATTCGAGTTTCCATTTTTGCTTTAATCGGTTCTATGTTGCTAATAACAATTCTTAGAAGTGATGCAACTGGTAATCCGATAAAGGATACACTTAAAACAGTGGTTTTATATTTCACTGCTCCTTATATTTATTTTGAAAATGTATTTGATATGATCAGACAAGAAAGAGTGGTATTGTTTGGTGGAGCTTTTTTTGGAGGTATTGTAGATATATTTATACTATTATCAAGGTACCTTGGTTTAGATATTAATCAAATATCCTCATATATAGGTAAATACAATCAGATGTATATTTCTGTAGGTGGAAATTCATTTTATAATGCATTTCCTACTATGTTGTATACTTTCTTTTATGATTTTGGTTACTTGGGAATAATTTTAGAATCTTTTTTATTTGGTCTATTAGCTAAATATTTCTATTGGAAAATGAGAAGACTAAACAATATTGCATATAAAGGTATGTATATTATGGTAGCAATTATGATTTACGAAAGTACTATGCGATGGGTAGGTACAAGTGCAACCCCATGGATTGTTATTTTACTGTTTTTTGCGTTCAATAAAATCTCAAAGGTGAAAAAAAAATGAAAGAATATATAGACTGTTGAAGGAGATATTATGAAAGTGCTATGGCTTACTAATATAGCTTTACCAGAAGCTAGTAATTTAATGAACAAAACTATTCTTCCTTTGGGAGGGTGGCTTGTCAACGCGTCAAAAGAGTTATCACATCAGAGGGATATTAACTTGACAATCGCGTTTCCTTCAAATGAAGTGAAAACCGTGAAAAAAATAATGGGGGAAAAAATAACGTATTTCGCTTTCGCAGCAGTAACAAATGAAAGTGATAGTAGTATGCTTGAACAAATACTGAATGAAACAAAACCTGATATTGTGCATGTATTTGGAACAGAGTTTATACACACACTAATTATGATAAATCTTTGCAATGATAGAAAAATAAAATCAGTAATTTCTATACAAGGTTTAGTTTCTATTATCGCACAACACTACTTGATAGGTTTACCAGCGCTTGCAACCTACAGATTTACTTTTAGAGATTTAATTAAGAGAGATAACATAATTCAACAGAAAAATAAATACTCAAAACGAGGGGTAAAGGAAGTAAAAGCATTAAAAATGGTAGAAAATGTAATAGGGAGAACCACTTGGGATAAGGCTTGTAGCACGCAAATAAATCCTGGAATTAATTATTACTTCTGCAATGAGACTTTAAGAAGTGAGTTTTATAATAATATTTGGAAATTAGATGAATGTGAGCCTCATTCAATATTTGTTAGCCAGGCTTCTTATACTATCAAAGGATTGCATTTTCTGCTTCAAGCATTACCATTAGTCTTAAAAAAATTTCCTGATACCAAACTGTATATTGCTGGAGCCGATATCACGAAGTATGATAATTTATTTCAAAGGATGAAAATTTCCTCTTATGGAGTCTATATAAGAAAACTAATAAAAAAATATAAATTATATAACAATGTCTTTTTTACAGGATATCTTGATGAAAAACAAATGTGTCAAAGATTTCTGAAATCAAATGTATTTGTTTCTGCATCAACTATTGAAAATGAATCCAATTCTTTAAGTGAAGCAAAATTATTAGGGGTGCCATCTATTTCATCATATGTAGGAGGAGTTACTGATAGATTAAAGCATAACGAAGATGGTTATTTTTATCAATTTGATGCTCCTTATATGCTAGCATATTATTTATGTGAAGTATTTGAAAATAAGGAAAATACACTTAAACTATCACGGAATGCTAGGAGAAATGCATTGGAATACCATGATATAGTCAAAAATACAAAAAAAACTATGGAAATTTATTACAATATAATTAATGATTTTAGAACAAAAAAACATAGTGATATCTTGTAATTCACGTAATTAAACAAACGGTTGGAGTGAATTTAATATAGTGGGGATATTTAAGAAAGTGAAAGAAAAATTCATTTTTGCCGAAATGACGAAAAAGACATTATTTAATTCTGGATGGTTGATAACTGATAAATTAATCACTATGATTATTGGTATATTCATAACTGCAATCATTGCTCGTTATTTAGGACCTGAAAATTACGGTGAATTCAATTATGCCTTAGCTTTTGTTTCCTTATTTACTGCTATCTCAACATTGGGTTTAGAGGTCTTAACTGTTAAATCTATAGTGAATAAAGAAGAAAATGAGGGGACAATTTTATTTACCAGCCTTCTTCTTAGAATTTTAGGTGGGATTATATTAATTGTCTTTTCAACTATAGCAATAAAGATAATAGAACCAACTGATTTTAATTTACATATTTTAGTATTAATTATGTCTTTTTCTATGCTTATAAAATCTTTTGAAGTAATTGAATATTGGATACAGGCATATCAACTTGCTAGGGTATCTTCGATAATTCGTATCTTGACTACGATAGTAACGGCTCTATTGAAGTTAGGATTAGTTTTTTTTAAGGGTGGGTTAATTACTTTTTCATTAATTTATACAATAGATGCGATTATTGTAAGTGTTGCTCTTATGATTTCCTATTTTAAATTAAGAGAGAATAAATCTATCTGGAATATTAGTATTTCTTATGCGAGAAAAATGTTACAACAAAGTTGGTATTTAATTCTTTCTGGCTTGATGATAACTTTATATATGAGATTAGACCAAGTAATGCTAGGTTATATGATGGATACAAAAGATGAGTTAGGTATTTACTCAGCTTCAGCGAGAATAGCAGAAATGTGGTATTTTGTTCCAATGGCTGTAATTACTTCTTTCAGACCAGTGATTATGAAAAAAAAGAATGATGAAGTTGGATTTTTAGATTCACTTCAAAGACTATATCAAATAATAGCTTGGATGGGGATATTGTTTGGAATCTTTATCATCCTTCTATCTAAACCAATAATATTGATCTTATATGGTACTGATTATTTAGATGCTGCGAAAATACTATCAGTAAGTGTATGGGCTGGAACTTTTGCAATGTTGGGATCAGCTAGATCAATTTGGTTAGTATGTCAAGGGCTTCAAAAATTCACCTTAGCGTATACATTCGGTGGATTGATAGTTAATGTTATACTTAATTATTTATTTATTCCTATTTATGGCGCACTTGGAGCGGCAGTGGCTACACTTGCCTCTCAGTTTTTTGCCAATATTGTTGTTTTATTATTATTCAAAAAAACAAGGTTATCTTCAATTATGATATTGAAGGCTTTTTCACCTAAATTTAACTTTAAAAAATAGTGATAAGGAGGGGAGTCATGTTAGCTCCTGTATTAATTTTCGTTTATGCAAGACCAGAGCACACAAAAAAGACAATTGAAGCATTAGCCAATAATTATCTAGCTAACGAAACAGATGTATTTATTTTTTCAGACGCTCCCAAGAATGAGAATTCATCTATGAATGTGCAACTGGTAAGAGATTATATAAATACTCTATCAAAAAGGAATTTGTTTAAATCAGTCAAAATCATTAATTCTCAAGTTAATAAAGGATTGGCAAATTCAATTATATTAGGTGTGGATGAGATTATTAAGTTGAAAGAAAGAGTTATAGTTCTTGAAGACGATTTAGTATCTTCTCCAGATTTTCTTACTTACATGAATGATGCTTTGAGTTTTTATAAAGAAGATAAGAGTATTTGGTCCATCAGCGGTTATACGTTTGATTTAAAAATACCTAATTACTATAAAAGTGAGGTTTATTTATCATATCGAGGTTGTAGTTGGGGATGGGCTACTTGGAAAAATAGATGGGATTCTGTAGATTGGATGGTATCTGATTATAGTCTTTTTAAAAAAGATAAGAGACTTCGAGAGAAGCTAAATCATGGGGGAAGAGACATGGCCGCTATGCTAGATGCACAAATGGACGGGAAAATTGATTCTTGGGCAATAAGATGGTGCTATAGTCAATCAAAATCAGGTATGTTTACTGTATATCCAAGAGTCTCAAGAATAAGAAATACTGGACTTGATGGGTCTGGAACGCATAGTGGAGTAAGTAACCGGTATGATGTATATCTGAATAACAACTATGAAAAGTGTGATTTTGATAATCCTGGACTTAATGAAACGATAATAAAGTCTTTCAAAGATAAATTTGGTACTAGATTTGAGTACTTTATCATATGGAATAAGACTCTTTTGAAAAAAATGTTAAGGATATGATGAATATGAAGATTACTGTAGCCGGAACAGGGTATGTAGGACTAGTAACAGCTGTTTGTCTTGCTGAAAAAGGAAATATTGTAACTTGTTTAGACATTGACGAGAAAAAAGTATCATTAATGCAAAAGGGTGTATCACCAATATACGAGCCTGATTTAGAAGGACTTATGATAAAAAATCAAAAAAAAATAACATACACTACAGATTACATAAAAGCCTATAAAGATGCTGATATTATAATTATTGGAGTGGGAACTCCAGAAAAAAGTGATGGCTCTGCAAATTTGAAATACGTTTTTGAAGTTGCTCGGCAAATAGCTCAGACTGTGGAAAAAGATTCTTTAGTCATAGTAAAATCAACAGTTCCAGTAGGAACTAATGATAAAGTGCAGCAAATTATTAAAGAACATATCAAACATAATGTTACGATTGAGGTTGTTTCCAATCCTGAATTTTTATCCCAAGGAACGGCTGTGAAAGATACTCTTCATGCCACACGAATTGTTTTGGGTGTTGAGTCTCAAAATGCTGAAAATATCATGAAGAAGATGTACAGACAATTTGAAATACCATTTGTAATTACCGATCGCAGAAGTGCTGAAATGATTAAGTATGCTGCAAATGATTTTCTTGCATTGAAGATATCATATATTAACGAAATGGCTAATTTATGTGAAATTGTTGGAGCTGACATTGATGATGTTGCCAAGGGAATGGGGATGGACCCTCGTATAGGTGAACGTTTCTTAAACGCTGGTATTGGTTATGGAGGTTCATGCTTCCCAAAAGACACTAAAGCTTTACATTGGCTTGCCAGCTTTAATGACTATGAATTGAAAACGGTCAAGGCAGCAATTGAAGTAAATGAAAATCAAAAAATAAAACTTATAAAAAAATCAAAAAAATATTTCGATAGTTTTAACGGTCTAAATATCTCTGTACTGGGATTAACGTTTAAACCAGGAACTGATGATTTAAGAGATGCACCTTCGTTAGTAAACATCCCCCTATTACTTGAGGATGGAGCTAATCTGAAAGCTTGGGATCCTGTGGGAATTGAAAATTTCAAAAAAATATATCCTGATGAAATATTGTATTGTAAGTCTATAGAGGAAACTTTAATAGATGCAGATATATGTTTTATTTTTACAGATTGGCCCGAAATTAAAAGTTTTGCACTCGATAAATTTATAAAATTAATGAAACATCCTTTGATATTTGATGGAAGAAATTGCTACTCTTTAGCTGAGGCAGAAGAAGTAGGTTTAATCTACGAATCTATTGGTAGAAGAAAAGTGTTCAATTGATTGTGTTAAAAGTACATAATAAGAAAATTTTCAGATGGTTTATGTTTATATTATTTCTAGCGTTATATTTATTCCTGATAGCTGGCCGCTTCCTTAACTTATCTCAACCTCTCAAAGAAGCAGACACCATCATCGTTCTCAGCGGAGGCCAAGACCGGGTAGAAAAGGCACTTGAATTATATAATGCTGGCTACGCTACTTATTTAATTCTTTCCAATGCCAAAGAGTCAACGAGTTCATCAGGTGACATGGTTCAAACCGCCCTAGCTCTAGGAATACCGCAGGACGCTATCTATACCGAGAATACGGCCGAAAGCACTTACCAGAACGCAGAATTCACACTCCCCATAATGAAGGAACACAATTTTACATCTGCGATTGTCGTTTCCTCTGAATTTCACATGCGGCGGGTGAAGTTTCTTTTTGATCGTGTGTACAAAAAATCGGATATTGAGCTTACGTATGTAGGATCTGCCTCAGGATATAACGCTAAGCGCTGGTGGAGTGACCGAAAGAGTAGGGAAACAACGTTCAACGAGTATATTAAATTGATGGGCAACACCTTTGGTTACAATGGACCGGAGGCAAAAAGTACGCTTGATCAGATAAAGAACTGGTTTCGTTAGTTTGGAATACCATATACTTTTTCCGAGGTGATTGTTATGAACGAAGCAAACTTAGTTTGTAAATCATGTGGTAGCACTACATTCACCAAAGGTGAAATGAGCAGAGGGGATTCAAACCTTCTGCCCATTGGTAAAACCTTTTCTTTTGGCTCACCGCTTATCTTCACATTTTGTAAAAAGTGTGGAGAAGTAGCTTCCATAAAAGTTACCAAACCGGAGAAATTTTGAGTTAGTTAATAATTAATCACAAAATAACCCATCCTAACCGTAGCGAACCTACGGTTTTTTATTTATAATAATTATTATCTGGATTTCATAAAGCGTTCAAAAAATCTGTAAAAAGTCGTATTTTCGTGTGATATACTTAACACAGTGTTTTTAGATGTTGTGAAAGTGAATATTATGTAAAAATATTCTTTAATATAACTGTACACAGTAATGAATAGAGACTAGGATGGTGAACTATCGATGCACATCGTCGTCGTTGGCCTGAATTATCGTACGGCTCCCGTGGAGGTTAGGGAACAGTTTGCTTTTGCGGAGAGTGATCTTCCGGCAGCGCTCCATCAACTGATGAAGACGAAGGGTGTGCTGGAAGGGGTCGTAGTAGCCACCTGCAACCGTACGGAAATTTATGTGGTCATGGACCGCCTTCATATGGGGGGCTATTTCCTCCGCGGCTTTATGGAGCAGTGGTTTGGAGTGAAAAATGAGCAATTTGCACAGCATATGTATATATATGAAGACGAGCAGGCGATTGCGCATTTGTTCCGTGTGACCTGCGGCCTGGATTCCATGGTGATTGGCGAGACGCAGATCCTGGGACAGGTACGAAGTTCTTTTCTCACAGCTCAGGCTGAGGGTGTAACGGGAACTTGGTTCAATCGGCTATTTAAACAAGCGGTGACACTCGGCAAAAGAGCACATAGTGAAACGTCAATCGGCGAAAGCGCAGTATCTGTCAGTTATGCGGCAGTGGAGCTGGGCAAGCGGATTTTTGGCATGTTCACTGGTAAAAGAGTACTGATTCTCGGCGCCGGCAAAATGAGCGAGCTCACTGTAAAGCATCTATATAGTAGTGGTGCGGCTGAGGTAATTGTCGCTAACCGTACGCTGTCGCGTGCGATTGAATTGGCAGAGAAGTTCTCGGGGAAGCCGAGCACGATTGAAGATGCTTTAAAAGCTCTTAATGAGGTAGATATCGTGATCAGCTCAACGGGAGCTGACGGCTATGTACTTTCGGCAGATCAGGTAGCGAATGCTATGAAGCGTCGTCCTTCGCGGCCGCTTTTTATGATTGATATCGCTGTACCCCGTGATATTGATCCTGCAGCGGCTAATGTGCCAGATGTTTTTTTGTATGATATTGACGATCTGGAGGGCATTGTGGAGAGTAACCTGGAAATGCGCCGGAGTGAAGCTGCGAAGATTGAAGTGATGATCAGCGAGGAAATGGATGAATTCCAATTGTGGCTGAAGACGCTTGGCGTGAGACCGGTAATCCGGGCGCTTCAGGATAAGTCGAATGCGATTCATGAGGAAACGATGGAAAGTTTATTCAATAAGCTGCCTGAGCTGGACGAGCATCAGCGCAAGGTGATCCGTCGCTTGACCAAAAGCATTGTGAACCAAATGATGCATGATCCAATCAATGTAATTAAAGAGATGTCCGGTGGCAAGCAGGGGAATGAAGCGCTTGATTATTTCTCCAAAATCTTTGCGCTACAGGAACAGCTCGAATCCAATTCAGATGGCGGAGATTCCGCCCCGGTTAAGCAGTCTAGTTCCACAGAACGTACTGCCGGTAGCGGCGATTTTTCTGTGCCTAAGACGGTGCTTGCTCCGGCAGGCCTGTTGGGTAGGTGAGTGCTATGCAACTGCTGAACGGAATATATGATGCCGCTCTGCTGCTATATGCCCTGAGCCTGCTGTTTGTTTTCTCGGATTGCCTTTACCGCAACCCGAGTGGGAAGCGGTTAGGCACGGGGCTTCTTGTTGTTGTGGGTCTTTTGCAAGCTACAGGACTCGGGATTCGTTTCTCTCAGGAGAAGGGGCTGCCCATTTTTACACCTTATGATTTCTTGTTCTGGTTTGCATTTAGTATTGTTCTGACTTCGCTTGCGGTGGCTTTTACACGTGGAGGCGAGTTTACGATTCTGCTGCTTAGTGTGGCTGGATTCTGTGTTTTTCTGCTAAATCGGGTGTGGCTGACGGCGGGGGGGCATACGCTTGAGACTTGGAGCTCGGTGTATGGCTGGTTGACAATGCATGTGATTTTGGCCAATTTGAGTTTTGCTGCACTGACACTTGGGACGGTATTTGCCATATTGTACTTATTTCTGCACACCAGACTCAAAAGCAAGCAATGGAGTGACCGAATTCGTCGTTTGCCGAACTTAGAGACTACAGATAAATATTCTTACACCGCTATTCTGGTGGGGACTCCTTTGCTGGCAATCTCTCTGGTGGTGGCTAGCTTATCTATTGTTTCTGAGGGACGGACACTATTATTGAAGGATTTAAAAGTACTAACGACATTGATTGGCCTTGGAATTTACATATTTTATATTATCTTTAAGAAATCCGGGCGGAAAAGTGGAGTAAGTATGGCTCGCTGGGCGATTTTAGGATATGCTTTTACTATCTTGAATTTTTTGTTGAATTCTTTGTCTGGTTTTCACGGCTGGAGCGGGGAGTGAAGAGCATGACTCGGTATTTGCCCATAATGCTGGATTGTGAAAAGCAACAGGTTGTGGTTATTGGCGGTGGTGCCGTGGCTGAACGGAAGGTGAGTGGGCTGCTGGAAGCTGGAGCGGTGGTTAAGATGATTAGTCCCTCTTTGACAGATATGCTTGCCTCTCTAGTGAAAAAGGGTCTCATGACCTGGCATGACCGCCCTTATGCTCCCGGAGATCTCCGTGGGGCCTTTCTCGTATATGCAGCCACTAACGATAGAACGGTTAATGAAGAGGTTGCGCAGGAGTCTAGGCGACTTGGCATTCCTGTGAATGTGGCTAGCCATGCGGAAGCGGGGGATTTTATTACGCCCGGAGTTGTACGTAGGGGTCGTTTGACAGTGGCTGTATCTACTTCGGGTGCTGGTCCGCTTGCGGCTGCGAAGATTAAAAGTGTGCTTGAAGAGGCGCTGGATGCGGCGTATGAGCCATATTTGGATTTTGTACATACTATGCGAACCCGGATTAAGGAAAAAGAATCTTCTGCTGAAGTTCGTGGAAGGCTTTTGCGGAAGCTTGGGGCGCTCGATGTGTTGAATGAGATGAGAAACGGTAGCTTTATTGCGTGGAGCCCGGAGGATATGGATGTTTGGATTGCTAGTCATCGGGCGGAGTAAAAGTGCGCGTGGACACTGTGAAGATTAAAATATTGGGTTAGATTAATGATATGAGTAAAATAGGCTACTGGTTGAGATAGTTCGAATAGTGGTGTCAGTAACGTTGTATTGGGCTGAAGTGGCTGGAATGTTCGAATGAGCGGTATAAGTACCCGTTGGGCTGGAGTGGCTGGAATGTTCGAAAGTAGGGCAAAAATGCCTCGGAATTACCCAAAAACGGTCATACCAGCGAAAAGAGAGGCAAAAATGCCTCGGA
>NZ_NFVA01000073.1 GCF_002264395.1 Paenibacillus sp. VTT E-133291
ATGCTTCCGAAGCGAGCTTTCCTACGGAAAGCTTTCAGGCGGACGCTATCGCTCCTACAGTTCCAAACTTCCCCTCCGCCACTCTTCCTTTTTAGAATGTTTTAGTTCAATTTATTTAAATTATTCGTAATGCCCCTTAACCTCAGGAAGTTGCTTATAAATGCTCCCAGCCTGCACGATTTTAATGATCGTTTGGGCTAGTTCAGTCATCTGACCGTCATCCTCAGTATTCTGGCATTCCGTCCACTGATAATGACGCTCTCCACTATTAATCTGAACCGATAAATCGTAACTTACAGCAGGTTTTCGATTACACTCGGTAGATAATTCTTTTTCATCTAGGTAATTCGCTAGTACCATTTCTTTATAGATTTGTCCTCGTTCCTGTTCAGAAAGCTCAAAATCGCTAACCTCGACTACTTCCCCATTCTGGAGATCTTTGACCAACTTCTTCTCTATCGTATTAATTTCGTTCTTTTGGTTCACACCATACTTTAAAACAAACTCAAACTTATCTTGTTTCGTTACGTCAAAAGGAATCTGTAGCAGCTCGATCTTTGCTTGTTCGCCCTCGCAGCCCGTTAAGGTATACGACAGAAGTTTATCCGTTTCGTTTCTAACAAGGTTCTGACAAGTGTATGTGGTTACTTGGGGACTACCAAACGTATCTTCGGAATTATCATGCCGCATTTCAATCCCTTGGTCAGTATATTTCAAGTCATTAAAGATCGGATCACCTTCAATTGTGTAATGAACCACACGCTGCGTACCCGCTTTATTTTGGATAAAAGCATCCAGCTTCTTAAGATTCTTAACAATCATTCCATGGCTGTTTATCACATCTTCTTGTTCATTAATGGTAGTTGTGAATTTGTCTTCTCCATTGGATGGCTGGTTAAAGCAACCGGTTACTATAAGCGCTATAAAAATCAGAAGAATACCGCTCGATCTCATCGATCATAACCTCCTTAAACACTCCTTAAGTAGAATCATTTGTTAAAGTATACCAATAATAACGGGGGCTGGGTATCCCTCCAGAGGGATATCTGATGATAGAGAGATTGATAGAAATTTAAACCAGATAGCAAAAAAAGCCGATTGGATATCCAATCAGCCCTAATTATTGTTCAGTTGCAATTGAATCCAAGAGATCAGTCAAATAATCTTGATATTCCGATAAGCGTGTGTTCGAACACATTTACTGAAGTAAATATACCCATAGATGAATCAGCCAATCCCTTCTGGAGGGCGGGACCAAATAAATCGATGCTCTTGGCAATCTGTCCGCCGATAACGATGCGAGTTGGCTGATAGTCTATAACATAGGACTTTAGCATCTCAGCCAATCGTGTACCGAATTCTTCAAACACCTTACAGCACAAGCTATTACCATCTTTTGCTTGCTCTGCGAGTTCCTTCACGTCCATTCCTTTTTCTAGAGCTCCCATCTGCTCAGCCAAGCGAAGAATTCCGCGACGTGAGAAGGCATCGTCTATGGAGCTCTCTAGGAAAGGTTTATCATAGAGCCAACCGTCCTTGGGAACACCTGGTCCTTCGTTCAGGAGCGATGCATGATCAATAAATGCAGAGCCTAACCCTGTCCCTAAAGTTAACGAAATATATCGTTCATTTGGAAATAACCTGCTTACGCCTAAAGCAAACAGCTTCGCATCATTCTCAAATCGAATATCTGCCTGCAGCAGGTGCTTCGCCCATTCCTTATGTTGTAAGGTATTGAACCGGGTATATAATACTTCTCGTACATTCTTACCATACAACGCCTCATATTTACTAAGCCCCTGAATATAACAGATACCATGCTGATAATCAAAGGGCCCGGGAAAGGCAAGACCGATATTCCAAATACAATCTACGGATTTTCCTAGTGTAACGCTATAGAACTGATATTGATCTTCGAATATAGAAATAAATTGGTCTATAATCACATCGGCATCTTGGTCAGCGAAGGAAGGATGTTGCTTGCAGCTAGCCTGTAGCAATTCTCCATCCACGACCACACCAGACTTAATGAAGGTTCCTCCCACGTCTAAAGCGATCACGACTTTAGGCTTCAAAGGAGACTCACATCCCATGCCTTGGATACGCCAGCCTTCACAAGCTTACATGGTTTGTTTCCGATATTTATTATTTTGTAGGCACCAAACACGGCTGGGAGGATATATGATTCAGCATATTGTAACTCGATATATATAGATTCATCTGCACAGGATACTATACGGACCTTTTCTCCCTCAACCAAGTTATACATTACCATTTCGTTATTTGTATGGTCCTCCCATGTATCATGTAAGTGCACACGATGAACATAAAACAGTAGATCTTCACGCTGTCCAAGAACATACTCTTCGTTCATGCCCTGCTTTTTCAGCAAGCTTGGCTTAGGAATCAAATTGTCCTCAACCCATGCCGTTTTTTTATCGAAATCAATATTGTCAAAAGCATGTTCAATATTAATAGGACGTGGCTTGCCATCCATTCCTTTACGAAGAAAATCGTAGATTTTGAACGTAAACCACCATGTCGTAGAGGATATTTCGAGCACTAAGTTATTCTTTCCAGAGGCATGAACGGTCCCTGTAGGAATTAAGAATAAATCCCCCTTATTCGCTTCATATTGATTAACGAAGTCAGTGATCTGAATCGGTTCACCAGTTTCTTGTGCATCGTGTACCGCGTTAAAGAATTCCTCCTTCGTACATTGTTCGGTCAGTCCCAAGAACACTGATGTATTCTCTAAATTCTCCATGATATAATACGATTCTTGTTGTGCCATAAATTCATTAAATGTCTCACGAATATACTCCTGCTTCGGATGTACCTGGCATGACAAGCTATCTCCGTCGATGGTATCAAGGTAGTCGAAGCGAATCGGAAAATAATCACCAAACAGCCCGACAATACGATTCCCGAGAATGGCCGGATGCTCATAATGCATGACTATGAGGAAGGGTACCTCGATTATTTCGTCGTTGTATTTCAGCAAAATAGAGTTCTCCGGTGCAATCGGCTCAAAGCTCCATGCGCAGTTGGCCCACTCCTTCGGAAGCTCCGCGAATTTCTTCAAATATTGACCGCCCCATATCCCTGGCGCGAAGAATGGTTTCACACGCATAGGGGACTTGGCGATATCTGCAATTATCTGGCGTAGGGTGAAGACCGTCGTTAGCTTGGGACACTCTGGCTCATTCATATCCACGTAATAGTGGATCGAATCCAATACTTCTTTTCGGTAAGTTTCCAGCACTGGCCATTCCACAAATAGACAGATTTTATACTTCTCCACCACATCTCGGTTCCAACTAAAGCCGAAATTCAATAAATGTGCTTTATGTTCCAATTGCTGATACTCACGAGATACATCCAAGAAGTAGGTAATATCGTAGTTGCCGTTCCCGAGCCAATAAGCCCCTGGTCCGAACGTGATGATGAAGGTTGTTTGGTCGACAGGTAATTGAATCTGTTTTTTGAAGTTGTCTATCTTATCTTGTGCTTCTGGAATGAAATAATCTGTAATCTTAGCATCCGAAAAATAACCAAATGCACGATTATCTGTAATATTCGCTTCAAAGAACTTGCGCAGCTCTTCACTAGTCTTCATAAAGCTATTGGTTCCGATGAGAACTGTCTTATACCCCTCTTGTTCCAATACATCTATGATCCTTGCCAGGACGTGCTGATATCGGGCACCATGCGTTCCGTCAATAGCTACATTAATAATACTAGTGGAATTCATCGCAGCTTGTTGTAGGAGCGGGGATAGTATTGCCTCAAAACCTCGCTGGACTCCGGCTTTTGCATATGGCGTAACTGTATCTGGCTTGATTTGTTGAGTATACCGAATAGGGTTAATAGGTCTTTTCTCGAACATAGTTGTCACTCCTATACAGTTAGTGAGCTCTATCCCGCTCATAGTGATTTATTTTAGGGCAATATGCCTGATTCCAATGCCTTCCACACAAGCTGTGCGAACTGGCTGTTCGACCAAGCGAACCACTCACGTGTAAATTGGGTTGAATCATTGACATCAAATCCCTCATGCATAAATCCAGTACCAGCATCTGTCGACTCACAGATTTCAATCATCTCGAGCATCTCTTGCGGATCAACTGCGGTTAAGCCCTGCATCGTATAAGCAAGATGCCATACGAATCCCGTGCTAGTATGCGGACTGCCAATGCCGCTGAGCTTCTCGCCTTTGAAGAAATAGGGATTATCCTCACTCAGAGCAAATTTGCGGGTATTCAAATATATCGGATCGTCTGGCGCACAGTAACCTAGATAGGGCGCTGACATTAAGCTCGGAGTACCTGCATCGTCCATCAATAAATGGTTACCGAAACCATCCGTTTCGAACGCATACATCTTGCCGTATTTGGAATGGTCAATGATTCCATAAAGCTCAATGGCATGCCGGATTTCTTCTTCCATTGCCGACATTCGGGCTACAAGCTTTGAATCTCTATATACATATTGAGCAATTTCCTGCAATTGTCGAAGCGTTACAGCGGCGAACATATTCGATGGAATATTGAAGTGAAAGTCACACGCATCGTCACTGGGGCGGAAGCCTGACCAGATCAGTCCAACATTATTTACCGACATCCCCAAACCGTTCTTACGTAATGTATCTATCATGATGCCGTTGTGACGTTGAAAGCGGTAGGTTGACTGCTCCTTGTGCTCCTGCTCAATCTGCCATACGTTCAACATCTTCAGTAGTGAGGTTCGGAAAACTTCATCAAAGATCCCGGTGCGTCCAGTTTCTTTCCAATATAGATATGCCAAGCGGAATGAGAAGCACATGGAATCCAGCTCAAATTTACGCTCCCATACCCAAGGTGAGCTGTCTGTCTCATCCGTTGCATTCCAGTGCCAATCATTTGCTGACTCGTTAAAGGCATTCGCATAAGGATCAATTTGAATATAAAACATATGACGGCGTATTAAGCCTTCTAGAATCCGCCCAAGCTCAGCATCTTCCTTGGCAAAAGGAACATAATGAATAACCTGCTCAACAGAGTCACGCAGCCACATCGCCGGAATATCGCCAGTTAACACAAATGTTGTTCCGTCATCCAACAGCTTAGTAGTTGTTTCTAGTGTATTTGGAAAACAATTCTGAAATAATTGACGCAGCTTCGGACGATGAGCCAGACGTTCACTAGCGTCCTTCATGACTTGCTGAACCGCCTGAGGCAGAGGGAACTTATTAATTTCAATAGTAGGTAAACGATGCTCTTTCATAATTTGGTAACCCTCCTGTGATTACTATCTCAAGTTACGAGGAACAACCTCTAAGCTTGTTGAAATGGTATTTCCTACGTTCGATCCAATCATGATCTCAAATTTGCCGGGCTCAACCGTCCACTGCAAATCAGAACCGACAAACTGCAGCTCCCGCGGAGTAATATGAAATTGAACGGTACGCATCTCACCAGGCTCAATATAAATCTTCTGAAATCCTTTTAATTCTCGTTCCGGGCGTGTGATTGTGCTAGTGCAATCTTTGATATATAGTTGAACAACCTCATGTCCAGCTACTTCGCCAATATTCGTAACCTCCACGGATACAGTACAAGAATCATCCAACTCTATTTGTGTCTGATCCAAGCGAATATGCTCGTATTGATAGCTTGTATAGCTTAGTCCATAACCAAACACATATTGCGGATGAAAGTCCACCTCGAGATAGCGATGACCTCTGGAGCGTTTCTTATTGTAGTAAATCGGTAATTGCCCTGGATGCTTTGGAATGGAAAGTGTAAGCCGGCCGGATGGATTATAGTTCCCGTACAAAATATCAGCAATCGCATGCCCGCCCTGCTGTCCCGGGTACCAAGCCTCCAAAATGGCATCCGCATGCTCATCTACCCATGGCTCGACAATGGGACGACCATTGATATAGACAACAATCAGTTTTTTGTTCAAGCTGTGCAGCTCCTGCAGCAGATCAAGTTGCACACCGCATAAGTTCAGCTCTGCACGATCGAAACCTTCCCCACAATCCATATCACTAAGACTAAATTGATCCGTAATGACGGCAGCCCCTGTCTTCAAATTAATTGTACCTTCACCGAAATCACGGGCACTTGATCCCCCGACAACCGCAATAATGGTATCCGCTGCTGACGCCGCCTCCATTGCCACCTCAAAGCCTGCTTTCGATGGATCTTTCACGCGGCAGCCCGGAGCATACAGCACTTCGCTGAGTCCTGCACATTTAGCACGAACCCCGTCCAAAACGGTAATAATGTGATGACGCTCCTGTGGTGAAGTATAGTCACCCAATTGATTATAAATATTGTTGGCATTCGGCCCAATAACAGCAATCTTACCAAGGGACGGAGAAAGCGGCAGAGCCTTATCATGATTCTTCAAAAGAATGATGCTTTCACGTGCAGCTTGTCGCGCCATCTCTAAATGCAACTGTTGTCCAACGACACGCTGTGCTGTAGCCGGATCAACAAAGGGGCGTTCAAACAATCCCAATTCAAACTTCACATGCAGAATTCGTTCGACTGCGAGATCAACATCGGAAATGTCAATCAGCTTTAGCCGCAATGCATTCATTAGACATCTGCCAAATGTTTCACCAGACATCTCCATATCCACACCAGCTTTAAGTGCAAGTGATGCTGCCTCTTCTTCGGTCTCACAAATCTGGTGACCGTGTTTAAGCTGGCTGATCGCACCACAATCCGTAATGACGAAGCCGTCAAAGCCCCATTGCTCACGAAGTACATCTGTTAACAATGCCTTGTTCGAGGTACAAGGAACACCATCGATCTCATTGTAAGCTGTCATAACAGATTTGGCCCCAGCTTCAATTGCCCTCTGGAAAGGCAGCAAATCCTTCTCCATTAACTCGCGTTTTCCCATCCGCACGGTGTCAGCATTACGACCACCATCCGAGCTGCCATACGCGACGAAATGCTTTAGTGTTGCCAGGATCGAATGGTCTGTATTTAATGAATCGCCTTGTAAGCCCCTCACTGCAGCAACTGCCATTTCACTATTCAAATATGGATCTTCCCCAAAGCATTCTTCTGTTCGCCCCCAGCGCGGATCACGTACAATATCTAGTACTGGGGAGTAGGTGGCTGCCCCTCCCCCAGCCCGAGTCTCTGCAGCCACTGCTTGGCAGATCTGCCGGAATAATTCCCTATTCCATGTACTTCCCATGGCAAGCGGTACGGGAAAGACGGTGTTGCCAATCGCCATATGACCATGAGAGCATTCCTCGCCCAGCAGAATCGGAATACCCAGACGTGTATGCTCAATCGCATATTGCTGGATCAGATTCGTTACTTCTGCGCCTTCCAAAGGTGACAACCCCGTTTCCAATGTTACCTCTGTCCAAGGATCTGCACGCAGCACACCATACAAAGAACCCACGCCACCGTTTGCAATTGCTTCCTTAAATACTTCTGTCAATTGAATCTTGCCTTCTGATTTCTCATACGCCTTCCAGCCAAAGGGCTGGAGGAGCTGCCCGATCTTCTCCTCCAGCGTCATTTGAGCCAATAAATCTATAGCACGCTCATGAATCGGCAAGGATGAATCTTTATATCTCATAGCTTACAATTCCTCCCGTTCACATGAACTAGAATTGTCTCCACGCCAGGATTCCTGCATTCATCCCCCGACACATGTCGAACGATACTTCAGGGTTGTTAAACTTCTCACCCCATGTAATGTAATAGCGGAATTCATAGAAGCCGCCAAGCGTAGCTGCAAAGTTGGTTTCCCAATAGTTATTCATCACCCAGGCGTACAAGTGTGCAGGGTCCTGTTCCAGTCTGGCATCGCCATTCAGGAGACGATATTTATGCTCCAAGGAACCTAGTTGAATCAATGGAGTGTCTGGCATCGCAATCACAATACCTTGCTCCTTCGAAATATACGCAGCACCTTCACCAACAGCCGTATAATCAGCCAAGCTACCTGGCAATTGATCCTTACGCAGTCGAGTTAATGCATCCATCTTATCCACCCACAGATCCTGCGCTGGAGTTGTCAATGCGCCGCCAAACGGAAGTGAAATATACAAATTCTCAGGCTTCCACACACTCTCCTTATGCATACGTACCGCCACGTCCACACGCGGACGATCCGCATACACGGTTAAGAACAAGGAATAATGCTCGCAACCAGAAACTTCATAGGTTAATTGAATCATGCTATAAAGCTCTCCCTGTCCAACAATCACTGCACTTGTCAACATACCTGTAGATACAATCGCATCCGGACCTTTCCGATTACGGCCCATAAGACGGCGAACCTCCGTCATCTCGACCACCTTTGTGGCTGGCGTAACATCATATACCGGCGTGAATGCATGATGATTCCGGTCCGCACGCAGCAGCTCCTGCCCAGTCTGCTTATCCTTCCAAGAGGTGATTCCTTCACCCTTCTTCCATTCAATGCGTACAAATGGTGTTTCAGCATAGGTGGATGTCACATGGAAGTCCTTTACTTCATGGGAAACATCCAAATCCAATACACGATCCGACGCCACATAATCGTTCATATATGCGGTTTTGATTGTTGGCTTAACCGCTACGATATGAAGCACTTTTTCTTCCCGGGGCTCCAGCATGACCGGAATGGTTACAATCACCCCGCGATGCGCAAGACGCAGTTGAGATGGGAGCACCTCACCTGTATTGAAATCACGCACCTCAAACCCTTCTTTAATCTGCTCGTAATACCAACCCTCAAGAATAAGATGAGCATGATCCTCCTGAACATAGCTGTAGGGATTGCAAATTTTGAACTTCATCGGCCGACCCGGTGCAAGCAGGGCATCTCCCTTGGCTTCAAGGATTTCATACAACGCACGATATGCAGCGGTGCTCGCATTTGCAGCGAACGCTTCCTTGCGCAGCCCTAACTCTTGAACAAACGGGTTCCAAGGCTCTGAAATCGAAGAATGATAGCCCCATGTGTGCTCAGCGAACATCGTTAATTGATATTCCATTTCTTTAATAGCTTCCGGGGATATGATGTCATAATTAGGATCCAGTCTTCTTACCTTTTGATACACCCGCTGTGCCTCACGGAATACTTGTACATGCTTTGGTGTCGAGCCAACCCCATCCGTCCACCAATCGGGCCAATCTCCGCGATAGACAGGAATATCTTCCGGGTGCTGTACTGCATGGGCACGGACCTCTGCAAAGAAGTCATCTAGCGTAGCCATTTGAATTACAATACGCTCCCCATGCTTCTCGTTCCATTGCTGGATAAACTCTATGGCCGCCGCATTTGGCGGGTTATTATCCGTAGGCAAGCCTGAGAACATTGCCGGAAAGAAATCAAATGCATAGCCATCCTCTGTCAGACGATCGATATAACGCCCGATCCGTTGTTCAGCTATTTCAAAATCCGCGCCCTTGCTCATATCAAACTCATCTTTAATCGTATATTTACCGCCCATGCCAGGTACAAGCCCCAGATCATTTCCGAACACATAATGCTCTCCGCTCCACGTCAACAGGCGATCCCCTGAAGGCATCTCCCACCAGAACGGCTGCTGCTTCTTCCAGCAAGGGAACATTCCGTGATGCGTATGAATACAGGTGGACAGATTCTGGATCCCAGCATCCAGCAGGACCTGACCATACCCCCAGCTGAAACCGTTGATATCTGCTGTCATTGCCGATGTTACAGGAATTTTTATGGACTGTCCGTAATCACACACCCGCGCAATCATCGATTGGAACAGCTCTTTACCAATTAATTCTGTCATATTTAGATAAGTCCCCGACAACCCGATAGCTCCCTGACTCACGCCTTCAGCGAACTCTATCTTCTCTTGCTCTGTCGCCTGCATCAGAAAGGTTTCAATCGGCCAAAATGTCTCACAAACCCACTTAAATCCTTGCCATTCCGGACGGCGTCCCGATTTGCTTTCACGTAAAATATGCAGGACCTGGCGAATGAAATTAACATGATACTGCTGAATTTTCTCCTGACGCTCTGTATACCCGATATCTGTATGAGAATGATGGATTGCGTATATTTTCCAAGGTCGTTTAACGGACATCTCGATCTCTCCCTATAGTTATTCTAACTAGCCATGATGCTGCGCTTTCTCTACTAATTCTCTAGCGGGTACTTATCCATATAGTCGAACAACTCATCTACAGTTGTGAACGCAACCCCTGTTACCGTATCAGCACAGCCATAGTAAATTGCAATTCGGCCTGTATCACCATCGGAAAGTGCTGCGCAAGGGAAGGTGACATTCGGCACATCTCCTACACATTCATACAATGTCTCTGGTCCAAGAATATAGTTCCGTGAGCGTCCTAACACCTTCCATGGCTCATGCAAATCTAATAAAGCAACACCCATCCGATAAACGAACCCGTTACATGTATTTATTACACCATGATAGATTAACAACCATCCGCGATCTGTTTCGATTGGAACCGGCCCTGGACCAATTTTCTTCGATTGCCATGCAGAAGCGTCCGAGTTGATCGTACCCATCACGTAACGATGCTTTCCCCAGTACGTCAGGTCAGGGCTCTCACTAAAAAAGATATCTCCAAATGGTGTATGCCCTGTATCACTTGGACGGCTTAACATCGCATATTTTCCATTTATTTTGCGCGGAAATAATACACCATTCCGGTTGTATGGCAGGAAAGCGTTTTCTAATTGGTGAAAGGTTTTGAAATCATACGTATATGCGAGACCAATGGTAGGACCATGGTATCCATTACACCAAGAAACATAATATTTATCCTCGATTTTGCAGACGCGTGGATCGTAACGATACTCCCGCTTTGTTACATATTCGTCGCCTTCGAATTGAATCGGATTCTCATTAATCTCCCATTGAAGCCCGTCCTGACTGAAGCCAGCGAATATGTCCATACTTACAGATCTGGAGTCACAACGGAATACCCCTGCATATCCCTCTTCAAAAGGAATAACTGCGGAATTAAAAATACTGTTCGAGTTTAATTGTGCATCTCGCTGAATAATCGGATTATGGGTATATCGCCACACTGGAGCGTTATAGCCACTCGGCTTATCCTGCCAAGGAATATTTGATAGTGCTTCACCAATAATTTTGCTCATTTCATAAACTCCTTTCATGTGTACAATTGTGATCTGCAACAACGTTATCAGGATGTCTAGCCCTGCTTGCACCCCTACTTTAAATCATAATAAAGCGCATTAAAAGGGAATTCATCCTGAATCTAACGTTTGTTGACTGAAGTATCATGTTTCTTAACTAATTGAACAGGTAGCATCACTTCACGCTCTCATTTAAGCCTCTATACAGTGCATCAATCAGCGTGTGTGTCTTATCACAGCTATATTCCCAGAACATGGCGCCCGCAAGTCTTTCACGTTTGGCATACTCACATTTATGTGTGATCGAATCCACGTCATCATAGGAAATAAACGTGTCTCCATTAAATAAAAACGGTGCTTTCGCCTCATCGTCCCAATGCCGTGTGTAGCCATTCTGATTGATGTAATTAGCAAACAGTTCTGTATATTCTGGGCCATAGCCACCTGTTGTGCCGGCCATTTGCAGAAATCCATGATTCTTATTCGGCACCTGCTTCCACATTCGGGAATAGAACGCCACGCCAATGACGATTTTCTCTCGGGGGACGCCTGCCTGAATGAACATATTCACCGATGCCTCTGTACTGATACGATACAAATCTCCTGTCGTATGAAATAAATTCGTATGATGTCCCGTTAGAATCTGGAATCCGCCACGCATATCGTAGGTCATCAACTGTATAAAATCCAAATATCGCTGTACTTGATCCATCTCGGTGCCATCAATGTAATATTGATCAGCACCTGCCGCAATTGTAAGCAAGTAATGCCTGCCATCCGCTGTACCTTTCACATCTAGTGCATCTCGAATCGCCTTTAGTAGCAGTGTGAAATTGTATCTATCCTCCGGCGATGCTTCAATGTCCGCTTCACTGTAACAAGGATACTCCCAATCCAAATCGATTCCATCGAACGGGAAATCTGTTATCACTTGCACAGCCGACGCTGCGAATTTCTGACGTCCTTCTTCGGTATAGGCAGCCTCAGAGAAGCCCCCATTCCCCCATCCGCCAACGGAGAGCAGCAGCGTCAGATTCGGATATATCGCTTTCATCTCTTGTAGCTGGTTCGTGCATTGCAAATGCGCTGTTGTAATCTGCTCATCCTTCACATAACCAAATGCAACGTTGAGATGCGTTAACTTCATCAAATGGTCATGCGTTAACTCAGATAGTTTGGAGTCACTCACGTAGCCTGCTACAATCATTTGTTGATCCATCCCTTCACACCCTAGTTAAGATTTGAATCGCTTCCTTGCTCGCTGCAATCTTATATCCTGATGACATGTACCGAATCTGATCTTCACGGTCCACAATGATAAGATGGGGAAAGCCCGCTTCACTCGCTTGGGAAGATGCAAAGAATTCAGGTAATAGATTATATGTTGAATCACGAACAAACACTGTATTTGTCGGAAGATCGGGATAGTCCTCGGGACGAAACGAGACTGTCCATTGCTCATCACCCACCACGAGAATGATGGGAGCACCTAGCGCATTGAACTCATGCTTCAACTCAGAGAGTTCACGAAGCAAATGCTTTGAAGGCTCTCGTTCCGGCTCCAGCCAAGCGACATAGGCGCTCTTTCCACCCAGAAGATCTGCAAAAGTCTGCTCCACACCTGTCCATGAGCTCAGCTGCTTAAGTCGTTCCACCTTGCCGTACACTGGAATTTCTAATGTGGATTGACGATATTTCATGACCAGCTTCGTCTCTTCCCCTTCTGCAATATGGAAATAAGTGAACTTTATAAGCACGGTGCCATCCTTTAATCGTACGCCTGTCGTCAGACGGTATGCTCCCTGCTCAACCTCAAGGGGTGTATCATATAGGTCATTTGCGCCATGCGGGTAACATAAGGTTTTATAAAAACCGTTCTCCAGCCGAGCTAAGGTGAAATTCTCATAGTAGGAAGCCGTTGGTTGGACTGTCCCTGCACCTTGATCACGATGAAGGATGAGAGTGCCGTTCGCTAATTCTATCCCGCCTCCAACAACGCCTTTAGTAAATTGAGCATCCACGAAAATATTATCCACCATAAATTGCGGCTTGGATTCAATGGGATGCAATCGCGCTGGGATTCCTAAACTACGACAAATGGATACGAACATGATATCCAGGGAACTGCGATCACCTACGCGCAATTCAAAGGTACCCACTGCCGTTCCCTTCCCTTTCAGATTCGGAAGGTCTGTCCATATATCCCACGTTTCATCTATGAATTGGACTAGCTTCGTTGGGTCCTGAAGGAACAATGCCACCTCATCTGAAGTGAAAGCTTGTTGGAAAAATGTACGATACGGTGTAATCATCTCGGAATGTACACGAGGACGCAGAATGTAGGGAACGAACACTTCCTCCGTGAGTTCACCACGTACAGCAAGTGCACCAGCCACATGATCTGTAAGGGTTGGAATGAATGTGTCGATTAAATCCTTGTCATTACAACACTCTAATAACCGTAATACCCATTCTCCATACACGGATGTGGCTGCTTCCAAAAAGGCGGCTATCTCTATACTGTTACCACGTGCCTTCTGAAGCACTGTCCATACACGATCTTCCGGGAGACCCAGTGTTATCCCGAGCCTCCTCGCTGCTTCTTCTGTCACAAAAGTCACTTCATATTTCGCTCGAATCGAGATCCCTTCCTCCAAACGTTCATGATGTCGCTGGATACGAGTTTCAGACAGTTCCTCTATGACCTCACCTTCACACGCTGGAGGCGGTACCATATCATAATCGACCACCGTGCCTGCATCGGGCTGATTTTCTTGATCCAACACAAGCTCAACACAATCACAGGCCGCGACTGAAATTTTCACTTCCCCCCACTTCCCACTCTTTGCCGCACGAATCATGAGGTCACCGAGACCTGTTTTGAAGGTGGCTTCCCCTTGAGCATTGGTAGATAGGACGGCTATCGGGTAAAATTCGGCCATGTTATACACTTGGAACTGTACTTCTGCATCCTGCACAGGCTGCTCGAATTCATCCTTCACATGAACCGTAATTATCCGTGTGGATGCGTAATTTTCCAATACATTAATTTCAGTGAACCACTCATCTGCAAGCGTAATCTCTTCTGGACCTTGATAGTTAGCGAGAATACGTGTGTTAATTAACATCGCTCTACGCGCTGGAGGTCCAAACCACCCTTGATTAGGACGGGCTTCCGGTTCGCAAGCCCCAATAAAATACCATTCACCGTCTGCCCATGCCTCCACCCATGCGTGGTTATCATCACAATGAGCCCAACGTGGCGTATACACTTGACGTGCAGGTATACCTATACTGCGAAGGGCTGCCACAGCTAGTGTGGATTCTTCACCGCAACGCCCACGTGCATTTCGAATCATCGTTAATGGCGAAATCGTCCGCAAATCACTCCCAATGTACGTTGCCATTTCATGACACCAGTAATTCGTCTCAAGAATAGCTTCCGTCATAGTCAACTTACTAGTTCGCTTCTCTAATTGCTTATGAAGAATATGGCGGTGATCTTCAATGTTTTCGGTATTAACACGATAGGGCAGCACGAAATGTAAAAATATATGATCCGGTACTTGCCATGGCATATCTCGGCGAATCTTAAGTGTCGTTCTCACATGATTCAAGAAAAGCTCTCCACTGTAATCCGCCAAATCATTCACTGGCATATACGCATAGAGATACTTAAGTGCAATTATTTCTTCTTCCGTCAAGTCCTGTTCAAAGATTTGAAATAACTGCGTTGCACGTCTCTTGGCCAAAATCTTCTTCTCCTGAAACTTACGTTCAATCAGTTCCATATCCAATCACTCCTTCCAGAGAAACCCGTCCTCGCGAATGTAAAGACGGGACGTCTTATCTGATGTTGATGCAGATATAATAAAAGTTTTAGTCGTCGTTTCAATGCTTGGTTCTATGGTCCATGTATCCTCTTCACATAATGTAATAAAATCGGTTGTGAACATGCCGTGTGTTTCGTAATAGTTCCGCTCACGATAATAGAGCTTCCGTAATTCCCATTTGATATGTTCATCCCGAGGGATGTCGAAGTGATATGGACCCGCTTCATTCACGAATACAACATAGCCCCACAGTTCTGGATAATGCATATTAATGATTCCTTGTGGTGACCACACCCAATTATCCTCAGGATAAGGCTTTCCTGTGTCGGGGTTGAGAAGCTTACGATACTTTCCATCGACAACCTCGGTCCGCCATTCAACACGTGAAAAATTAACACGCCAAAACTCCCCAGCGTATGGTGATCGTCGATCCGTGGCACATTCTTTTAAACTACTCCATGGTATTGCAACTTCAACCGTCCATTTCCGATTGTCAGCGTGCGGGTTATTTAACTCACCTGCGATATGAACAGCCGTCTTCAACCCTTGGATATCCCAACCGTTGATTGGAGGACCTCCGTCACGATAAGGTTTCACAAGGAGTAAGTCCCATACCGTGTTCAAGGCGTTAATCTCAAACTCGTAATACTGATGGGAATCTCCTGTCGGATCTATAAAAATCTCAAAATCATTGTCGTAAAAAATAACGGAATCACGTTCTGTCAGCGTTCCCCAGATCTGATCTTCCATCAGCTCTGCACCAAAGTAAAAATACTCATCATCCCACAGCATCTTTACTCTCGTATCCTTTCCTGGCATCGGACGCAGATCTCCTTCAATATCCACAAACTTTTCTGTCCATGCTGCATGCTGCCAAAAGGGCTTATCTAGCTTCCCATCCAAGACAAGCGACTCCGTCGCTCGTCTGCACAGATAATGCTTGGGGGCGTATGAAACCATGTGAGGCGCTGGTACTCCACTTCGATTTACCATGTGAATGCTCCTCTATCCGTTAATGTACTTTAGTTGTGCGTTACAACTGCGCCTGAGCCGCCGTACATCTCAATTTCTTCATCGAATTCCAATTTAAGCACTGTCACTTGATCATGCATTTCTTCAGGTGTTATATGAATCCAAGTTGTACCTGGTATGTGAAACCACGGCACACCACCGTGAATTTCATGGGTGAGCTCCTTGCCTGAGTGAAGCACCGTAATCTTTGTAATGGGATTACACAGCCCTTTGAGGCAAATGTTCTCCCTAGGTGTATCGTAAACGAAGAGGTACAAGTTCTTCTTATCCGGAGACAATGTACTGCCGCCTAAATAATAGCGTGTCATAATACCCTCTTGTGTTCCATAGATGGCTTCTTCATGTGTACGTATCCAATCACCTAGTCCGAGCAAGATCGCTTCCTGCCTAGGATCAATCGTTCCATCCTCCATGGGCCCAATATCTAACAGCATATTCCCGCCCATGCTGATACAGTCACAGAACATTCGGATCATTTGATTTAATGATTTATAATTGTGGTCTGTATGCACATAACCCCATGACGTATTTATCGTCGTGCAGAATTCCCACGGACCTTCCGGACGCGTAATGGGAAGACCTTGCTCGGGCGTCTTATAATCCCCATACCCTTGCAAGCGTGAGTTTATAATAAGATCAGGATTAAATGATTTCAGATAATCTTTGAATGCTGGCAATCCCCACTGCTCTGCGCTTCGTTCCCAATCCCCATCGAACCATAACAGATCAACCTGACCATAATCCGTTAACACTTCTCCCAGTTGGTTACGGTTAAATGCCAGAAATCTCTCCCATCGCTCTGGATCTTGGACACCATCCATCGGACTTGAATAACGATTTACCTGACTCAAGTCATCTGGTACGACGCCTTTCTCATACACTGATGGATAATCAGGATGAGACCAGTCAATGAGGGAGTAATACATCCCTACGCGAAGACCCTGATCTCGAATCGCCTCAGACCACTCCTTAATAATATCTCTCTTGGCAGGTGTCGCCTTCATAACGCTCAAATCACTGAACTTCGTATCAAATAAGGCTACTCCGTCATGATGCTTCGTCGTTAGAACAGAATACTTGGCTCCTGACTTCGCAATCAGCTCTGCCCAATACTTCGCATCAAATATAGAGGCCGTAAAGCCATTCAATTGCTTCATATAGTCCTCATAAGACATTCTCCCGTTATAGAAAGACCATGATTCTGCAACTCCTTGTACCGCATAAATCCCATAGTGAATGAAAATTCCTAGCTTTGCATCGGTGAACCACTGTTGCATCTGCTCTTCCTCCCATAGTTAACTCGTTATTTTATGCGAAATACATGTGCAATTGGGGCAATTCCCGTAAGCTCGCTCTCTGGTAAATGAACGATCAATCCAGTTGTTGTTCGTTCGAATGTTAGATTCTCTTGTCCGCCAACAAGATCTATTTGCGTCACAGCCTGCTCGAGTGAAATACAAATCTCACTGATCACGAGTTCCTGCTCTTTTGAGTACAGATGGATAGCATAGATGACATCGCCTTTTTTCGTGAAATGTGTACTTCCAACGGAGTATGGCGTACATATGCGTGTTCCATAAATCGCCTCACCATGGACTTTGAGCCAACTGCCCATTCCTTTCATCCGATCCATCGCTGCTCTTGACAAGCGGCCATCTGGTTGTGGTGCGACATTAAGTGCCAGGTTACCACCTTTGGCTACAACTTCAACGAGCAAATGAATTAATTGACGTGTCGTCTTGTAATGATCCTCATACCGATAAGAGAACGCAGTCCCCATCGTAATACAGCTTTCCCATGGGATATGCAGGGGACGCGCGGGCAACGTTTGCTCTGGTGTAACGACATTCTCATAAGGTCCGCCAACGGTACGGTCTGCACTTAGTAGCCACGGCTGATGCAGACGTGCCTTCTCTACCACTTCACCCAACCGAATATCCTGTGGATTATTCTTATTCTGTGGACACACCCATCCCGCATCCAACCAGAGCATTTCAATCCGACCATATTTCGTCATCAATTCCATGATCTGATCATGTGTGTACTGCACGAATTGCTCCCATAGCCATGGATAATCTTGTGTTGGATACGAAGGACCTCGATTCATGAACGTCCCCGTCTCCATACCTGGGGCCCAGTATGTTGGTGTGTGCCAATCCGCTTTGGAGAAGTAGGCAGAGATCCCAAGTCCCTTGGCCCGAAAAGCATCAAATACGTTCTTACAAATATCCGCGTACTTATGTGCATGGAAAGGACAATCCTTACCCGTGATGCGATAATCTGTTGTCTGCGTATCCCACATACAGAAGCCATCGTGATGCTTCGTTGTGAAATTTAAATATTTGAAGCCACCTTCTGCAGCAACCTCTGCCCACTTCTCAGGCTCAAAACGGAGCGGATTAAAGGTTTTATTCAGCCCGAAGTATTGCCGCTTCAGCTCCGTCGAATCAACCCCCCAATCAATATCGTCCCGTGACCAATCTCCATCTTTATCACTAAGCGCCCACGATTCAACAAGTCCAAGCTGCGAATAAGGTCCCCAGTGCATCATCAAGCCCAGCTTCTGATCCTTGAACCATTCCAGCTGATCTAATAGCTGCGAATCCTCCGGCTTAACGTACTCCTCCTCTGTGCTGTAATTGTGAACTCCTTCAACAACAATTTGCTCCTCGACAACATTAGCGTCACTCATTTGCACGCCCTCCATGCAGCTCTTCTGAGGCTGCGATTCTATTGATTTAGTATGATATATTTTCAAAAAAACATTTGACATAAAAATAAATATCCGCTATAAACATCCTATTATGGAATATAAATAAGTATTCAAGCGCCGATCTATATCTTGCTGTATTCAAAGCTTGATAGAAACATCTCCATGTATACTCCATAAAAAGGGGGAAAACACTTTGAACTATAACTATTTCAAATCGAAATTGTTTCTGAAATTCACTGGTTCGTATCTACTTATCCTTCTTATTCCGCTTATATTTGTAATCGTTTTCATTTACCGAAATGCTACCGATAATTTACAAAAGGAGATTGAAAATGCTCACTTTAATCAGCTCACCCAAATTAAAACGGTAGTGGATGGACGCATGAATGATTTAAGAGATATGGCGTCACGGATGTCATACGACGCTCGTCTCGCTCATTATCGCATACTGGATCCTTATGAAAGTCGTGACGCGATAGCGGCACTAGATAGCTACAAATCTTCCAATTCCATTGTGGAGGATATATTTCTGTACTATCATCATGACCCTAATATTTATTCCAATCATGGCATGTATAGCCTGGATGTATTTCGTAGCTCCTATCAGTTTGGAAGCTGGAAGAATGATGAACTTGTGACTGCTTTAAACTCGTCCAAATTTCCATCCATTCGACTTACGAACATGCTGAATCAAAATTCACCACTCGAGCAATCTGTATTAACCTATATCCTGCCGATCATTCCCAACACCTCAGATCCATATGCTTCTGTCATGTACCTCATTAAAGAGAAAGAGTTGGCATATCTGATCGATTCCGTTCTCGGTAACTATCGAGGATTAACGTATATTTTTGATAATCATGGACGTGTTTTATCCTATAGTGGCCATGGAGATACAGTTAGCCAACAGGATATCCAACGGTTATCAGAGCTTCCACCCGGCATACATAATCTATCGATAAACAACGAAGATCATTCGGTTATTTCCGTCACATCGGATGTCAATGGCTGGTCATATGTGACTTTAATGGCGAGTAATCAATTTTTCAGTAGCGTGCTTAATGTTCGGAGCTTCATCATTATTTTATTCATTGTGATCGCCATTGTAGGAACGGCCATCGCTCTATTATTCGCTCGGATGCAATATCTTCCGATTGCTGAGCTCGTTCGCTTCACGAACAAAAAAACAGATACACCGGCCTCCGGAAATGAGCTCGAGTATATACGATCAACATTACAGCAGTATAGCTCCAAGGTTGATCTCCAAGAGCCCTATGCACGCAACCATGTTCTCTCCATGCTATTAAAGCATGGACATGCACAAATGATGACGCATGGAATATTCGATACCTTTCATCTGCACTTCGAGCAAAGTCATCATTTTGTCATGATGATGGGCTGGGATGACTTAGAACAGCAGCATCTTCAGGCGCGACAAGAAGTACATCGCAAGCTTGCGTATATTGAATTTCCAGCGCTTGCTGCACAAGTATACGGTGTAGAGCTCCCGCAATTGGATCAGCTCGCACTCATTGTGAGCTTACAGCTCGAAGATGATGAGGCACTCGCTGCACAAATCGTTCATATCGTGGATGCGATCCGTGAATATACATTAGGCATAATGGATATCCACCCGATGATCGGTGTAGGCAAATGTTATGAGAGCCCTCAGCAGCTTAATCAATCCTTTGTTGAGGCTTGCTCCGCCTTCGAATTACGTAAATCGACCGAGCATGGAACCACCGTGTATTTTGAAAAGCTATCCAGTGCCCATGATCAAACGGTGTTACTCCCTAGTAACGAGCTATTAAAGCTTGCACAAAGCTTGAAGCAGGGCAACTACGAAGTCGCCAATCAAATTATTCACACAGCCATCCATGGGCTTGATAATAAACAACGATCTACCCTGCTGATGCGATGCGTATTGTTCGACCTGCTGAATACCATGCTCAAAACTGCAGTTGAGCTAAAGATGGATAACATGATGCAGTCTGCTTCTCCCCATTTCATGAATGGTCCCGTCCATCTTATAGAGCAGAATTTCTACCGTTTAGCCACTCAGATTTGTACACAGGTAGAGCAGACGCATAAAAAAGAAGAACATTCACTTATGGATCATATCGTTGCTTTTATCGACCAGCACTATGTTGATCATTCACTTAGCCTTGAATCTGTTTCTGCTGCGTTTACGATTTCACCTTCCCATCTCAGTCGTTCATTCAAGGATAAGGTCGGCATCAACTTCGTCCAATATATTTGGCAAAAACGATTAGATAAGGTCAAGGAACAGCTCGTAATAACAAGTGATCCGTTAAAAGATATTATCCAGCGCGTCGGCTACCTCGACACACCAAACTTTATTCGAAAATTCAAAAAGGAAACCGGTTATACCCCGGGCCAGTATCGACAGATGAATAGTAATCATCCCAATACTGAGCCTAACGATACCGTATAATCCTTTCTCGGTTAGGGTTCATCATAACTTTCCGGTCATACCTAGCATGACCGGAAAGTTTTTCAAAATATGAGAATGTATAAGCTTCACAAATTATTTGCTAGCAGCCCATGTATCGTATGCTTGTTGATACGTTGATTCGAGCTTCTCATACCCCATTTTTTTCATTTGAGCGATATATTTGTCCCAATTGGTTAATGGCTCTGCGCCTGTAACGAATTTCGCTTCCATTTCCTTCACGTATTTATCCAAATCGGAACGGAGTGTTTTGATTTCCGTCTGTTGGTCTACCGTCAGGAATACCGATGGGAAGGGAGCCTTTGCAATAGGTGTAAGCTTTGTAGCTGTTTCTTTGTCAATCCAGTCATCAAAGCTAGTACGAAGACCTAAAACATAGCTGTTCTCATAGGAACCTGGTGTATTAATCCCGTAGTTTGGCGTGATTGTACCGCGGTATTCTTCACGATCCGTACCATCTGGAACTGGCAGCCATTCTTTCTCGCCTGTTGCTTTATCTTTGTATTTAAATAACGTACCTTCAGGTCCATATGCCCAGAAGGAATACCCTTCTTCGCTAAATTGGTAATCAATCCAGCGCATACTTGCTTCCGGGTTCGGGTTCGTGTTAGAAATCGCGAAACCGCCAATGGTGTTAATACCAGGATGCTTGCCGTATACAGGTGTTCCAGCAATATCACTAGATACAGGCTGCATCATCGGGTTATCTTCACTCGGTTCACCACCAAGCGTGAAGTATGGAAAATAATCGGAGAATAAGGCCACTTGATTGTTTTTCCCTTTTGCTTTCTTCTGCTCATCGGTTTGAGAGAATGTTTCATGATCCAGCAAATTCTCGTTCCATAAGCGATTCAAGAAGGTTAAATATTCTTTGTAGGCTGGTTCAGCTTGTGGAAAGTGTACTTTGTTCTCCTTATCTACGTAGATATCCTCGTTATACATCCCCCAGAATCCGAGGAAGAACATCCGTAAATCATCTAATTTCACAGAGGATAGAGGAACCTCATCGTCTTTACCGTTTCCGTTCGCATCTTCCTCTTTAACCTTCTTCAAATAGTTGTATAGCTCTTCTGTTGTCTGCGGTAATTTGTTCTCCATGCCGAACTTCTTCAAGAACTTCCCGTTATACCACATCGGTCCACGATACCATACCGCAGATGGCTGAATATTGCGTAGTGCATAGATATGTCCATCTGGTGTTGTCATTGATTTGCGAATATCCGGATTTGCATCGAGAATTTTTTTTAAATTAGGTGCGTAGCCCTCATCAATGTATTTTTCTAAAGGCAGCAACAATCCTTGACTTCCGTAGGTAACTTGATCCGATCCTTTTAGATCCGCCGCATAAAAAATATCGGGAAGCGTACCGCTTGCAAATACCAAATTCTTTTTCGTCTCAAAGCTGTCTTGTGGGGCGTTTTGAATCTTTAACTTAATATTCGTCATCTTCTCGTATTCCTGAATAACAGGCATCTTGTTCCAATCCTGACGCCCTACATCCGGTGCCATAATAGAAAGCTCAATCGGATCATCCACGATAGGAAAGCCCGTCTTATGAACCTCTGCGGCTGTGTCTGAGCTTTCTGTGCTTGCCGTCCCCTTATCGCCACTCGATCCACATGCAGTAAAAATAGAAATTGACATGGAAAGACATAACAACATGAGTCCAGTTTTACGATAATTCATCATACAAAAACCTCCCCTTTTTTACTTGTATCTTAAGATCAACCCTTAACAGAGCCAATCATGACACCTTGCACGAAATAACGTTGCAAGAATGGATAGACAGCAATAATCGGAAGCGTAGATACGATAATGACCCCATACTTCACAAGTGAAGCAATTTCTGCCTTGTTGTTCTGGGCTGCTGCAGCTGTCGCATCGATAATGCCACCTACTTGCGATTGCATTTCCTGAAGAACGAGAATCTGACGAAGCACAAGCTGCAATGGATATTTCGCATCATCATTCAGGTAGATCATGGCGCCGAAATAGCTGTTCCAATGCCCTACCCCGTAGAATAAGGCCATAACTGCGATAATTGGCATCGATAACGGGAGAACAATCCGCAGGAATAATCGAATATTCGTCGCGCCATCGATTTGAGCCGCATCTTGAAGCTCAGCTGGAATGGAGTTCGCGAAGAAGGTACGAGAGACGATAATATTCCAGATTGACGCTGCGCCAGGAATTACCAGTGCCCACATCGTGTTGACCATGCCTAGCCCTTTTACCAACATGTATGTAGGGACGAGACCGCCTCCAATGAACATCGTTACCATGAACATCCCCATGAAAAACCCACGGCCTACAAAGTCCTTACGACTGAGTGCATATGCCGCTGGCATCGTAACGACCAAGTTAATCGTTGTGCCTAGCAATGTATACAAAATCGTATTTCCATACCCCGTCCAAATCTTCGAGTTCTGAAATACAATCTCATACCCCTTAAAGGTAATTCCTTTTGGAAAGAGCCACATTTCACCGGAAGCAACCATCTTCGGATCACTGATGGATGCGCTAATAATATATAAGATGGGATATGCGACTAACAGCAATGCTATTGCCACATACGTATAGATGCAAATTAGGAATATTCGGTCTCGCTTAGATAGCTTTATACCTGATACCATAAATTCCAACCTCCTTCTACCATAGACTGTTCTCGCTCGTACGGCGGACAATCTGATTCACCGTAATGAGCAGGATGCAATTGACAATGGAGTTAAATAAACCAACAGCTGTTGAGAAGCTATATTGCGCATCGACAAGACCAGATCGATAGACAAAGGTTGAAATCACATCAGAGCTTGACATATTTAACGAATTTTGCAGAAGTAATATTTTTTCAAAACCTACACTTAACAAGCCACCCATATTCAGAATTAATAGAATGGTCATGGTCGGTATAAGCGCTGGTATATTGATGTGGCGAACACGTTGGAAGCGAGAGGCCCCGTCAATGATTGCCGCTTCATGTAAGCCTGGGTCTACACCCGAGAGTGCCGCCAAATAAATAATCGTCCCCCAACCCGCACTCTGCCACACGCCTGAGAATACATACATCGTCTTAAACCAACCAGGGCTTGTCAGAAACTGCGGTGCACTAAAGCCTA
The DNA here is from genome assembly GCF_002264395.1 of Paenibacillus sp. VTT E-133291. Taxonomy (GTDB): domain Bacteria; phylum Bacillota; class Bacilli; order Paenibacillales; family Paenibacillaceae; genus Paenibacillus_AQ; species Paenibacillus_AQ nitricinens. Next base: position 24,283 of record NZ_NFVA01000073.1, read on the forward strand.
AACCTTCAATGGCATGAATAATCATACCGTTCGATGGAGACAAGAAGGTAATAATCATCCCCGCCATAACAACGACAGAAATGAAATGAGGTGCATACGTAACGGTCTGAACAAGTCGCTTGAAGAAGCCATCCTTCACTTCGTTAAACGCAAGCGCCAGAATAATTGGGATTGGGAATCCAATGGCTAATTCATACAAGCTAATACTGAGCGTGTTCCACAGCAAATCCCAGAAATAGTACGAGTTAAAAAATCGAATGAAATGATCAAAGCCTACCCATTCACTGCCAAAATAGCCCTTTGACGGAATGTAGTTCTTAAAAGCAATCTGAATCCCATACATCGGTCCATAGCTGAAAATGAGGAAGTAAAAGAATGCGGGTGCGATAAAAATGTAAAGCTCCCAATTCTGACAAATCTTCTTCCATGTCTCGTTTCTGCCCTTACGCTTTTCTTTCGGTGCTGAATTCACAGTTCGCATATGTACGCTTCCTGTTTCATGCATCGCGACATCCCCTCCTTATAGGTAATGATGAGAACATTCTGATCATCGAGTGAGCATCATTATCTATCGAATTGTTATCAATCGCATTAATGCTAGCGCTTACATTTACACTATATAGAATCGAGCGAATCGTAAATATGTCATTCTCGCTTATCAAGAATTTCGTGTTGTACTGCGGGATGATATACGTTTCACCGCTATGTTGATGTTCCAGAAGTGTGTCATTCTTGCGCTTTTCGCTCATCATTCCGTTGTATTACAATGCCAAAGCTGCTCACAGAGGCAATGTGTATAAATCTCCATAGAACATGTTTTTTTTGCGCATTTAAAGGGAATTCATCCTAAATCTAACGTTTGTTGACTGAAGTATCATGTTTCTTAACTGGAAGCATCTCACTGTACTTTATAAAATTAATTCAGGGAAAGCGGTTACAAATGGCAGCATGTATGAAACACATGAAGGAGCGGATGATATGAGCACTAAACTTGAACGCAGCAAAATTAGAAAGCGCATACACTGGCGAAAGCAAGATTCCGAGTTAACCCTGCTCGCCTTGCCGACATTCATCTGGTATATCTTATTTTCTTTCTTACCGATGTTCGGTATGATTATTGCTTTTAAAAATTTCAAAATCAGCGGCAACTTTATTAGCAACGTAATAAATAGTTCATGGGTCGGCTTCAAAAACTTTGAATTCTTATTCAAATCAAATGATGCCTGGATCATTCTTCGTAACACGATAGGGTATAACATCATTTTCATTATTCTTGGCATCGTGTTACCGGTAATGTTCGCCATTATGATCAGCCTGCTGCATAGCCGCAAAGCAAGCAAGGTTTATCAGACCATGATGTTTCTGCCCTACTTTCTGTCATGGGTAGTTGTCTCTGCTGTAGGCTGGGCCTTCTTCAGCTTTGATAAAGGCATCCTCAATCAATTTCTTGTGGGTATTGGGCATGATGCAGTGAATTGGTATATGGAACCGCAATATTGGCCCTACATTCTTATCTTTTTAAACATCTGGAAGAGCATTGGTTATGGCATGATTATTTATCTGGCCACCATCACGGGAATCGACAGCACCTATTATGAGGCTGCAGTTATTGATGGAGCTTCAATCTGGCAGCAGACACGCTTCATTACCTTACCCATGCTAAAGCTGGTCATTGTCATGATGTTCATCCTGTCAGTAGGTCGTATTTTTTACACGGATTTCGGACTATTCTATCAGGTCACACGAGACTCCAACTCCCTCTTCAATGTGGCCACAACAGTTGATGTCCTAGTTTATAAACAGCTAAAGACCGCCACCGTAGGAATGGCATCCGCTGCCGCTTTCGTCCAATCGATGCTGGGCTGTATTACCATTCTAAGTGCTAACTGGATCGTTAAAAAAATCGATTCCGACAGTGCAATGATCTAGGAGGAGAGACTATGGCAAAGACACCCACCTATCAATCTGGCTTGGAGAAATTCAACCGCACAAGTAACGGCATCAATGCTTTGTTCACCCTAATTTTTATTCTGCTGGCCATTGCCTGTGTCGTGCCTGTGATCGTCGTGTTATCCATTTCGCTTACCGATGAATCCTATATTCGTGAAACAGGATACAGCATTTTTCCAACCGCTCTATCCGGAGATGCTTACTCTTATATCGCCAAGCAAGGAACGATGATTCTGCGGGCGCTAGGTGTATCCCTACTTGTAACTGTCGTAGGTACTGCACTTGGCGTGCTGCTCACCACAACAATGGGATATGTCATTTCACGCCCGGCTTACAAGCTCAAGAACTTTCTCACCTGGGTTGTATTCATCCCGATGGTATTTAACGGGGGGCTTGTCTCCAGTTACTTTATCAACACAAATTTCTTGGGACTCAAAAACAGCGTTTGGGCACTCATCCTGCCGCTCGCAGTATCCTCCTTTAACGTTATTATTTGTAAAACCTTTTTCATGAGCACGATCCCTGATGGCTTAATCGAATCTGCTGAAATTGACGGGGCTAGTCAGTTTCGCACCTTCTTCTCAATCATTCTCCCGATCTCCTTGCCTGTACTAGCTACGATTGGACTGTTCCTCTGCTTCGGTTACTGGAACGACTGGTTTCAATCGATGCTGTATATCGATAATCAGAATCTCTATTCGCTACAAGCGTTACTTAACAGCTTAATGTCCAATGCCGATGCGCTCGCCCGAAACTCAATAAGCATGGGTATCAGCTTTGCTGAGCTGGTCGCAACAATGCCTAAAGAATCTGCCCGTATGGCTGTTGCTATTCTCATCGTGTTGCCTGTTGCCTGCGCGTATCCCTTCTTCCAGAGATACTTCATTACCGGCCTTACCATTGGCGCAGTCAAAGGCTAGTCCCGAAATAAGCCAAGCCAAGCTTGGTTTATGATATATAACCGTACTTTTACTACGGTACTATTCATCATTCAACACTAGGAGGAGTTAAAGTGAAGAACACCCTAAAGTTCGCCTCAACATTGTGTATTCTCGCATTAATGCTGTCCCTGCTTGCTGCATGTGGCAGCTCAAAGCCAGCGGCGTCCACAGCAACCAATGAAAACGAGAGTGGCACAACTGCTACTGATGCACCAACCACCAAGGAAATTCCTACATTGGTATGGTGGCTGATCGGCGGACAGGTTCCTGAGAATTTTAGTAAAGCCGTTGAGCAAATGAACGAATACACCGCTGAGAAAATCGGTGTCAAAGTGGACATCAAAGTGGCTAGCTGGGGAGAATGGGATACAAAAATCAACACCATTGTGAATACGGGTGAACCCTTTGATATGATGTTTACCAACAACACAAAGTACAGTAAGCAGGTCGCTATGGGAGCGTTCGCGGACATTACGGATCTGGTACAAAGTGAGGCCCCTGAACTTTACAAGTCTATCCCTACCAAAGTATGGGATGGTGTGAAAATTGGCGGAAAATATTTTGCTGTACCGACGTATAAGGATTCTTCATTAACTCAATATTGGGTATTCGATGACAAGCTTGTACAAAAATATAATATTGATTACCAAAACATTAAAACGATGCAAGATTTAGACAAACCTTTTCATGATATGAAAGCTGGTGAAGGCAAAAGCTTCTACCCGTTGCAGTTGATCCAAGGCGAAGGCTTCCCGGGCATTTTAAACAATTATGATGATATGACTTTAGGTTTCAATCCTATTGGAGTAAACGTTGAGGATGCTTCCAGGAAAGTCGTGTCCGTGTTTGAACAACCGGAAGTTATGACTAACTTAAAGCTGCTACATCAGTGGTATAAAGATGGTATTGTTAACCCGGATGCACCAACTAAAACTGAAGGCGACAAATACAGAGCATTCTTCTCCGCACAAGCCTTCCCTGGCGCAGAAGCTGGCTGGCAAATCACCGCAGGGATAGACAAATACGTCATGACTCAAATTTTTGGGCCTTTGTATACAACTAGTACAATTCAAGGCTCGATGAATGTAATCTCGGCAAATTCCAAATACAAAGTGGAAGCTATGAAATATTTGCAATTAGTGAATACAGATCCTAAATTAAGAAACATGCTTGCATTTGGTGAATTAGGCGTCGACTATAAGAACATTGACGGAGAGAAATCCATTGAGCGGATCAGTGATACATGGCCTTTGGCAGCGTACTCCCAAGGTACCTTCTTCAATCTTGCGGTTACGAAGGGAGCTCCTCTAGATCAGTGGGAACAAGTAAAAAAACTGAACGAACAAGCGGCATCCTCTAGCGTATTGGGCTTCGCACTTGATATTGGTGAGTTGCAGACTGAGGTTGCTAACTGCCAAGCTGTATATGATAAATATAGATATGAACTGCTTACAGGCGCTTCTGATCCTGAGAAGGTAATCCCTAAATTGCTGTCTGAGCTGAAAAATGCAGGAATGGACAAAATCATGCAAGTTGCTCAAGAACAAATCAACAATTACTTTAAGTAAAGCTTATCGAACTCACATGGTATATCAGCGCTGATATACCATGTATTTTCCTTTCATACTTTAAAATTTATTTGAACTAAAGTTACGCTTCATATATATTTACAGTGAATTATATGCTCTCTCAACCACAGCAACGAGAGACTTATTCCTCTATATTATGTGTCTGACCTTAGGGGGCATTACAAATGAGGTTTTGGAGGAGTTCTTTTTTTCACATTAAAATATATCGTAATAAATTTTGGGCATACCTGATCTTCATTGTAACCATCGGGTTAACACTGGGCACTATGACTAGCGCTATTCTTATTAATCAATGGATCGGAAACGCACGGATTGAAGCTGCGAATGCCTTTTCCCGTATTGAGAACAACTTTCAGAATGATGCCGACCGGATTGAAGCTTACATGCAAAGATTGTATTCCAATCAGGATCTGATGAAAGACGTCCGTTATTTTATGAGCCCTTCCGTAGAAGGGTATCTGACTAAAAGATTGAAGAATAGTCCTTATTCATCACAATCACTGCTCTCTTTTCCTGAGGATACTAAAACATATCTTTACAGCTGGGCCCAGGGAGATATTACTCAAATCAGCGTTCATACCAAGGACTACGGAAATGTTATCTATTTTAATAGTTTTGGTATTCCTAGCTTCCAGTTTGGCGTTCCAAATTCTGACGAAATCTTTGATGAAAGTATACAAAAGGGCTTCGTCTCTCGCAAAAAACTAAATCAAAGTGCTACAGAACCAGGGGAAATCCACTTCCAGATCAGTAGCAAGCGAATATTCAGTATCGTAAATAATTATCAACTCGGTAATGCGGCTATAATCAACCCCTCTACCGGGGAGATATTCAATATTGGTAATAATAAATCCATGACGGAAGAAATCACCCAACAAGCGGTTGCGAATAATAATAATCATGGCTTTATCGTATATAAAGGATATATTCCCATTTTCTATGTTACCTTTACATCTACCAAATACAATTATCGATTTATTAGTACAGTAGACTTGGCTGCACTAATAAGTCAGCATAGCACGGTGTTGCTCAATATATTTATGATCGTCTTTACCGCTATGATCTGTGTACTCCTGCTCGTAGTCTACAACCTTCGTGATGATTCGCGATTTCTGCACCGTATTATACAGTCAATCAAACGTGCGAAAACTGCTGACTTCACCCCAAATAAGCCTGCACGTTATCGTATGAATGAATATGGTATGATTGCTCGAGAAGTCGACGATATGATACACCAATTAGACAAATATATTCGAAATGAATACTTACTTAAGTTAAAACAGCAGGAAGCAGAAATGAAAGCGCTTCAACATCAAATCAACCCACATTTTCTTTATAATACCTTGGAGGTTATTCGATCTACTGCATTGGTTCATCAGAATGAGCCTACCGCAGATGCGATTGCAACCTTGGGAGCGTTGTATCGAGAAATTGTTAAGAAAGAAAATATTATTTCAATAGGCAGTGAACTAGAGCTGTTACGAAAATACCTGCAAATTATGGAGTTTAAATATCCTGAGCACTTTTTTTACCAAATTGATGTTGAAGATACTATTCTTGCTCTTTCTACTGTGAAGTTCTGGATGCAGCCCTTGGCAGAAAACTTCTTTGTCCATGGGTTTGATATAAATAAGGAATTTAATTTATTTATCGTGTCTGGTTGGGAAGATGAAGACTTCTATAGACTGGATTTCATTGACAATGGCGTACGAATTGATGAAGAACGGTTAACTGCCATCAGACGAATCCTCTCGAGTAATCATGACCATGCCACCAAAAGCATTGGATTATATAATGTCTATGCCCGGCTTAATTTTTTCTATCAAGACGATTTCTCGATTAGTATTGAGAACAACGATGAAGCTGGTGTCAAAATCTCTGTACAGATTTCTAAGAGAGGTGATTAGATTTGTACAAACTTTTGATTGTGGATGATGAACCTCAGATTTTGGAAGGTATGAAACGTATTCTGGATTGGGAGCATTACGGATTTAAACAAATAGAAACCAGCGATTCCACTGAAGATGCCGTATTTAAAGCTGTAGATCTAGTTCCTGATATCGCAATTATCGATGTGTGTATTGGCAAAAATCTAGGGTATGATGCTATCCACAAGCTAAATGCAGTGAACCTTCCAACCAAATATATTATTATAAGCGGCTATAGTGACTTTCAATATGCCCAACAAGCCATTCGTTGCGGAGTAAAGGATTACCTATTAAAGCCTGTGGATCGAATCAAGCTGCAGGAGGTCATTGAAAAAATAATAATCGAAGATTTACATGGCACGATTAAAGATGTGAATGTTGACTCTATGAGTATTGATCCAGTTCTGGGAATGCATTACGATGCCTTCTCAAAGCTGGTCAATCGTATATTAATTATGATTAAAACAGAATTTGCTCATAATATTTCATTAAAATCCGTCGCAGACCGGTTTCAAATGAACAGCACCTATCTGGGACAAATCTTCATTAAAGAAACAAGTATGAAGTTCTCAGAGTATTTAATGAGCTATCGCATGCATCGTGCACAGGAGCTCATCCAAACGACTAATGAGAAAATACACTGGATTGCCCTTTCTGTTGGTTATAACAACCTGAACTATTTTTATACACAATTTCAAAATCATTTTGGTACCTCACCCTCAAGTTTACGGATGAAAAGTTAAGGCTGGATCTATATTGCAAAGTGATTTAGGGGGCCGTGTCATGAATAGATATAGCTGCTTCATCTGTGGCATTATTCTGCTGTTCATTACATTGTTAACTGGCTGCACCAAGCAGAATTTGAACGCTGCGAACTTTAATGCAGAACCCACTGTAAATCTGATTTATTATACCATCGGTGATCCTGATAAGGATCTTGCCCTTGTCAACAACAAAATTAACGAGATATTAATGAAGAAAATTGGAATTACCATAACTTACAATAAAATTGGTTGGCAGGAATATGATGATCGCATGAATACAATGATCTCCTCTGACAGCCCTTTTGATATTGCGTTTGCTCCTGATTATGCCAAATACGCAAATCGTGGAGTATGGCTTAAATTAGATGACTATTTCACGAATCTAGCCAAAGAAATGTACCTTGCGATTGACCCCATCTTTTGGAAAGGGGCCAAGATGGATGACGGGTTTATCTATGGTGTCCCCACTAACAAAGAATTGGCTGTGCGTGAGCATTGGATGTATCCTGATTCTTTGGTCAAAAAATATCACGTCGAAGTTAACCAATATAACACACTGGAATCGCTGGAACCTTTGCTTCGCATGATACAAAAAAATGAACCCGATTATTTACCCATGGAGCTTGATCGAGACTCACACAATTTTTTTGCTATGTACGGCTACGAATATATAGGGGACAACAGACTCCCATTAATGATCCAATCTCTGGATCCTACAGCTCCCGTTGTCAATATCTTCGAAACCCGTGAAGCCAAACATATATTAGATACGCTAAGACGTTATTACCAATTAGGGTTCATTAATCAAGATGCCGCCTTAAGAGAACCAGGAAGTTTGAAACGTGGTCTTAAGGTATTTTGGGAATCTGGTAGTGGCGGTCCACTCTCTGAGAGCGTCTGGAGTGACGATCTGGGGTATAAAATTGTAACCAATCCAGTAACACCCGAGGTGGCAACTACGGAAGCCGTGCGCGGAGGGATGATGGTTGTGAATGCAAATACGAAGCATCCTGTGGAGAGCATCAAATTTCTAAACCTATTGAATACCGATCCTGAACTGCGTAACTTATTTCAATACGGCATTGAAGGCGTTCATTATACGCTGGATCAGAATGATCAGGTTATCCTAATTTCGACAAAAGACAGTCAAGGAAATCCGCTTCCTAAGGCGAACGGCGGCTACACTGGCATACAATACACTCAGGGAAACTGGTTTATCTTAAATACATTAGGTGGAAGCTACCCTGACCCATTAAACAAGTGGGAACAATTCCGCATCTACAACTCCCAGGTTGTGGAGTCCGAAGTACTGGGCTTTACTCCCGATCTGTCAGAGGTCGATGAACAAATTGACAACATTGAGATTGTCTGGCGCAAATATTATCCAAGTCTTATGACAGGCAGTGTCGATGTCGATACCATTCTCCCGAAATTCAACCATGAGCTGTATGAAGCAGGTATTGATAAAGTAAATAAGGAAATCCAAAAGCAATTAGATATTTGGAGGAAATAGAAAGTCACTGTAAAGAAAAACCCCCAAGAAAGACACTTTAGACAAAGTGACCTTCTTGGGGGTCTTTATAAGATTAGTGACCCATCATCATCGCTGGATCTACCTCTTCACTGATTTTTTCAATTTGCTGCATCTTCGGCTTGCGAAGAATTAGCGACATAACGATACCAACACTTACGATACAAGCGGTCAGGAAAAATGTATCTCCAAATCCAGCTACTAAGGCCGTTTGTGGATCGCCTGTTTTTCCGATTGTCGCCATGTGAGTATTAATATGAGATGTCAGATAAGCTGTAAGACCTGTTACTGCAAACGACACGACAACCTGTTGAGCTGCTGAGGTCAACGGCGTCACACGGCTAACCAAATCACGTGGAGCTGAGTTTAATACATGTGTATTGAGTGGCATCATGGTTGACCCCATACCTAACCCCATCACACACACCGCGACAATAACCATCCAAATCGGTGTATCCACATTTACCGTCGAGAGTATAAACATCGCAGCGGCTATAACACTCAACCCACAGAATGCTAATGGACGAGCTCCAATTTTATCAAACAACCGACCACTAATCGGCATCATCAGACCCGCGCACAACGCTTGCGGCATCACGATCCAACCGGTATGAAGTGCGGTATAACCTTTAATATTCTGTAAATACAAAGGAATCATCAGTGTAGCTCCGAACAATGCCATCTGTACGATCCAAGTAAGAATAATACCACGTGTGAAATCAGATGATTTAAACACCTTCAGTTCGAGCAATGGATACTTCTGTCTAAGCTCCACTATAATGAACAAGATTAATGCGATACCACCGATGGTTAAGCCTGTAATCGCACCGGTTGAAGACCAATCTGTTCCCCCTTCGCTCACACCATAAGCAAGCATAGCGAACGCGATCGGCGCAAGACACATCCCGAGAATATCAAGATGTGTTGACTTCTGAGGCTCAGTCTTCGGTAAATATTTCTTACCCAGAATAAAGGCCAAGATGCCAATTGGCAAATTGATAATGAAGATCCAGTGCCAGCTCACATAATCGACAAGATAACCGGAAATTACAGGACCAAAAGCTGGTGCCATCAACATCGGAATCCCGAGAACACCCATAATAGAGCCGCGACGTTCAGGCGGAGCTAATTTGAATACCATGGCCATCCCGATCGGGGCAACCATACCGCCGCCTAGACCTTGAATAATACGGAATAAAATCAGTTGCTCGGGTGATTGTGCTAAGCCGCATAGAAGTGACCCTAAAGTGAACATCACAATCGTTATAAGGAAAATTCGCTTTGCGCCAAATTTATCTGTCATCCACCCGGCAAGTGGAATGACTGCGGATAGTGCTAATGTGTACCCCGTTATTGCCCATTGAATCGTCTTTAGATCTGTATTGAAATATTCCACTAATTTGGGAATTGCATTATTAACAACTGTACTATCCAGAATAACCATAATCATACCAACGATAATCGCAAGCAGAGGTGGCAGAATAGCTTTTAGGGAGAATGTGTCGCCTTCCTGCGTAAGGGGTTTTGTTGCAGCATTTGATGTCATTGTGATACCTCTGCTTTCTAAATTTTGACTGAATATTTGTGAAAATAATGCTCGAAAAACAAGTCGATGCTCTCCTCAATCGATAAAGGGATATCGAGTAGAGACGATTGAATGCGATCGTTCGGCTGACATTTAGCAGCAGGATTAACTTTGGTGAACGGTGACATAATGGCAGCAAACATATGCTGTGTCATCAACAATAAAGTCTTTGGATCTGTTATACCTGTCACTTCTGTCATGACTGCTCTTAATTTTTCGAACCCTTGTTGCTTCATAAAATGTACATATTCGGCCACCGATTCAAACAATGGATCATGGCCAAGAATTCGCTTAAGCAAATCAGGATAGTCTTGAAGAAATGAAGCGTACGTCAAAATGAATTGTTTCAACCGTTCGATTGGCGGATGCTCCACAACATCAAATATGTCAAACGCTGAGCGGAATGTTTCCAGAATCATCTTCATTGCTTCATGAATAAGCTTTTCTTTCGACCCGAAATAATAATTAATCAGCGCTACATTAGTGCCCGCTTCACTAGCAATTTTCCGAATGGTGACACTATCAATCCCTTCAGACTTAATCAATTGCAATGTGGCGTCCAAAATCTTCTCCTTCGTCATATAACTCTCCTCAACTCTACATACATTTAAACAGCGTTTAAAACAATGATTAATATACCTTGAAAACTTAATACGCGTCAATGGAAATTTCAGAAAATACCCCCACTGTTTTCAAAAAAGACGGAATCATGCGATGCAGGGCTTAAATCTGAAGAACAAAAATAACCGGCCGAGAATATATTGATATGCTCCCATCATAGTAGACAGTAGA
>NZ_NFVA01000183.1 GCF_002264395.1 Paenibacillus sp. VTT E-133291
AGCCCCATCCGGTATACCGGATGGGGCTACTTTTTTTGAAGCGCTGTTCTCGTTAGCTCATTATTTAAACATAAATTCTACGCGGGTTCCATCCGCATAATCTTCTAACTGATTGCCGACCCAGCTACCTGCGCCGCGGTTATCTTTTGGGGTTATGTATTCAATATCGGCCCCTTTTCCGCCTTCATTACACATGGCCATGGGCCATTCATCGCGGTCGTAGCCTTTTTTGGTGGGGATCCCTTTTAAGGATTCTTTGCGGTTGTCTTCAGCCTGCTCACGGTTAATCGTGCACGTCGCGGACTCCCCTTTGGCAATCGCGTCCTGAATGTGCTTAGCGGTTTCAGGATAACGATCTGATGGGAAGATCAGCTGAACAACTTCTGAATCGGATGTGGACGAGGGGGCTGCCGGATCTCCGTTCTGTTCATACCAATAACCGCCCAAAGCAAGTAACACAACAATGATGAGACTGGTGAGTAGTTTCTGTATTTTCAAATCTGCTCCTCCTTTTTTGGAACTTAAAATAGTATATCTTATATCATAATGCAGTGCGATTTAATATACTTAGGAAAAATAAGAGGAGGACGGTATTGGATATGGAGTATTTGATTACGATTGAAGATCAGACGCTTATAGCCTCTGCTGAAGATATTATAACTAGACGCTATGAATGGGAAAGGCACCATGTAGGGGCGGCGCTCCGTACTAAGACGGGGGAAATCTTTACAGCGGTACATGTAGAAGCTAGCATGGGACGAATTACAGTCTGTGCAGAAGCGATGGTGATTGGAAAAGCGGTATCCGAAGGCTACAAGGAATTTGATGCGATTGTTGCGGCAAGGCATTCTGATCCGGACAGCGCGGAAAGAGAAATTAAAGTAGTTTCTCCCTGCGGGATGTGCCGTGAGTTAATTGCTGATTACGGGAAGGACTGCAAAGTTATTGTATCCGAGGACGGCCGGTTAGCTAAATATGATATTTCTGAATTACTACCGCTGAGATATACGAGGTAAATTGGAGAGTTTGCTCGGGAGCCACTAGGCTCCTTTTTTTATGGAGCCGTGAATTTATTCTGCAGTTCCTTACACTGTCCTAAATTAATTTACAACTTCATGTCCATTCGCTGAGTTCATGTCACTAGTATCCCCATACTATAACTTAAAAAAAGTTAAAAGGATGTGAGAGTGGATGGAACAGCGCAATCTTCGAAATATGGTTGATTCGGCATCGAGGTTTGTGAGCGATGTTCAGTGGCAAATGTCGTATCGTAAATTGCAAATGGCTCCGGCGGATTCGGAAACGGTGCCTTCTGCTCAGAAATTGTTGAATACCCTTTATTTTCTGCAAGGAAAAGGATGGATTAGTGGACAACATGATTATTTGGAAAGCGCGGATGAGTTCAATGGGGAGCTGAAAAATACTAGCGGGCAATATGCGGCCCTTCACGGCTATGAGCTGGGCGCAATCAATAATCAGACGGCAGCACTAATAGACAATCAGCGGGATTGGGTCGTTAGCAGTGCTATTCGCTGGTATAATTCCGGTGGAATCGTAACGATAAGTTATCACGCTCAGTTGCCAGGGACAGCTCCTGCTTGGACTAATGTTTCTACGAGCATAAGCAACGCTGATTTTGACAAATATATAACCCCGGGTACCACTCAGTATAATGCACTGATCGCTGATCTGGATAAGATAGCTCTTTCTTTAAAAAAACTAAATGATGCAGGTGTTCCTGTGCTCTGGCGGCCGTATCATGAAATGAATGGCGGATGGTTCTGGTGGGGGAAGAAGAGCAACTACGTGGGACTGTGGAACCTTATGTTTGACCGTTTCACCAGCTATCATAAGCTGCATAATTTATTGTGGGTCTGGAGCCCAAATGCCAAAAATCAGTGGAGTGATGACCCTGCCGAATACTACCCAAGCGGTGATAAAGTAGATGTGCTGGCACTAGATATCTATGATGGGGATTTTAAGGGAAGTCACTATGATAGTCTATGGGATCTGGGTCGTGGAAAAGTGATCGCGATTGGAGAAAATGGAGAGCTACCGTCCCCTGCACTACTATCTAAATCACAGCCCAAATGGTCTTATCAGATGACCTGGGGCAAGCTTCTTTATGAGAAGAATACCGATGCGGTAATTAGAGCCTTTATGAACGACAGCTTTGTATTCACACGGGAAGAGTATGCTGCTGAGGCGGCAATTGTGGAAGCTATGGGAGATAGTGTGCTGCAAAGTGGACTATGGGGACAATATTACAATAATATGACCCTTAGCGGCGCTCCTGCGCTGACGCGAACGGATGCTAACATCCAATTTTCGTGGAAACAGGGTTCGCCTGATCCAGCCATTCGCATCGACGCTTTTTCAATACGGTGGAGTGGTAAGCTTACTGCAGCCTATAGTGAAACCTATACCCTTTACACCTCCTCTGATGACGGGGTGCGGGTGTGGATTGATGGTGGGCTGATCATTGACAGTTGGGTGAATCAGAGTGGGCAAGAGCGAAAAGGCTGTGTGAATCTGATTGCAGGCAAGCTGCATGAAATAAAAGTGGAGTACTATGAGAATGTGGGAGACGCGCGGATTGTATTGCAGTGGGAAAGTCCTAGCCAACCCAAAGGGGTTATTCCAGCTGGAGCATTTTATCTTCCTTAAGGCGATATCCGAACGGATTCGAGCATCCGAATATTAGCAAAAAAGCCCCGGATTCCGGGGCTTTTTTTAATGTGGAAAAATCTCAGATTTGTTCACGGTAGCTAATGTTGTTGGCGATCTTCTCGTCACGAACAGCTTTGCGCAGAACATCTTTGACGGTTTGAGCATCATGAATTTTTCGGAAAAGAAGCTGAGGTGCTGAGGCATCATCTGAAAATACAGTTAATGTACCGATGCCGAGCATCCGGTCCATGATAGATTGTGCTACGGATAAATCGCGTACACGCAGTAATTCGATCTCTTCGACATTTTTACCGATAAGTCCGGTCTTTACCATAATGCGCTGGCTTGTAATGGTGTACGTAGTAGTGTTTAGGCGTACGATTCCTTTGAGGCGATCAGAGATACTGGCTGGTTTGCCTTTCCAGAGAACGACTTCTTGAGTAGCATTTGGATTTGCTGATGGACGGCGGGCGGTCACTGGAGCGGTGCCGTCCATGCTAGTTCCGCATTCTCCACAAAATTTAGCGCCCTGCTTATATTCTGATCCGCAGGTTGTGCAATAAGGCATAAATACCTCTCCTTCCCTGATTACAATTAAAATAATTATAACATAATAGTCGTTTTACATAAATTTCATTTGCGCTTTACACAAACCGACATTATTCTGTTAAGTGGAGGGATAAATAATGAAAAAAGTGTTACTAATAGGAACGCTAATGCTGACTGTCATCCTTAGCGCCTGCAGCAATAATAATTCAACTTCATCGGCACCTGCCTCGGAAGAAGAAGTGCAGGAAACCGTGCAAAACTTCTACAATGAAATGTCTAAACTTGATGAATTAGGAAAATCATCTTTAGCGGAGTTCAACGAAGCTATTGCTGCTTATTCAGCAGGAGACCTTTTGGACAGGCAGCTGGAGAAGAAGATTAACGAATTCCAGAAGACCGCAACAGACCTATCCAATCAGGCTGAAAAAGTGAAAATTTCCTCTAGCTTGCCCGAAGACATTCGTAAGCTGCTTGATGAGTCTAAGATTGCTTTTCAAAGTGCTTATTCTCTAAAAGAACAGGCCTCTCAAGGTGCTGATTCCGCAGAGGTCACTGCTGAGAAGTTCGAGGAATTGAATCAGAACGCTGACGTCGCGATGCTATACGGCATTTCCAAGCTTAATGAAGCAAGAGAAGCAACAGGGCTCATCGATGCTGATGGTCAATCCACCGCTGAATCAGAGAAAGTTCAAGAATAGATCGGAAGTTAGACGCTGAACAGTGATATGCTCCCATCATAGTAGACAGTAG
>NZ_NFVA01000225.1 GCF_002264395.1 Paenibacillus sp. VTT E-133291
ATCAACGACGCCATCCGTATTCGCGAGCTTGACCGTATTGTCTTCGGTTTCTGGCAAGACCGGTAAGTTACGTTCATATAGCGCAGCTCCATGCTCCGATAACCAAACGCCATTTACCGCTACATCATACGCCATTACTCCTTCACCCCCATCGATTGCAGGCGGGATAGCGCGCGAGTTCGTTCGTCATAAAATGTAGCGATATCTGCTTTATCCACGAGTGTAACTTCATCTACGCCGAGGTCGATATGTTGCACAATATTCGTAACTGACGCGGGCGCTTGCGGTGACATACGAGGGCTTGCGATCATATCGAATAGCGTCGCTTGTTGAGCGGCGTTCAGTACGATTTCCCCACCGTGTGCGAGAATCGGAACTGCTGATCCCCGCGCTCCCTGTACGATTCCGCCCGTAGCGAACGCCTGTAACTTACCGGTATCCGACGTGATCCCGTATTGATCACGGATTGTTTGGTTCTCCGCCTGCAAACGCGACATCTCCGCCGTATTACTGGACTTCTTCGCAGCGTCATATGCGTCCTTATTCGAGTTGTAGCGCGCCAAATCTGCCGCCTTCTTTGACTCCGCGTTAATCTGCGTTATCGACGCCATCTTCGCGTTATATTGCGTTATGAACAAGTCGAGCTCCGTGAGTATCGCGTTATTCGCCGAGCCGCTAGCGCTAACACGATACGCCGCGATTCCGTCCTCAATCGATTTAATATCGCCGGAATACGCATCAAATGCCGCCGTTAATACGCTATATTGCGCTTCGGCTGCGGACTTCTCCGCTTCGTACGCTTTCGTCTTCGC
>NZ_NFVA01000038.1 GCF_002264395.1 Paenibacillus sp. VTT E-133291
GCGTCCCTACCTTTCGATAGGTTTGCCGTTTATCGTGTTTAGCTTTTATAGTCTTATACTACCATATTTATCCTCGTAAACAAGAACAAAATTGCTAGATTTACTATTATTTTATAGTTATTTCTCTGTATTTGAGTTCTCTTGTTATTTCTCGTCAACGATTAGGAAAGCTTGGCATGAACAATCAAACGATGTGTAGGATCTACTAGTGGGTCACACGTAATTAGGGTAAGAATTTTATCTTTGTTATTCCCGTCTAGAACAGACACATCACTAGGAAGTACAACAGAAATATCATAAACCTCGTAATTATAAGTCTGATCGCTAGTTTTTACCGTAATCGTATCCCCAATCACAACCTCATTCAATCGGTTAAACAATCTGCCCGTAGTTCTAGCTCTATGCGCAGCTATTGCAGCGTTCCCTATTTCTCCTAATGGAGTTGTTTCTTTCATATGGGCCGCAGCATGCTTCATATTCGCTTTAGTAGCCCCTTCTAATACAGGCAGCTTCAGATCGATCTTATCGATCTCAATTAATGCGATGACTTTGCCACCCACTTCAATTTCCGGTTCCGGCTTTTCTGTTTCTTGCGGCTGTGCTTGTGCATCTAGAACGGATTCCTCCGCTAGTAGCTGAGTGACCTCGGCATATCTGCTCTTCAGATCAGGTGGTGGAGTGCTTTCAGTGGTGCTGAGTTCAGCTGATTCTAATAGCTTATCCTGCTGCCAGTCGTTATACCATTCGTTAGCTTTTGGATAGAGCATGATAAGGATCCCAGCCAGTATGAGCACGTACGAGAATTTACGCATGATTGTCACCTCCGTGTATTGATTCTCTTGATTTTAGAATACCCATTTACGACTTCCGAAGAAATTAATGATCACCGTAACAAAGGTTACTAATACCTTGGAGATCAACACTTGAATGCCTAACTTGTCAGTCAACAGATGCATTAATAGCAGCGATATCCCTAAGACCACCAGATTCAGCATGATAAACTTCAACAACTGTACCTTATCAAAACCTTCTTTTTTGCCACGATCGCGATCCCGAAAGGTTACTTTTTTATTCAAAATAAAGCTATTCGCTGTCCCTGCACTATAAGAAATCACCTGTGCCAATGCATATACCATCCCAAGTGAGTTCAGTAATGTGAAGATTACGAAATCAATGAGGGTATTTACCAGACCTACAGCATTAAATTTGAGAAACTGTATAAAAGCAGTCCGCAAGTTCTTATCTGACATCATTATAATCCTTCCGGCGATCCACTTCTTCTTCGTTACGATATCCTATGGTCTCACTGACAATATACAATGGTCTATCCTTAGACTCGTCATAAATCCGTCCAATATACTCACCGATTACACCTAGCAGCATCAGAACGATACCGTTAAAGAGCAAATTGACGCCTACAATGGAAGCCCAACCCGGAACCGTCCATGAGGTGAAAAAGATTCTTTGAAACAATACGAAGAATAAATAGAGAAAGCTGGAGAAGGAAAGAAAGAATCCGACATACGTAGCAATCTTAAGTGGCTTATGCGAAAAAGAAGTGATCCCATCCAGTGCAAAGCGAATCATTTTCTTAAGAGGATACTTAGTTTCTCCTGCAAATCGTTCTTCCCGCTCATATTCCACCATCGTCTGCTTGAAGCCGACCCAGCTCACTAAACCTCTGACATACCGATTTTTTTCCTTGAGACCCCGCAAGACATCACATACCTTACGATCAATAAGACGGAAGTCACCTGTGTCCGTAGGAATGTCTACACTTGTCATGCTGCTGAGCAACCGATAAAAGATCTTAGCCGTTACTTTTTTGAACATCGTTTCTCCACGGCGCTTCAGCCGCTTCGCGTACACAACGTCATAGCCCTCTTTCCACTTCTCGATCATTTGCAAAATGACCTCCGGTGGATCTTGAAGGTCAGCGTCAATAACAACAACCGCTTGACCTTCGGCATAGTCCATGCCAGCTGTAATTGCTACCTGATGTCCGAAATTACGCGAGAAGTCAATTAGCTTGACGCATTCATCCCGATCACTGATCTCCCGAATCATCTGGGCCGAACGATCACGACTTCCGTCATTAACGAAGACTAGCTCATAAGTATCGCCGCATTCGTCCATTACTTTTTTCAAACGTTCATAAGTAACGCTAATTACTTGCTCCTCATTGAACATGGGTACAATTACACTATATCTGGCTTTCACCTTTATTCCTCCTAAAAGCTTTATGGAGCGTTACAACTTTCTATTCCTCATAATAACGCTGTAAGCATAAACTTATTGTTATAGATATTTTGAAAAAATCTTAGAAAACCCAAGATGGGAACCAACGCAGCATATCCTTCACATAATCTCCGCTTACCTGCATCCCTGATAGGACTGGGTAGAAGGCGACAAAGAGCAGTAAAGCAACAGCCACATAGATATAACTAACATAACGAGCCTCAGGATACTTACTATCTAACAACTTCATTATATATACAATACCAAGAATCATAAAAGGCACCATAGCAAAATAATGGTAGATAAAGGTTTCCCTTGGGACAAGCATCCACGGAACATATTGTGAGAAAAATGCGATCCAGATCATATAAAGGTTCTTATCCTTGCGTTTCAGTGTAATCCACAGCGTTGCCAGCATTGCGAATATACCCGTCCACCAGATAAGCGGATTCCCCATAGTCACTATACTGCTGACCTGACCTTGCGGCAATCCTTCACTGCCACTGAAGAACCAGACGGGTCTCTTCATAAACGGCCATTGCCACCAGGAGGACGCAAAAGGATGTGTAGCTACAAGCTGACTGTGATAGTTGTACATGTTCTTTTGAGAATCAATCAAGCCTTTTATAGTAAAGCCCTCTGCGGAAGCAGATAAACCCGGAACAAAAGATAAACTATAAATAATGACCGGTATGATTACGAAGAATGCAATACAGCTAGCTAGTGTAATAATGGTATTCTTCCAGAATGAATTTACGGCTTCGCGACAAGTGCCTAGCAGTTCCTTGTCTTTGATCTTCCCTTCCGCGAGCAACCGTCCCGATGCTTGGTATTCTCTGTAGCGCTCGAAGAGCGAAATCGCTAGCATAATGGCCAGCCCAGCTCCTCCGTACAGTACAATCCATTTGGAGGCTACACCAATTCCGAAAAATAGACCGGACCAGAATAACGGAATTAGCGTTTTTCTTAAGGGCTGCCTGAAGAAATTCATAGTGTAATATCGCTGCATGAAATAAAACATTAACATGATGAAGAATACTCCGTATACATCGATCGTAGAGATTCTTGTTTGTGTGAAATGCATAAAATCCAGTGCGAACAATCCAGCTGCAAGTGCTGCATATTTGCTCTTTTTAAAGAGACGTAGTGCCATTACATAAATGAGAGGCAGCATGGCAATCCCGAACAATGTTCCGATAATACGCCAGCCGAAAGGATTGACTCCGAACAGTTCCATCCCTACTGCGATCAATAGCTTGCCTAGTGGTGGATGAGTGTTCTCATAAGGCACAATCCCGTGTGTATATTCATAAGCTGTCCGTGCATGGTAGATCTCGTCAAAATAAGTGCTATTCATAAAGTTAGAATATTCTGGGATGAGTGACTGCTCATCAAAAAGATTGGCAGGTTCTCCTCTTTTTGCGGCTGCATTAGCATCCGGTGTAACACCGGCTATAGGAAGAGGTACTCTTTCGCCTCCCTGCTCATAGAAGGCCATTTCATTTAAAGTGAACCCTGGAGATGTGACTGTAAACTTCACGTATCTTGCTGCAACGTTCAAAGGTTGGCTTTTCCAGATGAAGACATTCCCAACATCCTCGCTCACATCCAGCGGATTGCTCCAAACATCAGGAGATTCACTGAACTCAAGCTTAAACTTACCGGTACCTACACCACCGAATATATTCACTCGTTCCAATTGTTTAGTCTGTCCTAGATCTACATAGAAGCTTTCACCGCTGGCAGCTGGCTCCCACAAGGTCTCTGGAGATTTAGTAGAACCTAAATTATATAAAGCAATTGCCGCGTAAACGGCAGTAATGGCAAGAATACATATCCAATCTATACGCTTAAACTTCATCGCTTAAGTCTCCCTCCCTTCTGGTGCGGTCTTATTTGCTCGACGACTTTAAGGTCTTCCTCATATTTTTCTTCAGGTGTTGGTGGTGCTGGAAGAGGTTTTACTCCTCCACGAACATACACGTCGTAACCGATGTAGAGCATGTATAGCAATAATGACAGGTTAGCTATAGAAGTGACCAAAACGATTCCATCTGCACCTGGATTTACACCTGCATTCAGATGGGTCAACGTATAAGCTACATTGATATACTGCGTTAAGCTGAATCCAAGGAATAAGGATAAAAACCTACGATCCCGACTCGCTATATAAGTGAACATGCATAAAATAATAGCAGGGAACATATAGCGCTCATGCATTTTGGTTCCTAGCACAAAGACCACTACAATGAGCACCATACCGATAAAGTAGGATTTGGATAAATCCAAGCGATCTTTTTTGAAGGAATAAAACGCTGCTACGGCTACTGCCACTAAAATAAATATGAAGCCCCATACACGATAAGTAATGCCCAACCAGGTTAAGTCAAGGGATGACCACATGGGGTCAGTCAGTGCATACAAATTAAATGCATTCACAGAAGAATAGGGATAGGAAGATAAGGTACTCTTATACAGATTAATAAGCCCAACTAAACCACCGTTATTCCAGAAAAATGGTGCAGCAAGCAATCCGAATATACCTAATCCATACAAAGCTCCTAATCCAAGCTGCTTCCAAGCACGGTGATGATAAAAAGCAAACATCAATACCGGCGTAAATATTAACGCTTGTGGTTTGATTAATGTTGCTAATGCAAACAATATCGCGGATTGAACAAACTTTTTGTTCGCAGCGCCATGAATACTGAGCAACAGGAAAATCAAAAAGAACGAATCCGCTTGTCCCCACGCTGCTGAGTTAACGAGCACCGCCGGATTAAACAGAAACAATAGCATTAAGCCAAAAGCTATCCCTGTACCCAGTTTTTTGCGAGATATTTGATATATGATGTAACCCAGTACTAAATCAGAAATAATCGCCGGTAGTTTAAATAGTAAATTCTCTCCACCCGAATCATGGACAAAGCCAAATACGCCGCGAATAAGACTAAGCAGGTACAAAATGTACAAATAACCTGGTGGATAATCGGCAAAATACCCTTCCTCATAAAACTTGCCTGGACCTAAATCAACCATACGCTGTCCCCAAGCTATAAAGGTATTCATGTCATTCTGATAGCCTTGTGCCGTCAGACCCATCCAAACCCTTAGGATAAAAGCAACTCCGATGGCAATACTTAACCATTTGGAATAGACATTCTCTGGTTGCTTCATTAGCTTCTCACTGCGGAATGCTTTTGTATAAAGCACTGCAAAAAACACACTGAACAGTGCTGAGATCAAAAGCATCTTAGTTGGAGATACTTTATGTGGGGTATCCGCTTTTTTGCCACCCGCACCCTGATTAACTGCTGCACTATCCAGTGAGATGACATTAGCCCCTTCGGGAGCTGCATCTAATTGTTCTACAGACAAATCATCAAAATAAGCCTTACCTTGAATCAAGCTAGAATAGCCTCCCAAAGCTGCACCTATGCCGAATTCTTTCTGCTTAGGTCCTGTCTGACCTATGTATTCAAGATACTGCCACTCTCCTGCTGTATCCGTTACGCTGGGATAACCCCCACCTACTCCAACGGCAAGGATATTGGCGCCCATTCCCTCGCCTGCGGTACTTACAACTTTGATCCATCCAGAAATTTTATAATAACTGTCCGGCGTTGCCTTAATCGTCTGCACCCATTTCACATGATTGGGCTCGATATTCTCAATGACTGCCGCTTTACTACCGGAGTGGACCTCGTCCGATTGGATTGAAAGTATGCCAGAGTTGTCTCCAGAAATCCACATATCCTTAGTCCAGTTAGAAGGAGCATCCTCTCCCCCCTCCTCAAATCCAGGGTTCTGCAATAGATTTCCATCTGCATAAATGCTTGTTACAGGAAGCAAAAACAATAACAGCATCAATACAGTCACTACGGCCGTACGTGTACTCTTGATCATCGTTCCAACCTCACCTCGTCTATGTTAATCCAGCCTTTACCGCCTTTAATAAAAATTTCAGTTTGCTCATTCTGACCGATAGATACCATTGGAAGTATAAGCTCTTGATAGATCTCACTAACAGGTATTTCCGCCTCTGCCCGCACTCCCCCATTAACTCGGACGCCAACTTTTCCTTCTTCTCCTCCGGCACTAACCATTATAGCAAGCTTATATTCTCCGGGTTCTGCTATTCTGATAGATTGTGTAATCGTTTTGTCAAATCCCGGATCAAGATAGGCTAAATAACTTCCATTATAGGGATTATTGGTCGCTACACCCGTACCGGATGAGAAGCTCCAACCTGATATCCCCTCTTCAAATCCCCCATTTGTAAATTCCGAGACTTCCTCTATTACCCCAGTCTTAGCGGTCAGAACAGTATAGTTGGCAAAGCGTTTAACTGAATAATTATCGCTTTCAGCAGGAATGGGATCACCATTCCAAAAGATATATGTCGCTGCCTCTCCCGGAGCTATGCTTGAATTTCCAAATTTATATCTTCCAAAGGAAGCTACCTGCTGAAATGCACCTCCAGGATTAGAATAATTAACCGTTGCTAAGAAATCATGGGGATTGATCTGCTCATAAAAAAGGACATAAATATAGGGCATGTTAACTTTGTCTGTTACGTAAATGTCCCCGTCACTCTCTTCAGAAGCATATTGAATAGCCTCACCGAAAGATTCAAAGAAAGCTGGTCCAATCTCTTTAGGATAATCACGGAAATAAACTGTCGTGAATAGAACAAAAAATAAGCTAAAGGCTACAGCCGACAGAATTCCTAATACTTTTACTTTCTTGCTTAACCACATAAACCCTGCAACAATCAGCAAAATGATAGGATAGTAAATCACATTCATCCGATTAATATTCACGTTCGTAACAAAGGTCATCAATACCGAAACAAACAACCATAGTAAAACAACGACCCATCCCGTTCTCTCACGACCACGGCTTCGTAATGTTGTGAACATCAATACAAGTCCTATAAGAACAAAAGGTAACGCAATAGGATACGCGTATCCATAAGGTGAAATTGAATTCCAAGGTAAACCATCCGATCCGCTAATCAATATCTTCATAAATTCCCGGAAATTGCTTGATATTGTATGTAAGAGTTGACCTCCAAATATCGATGTTACTTGTTCCACACGCGGCGTCGTCAATCTCGGAATGGAGAACAAGGGAGTCGAAATCCCTTCTAACGACAATCGATTAATCATAATAAATAGGAAGATTGGGAGCGCCATTAATATAAACAGAACACCGTTCCATAGAATAGTCCGAAGCTTTAGTGCTCTTGTATAGAATAGAAGAATTCCAGTACCTAAAGCAAATATCGGGACAAAAAAATAGGAGGTTCCATAAGCATAAAGTGAAAGGGCAAGCATGATTGTAAAGCCATAAGACCATTTTGGAGTTCGAAATGATTTAAGTAACATATAAACGGAGAGCAGAATCAGAGTGGGAAGTAAATTGGATTCCAGTGCCCATCTAGACATCATAATATGCCAAGGATTAATTGCGATAAAAAACATGGCCGCAATACCAGCAGTTCTGGAAGTAAATAGCTCTTTGGAAAGAAGATAGAATACGAGCATACCCAGTAGACCCATGATTAAGCTAACAGCACGTACAGACATTGGAGTGAGTCCGAACAATAATATGAAAGGTAAAGATAAGTAAGCATAAAGTGCATTCTGTCCGCTTCCCCAAGCAATGAGATGAATAGGTAAATGAATACCATTGCGGTCTATTCCATAATGAAGAATAGCGTAAGCATCATAACCTATAGATGCCTCATCCTGATTCAAGCCACCTGGAATAGAACCAAAGTAAAGAATACGAACTACAGCCCCTAACAAAAACAATAAGAGAGGCCAAGGATTGTTCTTA
Organism: Paenibacillus sp. VTT E-133291; assembly: GCF_002264395.1. GTDB lineage: Bacteria > Bacillota > Bacilli > Paenibacillales > Paenibacillaceae > Paenibacillus_AQ > Paenibacillus_AQ nitricinens. The sequence continues at coordinate 8,083 of NZ_NFVA01000038.1, forward strand.
AAATAAGAATACCAATTGCTAAATCTTGTGGACAACATTCATCACCTCTTCAACAATATAATCTAAATATTGGATGATGGAAAGGCAGAACCTACAACAAGTTGAACAGAAGAATACATAATCGAAAATAAAAAAACGGCCCCTTCAGTAATGAAGGAGCCCGAGATGAATTTTAGAAATACTATATATATATTAGCCTTCGCTACCAAGGAATACATAACGGAGAACGATCAGAATCGCAAGTACCCACATCATCCAGTGAATATCGTATTTCTTCTTACCCGCAAGGTTAGCTACAGAAGCAAGAATTACATAAGTTACGATACCGAAGGAAATACCGTTAGCGATATTATAAGTGAACGGCATGATAACAAGCGTAAGGAATGCTGGAATCGCAACAACCATATCTTGAAAATCAATTTGACGAATTGATTGTGCCATCAGCACACCTACGACGATCAATGCTGCGGCTGTAGCAGATCCAGGAATAAGAGCAACCACCGGAGCAAGGAACAATGCAAGCAAGAAACATACGCCAGTTGTTACAGCCGTAAGACCTGTACGTCCACCTTCAGCAACACCTGCCGCGCTTTCTACAAAAGCAGTAGTAGTCGAAGTACCCAGTGCCGCACCACCTGCTACAGCAACTGCATCGACAAACATTGCATTACCTACACGTCTATTACCTTCTTCAGGGTTATCCATAATACCTGCACGTTGAGCTGTACCTACAAGTGTACCAAATGTATCAAACAGCTCTACAAATGTGAAGGTTGCAATCGCCGAAACAATACCTGTGTGCAGGATACCATCCCAGTCAAATTGGAAGAAGTTCAATTGTGTGAAATCAGGAACCCAAGGCGTTGCCGGACTGGACAATGCGCTGAAATCAACTACGCCCATCAACATACCAGCGACAGTTGTTCCCAAGATACCGAATAAAATTGCACCTTTAACGTTCAATACCATCAGGATAGAGATTAGAAGAAGTCCGATAATTACCAATTGTACATTGGAATTCTCTAGGCTACCCATGTGAATGATAGTTTCAAAGGAAAGGACATCTGTGAAAGTGTTAGCAGGAATGTCTTTACCAGCTTCAACACCAATCGTCATGAGTCCACTGTTCTTAAGACCAAGGATCGTAATGAACATCCCGATACCCACTGTAATCGCATGTTTCAAGCTGTCAGGAATTGCAGTTAGTAAGATCTGTCGCACTCGAGTTACAGTCAGCAAGATAAAGATCAAACCGGAAATAAATACGGCTGTCAGACCCATTTGCCAAGTGAATGGATGCTCTGATGTGGCGGAAGATAGAATTACGGAAGCAAAATATGCGTTAAGTCCCATACCAGGTGCCAATGCCACTGGAAAGTTTATGAACACGCCCATTGCGATGGTGAAAATACCTGCTGCCAGCGCAGTCGCTAGAAATACAGAATACCAGCCCATATCAATACGGCCAAATGCTGTTAAAGTACTCGGATTAACCGACAAGATGTAAGCCATTGCCATGAACGTGGTCAAACCCGCCATGATTTCTGTACGAACTGTGGTGCCGTTCTCTTTCAACTTGAAAAACCGATTCAAATTGTTCTCCCCCTAAGGTATGTTGTGTCTGACAGCAACAAAAAGCCGGTATCTGATAGACACCGGCTCGAAAAAAAGAGTAGTACCCGTGACCATAGCCCTAAATCCAGGACCATGTGGGGTTGCTCTGCTCTTCTTAATCGTAGCCAGGTCATTACGGTGACCTCGTAGAAACTTCCAGGCCAATTCCCGGAAATATACGAAAGAATTATGTTGTTGTGCTCTATCATTTTAGGTGGATACCACATAAGTTGTCAATGATAAAAAGCGAACATTTTCGACTTTATTTTTTCCATTGTTCGTAAATCACACATTTCCAAGCTTTTATCTACTGTAAAACCAGCTCTAGTTATGTAGCTTATTAACTATCCAATCACTATTTGCATGGGTATATTTCCCTATAATTCTAGTTATTGATTCTTGGAGTACATATAACTATGCCAAGAATTAGCTAAATGCCCTATCGCTAAACAAACTACTGCAATACTCAAAAAAATAGATTTCCCCCAAATCGCTGCCAATCCGAATGCACATACTGGGAGAACTGCCATCGGGATCGGAATAAAAACTAAAGGGTCCCATAATAATTTAAATTGCTGCCCCTTAACTATATATCGAACCCATAGACCATAATAAACAACGATAAACAAGACGATGAAAGCAGCTATCACACCGAATTTCACATGTTGAAAGTTATCCTTTGAGATTGCAAGAATGCCGATACAACCCAATTGCCCTACTCTCTCCAAAATTGTAAAGACCGGTCCTGCATCTCGAACACCAGCAGGTGCATTCTCAGGTGGAAACTTAATCATTAGCAAACTAGGTGCAAGGATAATTAAGGCCATTAGTGTGCCGAGAAGAGAAAACCCCATGTTAATTTCTCCCTAAGATAGATTTTTCCCATTTTATCACATTCATATAAAGCAGCTATATAGCGTCTATCACATTTTTTGATAAGACTTTATCGCATAAAAATCCTATGGGATCAAATTAGCGAGGAACTCTAGAGGGCGGAATTTTGCTGCATAAGGGAATCTTGACTTTTTTATCATGAATATTTTCTTATCCTAAGACCAGACCTGCTGACCTCCGGAAAAGAAGCAAAGAATAAGGATAAAGCAGATAAGTTTCCTATATTTTTCACTATCCTTCTTTTATTATAATTGGGCTATCTTATGTAAGGGGGATTTCCATGATGACAGCAAAAAATTTCGTATGTTCCTCAACAGAACCCATTGTACAGACTAAAGCCGGAAAAATAAGAGGCTTTCAGGTCAACGGCACTTACACCTTCCACGGGATAAAGTACGCAGATGCCAAGCGCTTCCAGATGCCCACAGAAATAGCGCCTTGGGAGGGAATTAAGGATGCACTCGCTTACGGTTATGTGTCTCCCATGTTAACCCAGGATCAGCCCGTCATGGAAGTGCTGGTTCCTCACCGTTACTGGCCTATGGATGAGCATTGTCAGCATCTGAACATCTGGACCCAGAGCCTTGAACCGCAGGCCAAAAAACCTGTTATGGTATGGCTACACGGGGGCGGGTTCGCTGCTGGCTCTTCTATTGAGCAGGTAGCTTATGAAGGAGACAAGCTTAGCGAGTTCGGCGATGTGGTCGTAGTAACCTTAAATCACCGATTGAATATTCTGGGATACATGAACCTGTCTGCTTTTGGAGATAAATACGTCAATTCCGCTAATGCCGGAAATGCCGATATGGTGGCAGCTTTAAAATGGGTTCAGGAAAACATTACAGCTTTCGGCGGTGACCCGGACAATGTGACCCTCTTCGGACAGTCTGGTGGCGGTATGAAGGTATGGACACTAATGAATACTCCGGCAGCAGACGGTCTGTTCCATAAGGGCGTTATCCAGAGCGGATTAATTGATGGGTTTTTGGACACCCGGAAGACCGATAGCACTGCCATAGTAAAGGCACTGTTAGCAGAGCTTAATATGGGCGTGGCCGAAGTGGAAAAATTGGAAGCGGTTCCTTATCATCAGTTAGCTGCAGCTTATAATAAAGTTGCACCAGCGCTCGCAATGCAAGGGGAATACATTGGCGGCAATCCTATGCCTAATGAATTCTATGTAGGCGATCCTAGAGAGGTGGGCTTCACCGAACATGCGAAGACCATTCCGGTATTGATTGGTAGCGTATTTGGTGAGTTCGCTTTTGGTCCCGGTGTCCCTAACAAGCAGGACGCGACTGAGGAAGCCACCATGGAGATGCTGACTCAAAAGTATGGCAGTCATACGGAAAATCTTGTCGCACAATTTAGGGAATCGTATCCGGATAAACACTTGTCTGACCTGCAATTCTTAGATACCTTCTTCCGTATTCCAACCAAGGACTTTATTGAGAAGAAATCCGTACACGAGGAAGCGCCTACCTACTCCTACTTGTTTGCTTATGAATTTCCTTTTGAGGGCGGCAAGATAGCATGGCACTGCGCTGAGATCCCTTTCGTATTCCATAATACGAAACGTGTTCCTGTGTGCCTCATTCCGGGAGTTTCCGATCGGATGGAGGAACGTATCTGTGGTGCCTGGATAAGCTTTGCACGCTATGGCAATCCTAACATCCCTTCCCTCCCCCAGTGGCCGGCATGTAAACCGGGAGATGAGGTAACCATGATTTTTGACCGCAACTGTGCAGTAAAGCATAATTTTGACCATGCGTTGATGGATACTTTATTGAAAACGAACCCGAAGCTGCCTTTCCTCCCAAGCAATGAGGACGAAGAGGAAGGATTTATTTTGCATTAATCAATCCCCCATCGAAAAACTCTTTGATTCGGGTCAAAAAAACTCCCTTCTGTCTGCTAAATATCGCAGATAAAAGGGAGTTTTTCTAATCCATTATTATTATTGGTTAGCCTTTAGACATATTTAACTTTAAATTTGAGAACTGCTGTGGGATATAAAATTTATTATACATTAACGGATAATCTGGCTCCGTTGTGTCGTACAGGGTTTCTAGTAGTAAAAAGCACTCGTTCTGCCCCATTAATTTACCTTTCCGATCAGCTAAGTTAACGGTATGCGTATATTTAATTTCAATATTCCCATGGTTAGCATCTACGTAGGCCTTGTTCTCTAGAAAATCCAGCATTCTCTCTTTATTATCAAGATCCAAAGATAACCTCTCTACTGCTTGCATGGACATAAAAGTAAAAGCGTAAGCATGTAGCTCTCCTCCTACTCTATACAAGCGTTCTAAAGCTACAACTGCAGATGAATCTCTTCTTAATACTTGTTTGGTATGTTCCGTTTGCGGGTCCAGCCGATAATGTAAATCTACTTGGTCAAATATGCTTATATGACATTTATGCATGGGGTTGCTCAGTTTCTCTAATTGAATATCCTCTTGTTTATAAGAAGACTCAAGTACAAAGTTTCCCTTACCGCGTACATTTCTAACTAATCCATCATCTTGCAAAAGAACTAAAGCTTGCCGTAAAGTAGCGCGACTAACCCCGAGTTTTTTGGCTAAATCCGGTTCTGAAGGAAGCTGACTACCTACGAGGTATTCTCCTTTGTTAATCTGAAGAAGAAGCTCATCATATACATTGATATAAAGCGGCCGTTTCAATTTATCTAGTTTATGTGTGTTCATTCATCTGATGTCCTTTTCTCCCCATTATGACACATCGTTTTTCAAGCGACAAGGAATGTCATTCTCTGCTTCAATCACAACGTAAAAACCTCCAAACAGAAACTTTGGAGGTTTTTACGTGATATCAATTATTTAAGAAATGGCAAGAAAGACTCACCGTTGTCTGGCATATCAACATCAAAGTTATCTGCTATAGTCGCACCGATATCAGCAAAGGTATCATGCTCAGGTAATGCGCTATTGTCCTTTAATTGCTTGGAATACACTAGGACAGGAATAAACTCACGAGTATGGTCTGTACCAGGGAAGGTCGGGTCATTTCCATGGTCAGCCGTAATGATTAACAAATCATCTTCTCGGATGGAATCGAATACCTCATCTAATCGTTTATCGAATGCCTCTAATGCTCTTCCGTAGCCTTCCGGATCACGACGATGACCGTATAAAGCATCGAAATCAACTAAATTCAAAAAGCTCATTCCAGTGAAGTCTTTCTTAATTACATCAAGCAGTTTATCCATACCATCCATATTGTCTTTTGTACGAATGGATTCTGTAACGCCTTCACCATCGAAAATATCATTGATTTTACCAATGGCGATGACATCATAACCTCCGTCTTGCAAGCTATTCATAACGGTTTTATGAAATGGCTTTAAGGCATAGTCATGACGATTAGAGGTTCTCGTAAATTTCCCAGGTTCGCCTAGATAAGGTCTAGCGATGATACGACCAATTAAATAGGCAGGGTCTTTAGTAATTTCCCGAACCTTTTCACAAATATCATATAACTCTTCTAAAGGAATGATTTCTTCATGAGCTGCAATTTGGAGAACCGGATCAGCAGAAGTATAGACGATCAGATCCCCTGTTTTCATTTGATGTTCGCCATATTCATCAAGAATAGCCGTTCCACTTGCAGGCTTATTCGCTACTACTTTTCGGCCAGTGATGTCCTCAATCTGTTTAATTAATTCGTCCGGAAATCCATTTGGATATACATTAAAGGGTTGATCAATATTTAAACCCATGATTTCCCAATGACCTGTCATTGTATCTTTCCCGACTGATTTTTCCTGTAGTTTAGTATAATAAGCAAGTGGTTTCTCAGCTTTCGGAACTCCCAAAATTTCTTCAATATTAGATAGACCTAATTTGGCTAGGTTCGGCAGATTTAATCCGTTCATATGTTCTGCAATATGTAGTAGGGTATGGGAACCCACATCGTTAAATTGATCCGCATCTTTTCCTTCTCCAATGCCTACTGAATCCATGACGATCAAATGTACACGTTTAAATTTCTTCATTTTTACGCTCATCCTTTATCTAGTAGTATGACCCTCTGATTTCCGACCTAACAAAACCCCAAATAAAATCATTGCTAAAGCTGAAGTGAAGGAGGTCATTTATGCTAATTCTAATGCGATCTCCATCATTTTAGTAAATGCAGTTTGGCGTTCCTCCGGAGTGGTCTTTGCTCCTGTAATAAGATGATCACTCACGGTTAGAATGCATAACGCCTTTACACGTGCTTGGATAGCGTTCCAGTAGAGTGCTACAGATTCCATTTCAACGGCCAAAATCCCTACATCTTGCCACTTTTTATTAGCTGCCTGATCCGCGTTATAAAATATTTCACTAGATAAAATATTACCGATATGAACCTTTTGTCCTTGATTATCCGCTATTTTCTTCGCTTTCTCCAATAGCTCATAGGAAGCCGTCAACGGATATTGTCCAGGTAAATTAAATTGATGACCGTAATTGGAGTCCGTTGCAGCTCCCATACCGAAAATCACATCGTATAATTCAATGTTTTCTTGCATGGCTCCACAGGTACCAATTCTGATTAAATTCTTAACTCCAAATACATTGATTAATTCCCAAGAATAAATCCCCATGCTCGCTGGACCCATTCCCGTACCCATTACAGAGACTTTCTTGCCTTTATACGTCCCGGTATATCCTAACATGCCTCTTACCTCGTTAAAGCACTGGTAATCTTCTAAAAAGGTTTCCGCTATAAATTTTGCTCTTAAAGGGTCTCCAGGCAACAGAATCGATTCAGCGATCTCTACTCCGTTTGGTTTAATATGAGGTGTTTCTTTGGTAGTAGTCATCATTTTGATTGGCTCCTTTAGTAGAAAATGTATTTATTTATCTTGTCTATTTTTTAGACAAGTACAATTTATCATAACTTTTAGACGGTTGCAAGCCCTTTCAATTAAACGTATTCATGAAGGATTTATGAAAAACGAACGGTGTCTCCATAACAATTATTAACTTGGAAAATAAAAAAACTCCCTTTATTTGCTAATCGCGCAAATAAAAGAGAGTTTTTTTTGAAATCTATTGTTGCTCAGATCCTATTCCCACTCAATCGTTGCAGGTGGTTTCGAAGTTACATCGTACACGATACGGTTTACGTTCTCTACTTCGTTGACGATACGTACAGAGATTTTCTCAAGCACATCCCACGGAATACGTGCCCAGTCAGCCGTCATGCCGTCGATGGAAGTTACTGCACGAATACCTACGGTGTAAGAATACGTACGAGCATCACCCATAACCCCTACACTCTTCATGTTCGGCAATGCGGTGAAGTACTGCCAAATTTCACGGTCTAAACCTGCTTTGGCAATTTCCTCACGTAAAATGAAATCAGAGTCACGCACAATAGTAAGCTTCTCCTCTGTCACTTCACCCAGTACACGGATAGCAAGTCCCGGACCTGGGAAAGGCTGACGCCAAACAATAGCACGCGGCATTCCTAGCTCTTCACCCAATTTACGAACCTCATCCTTGAATAAGGTATTCAAGGGCTCGATCAAGCTGAATTTCATATCTTCCGGCAAACCGCCTACATTGTGATGGGATTTAATGGTTTGAGCTGTAGCCGTTCCGCTCTCAACGATATCCGTATATAACGTACCTTGTGCCAGGAATGCGAAATCTCCGAGCTTGGCCGATTCTTCGTCAAAGCAGTAAATGAACTCATTACCAATGATTTTACGCTTTTGTTCTGGATCTTCAACGCCTGCAAGCTTGCTCATGAAGCGCTCGCGTGCATCGATTTTCACAACATGAATATCGAATTTACCGACGAAGGTCTCCATAACACTTTCCGCTTCACCTTTGCGCAGAAGGCCATGATCAATAAACATACAAGTCAATTGGTCACCGATTGCACGGTGAATAAGCATTGCAACTACGGATGAATCTACGCCACCGCTAAGTGCGCAGAGTACTTTTTTATCTCCGACTTGGTTACGGATATCTTGAATGGCTTCATCGATAAATGATTCCATTGTCCATTTTCCGTCGCAACCACAAACTTCGTACAAGAAGTTCGAGATCATCTCATTACCATGTACAGAGTGACGCACTTCTGGGTGGAATTGAACGGCGAACAATTTGCGCTCGTCATTGCTCATTGCCGCGATTGGCGCACTTTCAGTTCCTGCATCCAGCTTGAAGCCTGTTGGAAGTTCAACTACATGGTCTCCGTGGCTCATCCATACCGTCTGACGGCTCTCTAGCCCAGCAACTAATGCAGTACCTTCTTCAAAATCAATATCGGCTTTACCATATTCACGTTTAGCGGAGCGTTCCACTTTACCGTCAAGTTGGTGAGCCATTAGCTGCATACCATAGCAAATACCGAAGATAGGTACTCCTAAATCATAGATCGCTGGATCTACATGTGGAGCATCTTCAGCATATACACTGCTAGGGCCACCAGAGAAGACAATCCCTTTAGGTGCAAGTGCTTTGATCTTGTCTACTGGCGTATTGTACGGCAAAAGTTCGCTGTATACTCCCAGGTCCCGAATTCTGCGCGCGATAAGTTGGTTGTATTGTCCCCCAAAATCGAGAACGACGATAATTTCATTTGGCTTATTCATTACGAGCCTCCCTTGATTATTGGATTCATTATACTCATGGTTAATTCTCATCGTCAAGGAAAGGGGAACACACTTCTCATAATTGGAGAGCGCTGAACTTTATGAAGCACATTCCTTTCCATGGAAGGAATTGTATTGCAGTAACAGCTGTTCTGACCGATTAAGTTAGCCGGAAGGTGATGATCAGGCATTCACGTATAAACGCAGACGCATCATGAGTAGTAAGCTCGCTGATCTCTGCAGGTGATGCTGGCGCCGCAGACATTGCAGGGATTGCAGATATCATAGACCTTGCTGACATTGTAGGCTTTTCGTTCGCGGGATCGGCCGCGACGAAGGCTGGAGCCGCGGGCGCGTACGCCAGGGTCTCCCACTGGCGTACGAACTGCCGAACAGCTTCGCTTAGTCCGGCATCGTAAATCTGCAGGGAGTCCACATACTCCCTGCCAGTGACACCGGGCGGCGGCGGTCCATACCGCTCCGCCAGCCCGTGCCAAGCTAGAGAGGCAGCTCGCAGCTGCCTCTCGCGGCTCATGCTGCTGGTGCTGCGCGCGGCCAGCAGCAGAGCCAGGCTACGCCGCCAGCGCCAAGCGGCGGCGGGAAGCAGCGCCGCGGCAGCGAGCGGCGCGGCGGAGGTCCCGCCCGCCAGCGGCAGGGCGGGCAGGCCCGCACTTCGCGCAGCTTGCGGCGCGAGCGAGGCTGCCGCAGGCAGCGCCGGCGCGGCGAAGCCTGCGGCAAGAGCGGGGCCAGGCGTTGGGTCGAATGTGACCCAACCGGCGCCGGCGAAATAGACCTCCACCCAAGCATGGGCATCGCCCTGGGTGACTAAATACTTCGCCGGCATAGCATCGTCCTGCAAGGTCCCAGGCCCAAAGCCTTGGACATAGCGAGCTGGAATCCCCGCACTGCGCAGCAGAATGGTCATAGCTGTTGCAAAATGTACACAGTAACCCTGCTTTGTCTCAAATAAAAAGTGATCCACAAAATCAGATCCGGATGGTGGAACCGTTGTGTTCAACGTATAGGAATACCCACTCTGTAAGTAATCCTTAATGGACGTTACAGCGTCATAGCGATTACCAGAAGCTGTAAGCTTCTCCGCCAGATCTCTCACTCGAGCAGGTAACAAATCTGGCAATTGCAAATACTTGCCCTTAATTTCCTGTGGATCGTCACTATTTATACCACGAAGTAGCACAGGGTCACTCTCAGGAAGTAAAGACTTCACTGTATACTCTGTAATTCGTGCAGATCCTATCGAATCCGGCAGACGAAAACTCTCCCTGTCCATATTAGCCAAAACATATCCCAGTCTACTGCCGTTCGATAGACCCACCGACTCAACATCAATTATTATTCCCGCATTGAATAAAGGAATTCCCTCAGAGGAAGGCGTAACAAATTGAATCTGCTGCTGAAGTACTCGTTTGCTCTTATCATCGCTTAGCGCCGAGGGAGGATTCTTTGCAAGGCCAGACAGATTAAGCGGCATAAACTCTTCGCCCCCCCTAATCCATCGGCGGCCATCATAGTAAGCAATACTCTCACCTCGCCAGTATGTACGCTCGCTAGTAATAGCGGTAAAGACAGGTTCAGTATTACGGGATAACGGGGCACCGAGTTCACCGTCATTCGAACTATACCCTGTTGTTCCTGAAGCACTAGACGCCTTATCTTCTGGCAAATGCCCTGAAGCCCAAGTCTGCAAATTCTGAAATGCCGATTGCAGCGTAAGCTCGCTCGTTGGTCTTGCCCCCAATAGCTGCCCACCGAACCAAGCTGTTACCATCACGACAATGGCTGCCGCCAAAGTCAGCCCTCCCCAACGCGCATAAGGCAGTGTGGTAACTCCCTCACGTTCTCGAAGACGCAGGAGGCCACTCATCGCATGCATCCAAAAGATAAGACCCATTGATATCACAATATCCATTGTGGTATTGACTTTGAAGCCCATATCCAAGACCAGCAAGTAAATGATTGTAACTGCTGTGAATAGCACTGTACTCCCCCGGAAGAGTGCAAGCTGCTGTACTGAGGATACCAATAGCCCCCAACCAACAATCAATATCAAAAGCCTGCTGATCTCGCTTAACTGAGAGACATGTCCAGAGAGAAGCAGAATGAGATCATTCGGAATTTCGTCCGCATAAATCCCTAGCCACCCTATACCTTCGCCTCCACTGCATAAGTAAAACCACGCTGAAACAGTAATAAAAAATTGAATACTTAGCAGTAGCCACCCCGGAATCTGAAATATCCCCCATAACAGCAACACTGCCGCCAATACCATTAGAACTTGTAGCATCTTGGAGGTATCTTCTAATAAAGCAGACCTATATAAAGGGAGTAACCATTCAATAAATAGCCCCATAATGGCCAAAGAGAACAGCAAACGATAGTACAGAGGCACTTTTCTCTGCTTACCGGCATGTCTGTTCTCTATTTGCCCCAAATTGAACTGAAAGCCATTCATAGCCAGTTCTGTATCACCCGATTTTCCCTTACCGTAGTGTTGGTTTTCCGGATGATTCATGGAACTCTACCTCCCTGAATCTGAATGCTGGCAATGCATCATCCAGACAAAACATTCGTGCTCCAAGACGAGCTAAACTATCTCCGACAGTTCCCCTTCCAAGATGGCGAGCCTCCCCTGGCTTCGGTGCTGATTGGTCCCAAGCATAATAAAGCTCCACCTTCACACCTTGCATCAAGAACTTGGCAATCACCTTGGCAGATTCCTCTTCTAGTCGTCCCGTAATAATGGCTACTGTCATCCCCGGAATCCAGCCTCGGGAAGCATCATCAAGCAGCAGCGACAGGTTTCTAGTGCCGTCCAGGGAAATTTCAGTCAGAATATCCAGTACTCTCCCTGGGATTTTGCCCAGACCTTCATGTCTAGCCATCCCTTCTGGCCAACCGCCGCTAAACAACTGAACATAAGCACCTGAACGCTCAGCGGAGAGCATCAGCCCCATCGCTGTCGACACCGCTTTCTCAAATGCCGGAGGTGAATCGTCACGGCTTCCACGAGGTTTAAGCGCATCTGTAGGAATCTCGTAGCTGGGCGGGTCATTAGCCAATACGATACAGGTCATTCTTGCCTTTTCCCGCTCTGGAACTTTGCTCTGCAGCGCTCCCGTTCTTGCACTATTCTTCCAATGAATTCGGCTAAGTGGATCACCTGGCTCATAATCCCTGGATTCCAAAGCCTCATCACTGATGCTTCTTCCCCGTCGGGAATACAAGGTGTCACCCGTCATAAAACCGCTATCGGGTACAGCTCCCCCAAAATATAAAGGCGCTGGCAGCACCTTGAAACTCTGGCCTCCATCCGGTTCAGATCTTCCCGTGAACCATCCCGGAAAATCTCCCCAAGTTACTCTACAGCCCAGTAGATGATGATTGCCGCGAGATAAATTTTCAATCGTGTATGTGTATGAAAAAGAACGTTTGAATCCAGGAAATAGCAGCTTCTGATGATGGCTATCACCCCAATAATCGGCAATCGCCATCCAAGGGAGAGGCAACCGAGAAGAGAAGCTCAGCTGTACCTTCACATGAAGTGTATTTCCAGCCATAGGTCTCGATGGAGTAATCGTGCGAACTAGCTTAATCGTCCGTGGACCCGAGAGCTGAAGCATAAGTCCACCGAGCATAATAACTCCAACAACGATCAGGAGAAACAGCAAAGACGGGCCTCCTCGCCAAACATATAAAGCACCTATAATTCCAGCCACAGTTAGCATCCTCAACCATTCCATCAGAGCACTTCGGCTACGCGGATAAGAGAAGCTTTTGACACTTCCGGCATCTTTCTTCAGTTGATCAATTAGTGTTGAAGAGGACAATGGGACACCCATCCTTTGGTCATAGACTTGTTCCCAGCTCAGGAACTTATTACTATCTATTCTTCCCATGAAAAAGGGTGCCCAGACATTTGTTTTTTCTTTTTACTAGACAGCCTCAACTCTTCCTTCAGAATGTTTTTACTCGGCGTTCTACTTCAGTAACGCTTATATTAGTCGGAGGATGGCCTGTTGTCTCCAGCAGTTCTCGTAGCGATACCCAGATCGATCCACCAATCATTTCTACCCTCGCATCGATTGTCTTTTGGCCGTTATCAGGATGGTTTAGAATCAATTGTTTGTTCATTACATCGGCAATAACCGCTTTCCCGTTCCAATCTATTTCTCCGCTTCGGCTATTCACATCCCAGCTAACTTGCCCTCCAAGCCGTTCAATTACAGCACGAAGTGGAACCATATACTGTCCATTTCGCACGGAATATTCCCCGGGATTCAGCTTCGTCTCCAGCTTTCCGACCTCAAGAACCAATGGCTTTCCAGGTGCAAAGAGCTCTGCATTCGGTGTGATATTTGAGGCGACCCAAGCTTCTGAGGGCTTTTTCCGCCCCAAATTAGCGGCTTTGGAAGAGACTCTAAATTGTACCGGTTCTACCGTTTCATCCAATAGGCCAAAGTCGTATCCAGCCGCCTTATAGCGTGCAATAATGTCCGGCAGCGCTTTGACGCTCTCTTGATGACCGCCCCCGTCATGTAACAGCAAAATAACCTGGGAAGACTTCATATCCATTGTGGATTCCTTCAAAATTTCTGAAGCTGGCACGCCTTTCCGTTTAGAATCGCCGCTATCCACCGTCCAATCCATCACCTTATAACCTGCTTGCTTCAATAAATTGAAGTAGGTATTATCAAAATGATCATAGGTTCCGCCTGGGGCGCGGATAAGCTGTGGACGAACCCCTGTAATCCCCTGAACAATCTCTTCAGTCTGTTTAATTTGATTCCAAAATTCCGTGAATCCACTATATAAATCATGGTAATTATGATTATAGGTATGATTGCCAATGGCATGGCCCTGTTCCCATATGGAATCGATGAGCTCAGGATGGCTTTTCGCTTGATTACCAAGGACAAAAAAGGTTGCCTTCACACCTTCCTGATGTAAAATTTCAAGTACATTGAAGGTGTTATCGCTAGGTCCGTCGTCAAATGTAATATAGACTGTTTTTTTAGATTTTTTGGCTGCTGTGATTACAGAACTCGTTGCCGAAACCTTGGATATTTTATCTACCCCATTAGCTTGAGGGAGTTGAGTCACAGTAAGGGCCGCACTTGAAGAGGAGTGCACTTCCGGAGATGCAGAAGCGAGGGGTTCTACTGCAGATGGCAAATCTTGCATCGCCGCTGCGGTAAGCTTATTCTTAACAGATACAGACTCCGCGCTAGCGGGCTGCAAGGATTGGAGCTCCCATGAATTCAAGTTTTTCCCTATACTCCATCCGAGCATAACGATGAATATCACAACCATAACGAGCAATCCGCTTATCAACTTTCGGCGGCTGTGTGCGCTTTTATTACCCTTCATCTTCTCTACCTCCAGCATTCTATTGGCTTAAAAGCCATTTGGTAGATTGTATGAAGACAAGCTGTAAAATAGAATAAGGCAACTGCCTCTTGGAGAGTGACAATCTTATGGAAATGCTGAGTTTTATACAAGATTTATTCACCAAATATGGATATAGCGTATTATTCTTTGGATTACTTCTCGAGTTCGTTGCCCTACCCTTTCCCGGTGAGACCACTATGGCGTTTGCCGGTTTCCTTTCCTATACCGGGAGACTTGATTTCTTTACGCTAATTGTAGTTGCTTTTGCAGGCACCACAGCTGGGATGACCCTCACCTATTTTGTCGGATTAAAAGCCGGTATGCCCTTTATCCAGCGATATGGCAAATGGTTTCTATTCTCACCTACTAAGCTAGAAAAAACACAGAAATGGTTTGAGAAATACGGAAGCTTTCTAATTTTTATCGGTTATTTCATTCCAGGGGTACGGCACTTCACTGGTTATTTTGCTGGTATAATCGCGCTTCCCTTCCGTAAATTTGCCCTATATGCTTATAGTGGAGCCGTATTCTGGGTAGTACTGTTTCTTAGCATCGGAAAGGTGTTTGGTCCACAGTGGATGGGCATCTTCCATTTGTTTGAGTCATATGCGCTTTGGATTATTTCTGGTGGTGCAGGAATAGCAGCTCTTGTGATCATTTACCGCTACCGCAAAAGCATCCACGCCCGTCTTTTCCCTCGCAAAGCTGCCACACAGATTCAGGCGCAGATTAAGAAACCTTCCAAGGGGCGGTGATTTACCGCTCTTTTTAAGCGCGCTGAGTCTCCTTCTTCTTGCTGCGTACAAACGTATACCCTGCCAGCAATATAGCAATCCCAGAAAACCCTGCTCCCCCTGCAAAACCCAGTGTACGAGGATCCACCCATTCTAATAACCAGCCCGCGAGCAGCATAGATAATCCTAGCAGCGTATTTCCCACTGCTGACAGCAGTCCAAAAATAACAGGTTGCATAGTGGACGGCGTCTCTCGCATAACCAGTGTATCCAGACAGGCATTCCCCGTCCCTCCGGCAAAAGATAACAGAATATATAGCAGAAAAGCGATCACAAAATGATTGCTAATACTGATGCTCATCAGCAGTAATCCTTCAATCATGAGCCCAACAATCGCAACAATCAGCAGCCCTTTTGTTACATATCGCCCAGCAAAAAAACTGAGACTAAGCCCGATTCCGAGCGCTGCGTAAAAAGCCCCTACTCCTATATCTCCCGCTTGAAACTCCTGTACTGCATACACACTAATCAGCACATTATCCAGACCATTCAGCATCGGAACAAGCAGCTCATACCCAAAAATAACCTGTAACGTGATACTCCCGCTGATTATAATCCACAGCGCATGCATTTTATTTGTCTTTTGCTGACGGTCCACTTTAGTTTTGATTTTTTCAGGAGAGTCTATCTTTCTCTTATCTTCATTCACCCTATTAGTATTTTGTGGAAGATCAATACCGTAGATTAAGCGCGCTGCGACCAGAAAGGATATTGCATTCATTACGAAGGCTGCCTTTGGGCCGAACCACATCGAAACGATCCCCCCACTCAATGCACCCAATATAAGTACACAGCCACTCATAAGCTGCTCTAGTCCATTAACCGTCAACAAAGAGTTTTTGGTCACCAACAAAGGAATGGAGGATTTACGAACAGGACTGTAGATCGCTTCCCCCGCCGCCAGTAAAAAACTCGCCATATATAGCAGCCATAGCTTATCTTCTCCATCTACCCACAAAAAGGTTAGCGCAACCGGAACCCTAAGTACATCCGTAGCGATCATAATGTATTTACGAGGGAATTTGCTGCCAAGTACACCTCCAAGCGGTGCCAGAAACAAATAAGGAAGCAGCCGTACACCTAGCGATATCCCCACAGCCATCCCTGACCCCGTTAATTGCAGCACCAATGCCAGCACGGCAACACTAGTAAAACGATCACCGATGCCATTGATTAGCCCGGCTGTGAACAGACGTGAATATCCCTTTTGAGCTTTAAAAATTGCAATAGCTGTTTGGTGACCCATTATCGTAAACCTCGCTTCATCTATTTATATAACTATCTAATTAGATATTAATCGAATTAATACATTATGACAATGCTTTATCTTCAAGAATTTGCTAAGATGTAGTACATCATTACATAACGAAATTATCCGAAAAGGAGGGCTCCACCTTTTGAAAATTGATCGATTGCTCTCTATCGTCATTCTACTAATGAACCGGCGCCTCATTCAGGCGAAGGAGCTCGCCGACATGTTCGAAGTGTCCGTGCGCACCATTTATCGTGATATTGAAAGCATTAATGGGGCGGGAATTCCTATCGTCACCTATCAGGGATCGGGTGGTGGTATCGGACTTATGGAAGGCTACCGGTTAGACCGCAATGTATTGACCGACCGCGAGCTGGCTGATATTTTCTCCGCTCTGCAAAGCGTCTCCTCTTATGGCGGAACTGAACACACTCTGCTCATGGAGAAGATCAGTAGCGTAATCCCGCCCTCACAGACCGCAGCTTTCCGAAGCAAAACGACCCAGCTTATCATCGATTTCTCTCCTTGGGGGCTTCAGCCTATCCTAGAAGAGAAGATCGCAACTTTAAAAGAGGCGCTGGAAGAAAACAGAACTGTGGCCTTTGATTATGTCAATGCCGAGGGACAATCCAGTCAGCGTTCTGTCGAGCCCTATACTTTAGTCTTAAAAGGACAAGCATGGTACTTGTATGGTTACTGTCTGCAACGCCAGGATTTCAGATTATTCAAGCTGCATCGTATGAAAGGACTCATTAAAGAAAAGCGGGAATTCATAAGAGAAGATAGGGACATGCATGAGCTGCCTTGGAGCACTGATTATCAGCGGGTGACTTCAGCCTCAGTAGTGTCTCCAATCCTTCTGCACTTCTCAGCTGAAGGGAGACATCTTGCGGAAGATCGCTTTGACTCCACTGAGCTTCAGCCGGACGGACATGGTGGGTATAACGTGTCCATCCATTATCCCGAGGACGGATGGCTCTATGGTTTCTTGCTCAGCTTCGGAACGGCTTTAGAAGTGCTAGAGCCGGAACATATTCGTCAGAAGCTTGGTGAGTTGGCTCTTGGGGTTGCCAAAAAATATGCAACCTCGCTTTAAACCTGACGGTATGTCGTCAGATTCATAGTTCTATAATGTACTTAAAGCGATTGCTCATAAGCTTCGCGTACTTTTAAAAGGAGTGCTGTATATGGAACAAGAGCATGTAAGACAAGTTCAAGATGAGCCGAAATTTTGTCAAAGCTGTGGGATGCCTATGCCTACGGAAGATTTACTTGGAACGAACAAGGAAGGCCAAAAAATCGAGGATTATTGTGTATATTGCTACGAAGATGGAGCATTTAAACAGCCTGACATTACGCTGCAAGAAATGTCTGACATTTGTACAGGCTACTTGGTTCAAGAAGGAATGGACGAGGATGTCGCCCGCAAATTACTCGCCGAACAGCTGCCTCATCTGAAACGGTGGAGAGGTGTAGCCAGCTCTCCTTCAACGAACTAATAATCAGCACAAAAAAGCGGACCAGGTGAATTCTTGGTCCGCTTTTTATAGGCAGTTCGTCTATATGTTACCTTATTAAGCTCAGGTCAAACTATAGGAGCCTTCAAGTAGGGTCTGCTGCAGCGGTTTAACGGATTGTTCTAAATCAGATACCTTATTTCCTTCCAGACTGCTGGCAATGGACATCATCAGTTTGATCCGATTCGCTTGGTTAACTACACTAACTCCAGCATCATAATCAATGGCGACGATATTTGCGCCGGGATATAACTCCTTAAGACCCTTAATCATCCCACGCCCGGTAATATGATTGGGCAAGCAGGCGAACGGCTGAATACAAGTAATATTATTCACACCGTTATCCAGCAGATCCATCATTTCTGCAGTCAGGAACCATCCCTCACCCATCTGATTTCCTACGGATACCAGTCGGCTGGCTTTCTCAGCAAGACCATAAATATTTTCCCGTCCTTTAGCCAGTCCGGCATCCTCAAGAGCTACCTTTATCGGCTTACGATAAATCTCCAGATAGGAGATCAACATTGGATTAATATATCCTAGTCGTTTACTTTTGCCGAATTGCTCGGCTTTGTAAATCGGATTATACACGCAGTAAAAGATGAAGTCTAAGAAGTCTGGCATTACCGCTTCTCCGCCCTCCGCCTCAATCATCTCGATGATGCGGTTGTTGGCGTCCGGGTGAAATTTAATCAGGATCTCTCCAACAATGCCTACTCTAGGTTTAGTAACACCTGTAACGGGCAGCTTACAGAAATCGGCGACAATTTCACGAATCAGACGTTTGTATTCTCGGAACGAGAAGTTGACTAGACTGACCTTACAGCGCTCCATCCCCTTACGGAATAAACGTTCAGCACTCCCTTGAACGACCTCATACGGTCTAAAATGATTTAGTAACCGCATCATAAGATCACCATAGCAAGCCGCAGCGATCAGCCGGTTTGCCAGCTTAAGACTGATTCGGAAGCCTGGCTGGTTCTCCATTCCAGAAGCATTCAGTGAAATCACAGGAATCTGTTCGAGGTCTGAATCCTTTAAGGCTTTGCGGAGCAAAGAAATATAATTCGTCGCCCGGCAGCCACCGCCCGTCTGTGACATGATTACAGCGGTACGATTCGGATCATAGTCCCCACTCTTCAGTGCCGACAGAATCTGCCCTATCGTTACAATAGCGGGATAACATGCATCATTGTTAACGTATCTAAGGCCCTCTTCCGTCTCTTCGGGTCCAGTGGTTTCAAGGATCTTGAGACGGTATCCCGCATCGCGGAAGACCTGCTCAAACAATTCAAAATGAATGGGCGACATCTGCGGCGCAAGGATCGTGTACGTTTCTTTCATTTCCTTCGTGAAAGCTACATTAGCCTGTATTTTAGGCGGCTTCTGTGGCAGCACCTTTCCCTTTTCCCGTTCGCGCATCGCTGCCATCAGTGAACGCAGCCGAATACGCGCAGCGCCAAGGTTGCTAATCTCATCGATTTTGATCAGCGTATATACTTTGTTATGCCTTTCCATAATGTCTTGCACGGCATCACATGTAATCGCATCAATCCCACAACCGAAGGATGTCAATTGAACAAGCTCCAGGTCGGTTCGTACTGCGGCAAGGCGGGCTGCGCGGTACATTCGGGCATGATAGGTCCACTGATTAACTACCGCCACATCCCCTTCACTTCGGTCCAGATGGCAGACAGAATCTTCTGTTAGCACGGCGAGGCCCATACCGGTAATCATATCTGCTATGCCATGATTAATTTCAGGATCTGCATGGTAAGGGTGACCACAGAGAAGTATTCCCTTGTTCCCAGTGCTGGCAAGATACGCAAGCGTCTCTTCACCTTTGGTTCGCACATCACTTTTGGCACGATCAGCTTCTGCAAGTCCTGCCTGCACAGCCAACGTTATCTCTTCTCTCGGAATCCCCGTAAATGTCTTCTCGAGTCCCTTGGTTAACGCAGATCTATCGTCGAAGGTCAGAAACGGGCTGACCAGCGTGATTCCATTTTCCCTAAGCCCATCCATATTGTTGCGAATGACCTCAGGATAAGAGGCGACCACCGGACAATTGAAATGATTATCCGCTGCTTCATCTTCCTTCTTCTCATACACCACCGCAGGATAAAAAATAAAATCGACGCCTTTACCAATCAAGCTCTGCACATGTCCGTGCGCTATCTTTGCTGGATAGCAGATCGATTCTGAAGGAATCGTATCCATCCCGCTTTCGTAGAGCTTCTTGCTTGATTTAGGAGAGAGAATCACCCGGTAGCCCAATTTAGTGAAAAAAGTGTACCAGAACGGGTAATTCTCGAACATATTCATCGTACGTGGAATACCAACGGTGCCCCGTGCTGCACCTGCCTCTGGTAATGCTTCATAATCAAAGAAACGTTCGTACTTATACTGCATCAAATTTGGCAATACGTTCTTCTCTTTCCTGCCTCCTGCACCACGCTCGCAGCGGTTGCCTGTAACGTAGAAGCTCTTGTCCGGGAACCGACTGATCGTTAACGCACAGTTATTTCCACAGCGGCCACAGCGACCTGAAGATACCTCGTACTTAAAGCCTGCTATTTCCTCCGGTCCAAGCAGCGTGCTTTTTCCGTCAGCCCCTGCTTGCTCACGGGCAATCAGTGCACAACCGTACGCTCCCATAACGCCAGCAATATCCGGTCTGACTACCGTTCTCCCCGTTAGGCGCTCAAAAGCCCGCAATACAGCTTCGTTATAGAAGGTGCCGCCCTGAACAATAATATTTCGCCCTAAATCCTCAGGGTTGCGAATTTTAATTACTTTTTGCAGGGCATTCTTAATCACAGAATACGCAAGACCTGCCGAAAGATCGGCCAGCGACGCACCTTCCTTCTGAACCTGCTTCACTTTAGAATTCATGAATACCGTACAGCGGGAACCCAAGTTAACCGGTTTGACCGCTTCCAGAGCTGATTTGGCAAACTCCTCAATACCTAATCCAAGCGCAGAAGCAAAGCTCTCCAGAAAAGAGCCACAGCCTGCCGAACAGGCTTCATTGAGCATTAGACTGTCGATAGCACCGCCGCGGATCTTGATACATTTCATGTCCTGTCCGCCGATATCCAAAATAAAATCTACCTCCGGCATGAACTTAGATGCGGCCTTGTAATGAGCAACCGTCTCCACTTCACCGCCGTCCGTCCATAAAGCGGCTTTGATTAATCCCTCTCCATAACCTGTTACATAAGAACCTGCAATATAACAGCCTTCCGGTAGAACCCGATACATTTCCTTCAGTGCCTCACTGACAGAATACAAGGGATTCCCCTTGTTGCTGCCATAAAAGGTATGTAGAATTTCGTCAGCAGAGCCGGTCAATACGAGTTTGGTTGTTGTCGAACCCGCATCGATCCCCAGATAGCAAGGGCCACGATACACAGCCAGGTCTGATCTGGCAGCAGAAGCTTTACCATGGCGATTCCGGAACTCAGCAAGCTCATTAGGGTTCTCAAACAGCGGTGGTAATTCAGCATCTGCTGCCCGATCTGCTGAAAAATCCACGGCTGCTATTCGCGCGAGCCAACCTGAGAGAGGCAAGATCGTCGGATTTACTTCGGATAGAGCAGATCCAATCGCTACGAAATACTGTGACCGCTCGGGGAAAAGAATATCTGACTCCGCAAGTTCAAGCGTCTCCGCAAAACGCTGACGCAGAGCTGGCAGGAAGGTTAATGGGCCACCAAGGAAAGCCACCCGTCCACGAATTGGACGTCCGCAAGCGAGACCGCTGATCGTCTGATTAACAATACTCTGAAAGATTGAAGCCGCCACATCCTCCCGGCGAGCCCCCTCGTTTAGTAGCGGCTGCACATCGCTTTTGGCGAATACACCGCAGCGTGAAGCGATAGGATAGATTCGCTCATGCTTCTCTGCCAATGCATTTAATCCCCCTGGGTCGGTCTGTAGCAGCGAAGCCATCTGATCGATGAATGCTCCCGTTCCGCCCGCGCAAGCCGTATTCATACGCTGTTCAATGCCGCCCCGGAGATAGATGATCTTGGCGTCCTCACCACCCAGTTCAATCGCCGTATCACATTCTGGAATCAGCTCGCCAATCGCCTTCGTACAGGCGATCACCTCCTGAACAAACGGTACGCCTCCCAGTTTGGATAAAGATAAGCCTGAGGAACCGCTTACAGTAAGGACTGCTCCTCTCTCTGGAAATCTGACTTGTACGTCAGCTAGTAGAGAGAGGGCAGCTTTTTTTATATCGCTATAATGTCTTACATAGTCCTGATAAACAATAGTGTTACGCTCTATGACAACCAATTTCGCAGTCGTTGATCCGATATCAAGGCCAATACGCAGCATGATCACTACACCACCTCGTCTTGCTCCAAATTTGAAGCAATTATGAGGAAACTATATCATGACAACACCTAATGAAAGCTGTTAAAAATGTAACAGACTTTTACAAAAAGTTATTAACAAACTTTATGATTTGGAAATCCCTGCTATGGTGGATGCTACATGACCTTTCACTCGTACTTTCCGCCATTCTTGAAGTAAGATCCCCTGCTCATCAATCAAAAAAGTAGAACGTACAATGCCCATGAATTCTCTACCATAAAGCTTCTTAAGCTGCCATACTCCAAACATTTCACTAACCTTATGATCTTCATCAGACAACAGTGGAAATGGCAGACTATTCTTCTCCGTAAATCGGATATGCGACGCCAAGGGATCTGGGCTGATGCCTAGAACAACCGCACCAAGCGTAGAAATTTGATCATAGGCGTCACGGAATTCGCAGGCCTCCTGCGTACAGGCTGGTGTCATATTTTTAGGATAAAAGTATACAATGACCTTTCGGCCCAAGTAATCACTTAAACTAACCTCTTGTCCAGTAGAGGACGGAAGGGTGAAATTCGGTACTTTTTGTCCAATAGCAACTACGTTCAAGTTATATCCACTCCTTCTTGATATTGGAGGATCGAGCATGAATTGCGCGTATCCCCAAAAGAAATTATAATGTAGAGAATGTGAATGCGAAAGGAAGAACGAGAAATGCCACCTAGAAAGAAAAGGCACGCAAAGACTGGTAAGTCAAAAAAGAAACCTCTGCTTTGGACACTGGCCATTATACTCTTACTTATTATCGGTGGAGCCATTTATTACTTTACTTCCATTGTCAATGAGCTTGGCAGCATGTCGAACACCGAGGATTCACCATTTAAAAATGCCGAGACTGTTGATGTTGACACGCCAGAACCTCCAAAGTGGGAAGGTACAGAGCCTGTTAATATACTACTAATGGGCGTGGATGCCCGCGGTGTCAAGAAGGGGGGAATTCCTCGTTCCGATACAATGCTCGTCGCCTCACTTGATCCCGTGAAGAAGAAAATCACCGTATTCTCAATTCTTAGAGATACTTACGTTCCGATTCCAGATCACGGAGAAAAACGTATTAATTCAGCTATCATTTATGGGCCTAACACGGCGATGCAGACTGTAAGCGACCTGCTCGGCATCCCGATTCAATATTATGTCTACACGGACTTCCAAGGATTCATCAAGCTAGTAGATGCCGTTGGTGGTGTAGATTATGAAGTCGAGAAAGACATGGTGTACAAGACCATTGCAGATGGTCCCGAATATGACATTGATCTTAAAAAAGGATATCAGCATCTCGACGGTAATAAAGCTCTGCAATATGTACGTTTTCGGCATGACGCTACCTCCGACTTCACTCGGACCGAGCGCCAGCGTGCATTTCTCAAGGTTGTGGCTGACAAACTGATCCAGACCACATCCATAATCAAGCTGCCGAGTATCCTGTCTCAAGTTACGCCTTATATCGAAACCAATCTGTCAGTAAATGATATGTGGAAGCTGGCAACCGTCGGGTACGACAGTACTATGGGCGGTAGTGAGCAAATTCCGCCGATGGATCTGCTCAAAGAGGAAACTACAAGTGACGGATCACAGGTTATCGGCATTCGCAGTGAAAATAAGTTAAGGGAATTTGTGCAGGATACCTTAAATGGTCCTGAGCCAACGCCTACACCATCACCTTCATCAGAAACTACTTCAAATAGTAGTACTAGCGGAACTCAATAAAGATCTGACAAGCAACGTTCACAAGTAGACACTACAGGCAATGGTATAATACGGGCGGACAGCGGAAACACCGTTGTTCGCCCGTTGCCATGAGCACCAACAATCGAAAGGATGATCACATTATGAATCGTTCCACATCTGAGCAACTTTATCACGAAGCCCTTCAACATATTGTTGGAGGTGTAAATAGCCCTTCCCGTTCTTTCAAAGCCGTTGGGGGCGGAGCACCTGTATTTATGAAACGTGCCAGTGGATCTCACTTCTGGGATGTAGATGGCAATGAATATATCGATTATCTCCAAGCGTATGGACCGATCATTACCGGCCATGCTCACCCGCATATAACGAAGGCAATTACTACAGCAGCAGAAAATGGTGTTCTTTACGGAACTCCAACTGAGCTCGAAATCAAACTTGCGAAAATGCTAAAAGAAGCCATTCCTTCGATGGATAAGGTGCGGTTCGTCAATTCCGGTACCGAAGCGGTTATGACTACCATTCGTGTAGCTCGTGCTTATACAAAGCGCAGCAAAATCGTAAAATTTGCTGGCTGTTACCATGGTCATTCTGATCTGGTGCTTGTAGCAGCAGGGTCCGGGCCTTCTACGCTTGGTATTCCAGATAGTGCCGGCGTTCCTAGCAGTATTGCACAGGAAGTAATCACTGTTCCTTTTAATGATCTGGAAAGCCTGCAAGAGGCACTGGAGAAATGGGGCGAAGATGTCGCCGCTGTAATGGTTGAACCGATCGTCGGTAATTTCGGTATGGTGATGCCGAAGCCGGGATTCCTCGAAGGGCTCTGCAAGCTGGCTCATGCTAACGGCTCCCTCGTTATCTATGACGAAGTCATTACGGCCTTCCGCTTCCACTATGGTTCCACACAGACATATGCAGGACTGGATAACCATGAAGACATTACCCCTGACCTTACAGCACTCGGCAAAATCATCGGCGGCGGCCTACCGATCGGCGCATACGGCGGACGTAAGCATGTGATGGAACAAGTAGCCCCACTAGGACCGGCATACCAAGCGGGAACAATGGCGGGAAATCCTGCTTCCATTTCCGCAGGGATTGCCTGTCTGGAAGTGCTGAGCGCAGAAGGCGTATACGATGAGATGGAACGTCTTGCGATTCGCCTCGTCGATGGACTCCAGGAATCTGCTGACCGTCATGGCATTCCACTGACGATTAACCGCATCCGTGGTTCATTCTCTACTCATTTCTGTAAGCATCCAGTTACGAATTACGATGAGGCACAGGATACAGATGGCGAATTGTTCGGTAGCTTCTTCCGTCACATGTTGAACCGAGGGATTAACCTCGCCCCTTCGAAATATGAAGCTTGGTTCCTAACGACAGCACATACAGATGCAGATATCGACGCTACGCTGATTGCAGCAGAAGATTCATTCCGCGCTATGGCGGCTGAGAAATAAGACGTTATTTACAGCCACTAAACATACTAAAACCTACCACCAAGCTTGGTGGTAGGTTTTTTTGCATTGGCACTATTCGAAGTCAATTTGCTTGTCCAATATAATCTCTGTCATGGTAGGTCGAAACATTTGGTCTCCTCCGGGTATTAAGGCAAATTGAACCGTATCCAGATCCGCTGGCAGCGGTGGCGAGACCAAGAACTGCATTTGTGTATGAGCGCCCCCTCCGTGACCTCCATGCGGCTGGATTTCATAGGCAACCTCACTCATAATTTCCAATGTTAGAGCGGCTCTAAGATGAACATGCTCCACCGTCTCTTTTAAATACTTGATTTCCACAGTAACGATGCTGAGGTTTTCATACTGCATAGCATGTGTAAGTGTATACTCGCAATCTTCGAGGACTGTCCGCTTCACAATTGGAAGAACGCCGAGCAGTAAACCGGGCTCTTCCCAATATTTCCGTCTGGGCACAGCCTCATTCAGACTGTGTATATACTGTACAATCTGAGCAGTGTCCATCTCGAATCTAGTTGTCCACTCCTCAAGGAGCTCACTTTCGGGGGAGAACCGTTTTTTGCCTGTTATAGCTTTACGTTCCTGAATCAGAGTCAAAATCTGCTCATCAATCTGCTTAACCTCATCATTATATTCGTTGACCACGCCTCTTATTGGCATTCTACCCCACCCCATTTCATAACCTCCTTCTGATAATAAAATTAATTTCTACCCATTATCTACATGGTACCTCCTTTGGATTAATTTGTAAAATATTTGAAATCATTCAATCTTGCAGATAGAAAGAAAGCATGTGCCCCTCAGCTTAATGCTGCAAGACCACACGCTTTATGATTCGGAGATTTTCTTTTACTCGTACAAGTTACGGATTTCCACTCCCTGAGGAAGCTTGAATGGATTTTCCTTGTTGATTCGGTCGTAGAACATGATCCCATCGAGATGATCAATCTCATGCTGGATGATGATGGCTTGGTAGCCCTTAAATTTAAGGACCACTTCCTTACCTTCAAGATCATATCCCTTTACCTTCACAGATTCATAACGAGGTACAAATCCATGCACCGGCCGATCAACGGACAGACACCCCTCGCTCTCCGGTAAGTACACCATGGTTAGTGAGTGACTGATGATCTTAGGATTAACCCAAGCATGCTCTACAATCCGCCCTCTTTCATCCGTAGAGTACATTACAAACATACGCTTCAACAGTCCGATTTGATTCGCTGACAGACCTACGCCCGAACGTAAATTGTATTCTTCGGAGATCTCCGGATCCTGGCTGTTCTTCAGAAACTGAAGCATACATTGCAGAGTCTCACGATCCTCCTTCTGTAAAGGAAGCTCCACCGGCTGTGCCACGGTACGAAGCACGGGATGACCTTCCCGTACAATATCATCCATTGTGATGATATATTCAGCACTAAATTTTGAACTAGACAATATTCCATCCACCTTTGCCTTACGGGCTTAATTTAAAGTACTTATGGTATAGTATGCAGATTTATGGATTTATGAAAGCCGTTCGCAGTTTGCTACTATAATTAACATCAAATCCAAGTCCGGTCGCCAATGCGGCAAGGGGAAGATAAGTTTTATCTTCTTTGCCTACCTTTTGCAGAAAAGCAGGGGTATCAATGGCTACATTCTGTCCATTCACCTTAATAAATTTGCTGCCGATCGTGATTACAACAGTCCGTCCACCGTATTCAATAGTCGCACTGGAGGTCTTATTATCCCACTTTCCATTAGCGCCTACGGCATTTAGAATATCTTTAAGCGCCAAGAAGTTCTGACCATTCTTAAGGATGGGCTTATTCGGCGTATTTAACTCTACACCCTTTACAACAATCGACATCGGTACAGCATCTGCAGCCATCGCCATTACAGTGGGAATGCGGTATTCCCCCCATTGTAATTCAGCAAATACTTTTGCAATGGTCTCGTATCCGAGCTGCGTAGGGTGAAAATCCGCTTGTCCGGCCCCGATAATATGCGTGAGTGATCCCTCTGAGCCGGCAAACTTTGCCGCTACATGAGCTACTACTACATTTGCTCCTTCTTGATTCATACTTGCAGCCACACGATCTGCCGAATCCGTAAATTTCGCTGCTGCGGTCATCAATTTAGTGTACATCGCACCAAGAGCGATCTTAGGAGCAGGCTGATATTGATCAGCCAGTATAATTGTTGCTTGTGGATTTATCGCACGAATATTCTCAAGACTTGCCTTCACATTCGTATTGTAATCCGCCAGCTTCTGCTCCAGCTGAGATTCGAAATCTGTATCTGTCAGCTCCTTAACCTGTAAGAAAAGACGGCTTACATCATTCCCCCCAATTGTAATCGTAATCAGATCGGCTTCCTTCAGCTCTGATGCGATCTGTGGGGTTAATTTTACGAATTGGTCTATCCGCGGATCTGGAAGACCTGACTGAATACCTTCAGCCGTAATCACTGAGCCATCCTTGATTGCCCCTGTGTAATTACGTAATCCAGCAGTAGTCAGTCCTAAAATACCATAATTGGTAAGCTCGCTCCTGCCATGATACCAACCCTGCTCCAGTAGTCGCTCCGCATAGCCGTAAGGCTTGGTATTCACATCCGTCATTCCCGGCTCATATCCGGCAGTAATCGAATCGCCAAGAGCTACGATGCGAAAGACATCCTGACTTGCATCTTGTGTTGCAGACGTGTCAGCTGCATTTGCCGATCCGGCACCTACGCCAATCAACACAGATAACAAAAGCATACTGCTTGTGCTGGCTGCTAAAATTCTTCTCCACTTGCTTAGCATCGTATCCCTCCCAAAATGTTCTAATTCTCATTCTACCATCCCTGATAGCAACGCAAAAGAGCGGCCACCCATATTCAGGAAACCGCTCTGAAAATCACAATTATTATCACAGCTAGCAACGAATGTCTTATTCTTTATTGGAATCCTCTTGTGAATTCAAATTTTTCCCGGCACGTTCCAGATATTTATCATAACGCTCGTCTAGTTCACGTCCAATCTTACGGTACTGCAACGTCTCCTCCACAATAGGATCCATTGTGGTCTGGATACGAATCTCATACTTCGGAGAGATCTCACGGATTTCTTTAGCTATACGGTCACCCTGTTCCATCTCACCATCAACCAACATTTCGCTTAGCTTACGTTCAAGATCATCCTTCTCGCTCATGATGCATCGTCCTCCCTAAAGCTTATATCCTGTTGCTTCAGCATTCTTCAGTGACGAAACCAAATATTCGTGAATATGACCATTACTTGCAACTATATGACGAGTGCCAATATCATATGGACGCCCAAGCGTATCCGTAATTCTGCCCCCTGATTCCAGCACTAGAAGCACTCCTGCTGCACAATCCCAGGGGCTTAAGCCTACTTCCCAGTATCCATCTACCCGACCTGCTGCCACATAAGCCAAGTGTAGAGCAGCTGAACCTCCTGCGCGAATACCACGAATCTGCGGAAGAATGCTCTGTAGTCCTGCCATATTGACAGGCTGCGCAAATTCACGGTCCGGCGGAAAGCCCATAGCAATCAAGCTATCTCCAAAAACGTTCTCTGTAGATACTGAGGTAGGAACACCATGCATGTAGGCTCCCTTACCTTTTTCAGCAACGAACATTTCATCACGAATCGGATCGTAAATTACACCAACCGATAATTCTCCACGAATCACCAAAGCAATGGAGACACAGTAAAACGGAAATCCGTGTACAAAATTAGTCGTACCATCTACAGGATCTACAATCCACAGATATTCATGCTCACGAGCTTCTTCCAATGCAGCCGTCGCTGCTGCTGCTCCCGGGGATACGCCTTCCTCACCAAGGATCGCATGATCTGGATAATGTGTCAGAATCAATCGGCGGATCATCTGTTCAACACCTTTATCTACTTCCGTAACCAGATCCTGAGCCGATGTTTTCGTACTAAGTTCATTCACCAGACCCTGTCTGCTCTTTATCCACTCTCCTGCTTTGGCAGCAGCATTAATGGCTACCGCCGTATGTCCCTTGCTCGTTACTACATAGGGTTCACGTTCGGTCTTACCCTCTGGTTTTATAGGACTCATATCTTCACTCCGCTTCCTTGAACATAATCGCCATTGGCATGAAATTTTTAGCAATCCTATTCACAATACCGTTCAATACGCCAAAACGTTCTCAAAGTTCCTCCATAGGGATACCCATTTCTATGATCCCTTGAATGTTAATCTAATCGTAATAAAGTTTCATTCAACGTACCCTATTTCAAGTTACATATCAAGTCATGATAGGGCCCGTATTCGGGACCTATCGCCTTATTTTCATTGTTTAAGGTTCAATATTCACACTTGCCCCATTTAATACGGAAATTCCGTTACCGGCATCAGCCAGTTCCTTCATTGCTTCCATCAATCCAAATAACGCACCATCTTTTAGTTTTGCCTCAATCATAACATCGACAGCAGGGGTATCTGCAGCTATTCGCTTTAAAAAAGCTACCAATGGTGCAGGCTCCACACCATCTGCATGGCTGCGTGGATCAGACGGACTGCGCGGACTAGATACATGAATCTTAGGCGGCAAAAGCTCTCCCGATGGAACATCCTTCTGCGCAAGCTCGCTCCGCCATGTCTGCTGAATGTCAGGCCACAGCTCCCAAGGGAGCTCTCCTTCATTATTCACCCATTGATGGTGAATATCCAGCACCATCGGCAGACCTACATTCTGGCAGACTGCCAGTGTCTCCGGGGCTGTGAAGGTCTTATCATCATTCTCCAGCGTAATTCGCGCCTGCAGCGCTGCTGGTAGCTCGCGGAAATGCTCCTCGAACCGCTTGGCTGCCACCGGCTTGTCCCCGTAGGCTCCGCCGATATGAATATTGTTCTTCGCCATGGCAGGAAGACCCATGGCATTCAGCATGTCCGTATGGTGCTGCAAATCCCGGATGGAACTTACTAGCACCTCAGGACGGGGTGTACTAAGCACTGTAAAGTGATCTGGATGAAAAGACACCCGCATCCCATGCTTTTTCACATATTGCCCCACTTCCGCGAATTCCTCAGCGAGCGCAGCAAACGGATTCCAATCCTGTAAATCAGGATGCGTCGCTAGAGGAATCAGCTTAGAAGTGAGACGATACACGAAGATGTCCGAACCCACATTATGCTTCATTAGTCGCAGTGTATTATGCAGATTCATCCGAGCGAGGTTCTCCAGACGACGAAGTGCCGCTTCACGGTCATCCAGCTTCTTGAAGGAGGCCATCGTCATGGTTTTGGATGGAGAGCAGTCTTTAATAACGGTGGACATCGCTACATATCCAAATCGGACTATCATCCCTGCGATCCAAAAAACATTTCATCTGCTAGTGCAGTCTGTACTTTGGATTCTTCTTCATTCAGTTTACGCACGAGTTCCATTTCGACCGCTGTAACCTCATGCCCCTGAAAATTAATCTCTGCAATCGAAGCAGAGATTTTGACAATCGCTACAGCTACATTCTCAGGCGTGTAGGCAATCACCTTCTGACCTGTCGGATATACGCGAAAGCCCTGCTTCACCATTTTGGTACGCCCGTACTCCAGCAGCTCGTACAGCTCTTGTTCATTTTTGAACTTACAGACGGAATTGAATTCAGTTTGAAAACCCATATTTTTTCGCCCCTTTCTAGTCGGTATAAACCCGCTGGTAGCTTCAATTACTCATTGTCATACTTAAGACCTTGTTTGAAATTATAGCGCTCTAAAGCTAACTCAATCATACGGTCTAGCAGAGCTCTATAGGACACACCTGTCTCACGCCACAATAATGGATACATGCTGTAAGGCGTGAAGCCGGGCATCGTATTCACTTCGTTTATTAAAATTTTTCCATCCGATCTCCGCAGGAAGAAGTCCGCCCGGGTAATCCCGCTACCCTCAATCGCTCGAAAAGCGGTTATCGCGGACTCCCGCAAATGATCGGCAACTTCAGAATCTACTGGCGCAGGAATCATCATTTGCGATTTGCCGTCCGTATATTTAGCTGCGTAGTCATAATATTCTCCAGAAGAAACGATTTCACCCGGAACAGAGGCCTCTGGCTCATCATTTCCGAGCACACCGACCTCTACCTCACGAGCATCCACGAATTCCTCAATAATGACTTTGGTGTCATAACGGAAGGCGAAGTCTATAGCTTTTACAAGACTTTCCTTATCAGAAGCCTTAGAAATACCTACACTTGAGCCCAGATTAGCAGGCTTTACGAATACTGGATATCCCAGTTTATCCTCTACACCCACAATCAACTCATGACTTTTTCTTTTCCAAGCACTGATATTAAAATAGCAATATTCACACTGATCCAGACCTGCATCAGCGAATAGCTTCTTCATAACAACCTTATCCATACCTGCCGAAGAGGCAAGAACACCAGCCCCAATGTAAGGAATATTCGCCATTTCGAACAACCCTTGAATTGTGCCGTCCTCGCCATACGTGCCGTGCAATAGTGGGAACATGACGTCCACCGCATTTTCCCCACCGGATAGTCCACTAAATACTACATTCAGAGCTGTGCCCATATCTTCCGTTGCATCTGAAAGCTTAAGCTGCTCTACCTCACTGTAAGGTGCCGATAACGTCTCTCCGACTTTCCACAAGCCCTGTTTTGAAATATAAAAAGGGATAATCTCATATTTATCGTAATCAAATGAGTTCATCACGGCAAAAGCCGTCTGTAGCGATACCTCATGTTCTCCGGATTTGCCCCCGTACGCCAGCCCTACGGTTAGTTTTGCGTTCCCCATACCTTTATAACCTCTTTCTGTCTTATAAATAGTCGTTAATATGAAAAAAACGGTATTTCGTTTGATCCGTCCATGCGTAGGAATCACGATAGTCCCAGAAGCGATGACGACTGCTAACGGTACGTGCATTCACAAGCGGCATGCCACCAGCATCAAAGGCTGTGACGATCGTGCTGTGCTGATATTGCCCGTTACCATCCCAGTCATATTGAATGATATCGCCCAGCATCAATTGCTCCGGCCGCTCCATAACCTCCGCACGCAAGCCACTGCTCCGGCTAACGCTCAAATAGCGCTGCAGACTGTCTGATACAGCCCAGCTATAACTCCACCATTCTTGTTTTCCTTGGTAGCCTTTGTACCACCAGCCCGTTTCTCTTTTACCAGTATAGTTGATAGGCGCGCCCCCTGCAAAGAGGCATTGAGAGACATAATTCGTACAATCCACCTCAAATGTTTCGAACTCCGGATTCCCGTCTTTCCACCAACGATCGGCATAAGCCACCGCTTCTTCACGATTGTAGCGAACCTCTCTTGAGCCCGAGATCTCACCAAGAATATTCCGGTTTAGAAGGGGCTGTGATGGCAGCGGAGCAGGTAAAGCTTCCCCCCATTTGGACAACCTGCCTGATAACTCCACCTCAGCTCTATGAACTATATTCCTTTCAGGAATGGTTCGTTCTATAGCAGCGATTTCCCAGCCCCCTCCGTCCCGCACAAAGGTCAACCGCTCCAGCTCAACCCTATCCTCGCGGTGGTTAACGCCTCCTTTTTCATAATAGAGTGCACTATGCAGCGTAACCTCTGCTACCACCTCAGTCGGAGTCTGCCGGACGGTCCGTAATGTCTTTACACCTGTTTCCCCACGCAGCGGAGTGATCCCACGAGCGGTATACCATTCAGCGATACGGCGTGAACGTTCCCCTTGCTCCACCAGAAAACGCGGATCTTTAACGGATACGGAAACTGTTTGCGATGAGGACTTAGGTTCCACCCTGGCCTTATTCACTTGATCTACATATACATATAGACTCTGCTTCCACTGTTGTTCCATTATACTCGCACCCCTTCATTCCCTTTTAACTACTGCTCTATGTATATGAAAGGAAACAGGCCGCTATACAGATCGCTTCAATTTACATGGTAGGGCATATGCTTTGCTTATAGCTTACGTTTTAGAGATAACTCTAAATGGTTTCTGAGATGCGATATTCGGGCTTTATATATAGGAAAAAAAACTTTACTCCCCTCTTTGTAACCGTTATAATTAAATAACATGCAATGTGAAATTGAGTTTCAATAGATGAAACAAGGAGGCGCACATATGCCAAGCAAGGATCATTTCTCGTTGGCCCGCACCCTGGAATCAGGTGGCAAATCTTATCGCTATTATGATCTTAACTCCCTTGAGGAACAAGGATTGGGCTCTATCTCTTCCCTTCCTTTCTCGATCAAAGTATTACTTGAGGCGGCTGTTCGTCAATTTGATGGACGGGCGATTACAGAAGAACATGTGAAACAATTGGCTGATTGGTCAGGCGACATTGATCGCAATAAAGAAATTCCGTTTATCCCTGCTCGTATCGTACTTCAGGACTTTACCGGTGTTCCGGTAGTCGTAGATCTGGCTGCTATGCGTGATACTGTAAAGAAAGCCGGCGGAGATCCTAAACAGATCAACCCGCTCGTTCCCGTTGACCTTGTCATTGACCACTCTGTTATGGTTGATGCTTTCGGTACGGCAGACGCTTTGGAATATAATATGAACGTGGAGTTTGAGCGTAACGAGGAACGTTACCGTTTCCTTCGCTGGGCACAGACCGCTTTCAATAACTTCCGCGCAGTTCCTCCAGCTACCGGTATTGTGCATCAGGTGAACTTGGAGTATTTGGCTTCCGTAGCCACTACTAAAACTATCGATGGTGAAACTGTCGTTTATCCAGATTCCCTTGTTGGAACGGACTCCCACACTACTATGATCAATGGACTTGGTGTTGTAGGCTGGGGTGTAGGTGGTATTGAGGCTGAAGCAGGTATGCTCGGACAACCGCTCTATTTTGTTACACCAGATGTAGTGGGCTTCAAGCTTACAGGCAGCCTTATCGAAGGGGCTACAGCAACAGACTTGGCACTGACAGTTACTGAAATGTTGCGTAAAAAAGGCGTAGTCGGCAAATTCGTCGAATTCTACGGTCCTGGTCTTGCTAACATCAGTCTTGCTGACCGGGCAACGGTTGCAAACATGGCGCCGGAATACGGAGCAACGATCGGTTTCTTCCCTGTAGATGAAGAGACACTTGCTTATCTTCGCAGCACAGGTCGTCCAGATGATCTGGTCGAGCTCGTTGAATCTTATTACAAAGCACAAGGCATGTTCCGTACTTCGAATACGCCAGACCCTCAGTTCAGCGATTTCATTGAACTTGACCTAGCTTCTGTCGTCCCAAGCTTAGCTGGACCAAAACGTCCGCAAGACCGGATCGAGCTTACGCATATGAAAGAGAATTTCGAAGGAATTATCCGTACACCTGTAGACAAAGGCGGTTACGGTCTCAGCGATGAGAAAATCGCCCAAGTTGTAGAAATAGAACATAAAAATGGCACCAAAAGCAAGCTAAGCACAGGCGCGGTCGTGATCGCAGCGATTACAAGCTGTACGAATACTTCCAACCCTAGCGTTATGCTTGGTGCAGGTCTTTTGGCGAAAAAAGCTGTGGAACGTGGTCTGACCAAACCAGCATACGTGAAGAGCAGCTTGACTCCAGGATCATTGGTAGTTACTGAGTATTTGGAAAAAGCAGACCTGCTGAAGCCACTTGAAGCACTGGGCTTCTACTTGGCGGGATATGGCTGTGCTACTTGTATCGGTAACTCCGGTCCATTGCCTGAAGAGGTTAGCCAAGCCATCACTGATAACGATATGACCGTAGCTGCTGTAATCTCCGGTAACCGTAACTTTGAAGGCCGCGTACATGCTCAGGTCAAAGCCAACTACTTGGCTTCACCGCCGCTCGTAGTTGCTTACGCACTGGCTGGCACTGTAAATATCGATTTACAGACTGAACCGCTCGGATTTGATCCACAAGGTGAGCCAGTATTCCTGAAGGATATTTGGCCAACCACTGCTGAAATTCGTGAAGCCATTGGTCTCTCCCTTAGTCCGGAGATGTTCCGTCGTAAATACGAGAATGTATTCACTGCTAATGAACGTTGGAATTCTATCCCTGTTCCACAAGGCGAGCTGTATGAGTGGGACGATAACTCCACGTATATTCAGAATCCGCCATTTTTTGAGCATCTGGCAGACGGTCTGGGAGACATCAAGGATATCAAGGATGCACGCGTTCTGGCGTTGCTTGCTGATTCCGTAACAACCGACCATATCTCACCTGCAGGTAATATCTCTACCTCTGGTCCTGCCGGCGAATATTTACGCGATCATGGTGTAGAACGTGCAGACTTCAACTCCTACGGCTCACGCCGCGGAAATCATGAAGTCATGATGCGTGGTACATTCGCTAATATCCGGATTCGTAACGCAGTAGCTCCAGGTACAGAAGGCGGAGTTACAACCTTCCTGCCAAGTGACGAAGTCATGTCCATCTATGACGCTTCCATGCTGTATCAGGACGCTGGACAGAATCTCATCGTTATCGCCGGTAAAGAATACGGCACAGGAAGCTCACGTGACTGGGCTGCCAAGGGCACACTTCTGTTAGGTGTTAAAGCTGTTATTGCTGAG
Source organism: Paenibacillus sp. VTT E-133291 (assembly GCF_002264395.1). GTDB lineage: Bacteria > Bacillota > Bacilli > Paenibacillales > Paenibacillaceae > Paenibacillus_AQ > Paenibacillus_AQ nitricinens. The sequence goes on from NZ_NFVA01000038.1 coordinate 44,255, forward strand.
AGCTTTGAGCGGATTCACCGCAGCAATCTGGTTGGTATGGGTGTGCTTCCACTGCAATTCCAGGAAGGCCACGGCTGGAGCAGCTTGGGACTGACCGGACGCGAGACCTTCAACATTACCGGTCTCGATAACGAGGTGACGCCAAGCCAAGATCTAACTGTTACCGCTACCCGTGAAGACGGTACTCAATTTGACTTCCCTGTTACTGCACGACTCGACAGCACGGTTGATATTGATTATTATCGCAATGGTGGTATTCTACAAACTGTACTTCGTCAAATGCTGGCAGATGCCACAGATTCTTCGGCTGTATCGGTAGAATAGGTTTAATAAGGAATGTCTCGCGGCCATGAGTGGCTGTGAGGCAGTTCCTTGTCGCTGGAGCGCCCCAGTAGCCGATTGTTGGCTGCTGGGGCTTCTTTGTTTGCTTGGACCCTTGCCCTGAGTCTAGGGGTTCAGGGGTAGATTAGCGTCTTCTGAGTCCGGATGGCTCGGGAGATATCAGAAGAGCCACCTAGATTACTGGTAAACGAGAACGGGTTACGGCTTTTTTACTCTAGTGTTCCAGCTCTGGTATTACGACGTTACGCGCTTCCGAGCATCTCAGCATAGTAAGCAGTGGATTGCCAAAGGCAACACTGAGCTCGGTTAGTCGTCAGGTACCCATTATTCGACAAAATCAAGCCCCCCTTACTCAAAAAAACAAACAGCGATCCTCCAATAACGGAGAGATCGCTGTTCTGCTTCTTAACGGTCTGTCTCATTCAGCGAAAAACACACTTTATGAGACCACCCTGTTTTTCCTATGGAATCATCATACCCATTTCACTTGCTGCTTCCTTCAAGATGGCGGCATACTCCACTAACGTATCCCTAGACAAGCGGCTGACCGGCCCCGACAGCGATAATGCCGCAATCACATTTCCACTACGGCCTGTGACAGGTACAGCCACAGCGGCCGCACCAGACTCACGTTCTTCGAAACTAGTAGCATACCCTAACCGGATGATCTCATTAAGCTGATCTTTGTATACACTCTTCTCAACGTAATCCGGCCACTCCGAACTCTCCAGCAGCGCTCTCAACACCTCAGGCGGTGCATACGCCGCTAACACCTTACTCGACGCACCTACGGATAATGGCAGCCTCGCACCGATCTGTGCGACTCTACGAATCGCCTGCTGGCTCTGTACCGCCTGAATACGTACGCGTTCAATACCATCCCTTAAGTAAAGACTTACCGTCTCTCCGAGTCGATCTCTCAGCCGTTCCATAGATGGCAGCAATACCGCTGCCGACTCGTCAAAAGCAGGCAGATGCGTAGACAACTCCCAGATGCGTATACCCAGCCTATATTTTTCTGTCGCCGGATTGCGAATAAGAAAGCCCTTTTCCTCGAGTGTTGCCAGCAATCTGTGGACTGTACTCTTATGTAAGTCAATCTTTGATGCGATCTCTGTTAACCCTAAATCACTGTCCTGCGTAAAACAAAGTAATATGTCGAGCGCACGTTCTACCGCGCGTACCGTTAGCTTTCGGTCCTCCACAGTAATCCCCCCTCGTGTTTCATCAAATGAAACGCGGTTACATTATAATTAACTCTATCTTAGTGCAAAACTCTACGGAAAGTCCAGTATATTCACTGAGCCGAAAAAGACTGGTCCGCACTTTACAGTTACATTACAAAACGGTCCAATTCATTGACTTTGTAAGTGCTTCAACTTACGATAAACATATTAAATATACTAATGCTTTAGTATCATTTTCGACAAATTATCCTAGGCACTAGTACTCACATCATACTTAGGAGGGGACCTTATGGATCTGACAACCAGCCGAGCAGGCACGTCAGTCTCCCGTCGTCCTAAACTACCTAAACAGGGCAGTTCATCACGACTATCGCTGCGGATGATCCGTGTTAAGCATATTATCGTTGCATTGCTATTATCTATATTCTTCTTTTTAGCATTTTGTTTTGTCTCGCTTCATGGCTACATCGCTTGGGTGCTGTCCAATCCAACCGTTGCGCCACTGTATTCCAATCCTATGATGGCCAAAGGCCTCGCCTACGAGGATGTAACCTTCCCAGCTAAGGATGGCAGTCGCATGATGAACGGCTGGTATATTCCAGCCAAGGATGCCACTAAGACTATCGTGTTCAGTCATGGCTATGGTGCCAACCGCGAAGAGTCTTGGGTACCTATGTACGATCTCGCGCACTATGCACACAGTCTGAATTTTAATGTCGTAATGTTTGATTACGGATTTGCTGCCCAAGGTAATAAGGATATTGCAACCGGCGGCAAAAAAGAATCCCAGCAGCTTCTAGGCGCCATTGATTTCGCAAAGGAACGCGGGGCGAAAGAGCTAGTTGTTTGGGGCTTCTCCATGGGTGCTGGCACAGCACTGCAGGCAGGATTAGTATCTGAGGACATCGACGCGATGATTCTGGACAGCACCTTTTTGTTAGAACCAGACACGCTGTATCATAATATCAAGCAGAATATCGATCTGCCGCGCCAACCTTCCCTGGCGATCATGGAAATGCTGTTCCCGGTACTGAACGGTACGGGACTAGATCAAATTCCTTATGCCAAGGTTAAGTCCAAAGATTATCCTTTCCCTATCCTATTCATGCATGGAACCAAAGACGATAAAGCCCCTTATCCTATTGCCGAAGAACTAGCAGCAAATCAGAACAATCCGTTCTCTGATTCCTGGATCATCGAGGGTAGTCATCATGAGCTGTTGTTCCGCGAGCATCCCCGTGAGTATTTGCGGCGGGTCTCCGCTTTCTTAGGGAATGTCCATTTGGCCAAAAATAATAATGGCGATCAGCCAGCGATGGCAAGTAATTAACTAAGTGCTAATAACCATACGAACAGCCTCTTCCAGGGACAGAAAGAAATATATCCTAGGAAGAGGCTGTTTTAATCCCCAGGAAAAAAAGAAGCCCAAGAGTCACTCTAAGTTTATGTTCTTCATAACCTTCCAAGACCGTTCATATAATGGACTGATAAAGACATATCACGGGAGGTTTTCTTGGCATGCTATATGTATACGGGCCGATGCTGCCAGTACGTATTCTGGAAGAAATCGTATTTTGGAAAACACAAGAGAAAGAGCATACTGAGGTCATCAAAGCGATCGTACCTAAATTAGAGGATCCTTATGTGAAACTCCTCGATGAATGGGCCGTTGTTTTTGGTGCAACAGAGCAGGCGGCACAGCAGCTATTGAATGCTGCCCTTTCCGCTTCTCCTCCACCACAGGCAGAACTCACTGCGGAAACGGAAAAACTGCTACATATCTCCTGCAATCAATCCCAAGAGTTCGTCCGGCAGCTCTTTGCCATCATGGAGAGTAGCGCAGCGGTCAAAGCCGTCCCCCTTGCAACCACTGTGATTCTGCATATTATTCGCGAATCAGAATACTTCCTAGCCGTACTGCAGACACTCAGCTCGCCCGGGAAGCTTTCACAAGTCATGCGCGATTACACAGAGGATTATGTCGTAAACATCGATACAGACGATACCATGCGGAATGATGGATTCTCTACTTTTACTGACACTGTTCCTGATATCCGCGATAAAAACGACGCGGTACCCATTGGCGGCCATACGCTACCTCCCTTGCCTTACGCCTATAATGCACTAGAACCTTATATTGACGAAAAGACGATGAGAATTCATCACGATAAGCATCATCAAAGTTATGTAGATGGATTAAACAAGGCTGAAGTTAAATTAGCAGATTCCCGTAAGAACGGTGACTTCGATCTCGTTAAACATTGGGAGAGAGAATTAGCCTTTAATGGCGCAGGCCACTATCTTCACACGATCTTTTGGAACGTGATGTCTCCGCAAGGCGGGGGGCGCCCAACAGGTGCTTTATTAGAAGCTATAGAACAAAGCTTTGGAAGCTATGACAGCTTCAAGAAACAGTTCACCGAAGCTGCGAATAAAGTAGAAGGTGGCGGATGGGCCATTCTCGTCTGGAGCCCACGTAGCCATAGACTAGAAATTCTCACTGCAGAAAAACATCAAAATTTATCGCAATGGGACGTTGTTCCGCTCTTGGCCTTGGATGTATGGGAACATGCCTACTATCTGAAACATCAGAATAATCGTGCGGATTATATTAACGATTGGTGGAAGGTCGTCAACTGGCCATATGTGTCAGAGCGTTATGCCGCTGCCAGTAAACTGGCATGGAAGCCTTACTGATCACTTTCCACTTCGTAGAAGACATCACTTCTATTCGCTTATATTGACCCAAAAGGACCCATCGTTCACAAAAAGTGAATGATGGGTCCTTCTAATTTCGAGGCATAGACACCTCTATATACTATTCTTTAATCAAGCTCAGAAACTCCGCACGAGCGGCGGCATCCTCCCGGAAGACTCCTCTAGTAGACATGGTTACCGTCTTACTGCCTGGCTTCTTCACTCCACGTGCGCACATACAAAGATGTTCACCTTCCACAACAACCATAACGCCGTGAGGGCTTAGTACCTCCGTCATAATATCCGCAATTTGCGTCGTAATGCGCTCTTGAACCTGCAAACGCCGACTCACTGCTTCAACTAGGCGGGCTAATTTGCTGAGTCCAGCAATCCGTCCGCTCGGAATGTATCCAATATGCACTTTACCGAAGAATGGAGCCATGTGATGCTCACATTGGCTGTAATAGACGATATCCTTCACGATCACTAGTTCTTCATGAGACTCATCAAAAGTAACACCGAGCGCCTCGCGGGGATCTATCGAATAACCGCCGAATATCTCCTCGTACATCCGCGTAACACGTGCTGGTGTTTCGAGCAGTCCCTCGCGGCCGGTATCTTCACCGATTAATTCTAATATTTTCTCAACGTGATACTCGATTTGCTCACGGTTCTTTGATACTTTACCGTTCACGTATTCATTGATGTTCCCCATGATGTCTCCCCCTTCCGTACCCGTATAATTTCTATCCGGACCCGGTTACTTACTTCTACGTTTATTCCCTTTAGCTGCTCCTGGGCGCGCACCTGGCTGTCCCTGAGTTTTCATCATTTGCTGGGCACGCTGCATTTGCTTCCCATTCAGGTTATAACCCATTTGCTTTGCAACCTTTTGCAGCATTTCAGGATCATTCTGCATAGTTGTCATTTGTCTGCGCAGATAATAAACACCGATGAAAAAACCACCGATAAGACCTACGACCAATGTAATAATAGGTAATGCGATATTCATCTAAAGCCCACCCCTACACTCTATTGTCTGCAACGCCCTATGGCGCGCGAATCTATCATAGCATTTCGAGAACTGGACAGCAATTGGGAATATGCAACCTGTCTATGATCTTTTTCCTTCATTAACATCATTGACCTCCCTTGCCTGCTTCGCAGTAAGGAGTACATCCTGTGCCCGGCTCAGCATTTGCCTTACCGTGTCATGCTCCTCGCGCTCTAGAGCCGATTCAACAACAGCTAGAGCCTCCTCACCACCGATGCGTCCCAGTGCCCAAGCAGCCGTGCCTCGCATCTCAGGCCGTGGCTCTTTTAGAACAATTTCTGTTAGCTTTGGCACAGCCCCTGCTTCTTTGAAATTACCGAGGGCAATGATCGCATTGCGTTGCATCGGCTTTTTGCCTCTCCAGGCAGCAGAGCTGTTCCCGAATCTTTCCTTAAATTCGCGGTTACTGAGATCAAGAATCGGCATAAGCAGGGGCTTCACAATCTCAGGATCAGGAAGCATCTGAGGGCGATGATCCCAGTTCTTCCCTCTATTCTTGGGACATACAATCTGGCAGGTGTCACAGCCGTATAGACGGTTGCCAATCTTGGTCATGTATTCGTCACTGAGGAATCCCTTGGTCTGCGTCAAAAAAGAAATACAAGCCTGTGCGTTAAGCTGGCCCGGCCCCACCAGTGCCCCTGTTGGGCATGCATCTATACATTTGGTACAGTCTCCACACCCTTCCTCGACTGGGACAGGTCCATCCGGGGCAAAGGGAATGTTCGTAACCATTTCCCCCAGATAAATCCAAGATCCCCATTTGGGTGAGATGATAGAACAATTTTTCCCGCTAAAGCCTATTCCCGCTCTTTCCGCGACCGCTCTATCTACCAGTACACCGGTATCCACCATACTTTCAAGCACAGCCTCCGGCACACGCTCATGAATAAACTCTTCTAACTTACTTAAGGCCTCTCTCAGCACATGATGATAATCCCTGCCCCATGACGCTCGGGCAAGAATCCCTCTACGTGCACCAGGCTCAGATTTAGGAGGGTTCTCCATCTTGGAAGGGTACGCGACTGCAATCGAAATAATGGATAGCGGCTTGTCCCCGGAAGATAGTGCGGGAATTGTTCTTTTATCCAAATCCGGTTCCTCGAAACCCGATTCATAACCTTTGTCCCGATGATCTTGCAGAATATTTTTTAAATATAAAAAAGGTTCCGCTGTTGTAAACCCGATATCATCAATACCGAGTGACGTCGCAGCCTCCTTAATCTCCGCTTTAAGCTGTGCCCATTTGAAAGTTGGCGGAGCATAAGTTGACTGAAATGTATTGTTCATTTCCGCCTTCTCCTTTTCATATCGTTAATAATCTTCCTTATAATCCTTTCAGTTTAGACAACGGCCACCAGATATAATCCGCTCTGCCTACAATCATGTCCTGAGGGATCGAGCCGAAATAACGGCTATCTTTGCTTGCTGAAGCATGACGGTTATCTCCCATGACAAAATAATTTCCGCTCTCCACCGTTAACGCCGCGAAATCCGGGTCTTCAATCTCGGTATCTATATACGGCTCATTCACTATTTTCCCATTCACATATAACTGGTGATCCTTCACTTCTATAATATCTCCAGGTATGCCTATGACACGTTTCACTAAAAAATCCTTTCGACTAGGTCCCGTACTAGGATCATGAAGAATGACGACATCCCCGTGTTTTGGGTTTACAAACATCAATGAAAGCTTATTAATAAAGAGCCTCTCACCTTCCACAAGCGTTGGCTGCATAGACTGACCTTTGACCGTTGAAATATTGAACACAAAAATATTAAGAACCGACATTACCGCAAAGACAACTACCGCTGTAAGCAACCATTCCTTCAGTTCCGCGGCCAAACGACCTCCAAAGCCTTTCTTTGATCTGGAGGATCTATGTCTTTGCTTCCGATTACGCATGAACTCTACTTGGGACTCCTGACTCAATATGTCACCTCTTATTCTCAATTATTGATGTCTATACTTGCAGATATTATAACAATAAAAAAGCATATCTCCCAGCCATTAGTAATGGACTTCTGGAAAATACGCTTGAGTATGAATGAAACAGACTATATCATCAACTATAGTTCTTTATTTAGTAAATGTTTCCGCTTACGCATCTGAGTGACCGAAATTACCCAACAATGCTCAGCTTCCGGACAGATTTGAAAATTTGATTCTCGCTATATCCCATAGCTTCATACAATGGCAAGGCAAAAGAATTATGCTCATCGACAGCTACGTAGATACCACTAACCTTACGAGCTTGAAACCTGGATTCCATAGCCGATACCAGACTTCTACCGACTCCTCTGCGGCGATAATCAGGATGTACAGCAATCCGGAAATAACAACCGTGGTTTTTCTCAATCGTACCAATCAGTGCTCCAACAATTTCTTCTTCATCTTCCGCAACTACAATGAGATCTGAATCCCATGAAAGCTGCCTGGAGAAAGGCTCGATAGTGTTCTCGAAACATTCTTCCGATAATGCTGTTTGCAGCAAATCAGTCACAGGGCTAACGTCGCTTAATTGAAAGGAACGAACGTGCATTCTTTAAAATCTCCCTTGTCTATGGCTTATGAATTTAACAAAAAGAAGGGGTTCCCTTAACATTGAGAAAATAAAAAAAAGCATCAAATACCGAGGAATACCTGCTTTTAAATCTATTAAAGCACACTTTTCTCGTGATATCATCATTTTTCTTTTGAAAGCGCTTAATATCAAGCGTTTACATTTTGACTAGGATTCATTGTTTCATTATAAGGGTAATTATATTGATATATGTCTATAGGGTGAAGGCTCTTTCTTTTAACATTCTAAATACAATTGATATTCCTGTTTACATTCCAATTATACTTTATAAACATTTATGTTTGTTTAGTGTTGCATTATTGATCCAGATACTGTTTAATTAAAGTATCCTATTGGGAGATACCCTATAGTACATATCAACAATAAAGAATTTTGACGATAAACCGCCGAAGTTCTTTATCTATACAAATTCTAATATACTCAGGAGGGATTTTTCCATGGCATTTCAATTACCAGCACTTCCTTATGCAAACAACGCACTCGAACCACACATCGACGCTTTGACGATGGAAATTCACCATGATAGACACCATAACACATATGTGACTAATCTGAACGCAGCTTTGGAAAAGGCACCTGAATTGCAAAGCAAAAGCATCGAAGAACTTCTTACAGACCTGAACGCTGTACCAGAAGCTATCCGCACTGCTGTTCGTAACAATGGTGGCGGACACGCTAACCATACCTTGTTCTGGGAAGTTATCGGACCAAACGGCGGCGGCGCACCAACTGGCGCACTTGCAGCAGCTATCGACAGCGAGCTGGGCGGATTCGAAAAATTCAAAGAAGATTTTGCAGCAGCAGCAACTACTCGTTTCGGCAGTGGCTGGGCTTGGCTAGTTGTTAAAGATGGCAAACTGGCAGTAACAAGCACACCTAACCAAGACAACCCAATCAGCGAAGGCGCTACTCCGATCCTCGGACTGGATGTATGGGAGCACGCTTACTACCTGAACTACCAAAACAAACGCCCTGATTACATCAAAGCGTTCTGGAACGTAGTAAACTGGGAAGAAGTTGGCAAACGTTACGAAAGCGCGAAATAAGGAATTAAATTACGGATAAAGTCATAGCCTTCAAGGCTGTGGATTTACCGTTTAACTAAGTATAAACAAAGAAGGTATCTCCGAGCTGTTATGGCTCAGGATACCTTCTTTGTGTTTGGGTCGTTTATTTGGGTGGGGTGTGTAGAGAGTTTGTTTGAGACTAATTTCGTTTAGAAGCAGATTTGTTAAAAACAAGGTTCGTTAGTAACAGGGTTTGTTAGAAACAAATAGGGTAGATCTTTATCCTCGGACATCACTTTTTTACTCCGCTTGAATGCAGATCAATGAGTGTGGAACGAGACTGCCCTTTATCGTACCGCTGTTGAAAAGACGCCTAAATGAGGCATTCTGCTTCTAATTAGGGAATAACTCCCTCAAATTCTGCTCATAAATACTTAAATACGAGTAATTAGGGAAATCCTCCCTCTAAATCATCCATATTGGAGCATAACTCAGGTATTCACCCAAATTAAAGGGAGTTTTTCCCTAAAAAGATCAAATACAGATCCCCGTGGTCAGTTTATAGGGAGGAATTCCCTTTAAACTGACCACAGGGATGAGGTAAGTGATCATGTTTAGATGCGTACGCCACTCTCTTTTCACGCACAACATATATATACAACACATTTAACTGTATCGATGCATTTAACACATCAAACTGCATCAACTCACACAGCACAATCGACGCATTCATCACATCTTAAATATCTACACATTCAACTCGCTCAGCACATTTGACGCATTTAACACATCTAAAACATCTACATATTCATCTCGCTCAGCACAATCGACGCATTTAACACATTTCCTACTCCAGAGACTTTGGATGCATTTCTTACTTCATCCACTTCAGCGTAATTTACTTACTTCAGACACTTCTCATATATCTGCTGTTTCTCTTACAACTCATTCTTTTGCCACATCGGATAATCTCTACTTCCCCGACTTCGCCAGCTCTTCCTGCTCGTCGAAATAAAGGTTCAGCAGCTTCAAGAAGACATTAGGAAACGCATAATTAGCCATGTCCTCACGGTTGATCCAGCGAACAGCTCCGCCATCCTCTGGACTAGCATTGCCATCCTCAAATTTCTCGATGGGCACTTTACTGTCCATCTCTGGGAACAGGCCTGCTTCCGCGGTGTAGGCTTCCCGTCCTTCTGCCGCTATTGGCAGCGGAAGAGCGTCCTCCTCCCTGCAGCGATACACCTGCAGGGTCCACACGATATGGCTGAAGATATGCTCAGCAGCCATCCAGTGCTCCTCAGGCCGGGCGGAGATCCCGGCCTGCCGCAGTGACCGGCGCAGCCGGTCCCGCGCCGCGGCCTCCGGCAGCCGCGCGCTCTTAGCGCCGCCTTCGGCTGGCGGCGCCTGCCAGTGCGGCAGCTCCCACATACGGGCTAACAGCCCGCTTTGTGGCCGCTGCCGGATGAGCACTTGGCCCGCGTGGGCACCGCGGCCCTCGATCAAGGCTGCCAGCCGCTCCTCTGGGCGCGGCGGCTTGGCCTTGGTCTTGACGGGCAGCGAAGTCTCGCAGCCCGCCAGGCGCGCAGCGCAATGCTCCATCACCGGGCAGGTTAAGCAGCTCGGTGATTTCGGGGTGCATACGAGCGCCCCGAGCTCCATAAGCGCCTGATTAAAGGAGGCAGCTTCCCCCTCTGGGATCAGCTCAGCCGCCAGGCGCTCCATTTTCACGCGGGTGGGTCCCTTAGCGATATCATCCTCGATGAGGAAGTATCGGGACAACACCCGCATTACATTACCATCTACCGCTGGCTCCGGCCGATTAAACGCAATACTGAGAATAGCCCCTGCTGTGTAAGGACCCACTCCCTTTAAGCTGAACACCGCCTCACGATCATTCGGCACCTGTCCCCCATAAAGCTCCTTTACCTGCTTGGCTGCATGCTGTATATTACGTGCGCGGGAATAATACCCTAAACCTTCCCAACACTTAAGCACGTCTTCTTCAGGGGCATCAGCGAGTGACTCCACCGTCGGAAAACGTTCAATAAAACGATTAAAATAAGGGATTACCGTGTCTACCCTTGTCTGCTGCAGCATAATTTCAGAAATCCAAATATAATAAGGATTGCGATGCCTGCGCCAAGGCAAATCCCGCTTCTGCCCTTGATACCACTCCAGCAAATGATAACTGAAATATTGCTTGGCCTCCCGCAGCTCCTGATCTTGTTTATCTTGTCCTTCTTTTAAATCCACCTGTTTTTGTCGTTCATCTCGCTCTAACAAATCTTGTCCTTCTCGTGCTTCTTCTCGTTCCTGCAAAACCTGTCGTTCTTGTTGTTTCATTGTAACTCTCCTTGCCCTTCTATAATCACGGTTCAATTCATGAACCTAGCTCCTCCACCACCGCAAAAGCTGAAGCCAAATCACGGCCATGTGTTATCGTAAGATGAATGATATACTTCTGTCTTTCAGGTAGATCAAGTCTGCTCCAGGCTTCGCATGATAAGGTTACTTCCGGCTTACCTTTATGGTCAGGTAATATCTCAATATCCTGAAAACCAACCACATTACCAATGCCACAGCCTAAAGCCTTCACAACGGCTTCCTTGGCAGCAAAACGCCCGGCTACGAACTCAGCCAACCTTCCACCTCGTTGCTCAGCAAGCTGGTACTCTTGCTCCGTTAGGATGCGCTGGTTAAATTTTTTCCCCTGTCCCCTAAGCATTACCTCAGAGATTCGCTCAATTTCTAACACATCATGTCCGATTCCGTAAATCAAAATTTCACGCTCCTTATGGACGTGTATCCTATACTACTTCAATAATGGTATGATCATTATACAGGTCTTTCATTTCAATTTTTAATTATAGTCCTATAAGATTCTTTCTGCTATCTTAAAAGAAAATGCTTTGGAAGTCTATCCAGATGCCTTCGTGATCGACTTGCTGATTTACTTCATTTATATATAGAGAGAGGGGATTACCCTATGCAGCATCGTAATTTCGAAATACCCGCTGGTGAAGACGCTGTTCTCCGCTGCTCACACTTTCCTGCCCAAGAAGCACCTAAGAGCCTTATCGTTATTGCACACGGCTACAAGGGCTTCAAAGATTGGGGGATGTTTCCTTACATAGCCACTACTCTCAGCCAAGATCATGAAGTGATCACCTTCAACTTCTCACATGCCGGAATCGGAGAGGATCTGCTGCATTTTACCGAGCTTGAGAAATTCGCCCGCAACACCTTTCGTCGCGAGCTGAAGGATATGGAAATACTGTTGTCCTACCTTAGCCAGCACCCGAAATTTGGCAGCTTGCCCTTATTCCTTCTCGGGCATAGTCTTGGAGGGGGAATTTGTCTGGTCTACACGCTTGACCATCCCAATGAAGTTAGCGGGGTCATTTCCTGGAACGGGGTTACGAAGCTCGATTTGTTGACGGAAGAACAAAAGCAGGAGATGAAGCAAACAGGACGAACCCACGTCCTTAATGCACGCACGGGCCAACAAATGCCGCTGGATGCTGTTATTTTAGAAGATATGGAGAACCAACAAGAACGTTATAACATCCTTGAACGCATGAAGACAGCGTCCTTCCCAGTTGTTCTTATTCAAGGCAGTCTGGATGGAGTGCACCTCCGGCAAGGATCTGAGCAGCTCACTGAACTCCGACCCGATATTAACTGGGTTCATATTCCTGAGGGTAATCATACCTTCGGTACTGTGCATCCTTTTGCCGGCACTACCCCACAATTGGAGCTTGCGATTGCTTCGACCACTGATTTTATCGATCAAACGCTGGCTAACTAAAATTCTTGTAGCTTATCCATCTCATAAAATATCCCCACAAAGTGAGGCTTTGCTTTGATGAATACTCAGATACTTTTTTTGGGACCCCAAATATATACTTTCTGATATGATAAAAACCGCCACGAGAGCTGCTACAACGCAGATCCGTGGCGGTTTCTACTGCTACCTATTCTAAATTCCAGGAATGACATTGCGCTTATGCGCCGTTCTCCGGTAATAATTCTCGAGTTTCTCAGCTACCTCAGGCTTAACCTGCTTGCCTTCCAAATAATCACTATTATCGTCATAAGTAATGCCCAGCTCGGTTTCATCCGTCTGACCCGGCCATAAGCCTGCCGTAGGTGCTTTAGTAACAATATCCGCAGGCACACCAATATGAGCAGCTAATTGACGAACCTGACGTTTATTAAGTGTGGATAGAGGTGTAATATCTACAGCGCCATCCCCCCACTTGGTGTAGAAACCCGTAATGGCTTCTGAAGCATGATCCGTTCCTACTACAATCAGATTGTTCTCAAAAGAGAGCGCATATTGCATAACCATACGTGTTCTCGCTTTAACATTACCCTTGCCTTGATGGGTCATATGACGATGTTGCCCCAAGGACTTCAGGCTATGCTCTACTTCAAGCGCAATCTCATTTACAGCTTCCTCAATGTTTGTCTCCACGGTATGGGTCAGATTAAAGGCTTTAGCGACATCATAACTGTGCTGGATATCCTCTTGAACACCATATGGCTGGTAGACGCCAAGCGTAATATACTCTGTGCCTTCTTGAGCCGACAGCTCGTCTGTAGCCAGCTTACATAGACCCGCAGCTACCGCGCTGTCCACCCCGCCGCTAATGGCGATCAATAATCCTTTGGCCCCTGCCTTCAGCACGTACGACTTTAAGAAATCAACCCGTTTGCGTACCTCATCTTCTACATCAATCGTTGGCTTCACACCAAGATCAGCAATAATTTCTTCCTGTAAACTCACAAACCACACCCCGTTCCATCAGAAATGGTTCCATATCCATCAAAATATCCATACCAAGTGAAGCTCTGTGCTTCTAAGTATATTCTATCCCATTATCGCTCTTATATTTTGAAAAATCCCGCAACAGCCGAATTACCGACTATTGCGAGATTATATGGAATAACTTTTTTACTTGCAAAAACGATCAAAAACTTCTTTCAACTCAGCAGCAATTTCAGCAGCTGAACGATTCTCAACACTATGGCGTTCAATAAAATGAACGAGCTCTCCATCCTTCATCAATGCGATGGAAGGGGAAGATGGCGGATAAGGAGCAAAATATTCACGCGCTTTAGCAGTAGCTTCTTTCTCTTGACCTGCAAACACTGTGAACAAGTGATCCGGAGCGATCTCATTTTGCAATGCCTGAGCTACACCAGGACGGCATTGTCCAGCAGCACAACCACAGACCGAATTCACGACTACAAGCGCCGTACCTTTTGCGGTAGGAAGAGTGGCTTCCACCTCTTCTGGAGTCATAAGCTCCTGAAACCCAATGCTTGTAAGGTCATCACGCATAGGCTGAATCGAATCTCTCATATATTGATTAAAAGACATGGACATTTCTCTGCACTCTCCTTCACTAATTACTGTTTTGTCAGATAACATTACAGCAGTACTTACTAACTTTATTATACATTCATACTCTGTGAAAGCAAGAGATGCTGCAGTAACCTGATTCAATCCGCAAGCATGGCTTCGCTATATTCTTCCTTTGCTAAAGGGAAGGAGATGGTAAATACTGTACCCTCCCCTTCTACAGAATCTACAGTTATTTTGCCGTTATGCCGTTCCACAATACTGAGACACAAGGATAACCCTAGACCCGTTCCCTCCCTTTTTGTTGTGAAAAAAGGGGAAAACAACTTCTCTCGTTGACTTTCCGACATACCTATTCCTCTATCCCTTACAATCAGCTCCACCTGATCCTGATTACTGTGTGTTTCCAGTGTCAGAATCCCCTTGGATCCCATAGCCTCCATACCGTTGCGGCCTAAATTAAGGATAAGCTGCTTTATTTCCCGAACGTTTAACTCCAATTCATGGATGGATGCGTTCAGCTTTAACTCAACACTTTGACCACGAAGATTAGCATCCGCCCATAGCAGCGGACTGACTTCTTCTATAACTCGGTGTAAAAGCACCTTCTCCTTATCGGATATCCGGCTCTGCGCCAGCGATAGGAAATCGTTAATAATGCTATTCGCCCGATCCAGTTCCTCGAGCACGATCTGATAATAAGAATCCAAATCATCCGAACTCTTTTCTCTCATCAGCTGCAAGAATCCACGAACTACCGCCATAGGATTACGAATCTCATGGGTAATTCCGGCAGCCATCTGCCCTACTAAGCTCAAACGTTCCACATGGTCAAGCTCAGAACGGAGTTTCACTTCATCCGTAATATCCTGTGCAATGAGTACCACTCCACTCGTTAATCCTGAGTTCTTATGCATTAGTGGTGCTGAATAAATTTGATAGATCCGCGTTCCATGAATCATTCGCTCATGAGAACGCCGTTTATGCTGAATGTTATCCCGTACCCGCATATATGCATCAGCATCCGCTGAACCATTAAAAAACTCCCTAACCGGCTTGCCAATAATATCTTCCCTTCTCAAATTGGGATAATGAATTCGTGCCATTCCCAACATACAATCATTAAGGTCGGTCACAACTCCGTGATCATCCAGAGACATAATACTGAGAGGTACTACATTTGTAATCTGCTGCAGCTTCTCAGACTCCCACTGGAAATTATCACTTATACTTTCCATATGTACTTTAGCCCGCCAACTACTCCAGACCATTTCAACAAAATAAACAAAAATACCACCTAGCGCGATCGTGAAAAAAAGATACACAGTAATCAAAAACGACTCGCCAGAATGGGCTTCATATATATTTTCCCCACCTATAATAGGTACAAGTGCAATGAACAACATGTTCGGACAAAGAACCATCCATAACATTCCTATCTTCTCTACCACTGTGCCTTTCTTAAAAGGCTTAGCCAGCCCAAATAGCAACGGATATAATAATATTCCTGAATTTAATATCATATTACTTATTCCGGTTGGCTCTGCAATGATTATATTGCAGACAAGCAAACAGATGGACAACAGAATCCCTGAACGTACAGTTCCATATAAAATACCGATATAAGCAGGGATCATTCCTAAATTCAAATAAGCAATACCGAATAAAGTCGTCGAAAGAAGTGAGCATAGAATAAGGCTTAACGTACACGCCAAAACCAAAAAAGTTTGATTATCCGGGAAACTACCCTTTTTTCGAGCCACAAGCCCCCGGTCCACCCACCACTGAATCAGAAAAAGAAAGGAGCATGCTGCCGATATTTGCAATAATATATCCTTAATTGCGCCAATAATTACAATCACACCCCAAAATGGACAAATTGCCCTACATGTCTAGATTAAAGCACAGGATCACTCTTCTGACAACGAATTATCACTAAGTGGATGGACAAGACTGGTTACATGAGAGTCAGAATGGTATGATTCCGTTAGGAAAACACGAAGTAACACCCGTGTCTTAACATGTAAAGGAGTAAAATTTCATGAGCAACTTCGATGTGATCGTCATAGGTGGCGGCCCTTCGGGATTAATGGCAAGTGTAGCCGCAGCAGAACACGGGGCATCCGTGCTACTGATCGATAAGGGAGCTAAGCTAGGGCGAAAGCTCGGGATATCTGGTGGCGGACGCTGCAATGTAACGAACGTCAAGGAGAGAGATGAGTTAATCTCCTATATCCCGGGAAACGGGCGGTTTTTGTATAGCGCCTTCGACCATTTTAATAATCAAGATATCATTGCCTTTTTTGAAGGCTTAGGTATTGCATTAAAAGAAGAAGACAACGGACGGATGTTTCCCGTCTCCGATAAAGCCTCCAGCGTTGTCTCCGCCTTAATCAACAAAGTACGGAGTCTAGGTGTGCAGATTATGACAGATAGTCCTGTCTCACATGTAATATATGAAGAAGGGGCTGTTAAGGGTGTTCAGCTGGGCTCCGGCAAAACGATTTCCAGTGCTGCCGTAATCATCGCCACCGGAGGAAAGTCCGTTCCTCAGACTGGCTCTACAGGAGATGGGTACCCATGGGCTGAAGCCGCAGGCCACACCATTACTGAGCTATTTCCGACAGAGGTACCGATTATTTCACGGGAAGAGTGGATTAAATCCGGTGAGCTGCAAGGATTGTCGCTACGCGATGTGGCACTAACTGTCTGGAATCAAAAAGGAAAGAAGGTCATTTCTCATCGCGGAGATATGATATTCACCCATTTTGGATTATCCGGGCCAATTGCACTGCGCTGCAGCCAATTTCTGAGACAGGTCCAGCGTAAATCAGGGACTGACACTGTTGAGATGTCCATCGATCTCTTCCCTGATCTGAACTTGCAAGAAGTGGAATCATTGCTGCAAGACAAGCTGGACCAGGAGCCGAAGAAAGCTATCCGCAATTCACTAAAGGGGCTGCTGCCAGAACGTCTCATTCCCCTCTTGTTAGCTAAAGCTGACCTGGATGGAGATATTACGGGGCATCATGTATCCAAGAATGGATTGCTTGCGCTAGCAGGCATCTTGAAAAGGATGCCCGTTAATGTTCATGGTACCCGTTCCCTATCCGAAGCCTTTGTTACAGGCGGCGGCGTAAATCTGAAAGAGATCGATCCCAAAAGAATGGAATCGAAGCTTATGCAAGGGTTATTCTTCTGTGGAGAGGTACTCGATATCCATGGCTACACTGGTGGCTACAATATAACAGCCGCATTCTCTACTGGGTATACAGCAGGCAAACATGCTGCTGACCTTCGCCTTAGCTAATGCGGTGCAACTAAAAACAGCGTGAATTGAGAAGCTTC
>NZ_NFVA01000199.1:0-1778 GCF_002264395.1 Paenibacillus sp. VTT E-133291
ATGGTGAAAGTATATTTTATAAAATATAAATAGGAACCTTTATCGTTGAACTAATGGGAAATGATAGTCAATTATCATCTTCTATTTAAAGGCCGTTTACAAGCAGTGTCGAGCTGAAAATATAGCTGGCTATGTTTTCGGAAGTGACGCGTTTAAGCCTTCCTAACCCTTAGGGGTTTAGGGAGGTTTTTTGTTGTGAAGGAAAGGAATGACCTACATTGTGATGTCGCTGTTTATTATGATTTTGTGAAATCAGAGGCGGATGTTGAACGTAATACGATAGGCAGGATAGTTCAATTGCTTCTCGAATATTATCTGAGTTGGATAATTTTATAAAATTTATGAATATAACGTTATCTGAAAGATACGCAAAACTTATAGGTGAGGGTGATAGAAAGACTAGTATTTCTAATGAACTGATAAATCAGAAAGAGATTCTATTTCATCATTTATCAATAGATGTTTTTATCAAGAACTTTTTTAAACATAAATTTTCAGATATTGAACCTACAAGAGAAGTAGATGAGCATGTTATCGCACAAATAATGTTTGATTCCTTAGTCTCAATGTACTATTCGACAGTTAAATTGTTTTCAAAAATGGGTTTGAATGTAATAGTAGATACCGCAATCGAAAATGACAAGTGGTTTAATGAGTGTCTTGATGTATTTTTTGATCAGCCTACATTATCTATAGGTATAATATGCTCGAAAGAAGAACTCATAAGAAGAGAGCAAATAAGAGGAGATAGAAAGATTGGATTAGCAGCTTCACAGTTCAATACAGTATATTGCATTGATGAATATGATCTCAAAGTAAATACAGAAAAGATGAATCCAATAGAGTGTGCCGAAAAGACATTAAGTTTTATTAAGTCCAATAAGGAATATCTCGCATTTAAAAAATTAAGTAAAAGAAATGTTTGTGTTTCCTAGATAGCTCGAGGGAATTCGGAATTAATCTAACGTGAGGCAATAGCTCAATAAACACGATAAGGCAGCCGTTCAGTTAACGCGATCAAGTACCTTTATTCAACTAACGGGCAGGCTACTTTAATAAGTAATGTTAAAACGAAGGACAGCAAAAGGGGAATCTGCGACTATTGCGAATAGATAATTAGTCAAACATTTCGCCGATCTAGGGAGCTTGAACAGGAATGAAAAAAATTCTCATTATTGGAATTGTTGCTAGTGGTAAAACGACATTCGCTAAACGATTATCCCAGAAATTCAGTCTACCCTGGTATGAACTTGATTCCATAGTCGATCATAATACAGCTACGGGACGGTACAAACGTTCCGCAGAAGAACAATTCGAAATTATAAAGGAGATCGATATTAAAGGAGCGTGGATATTCGAAGGAACAGATAGAGATTCCTATCAATGTTTGTATCAAATGGCAGATACGATCATATTCCTTGATACTCCATTGTGGAAGCGAAGGGTCAGAATCTTAACACGATTTATCAAGCAGAAACTTGGGATTGAAAAGTGTCACTATAAACCAGATATCATGATGTTGAAGATGATGTACAAATGGACGAGGGATTTTGAACAAAGTAGAAACAGTTTTGATGCCAAGTTGAATAGATACAATGAGAAAGTGATCAGGTTAAGAGATAGTAACAATCTGGATCTTACAAAAGGGACACGACTAAGCTAATAGGCAGGATAGTTCAAGCGTTTCTCGAATATTTTATGAGATGGATGAAGAACGGATGAGTCCACATGGACGGCCATAACTAGCGCATAACGAAGTTGCCGAGAACCACGTTTGG
>NZ_NFVA01000199.1:1788-2016 GCF_002264395.1 Paenibacillus sp. VTT E-133291
TCGTGTTGCCGCAAACTCTCCGGATGCGAATACAATCTGGTCTATGCCTGCAAAGGCTACTAGTTTCTTTGGATGATCAAAACGGTCTACTTCTCCAATTTTCGATAAAATGGTTGCAGAAATTTTTGGACCAATACCGGGAATCGACTGAATTAAATCACATTTTTTCATTTCTTCAGCGAGAGCATCTATGTTCTTTTCCAATCGAGATAGATGCTCTTGGTACTG
>NZ_NFVA01000272.1 GCF_002264395.1 Paenibacillus sp. VTT E-133291
AAGTTCGAGGCGGTGGATAACTACAACGGGACACAAGATCAGCTTCGCGGGTTAGCGGGAGCTATTGGAGAGCAAGGAGCAGCAGTTCAAGCCTATCTGTGGACGGATACGAATGAGAACGGTGAAGTAGATGCCGATGAATTAGGAACAGCTATCGCATTAGGCACCAGTGAAGCAGACGGATCTGTGAATGCAGCTAATGTCGGTGATTTGCGCGCAGGAACGTATCGTTTCGTGATTACTGCTAAGGATTCATCCAATAATGAATCGG
>NZ_NFVA01000273.1 GCF_002264395.1 Paenibacillus sp. VTT E-133291
TATTTCACGAATTCCGAGGCATTTATGCCCCTCTTACTGCTTCTTCCGCATAATTCAGCTAATTCTACGGGATTTCTACCGCTATTTCCTCCTCAGACGCCCAATTCCGCCATTTCTGCGGGATTTATACCGTTCTTTCCACTCCAGACGCCCATTCCCAGCATTTCTGCGGGATTTATACCGTTCTTTCCCCGTTGAGGTTGAGGAAGAGCCGAGCGCTGGAGCAAGAGAGTCTCTCTGTCTCTGTCTCTGTCTCTGTCTCTG
>NZ_NFVA01000029.1 GCF_002264395.1 Paenibacillus sp. VTT E-133291
TACGCTTTGTTTTACGAAGCATAAGCTTCGCTTGATACAACGTCGCGTAAAACTAGCTACGAAGCTCCTGCATCATAGACTATGTATGATTTATTAATCTATATGCATTGTATCGCAATCAAGTTGCTTAGAGCAAATGATGACATTCCGTTGTAAGAGTATTAGACCTAATTTTGAATAAAGTTCATTGCTTCGTGACATTTTTTCTAGTAAACTTACTACTAGCTCGTATAAGATGTGCGCTTCTTTATAGAAAGGGGTAGTGACGGTAAGATGGGGTTTATTCCAGTGTTTATCCTAACCGTTTTATTCTTTGTGATGATGTTTGGTATTGGATTTATTCTTAACATGTTAATGAAGACAACCTGGTTTCCCGCTTATCTATTCGTACTTATTATTCTACCCGTCGTAGTCTATTCCATTTGGGATAGAAGCGCGATGTCGCTCTGGGAGCATCTCTCCAGTTTCCACTTTGTTGATTACTTAACTGGTGTCGCTGGTCTTGCAGGTGCTATATTGAGTGGATGGACCATTCAAAAACTGCGCTTTGGCGGTTACAAGATGTTTTAAAGATTTAATCGGAAGACCTGCGGCTCTGATGTGAGAGTCGTTTTTTTGAACATATAAGCTTTTAGTTCTACGCTAAGAATCAATTTTGAAATTCAGCGAGAAACGGAACCTTCCTCTTCCAGAGGACAGCGAAGCCGTTTCTTCTTGTTTAATAGAGGCAGATAATCGTATGAAAAAGCTGATTATATAGCGAAAAGAGTCGGAATTGGTAGTTTATTTACATTTCCGGCGACGTTTTTTATGATAGAATAGAATCCTGTATGAATTCGTGAAAACAAGGGGGTATCCGTAGATGCGCATGAGTAACTTACATCATTTCACCGAACATCATCGGTACTGCGTTTCCCGCGAATTTGGTCTTAGTGTTATAGATGGACGTATGCTTAGCTCTGTGTATCAGCCTATGGTAGGAGCTTTTGCAATCAGTTTCTATCGCTTGCTGGTTGAACATGTGCCAGCAGATAGCATTGGCTATTCTGGAGTGGAGCAGCAGCGCAGATTATTTATGACGCTAGGCGTTGAACCGAATGAGAAAGGCCGCAAATATTTAATAGATCAGGCTTCCCGGTTAGAAGCGGTAGGTCTGCTACAGACCTGTCGAATCTATGTACCGGAAACTGATGATTACTTATATGAATATGAGCTTATGCCGCCGCTATCGCCAGCTGACTTTTTTGCCACTCAGCATTTGACGTTGCTGTTACGCGATAAAATCGGCAAATTTGCTGTGCTGTCATTACGGGAACAATTCTGGAACCGAGAGCCAGAAGAGTGGAGTCGCAGATCCATAGGCAAAGAGAATATCTCCGTGCCTTTTTATGATATTTTTCAACTTAATACACATGTCATTGATTATGAGCTGGAGCAGGCACTTGCAGAAGTAGCCACTGTGCGTCAGCCTGGCATGCGTGAATCTGGAGAACAAGCGATTGGATATAGTGATATTATTTTGCGTTTTCCGCGGGAGTCTGTAAACCGGGCTCATGTAGAAAAATTGCGTTTTGACCATACTCAAATGGGTGTTATTAACTATGTAGCTCATAAGTATGAACTCAGTCCGCAGGATTTATGTCGTCTGCTGGATGAAGATGGCGTGTTCTCACCGGAAGGTGAGGTTATACTGGATGCACTGCAATATAAAGCGAGCCAGCATTTCAGGCAGGATATGAAACGACAAGAAAAGCGTGAAATTGCTGCTGCTAAGGTTGTTTCCATCCGTTCCAGTGCCTCCGAAGAGAATGATGATTCTATAGCGCCTCCGGAGCAGTCTGTAGAGATGGAGTATTATGTAGAAGTACCACCACAATTTTTGTCCAAATGTGACATTCACCAATATAATATGATGCTGCGGAACGAACCATATACGCGGCTGCTTCAAACTTTTTTCCCAGGTGCAGTGCCCAGTCATTTGATGGATATGTTCGAGAAAATAGATTTGAATTATAAGCTAAGCGGTGAAGTAATTAATGTACTTATTCATTATTTAATGACTATGGTAGCCTCAGGTGGAGAACAGCGAATGAATCGCAATTTTGTGGAGGCTATCGCTTCCAATATGCTGGTTAAACAGGTGAACACCTACGAAAAGGCTGTAAAATATATCAGGGATCAGTCCAAAGTGAAAGGCAAGGGAGCTACAACTAACACGGCGGGAGGATCTCGATCACGTTCATATGCCAAAAATACAGGCCGATCTGCTAAACCGGAAATTCCGATTGTGCTGGACGATGGAAGTGCCGGAACGGTATCGGAAGAAGAATTCGCGGCGATGATGAAGAAAGCGGCAGAAATTAAAGCCAGTAAGAAAAAAGGCGTTTCCCAAGCGCCGTAATGAAAGAGAGGTGGAACTATGGAGTCTATGGGCGATGTGCTTCGTTCGATCAACAATCCAACTCTACGGCAGCGTCAACGCGATCTTGAACAGGAGTTATTCAATCATCCACTTGTGAAGGCATTACAGTCTGAACATCCTGAGTTAGACGATTCACGACTGCGGCTTCATATGAGCCGCCTGTATCAATATGTAGAGGAGAGCCGCCACTGTGCGAACTGTCCGGGTCTAGAGAAATGTCCGAATGATTTCCCTGGCCACTTTAGCAAACTTACGGTAGAGAGTGTGAATGGTTCGGCGGACTTATATGAACGCAAGACGGCATGCCGGCTTAAAGTCGCACAGGATAATCAGGATAGCATCCGCAAACGTATCCGTAGCTTTTATGTGGATGAACGTGTGCTTAATGGCGGTTATGACGAGATAGATATTATGGGCAAGGATCCACGCCGTGTCTCGGCGGTTAATAAAATATTTGATTATATTACGAGCGTGAAAGAGGAAGGTCTGACTTCACGCGGGATTTATGTACATGGAACCTTCGGAACGGGTAAAACGTTTCTGATGTGTTACTTGCTTCATGAGCTTGCTGTTGCCGGCTATACTGGAGTTATCGTATATATGCCGGATTTTATCGAGGATTTAAAATCGATTATGATGGACGGCCAGAAGATGAAGGAAACCGTTGATACGCTGAAAAACTGCGATTTACTTATTTTTGATGACATCGGTGCGGAGAATTTGAATCCATGGGCGCGCGATCATGTGCTTGGTGCGATTCTGAATTATCGGATGAACCGTAAACCAACGTTCTATACCTCGAATTATCCACTCGACGGTTTGGAGAAACATCTTAGCTTCACAAGTAAGGATGGCGAGGAAATTTATAAAGGTCAACGTCTGATGGATCGTATTGCTCCTTTTGTGGATGTTATTCCACTGCATGGAGAGAATCAGCGGGGGACGATTAGATAAACTTTAAATATTCATAACCGTAACATTCAAAAGAAAAGCGATTCTCCTTTTATTGGAGGATCGCTTTTCTGCTTGCAGCCTCTGGCTGCCATGGCATACTGACTCTGATGAATAATAAGGGAAATCTTCCCTAAAATGCAGAGATTTTTGCTCATCAGAATACTAATAAGGGAATATCTCCCTAAAATTCAACTGATTCATCAACGAAAACGGATATTCTCCCGATTATTAGGGACAAATTCCCTGATTCCATTCAATTATAGTAATTATCGGCTATTATCAGGGGGATTTTCCCTAATCACCCTTAAAAACAGAAGCCGCCCGATAAGTAGCATTTACTACTTTTGAGACGGCCTCTGTTTATATTGTGATGATTCCCTTACTCCGAAATGAACTTAATGATAACCATGCCGAAAAAGACAACGGTCATAAATGCAGTCATTCCGAAAAATCCGTTCATTAAATCGCCTAGATCATTGCGGGGTTCTTCGTTGATATGTTCTCGTGGGTCCCGTACTTGCGCGTTGACATCCATAGCTTCTGCCTCCTTACAGGGACAATGCCTGTATTGTTAAGATGCAAATTGAGTTGACCATTATGAAATAAGTCATTGACATTTAATGCGCTTTCTTAGAGTATACCGAAAGGCTGGGGAGATTGTAAAGAAAAGAGTAACGTAAATAAAATTAGTTTGAGGGCAATATAATTGTATGTGATATATAACATATCCCTTAAAGATATGTTATACTGGAATTGTGTCGGTAAGTGGTAATTTGGTTATCATATTACATGAACAACTTATTAACTTATATTTTCGGAGTAACTTCCATAAACTAAGCTTTGGTTTAGAATGGAGTAAAGCTTCGTAAAACTTAGAGGAGGAACAATATCATGGCTATCGTGAATGTGTCTGACCAAACCTTCAGTAACGAAGTGGAAGGTCAAGGTACTGTAGTAGTAGACTTCTGGGCTCCTTGGTGTGGTCCTTGTAAGATGATTGCTCCAATCTTGGACGAATTGTCCGCAGAACTGGGAGACAGCGTGAAGATTGCTAAATTGAATGTGGATGAGAATCCGGAAACGGCTTCCCGTTTTGGCGTGATGAGTATCCCAACCCTGATCTTCTTCAAAGACGGTCAACCGGTAGATAAAGTTGTGGGATTGAACTCCAAAGAATCCCTGAAAAATATCGTAGCTAAACATCAATAATTGTTAAATGCTACTGTTCGGGCCTCGGCCCTGCCGCTCAGCGCCTTCGGTTCATTCCGGAGGCGTTTTGTGTGCTGAATGCCAACTAATCATGGGTCCAATTTAGCTGGAGGGGATCATTTTGGACAACATCCGCAATAAACTGGCTCTATTACCCGATCTGCCCGGGTGCTATCTGATGAAGAATGAAGAAGGCACCATTATTTATGTGGGGAAGGCGAAGGTACTTAAGAACCGGGTTCGTTCTTATTTTACAGGCAGTCATAATGGTAAAACGCAGCGGCTTGTCGCTAACATTGCTGATTTCGAATATATTGTTACGTCCAGCAACATGGAAGCGCTCATTCTCGAGTGCAATCTGATTAAGAAGCATATGCCGCGTTATAACGTGCTTCTGAAGGACGATAAGACATTTCCTTATATTAAAATAACGAATGAAACTCACCCTCGGCTTGAAGTCACACGCCGGGTGATTAAAGATAAAGCAAAATATTTCGGCCCTTATCCTAACGGTTATGCTGCACAGCAAACGAAAAAGCTCCTTGATCGTATGTATCCGCTCCGTAAATGTGGCGTAATGCCAAAGGAAGTCTGTCTTTACTATCACATGGGCCAATGCTTGGCGCCGTGCGAGAAGGAAGTGCAGAAATCCGAGTATGAGCAGATTACGCAAGATATCGCTGCTTTTCTGAGCGGAGGTCATGATGCGGTTAAGAAGGATCTACAGCAGAAGATGCAGGAAGCTGCTGAGGAATTATATTTTGAACGGGCAAAGGAACTGCGGGATCAAATTATCCATATTGATGCATTGATGGAGAAACAGAAGATTAACACCACAGATACTAAGGATCGGGACGTATTTGGTTATGCGGTAGACAAGGGATGGATGTGTGTACAGATTCTGTACATGAGACAAGGGAAGATGATTCAGCGCCACTCCTCTGTCTTTCCATTTTATGGGGAAGCCTATAGTGACTTTATGTCTTATGTGACGCAGTATTACAGTGATAATCCTGCTCTGCCGCAGGAGATTCTTCTGCCGGATGTGCTTGATGAGGAAGCAGTGGCTGATAAAGAAGCTAAACCGGCGATTGTCATTGCCGCTCCAGCCGAAGAAGATCTGCTAAAGGGGGAAGATACCCCTGAATCGCCTGAAGAAGTTGAGGCCCGTGAAATGGCCGCTGCTGAAGCATCAGCAGCAGGTGTTGTTGATGCTGCAGGTGGCGCCTCTATTCTCCAGGAGTGGCTCGGCACCAAAGTACTAGTGCCGCAGCGTGGCCTCAAGAAGCAGATGGTCGGTATGGCCTGCCAAAATGCAACAGTCGCAATCGACGAGAAGTTCCGGCTTATTGAACGAGATGAAGTACGTACCTCTGGTGCTGCAATGAGCTTGGGCGAGAGCTTGGGGCTCGAACGCTTAAGCCGGATCGAGGCGTTCGATAACTCGAATATTCAAGGGACTAATCCGGTCTCTGCGATGGTTGTCTTCATTGATGGCAAGCCCGCACGAAAAGAGTATCGTAAATATAAGGTTCGTACGGTTGTGGGTGCGGATGATTATGGAACGATGCGCGAGGTCATCAGGCGTCGGTACGAACGGGTGCTGAAAGAGAACCTGCCGATACCGGATCTTATTGTAGTCGATGGTGGTAAAGGGCAGATATCTTCAGCGATTGATATTCTGGAGAATGAGCTGGGGTTATTCATTCCGGTCTGTGGTCTCGTTAAGGATGATAAGCATAAGACGGCTCAGCTTTTGGTTGGAGATCCGCCGGAACCCGTCGCTTTGGCTCGTGATAGTCAGGAATTTTATCTGTTGCAACGGATTCAGGATGAGGTCCATAGATTCGCCATCACCTTCCACCGTGAACAACGTGGGAAGTCCATGGTTACTTCTAAACTGGATTCCATACCAGGTATAGGCGAGAAGCGGCGCAAGGCGCTGCTTAAGCATTTCGGATCGCTAAAGAAAATTAAAGAAGCCTCCATAGAGGATTTCAAATCACTTTCTATTGGCGAAAAGCTGGCTAGTCAAATTCTTGAGGCACTCAAGGATGAAGAGCCATCATCATAGGCATCAGAAACGCAGGAAAGATGTATACGTAAATATAAAAAGATGTCATAGCAGATTTTCTGCTATGACATCTTTTTTCATGATCGGGTGTCTCACCGTTACTTCTTTAACCTACAGATGTAGGTTCAACCGGCTTAGGTTCTGATTTTTGCGGCGGGTTAAACCGATAGACGATGTAGGCCACTATGAACGGCATGATAATCGCGAAGATACCAGCCCCTACATTCACGCTTTCCTTCATAAAGATCAGCGTAGCGCCCATCAGAATGCTGTCAAACACGACGTGACTGAACATGACGGCAATAAAGCCGTAACGAAGGAAAATATAGCTAAAGAGCAAACCGATCACGGTCAGCTCAATGGGACGGGAACTGATGGGATAGATCGGATACAAAGTATGGCCAAACGCCCAAACCAGCGTGGTGATCAGGCTAGCAATGAACGTGCTACGGAATACTTTTTTCAACATAGGGATTCCAAAAAAACGATAAATAGCTTCCTCGGATAAACCTGCGAGCCATGCAACGATGGGCAGCAGCCAAGCATATCTCATGTTGTAAGGAGATTGAGTGGCGTCAGTAGTGGACCAGTTCTGCAAGGTAAATGATAATACGATGAACATAAGGGTCTGCACCCCTAGCAGCACGAATGCCCAGACGTATCCAGCCCGGATACTATCCAGCACATATTTTCCATAGCCAGGCTCTTTAGCGCGAGGCCATGGGTTCATCCCCTCTTCTTTTTTCCATAGGCCGTCCCCTCCAACTAAAGAAAAATATAGCAAGGAGGACATTAGGAGGCTATATAAGGCATAAATGATGAACATAATGACGGAAGTTATCTGAGCCTCGAGTCCTTCGCCGGAGGATTCAGGAAGCATATTATAGGTGCTGATCATCATGATTACAAAATAAGCTGAGCTTAGGAATATTCCGCGCTTAAAGGAAGTATGTTCTCTTCTAAGTATGCTGTAGATGAGTGCCAGAATTCCTAAAGCTAAAGTAGGCAGACCGTAGCCGAATAAAGTAAGCTTTTCTGCGAGAGAGGTCTGATCCTTTACATATGAGGTATGCCAGGCTGGAGCGGTGAATCCTGCTTTAAAGCTGGATACCTGTTCGCCAGTGAAATCGAAATAATAGTGTAGTAAGGATTCGCCAACCTGAACGGAACGATCTGTATACACAAGCCCATAGTTTCCCGTATTTGATTCAATTTGCAATTTGGCGGGATTCACCCCCCATTCCTGAAGCCAAGGTCGGGCAAGATTTTCTTTTTGGGCTAGAGACAAGTCAGTTCCCTTGTCCTCTTCTTTTGCACTAGTGGATACATTGCTTGGTGACCCTGCAGATGATCCTTCTACTCCTTGTTTGAAGGCGACAATCACGCCAGTATACATATTGAGGTCAACGGTGATTAGCGGCTCTTGTTCCGCTGAAGGACTAAGTGTTACACGGAAAATGTCAAAAGGATATCGTTGATCCAGCTTCTTCTTTGTATAGTCCTCCAAAAGCTTCTCGCGGGACATATAACCATAAAAGGAAGAATCCGTATCATAGAGTACATTCCACTGATCATTTGGTGCTTTGGTGTAGTTTAGCTTTTGTTCTGCAAATGATATCGCTTTGTCGCGGGCTTCCGCCTTGCTGATGACAGTAGTATCTTCCCCCACGGGGCTATTTAGCACTGAGGGAGCAATCTGAAACATAATAAATAGAATAAGACCGATAATGCCCGAGATGATGAGCCTCTTGGAGAGGGCACGTTGCTGTAAGGGCTGGCCGACGGGATTCATGTAACGCCTCCTTGTAAATTGACAATGTTATGTTCCATTATAGTATTAGTGCCATGATAGTTACAAAAATCATCGTACATTCTTTTTATGGGTAATAGAGATATTATAGAATAGGTATCTGAATATATACCATGAATTTAAAGTGATCATTTCTTCATTTTTCATGAAAATCGATGCAATTGCAGGGAAAACACGGAAAAGTGATGAGAAAAGGTACTCCTACTGGTACATCCTCTCCAAACCGCATTTTTCATATGAATCACCATTAATAGTGTCTTTGTGATTTATCGAAATAACATATATAATTTGTATGCAATTGTATATAGCCGAATTTCAGGTGAAAACGGGGGAACCACAGGAAGTAATGAAAAGATGAGTATACACCATAGGCGGTGTCTTTATTCATCAGGGGTGAATTTCGTTCTAGGAACGAATAGGGCAGCCTGCACAGTCCGAATCCGTCAGCTAACCTCGTAGGCTAATTTACTGCAGGAACCAAGGGTAGCATTGGTTTTCCAGTGCTTTTTTTGTTGGAATTCTTTAAATTTAGATAAGAGGGTGACGTAGTGGCTTCACAGTTTCGCAGGGTTTCTGAATCAAAGTTTCTGAAGCTTTCTCCGCCTCAGATTATGGTGCTTGGTTTTGCATCGATCATTCTGATTGGAGCCTTGCTGCTTATGCTTCCCATTTCGAGTACCAGCGGGAATGCTGTGAGTTTTATTGATGCGTTGTTTACTGCAACATCGGCCACCTGTGTGACAGGACTTGTGGTGCTGGACACCGGGACGACATTCACCATTTTTGGGAAAACCGTAATTATGGTGCTTATCCAGGTTGGTGGCTTAGGGTTTATGACAATGGCGACCTTATTTGCCATGATGATGAAACGCAAAATTTCCTTGCGGGACAGACTGATCCTTCAGGAAGCCATGAACCAAGGCTCTATGGAGGGGATTGTTCGACTGATCCGTAGAGTACTTATTTATTCTTTGGTCATCGAAGGCTGTGCAGCGGTGCTTCTGTCCTTACGCTGGGCGTTTGATATGCCACTGGGAAAGGCCATTTATTTTGGAATATTTCATGCGGTGTCTATGTTTAATAATGCTGGATTTGATATTTTCGGGGATTTCCGGAGTTTAACCGATTATGTATATGACCCGCTTGTGAACATCGTGGTGATGTTTCTGATTGTCTCTGGCGGGATTGGTTTTATTGTCATGTCGGATCTGGTGGAGTTTCGTGTCAAACGTAAATTATCTTTGCATAGCAAAGTTGTACTCTCCACCACGGCAGGGCTTATTCTTATCGGCGCTTTGGTTATTTTTATATTCGAATTTACAAATCAGCGCACTCTGGGTAATCTGAATTTTGGCGGCAAAATATTATCGGCATTCTTTCAGTCTGTATCGCCCCGAACCGCTGGCGCCAACACGGTGGATATTGCCGGACTGCGGCAAGCCTCACAGTTCTTTATGGTTATCCTTATGTTTATTGGTGCATCACCGGGCTCAACGGGTGGCGGGGTCAAGACTACGACCTTTACCATTATGATTGGTGCAGTAATCGCGATGCTGCGCGGGCGTGAAGATGTTGTGCTGTTCCGTTACCGATTGGCGCAGGAGCGTATCTATAAAGCGTTGACGTTAACTTTACTGGCTTTACTATTGGTCCTTTCTGTATCAATGTTACTGTCCACAACAGAGGATAGTAATTTCTTAGCAATATTATTTGAGACGACCTCAGCCTTTGCTACGGTGGGACTAAGTATGGGGCTTACACCTGAACTGTCTGTTATCGGCAAGATTCTGATTTGTCTGACGATGTTTGCGGGTCGCCTAGGTCCATTAACATTAGTGTATGCGCTAGGACCAAAACAGGGTAAACCATTGTATAAGCACCCAGAAGGTAAAATAATTATTGGATAGGAGTTAATCCGAAATGAAAGCACAGCAATTTGTAGTAATCGGCTTAGGCCGCTTCGGTTCAAGTCTTGCGCTTGAACTGATGGAAATGGGCTACGAGGTGCTCGGCATCGATCACCAAGAGGAGCGCGTGGAGGATATGAGCGATCATCTGACGCATGCGGTAGTGGCTGATGCTACAGATGAAGGAATTATGCGCTCGCTTGGCGTACGGAACTTTGACTGTGGGATTGTTGCGATTGGTGACAATATGGAACGAAGCATTCTGGCGGCGATATTGTTAAAAGAGATCGGAGTCAAGCAAGTAGTAGCCAAGGCGATCTCGATCCTTCATGGTCGTGCGTTGTCTAGGCTGGGTGTGGACAGGGTTATTTTTCCAGAGCGGGATATGGGCATTCGTGTAGCGCATCAGCTCGTGACACCCAATTTGCTGGATTATATTGAACTTTCCAAGGATTATAAAATCGTCGAGCTAACCGTTCCGTCTTGCATGAACGGGAAAAGCTTATCAGATTTAAATACAAGAGCAAAATATGGCTGCAGTATTGTTGCCCTGAACCGGGAAAGTGGAATAATAGTGGCTCCAACGGCACATGATCATCTGAGTGAGGGAGACGTTATGGTACTCATTGGTTCTAATGAAAGTATTGATCGATTTGAGGATGAAGTTGTAAACCAGGATTAAATAGATAATTCCTCCGTCCTTTACATAGGACGGAGGGATTTTTTTAATTAAGATTGCACGCAGAGTATGTACTATACCTCTCGTTCCGTCAGAAACATCTCTTCTGTGACCTGCACGAGGCTGCGGGCCGCTGTGCTCAGGCTTCCATCGTCACGGTAAATCAGACAGGTAGTTCGCTGAGTCTGCTCCAGCTCCTTAATATGCAGAGATACCAGCCCACCGCCGTTTAACAGCTGCGGACGCAGATAAGACTTGGGCAGTAAGGCTGCCACATTGACTGTCGGCAGCAGCCGCACGATGGCTTCGAAGGAGTCAATCTCCATACGTACGTCCGGATCAATCCCGCAGCGCTGGAACAGATCGTCTGTTAGACGGCGGTACCAGGTGCCTTTGGAGAAGAGGATCATCGGCAGTCGGGACAGATCATTCATGGTTAGCTTAGAAGCATAATTCAGAGGATGATGCTCAGAGACAACCAGTCGAAGCTGATCCTCAAACAAAGAAATACAGCGCAGTCCAGGCTCTTGAATAGAGGATGCGATCAGACCTATATCTGACTTTCCTTCACTGACAGAGGAGACAATCTCATGCGTTCGGCCGGTGATTAGCTTTAACTCCGAAGTCGGGTATTTCTCCATATATGCGTTAACTAGTGGAGGCAGAGTGGTCTGCAGTGAGGTAAGTGAAGCCCCTAAGGTGACCAGCTTAGGCTCGCCTTCTTTGTATTTAGACAAAGCCTCCAGAAATTTAGAGCGCTGCTGCCGTTGTTCAAGTGCGTAGGAATAAGTAAGACGCCCAACCTCGGTTAACTCCAGGCGCTTGCCGTAACGATTAAATAGCGCGACACCCAGCCGTTCTTCCAGCTTGGAGATTTTACGAGATAAGGCAGGTTGGGACAGATTGAGCTGGCGGGAGGCCCGATTCAAGCTGGAGTGCTCCACAACCGCTGCAAAAACATCTAAATCGTCAAACATATTTAGGTTCCTCTCGTAGTGCAATCTATAAACAGTAGTGACGAAATTCATAGCCATGAAGATAATACTTCTTGCTCCATAAGGAAATAAAAGATTTGTCGGAAAATGTTGTCTTTCTAAATGAGAATTATTATCATATAAAATCTATTCTTATGCGTTTATTGTATAACGTTTAATAATTAGATTGCAATTCCCTTATAAGGGAAAAAGGAGTAACATGAAAAGTGACACAAGATATTCACATTTTGTGAAAAAGAAAACAAAGTCCGGGAACCCAAGGATAGCGGTAAAATATAGACGTTCTGTCATTACATAGTCTACGTTATCCTGTGTCAAATGTAGTTCCGGCGGTGAATACACAATAATGAAAACGCTGTTTTAATCGGAAAGGGGTTACTTTGTATGAAAGGATTTTATTCCAGAAAGATTCATTCCTTGCTAGGCGTTATCCCGCTTGGAGCTTTCTTCATTGAGCACATGATGACGAATTTTGCGGCTGTAGAGGGTGGCGCTTCCGGTTTCACTGACAGCGTGATATGGCTGAATAGCCTGCCGCTTGTCTTCTTCCTGGAATTGTTCGGTATATGGCTTCCTCTGCTGTACCATGGCGTATACGGACTGTATATTGCGTATCAATCCAAGCCGAACTTGAACCGTTTCAACATTGAAAGAAACTGGCGTTATACGCTGCAACGCATTACAGGAATTATTACCTTTATCTTTATAGTCTGGCATTTGTTCCAAACCCGGGTTCAGGTGGCAGTCGGTAGTGTGGAGCATGAAGAATTAGGGGGTCTGATGCATGATATCGTGACTCAACCACTGATGTTGACACTGTACATTATCGGTATCGTTGCAGCATGCTTTCACTTCTCCAATGGTATATGGTCTTTCTTGATCAGCTGGGGAATCACGGTAGGACCTCGTTCACAGCGGGTATCCTCTTACCTTTGTCTCGGTATATTTGTTCTTGTAACGTTTATGTTCCTCATTTCGCTAGTCACTTTCCGTGATGCTGAATTTCAAAGTGCAGCTTCCATAGCTCAGTCCATAAAGACTTTCATCTAAGTAATTGCCCTCTCAGGACTACATTCCAGAATCCTTTCTGATATTTTCGATAAAGGGAGTGAACTATCATGGCAACAGCAAATATCATTATTGTGGGCGGCGGTCTGGCCGGCCTGATGGCTACCATCAAGGCAGCGGAGTCCGGTGCACATGTTCATTTATTCTCATTAGTTCCTGTAAAAAGATCACACTCCGTTTGTGCGCAAGGCGGCATCAACGGTGCAGTAAATACGAAAGGGGAGGGCGACTCCCCTTGGGAGCATTTCGACGATACCGTTTATGGCGGTGACTTCCTGGCGAATCAGCCACCAGTCAAGGCGATGTGTGAAGCAGCACCGGGTATCATTCACCTTATGGACCGGATGGGTGTAATGTTTAACCGTACACCTGAAGGGTTACTCGACTTCCGTCGTTTCGGCGGAACGAAACGTCACCGCACTGCATTTGCTGGCGCAACGACAGGCCAACAGCTTTTGTATGCACTGGATGAGCAAGTGCGCCGCTGGGAGTCTGAAGGTCTTGTAACGAAACGTGAGAACTGGGAATTTCTCTCGGCCATCATCGACGACGAAGGTGTATGCCGCGGCATAAGTGCCCAGAATCTCAAGACGATGGAGATTGAGACTTTTCCCGCAGACGCAGTTATTTTAGCTAGCGGAGGTCCGGGTATTATTTTTGGTAAAACAACGAACTCCGTAATTAATACGGGCACAGCCGCAAGTGCGGTGTACCAACAGGGCGTACATTATGCCAACGGAGAATTTATACAGATTCACCCAACGGCTATTCCAGGAGATGACAAGCTCCGCTTAATGTCGGAATCAGCACGTGGTGAAGGCGGCCGTATCTGGACTTATAAAGATGGAAAGCCGTGGTATTTCCTTGAAGAGAAATATCCGGCCTATGGTAACTTGGTGCCGCGCGATATTGCTACACGTGAGATTTTTAATGTGTGTGTGGATCAAGGGCTGGGTATTAATGGTGAGAATATGGTGTATTTGGACCTCTCTCACAAGGACCCGAAAGAACTGGACGTAAAGCTTGGCGGGATTATTGAAATTTACGAAAAATTCATGGGAGATGATCCCCGTAAAATACCGATGAAAATCTTCCCGGCTGTGCACTATTCTATGGGCGGTATGTGGGTTGATTACAACCAAATGACAAACATTCCTGGTCTGTTTGCGGCAGGCGAATGTGAATATCAATATCATGGAGCGAATCGCTTAGGCGCTAACTCTCTGGTATCTGCTATTTACGGTGGTATGGTTGCTGGACCAAAGGCTGTTGAATACATTAAAGGTTTGAAGAAATCATCACAAGATATCTCTTCTTCCGTATATGACAGCTTCCACAAAAAGCAGACAGACAAATATGAGTCTCTGTTAGCGATGTCAGGTACAGAGAACGCTTATGTGATTCATAAGGAACTGGGCGAATGGATGACCGCCAATATGACGGTTGTACGGCACAATCCGAAGCTGGAAGCGACCATTGGCAAAATCAAAGAGCTTAAAGCACGCTATCGCAATATCAATATGAACGATACGTCACGCTGGAATAACCAAGGAGTGGCATTCACCCGTCAGCTGTGGAACATGCTGGAGCTGTCCGAAGCGATGACACTGGGAGCGCTTATGCGCAATGAGAGCCGCGGCGCTCATTACAAGCCGGAATTCCCGGATCGTAATGATGAGGAATTCTTGAAGACCACGAAAGCTGCCTGGACTGCAGACGGTCCGCAAATCTCTTACGACGAAGTCGATGTCTCACTGATCCCTCCGCGGGTCCGTGATTATTCGAAGGATTAATCTTTCCCAGCAGTGAAACAGCTTGCGAGGCAAGCTTAATGAAATAAAATTAGGCAATTTGAGGAGGGAACCATTATGGCGGAAACTGCTACAGCTCCCAAAAACGTAAAGTTTATCATCACCCGCCAGGACGATCCACAAAGCTCATCTTATGTTGAGGAATTTGAGCTTCCTTATCGTCCGGGTATGAATGTAATCAGTGCTTTGATGGAAATTCAGCGTAATCCTGTGAATGCCAAAGGTGACAGCACCGTTCCGGTATGCTGGGATTCCAACTGTCTAGAAGAGGTATGCGGAGCTTGCTCGATGGTGATCAACGGCAAACCCCGCCAAGCCTGCGCAGCGCTTATAGACAATCTGGAGCAACCTGTACGCATTGAGCCAATGAAGACATTTCCGGTGGTGCGTGACTTAGTGATTGACCGGACTCGGATGTTCAATGCACTGAAACGAGTAAAGGCCTGGATTCCGATCGATGGTACGTATGACCTTGGGCCGGGACCACGGATGCCGGAGAAGAAACGGCAGTGGGCTTATGAATTATCTAAGTGTATGACTTGCGGCGTATGCTTGGAGGCTTGTCCGAATGTCAACGAGAAGACGGATTTCATCGGACCCGCAGCCATCTCTCAAGTACGCCTGTTCAATGCTCATCCTACGGGCGAAATGAATGCTGATGAAAGATTGGACGCATTGATGGAAGATGGCGGTATTGACGGCTGTGGTAACTCACAGAACTGTGTACGCGCTTGTCCAAAAGGGATTCCTCTGACTACCTCCATTGCAGAAATTAATAAGCAGACGACAAAACATATGTTCAAACGCTGGTTAGGTGTGTAATAAGTAGTACCGCCAGATCTTTAATATCGAGCTATCCTCAATGGTGGATTTTTATTCGCTGAGGATAGCTTTTTTGTTTATAATTGGTAGGGAATAGGAAATTGTCTAGATCAGAAGAATGAATAGCATATGCTATAATATCCATTGTTAACGTACGTTAGGTGTGGAACAACAGGGAGGAATAATCGTGATTTGTCGGGAGCATGATGGAGCAATTGTAATGGTTAAACAGCATGATCACGGGAAGTTAGCTGGAGAGCTTGCCATTTGGTTCAAGGAAGAGCATGTGCCAGAAGAAGGACTCCGGGATGAGGTGCTTTGGGCGGTAGCTGAACATGACCGGGGCTGGATTGATCTGGATGAGACGCCCTTTTGGAACGATGCGGAGAGCGCGCCTTACACCTTTATTGATTTTCCTGTGGTACCGAAGCTGACCTTTTATAAGCGAGGACTTGATGAGATCGAAGAGCGAACACCCTATGGAGCGCTTCTGTGCAGCTTGCATTTTGAACGACTCATTAAGATTTCGGGACTGGATAATCCAGAACTGAAATTGTATCAAGCGCATGAAGCGGAACGTAGATCCCGTATTCACCGAGCGCTGGAAGTATCCAAACCGATTGGTGAGGATGAACTGTATTATGATGCTCGTCTTTTAGAATTCTGCGATGATTTATCTTTATATTTGGCTTTAAATGAGCCGGGTAGCCCGAAATCTGAGGAGCATCCATGGTGGCGTGAAGGGTTTTCTGGCAGTGAAGATTTCAGTTTTACGTCAGGTCGTACGATAACCGTGGAGTGGAAAGATAAGTCAACGTTAATTCTGGATCCTTTTCCCTTTAAGAAGACGGTGGAAGTAGCCTTTATGATGAAACGAGTCCCAAAAACAGAAATTGCTAAGAGAGGCATCGCATCCGCATACAGTGATACGCCAGAGGAAGAATGTAGAATTGTACTAACGGCTCTAAACGAAAGCTGAAGGGAAGGAGAAACTCCGTATGAAGATACAATCGTCTGGGGCTTCTCCCAATAAGAAAAATAAAGACACTCACTCTAGCACCTCTGAACGTCGATCTAAGGGCAAGACAACGATGACCCGCCGGCAATTCCTTGTTCGAGGTGCGGCTACTGTAATCGGCGCAGGCTTGCTCACAAGTGGTTACGCTTGGCAAGGGGAGCCCAACTGGATTCAGGTTACTAAGCTGAAATTGTCCTTCAAAGATATTCCCTCTGCTTTTTCAGGCATGAAGGTTGTCCATTTCAGTGATACTCACCTTGGGTTTAATAAGGATGCCCGTGATCTGGCTCGACTTGCAGAGCGTATAGCTAAGGAGGAACCCGATCTTATATGTTTTACAGGTGACATCGTGGACAGCAACCCTGAGGATCTTGTAGATGCCATACCTGTATTGGCAGAGCTGAGTGCTTCTCTAGGAAAATATGCGGTGCTAGGCAACCATGATTTCAAGAATACGAAGCGGATTATCGAGTTGTTTACATCAGCTGGATTCCGGGTGCTAAGGAATGATTCTTATCTTCTAAAAAGAGGCGGAGCAGTTATGGCTGTGACCGGGCTGGATGATCTGCTGCATGGTGAGCCTGACCCTGTGAAGGCACTCAGGGGTGTGCCTGCAGGAACCTTTACCGTTCTGATGATGCATGAACCGGATTATGCTGATATAGCACAGGCTCATTCATTTCACCTGCAGCTATCCGGGCACAGCCATGGGGGACAGATTCGCCTGCCGTTTGTAGGTGCTCCATTCACCCCTTATGGGTCTCAAAAGTACATAAATGGATTGTATTATACAGATACCAAGCGCATGCCAGTGTATGTGAATAGAGGTTTCGGCGAAACAGTCATGCCTTTTCGGTTTCTATGTAGGCCTGAATTAACGGTGCTGACATTGCATCATTCAACGGATGAATAGGCTGATATTTTAGCTGCATGGAGGAGGAGAGAGTATGAGTACTTATGAGGCAGTATCTTTCCAGACGCAACAAGGTATGGCGGTTGATCTTAGGAGGATTCCGCCCGAGGATGCTTGTCATTTACAGCAACTGCTCTCCCGTCCAGAAGTGCAGGCTCATATTCAAATACGCACCGGAGCTGGATCAGAACTTGCTCAGGTGGAGAAGCTGGTGAATCGGATGTTATTCGCATTCGATCCTTGCGCGTTACATGCGGGTATCTATTTGAAGGAGCAGCAGAAGTTGATCGGTATTGTTGCTTTGCAGCATTGGAACCGCCGTGAGGGAAAGGCCACTTTAGGATATATGCTAGACCCGGTGTACTGGGGAGGGGGATTGGCAACAGAGGCGGTTGGCTTATTTTTAAATTACAGTGTTCATACGCTTGGGATAACACGGATCGAAGGGCGCTGCCGAGGAGATAATATTAGATCCGAACGTGTGATGCTTAAGAACGGCATGATGCTGGAACGGGTGATGCCCAGAGTAGGCTCCTTGGACGATGTAATGAAAGTATTCACATTGTTACACAAATGAAATAATGCCGTTATGAAACTCTAACAGTGTCCGGTTAAACTAAGTACATGACCCCCTTTTAAAAATATACTGCTTTGGGACCCGATGATTCGGGTCCATTTTTTTTGTCAGGACCTAATCCGATCGTTTATGATTAACAAACAGTCGAATGAATTTAGAAGGAGGCGTAACATCTTGAATGATGTAATACAGACGTTAATGAGTCACCGTTCTTTCCGGCAGTATTCTGATCTACAAGTGGAGCCGGATAAGCTAAAGATAATGATCGAATCCGCCCAAGCAGCGCCCTCATGGGTTCATGGACAGCAGGTCTCCATTATAGCTATCAAAGATCCTGCGCGTAAACAGCAGCTTTCGGTCTTGTGCGGCAATCAGAAGCATGTAGCAGCAGCCCCTGTCTTTCTGGTGTTCTGCATGGACTTCTATAGAGCGAAATTAGCAAGTAAAGTGGAAGGCAAGTCTTTTGAAGCCGTAAAAGATGTAGATGCTCTGCTCGTTGGAGCTACAGATGTCGGTATCTCAGTGGCTAACGCGATTGCAGCGGCAGAATCCATGGGACTCGGGATCATCCCTATTGGGGGTGTCCGGCGCAATACAGCAGGTGTTATTGATCTGTTGAAGCTGCCGGAGTACGTATTCCCTATCGTCGGGCTCTGTGTCGGATATCCGGCCGAAGAGGTCGCACAGAAGCCGCGGCTGCCGCTGGATGCGGTGTTTCATGAGGAACAATACAATCCGGATGTGGAAGGTCTCCTGGAGGCGTATAATCAAACCCACCGTGAATATATGCAGCAGCAGGGATTAACGGTGAGGGATTGGACGAGCACAATTGCTCATTTTTACGATATCAACCCGGAATATGGGGATGCGAAGCGTACTCTGAAGCAGCAAGGGTTTACCTGCGATAACCTATAAATAAACGACAATGCACCAAGCGGAGATTGGTTTAACGGAGGGTAACCCCACCCCTAAACCAATAACGCTTGGTGCATTTGTTCAAATACAAGAAATCTTTACAGTGAAACTTTAATTTTCTCGCGCTGCTTGTAATAAACCCAATGCGTAAAACCTATCGCTTTAAGCTGCTCGGCTACCGCATCTCGGTCTTCTGCGACTCGGGATGGCTTATGCGCATCCGATCCGAAAGTAACCTCAACGCCAAAATGATGTGCGCGCTCCAGTATATCTTCTGATGGATACCAACCGCCAACCAGCTTGGTTCCGCCTGAGGTATTAATTTCGATCGCCACGCCACATTCACTAATGACTTGCAGACAGTCATCAATTGGCTTTGGAGCAGGAATTTCTGAAAAAGCAGGATAATTTCCCTTCATCGCATCAATGTGTCCGAGAATTTGGAACATGCCACTGCGGGCGGAATCAGCAATCAATCGGTAATAATCAGACTTCACACGTATCTGTTCATTCTTGCTAAGCCCTTTCCAGCGACCCTTGTTAAAGATACTGACGCCACCAACACTATGTACCGATCCAATCACATAATCAAAAGGGTAGGCGGATAATGTTTTGCGGTAAAGCTCGGCATGCTCAGGGAAGTAGTCCGATTCAATACCCAGCAGAACGTCGATTACACCTTCGTATTCTTTTTTGAGGGAGAGCACTTCCTGAACATAATTTGAGAATTCGGACTTACCCATAGCAATTAGAGGAAAAGCTTGCTCGGAAGGGCTTCCAAAATAAGGGGTGTGGTCAGAAATGCCTATTACCCCTAACCCTGCTGAAATTCCGGCTTCGATATAATCTCTAATCGTTCCATCGGCATGGCCACAGCGAAAATGATGTGTATGCAGGTCAAATTTCATCAAGATCAACTCCTTTAAACAAGGTTATACAATTAGCTCAGAAGTATCGATTCCACTTTTGGGTGTTTTTTATTCAGACCCAATAAATTGTGTCTCCGGCATACCTTTGAGATCACTAAGAAACTGTCTCATAGCTGAGTTCACGTATTTTCCAGACTTCGTTATGACACCTACAGGATGCGTGACCTCCAATTCAATAATAGGCACAATTTTGAGGGAACCGGCTCGCACCTCAGCGGTTACTGACTGCTTGGAAATAATGGCTGCACCTAAATCGAGCTCTACCATCCGTTTCACTTCCTCGCTGCTGGTCAGTTCCATTATTACCTGTGGCTCTATGCCATGCTTGGAGAATACTTCATCGGCAAATTTACGGCCCACTGTATCCGGTGAGAGCAGAATTAGCGGGGTTTTGCTTAGGGCTTCAATACCTGCAGTCTTAACTTGAGCCAGGGGGTGTCTGGGTGAGACCACCAACTCGAATGTATCATAATAAAGAATGGAAGTAGTCATACTCGGACTACGTCCGATCAAATAGCCAATGCCGACATCGACAATGCCATTCTCGACATGTTGATAAATTTGAGACGAGGACATAGAGGAAATAGATGTTTTGATATGAGGGAACTGGTCTTTAAAATAGGATAAAATACGCGGTAAAATTTGAATGGCGATAGAGGTAGTAGTGCCGAGAATAATATGTCCTTGGGGATTATCTTCAAGATCCGCAAGTCTCTGTTTAAGCTCCTCGACAATCGACACAATTTGTTCCGCATGCTCCAGAAATACAGTCCCTCGATCGGTTAACGTAACAGGCTGGTTCCGGTCAACCAGCTGTGTTTTGAACTCTTCTTCAAGGCTCTTGATTTGTGCTGAAACCGCCGGTTGGGTCAAGTTAAGCAGTTCTCCGGCCTTGCGAAAGCTCATCGTTTTGGAGATCGTTATTAATGTCTCCAGCTGGCTGATGTTCATGGAATACCTCCTTTGGACAAGCTAATATGAAAGTGATAGGGTGAAATATTACGTTCCATGTTGGCATTTGATTTAAATTATAGGAGATAATACCCGACAGAGCAATGTTGCAACATAAACAAACTTGGGTTCGAATTCGACATGTACATTAATTTTTGCTGAATTGTGCCGATATATAAAGTATAATAAATCCATATTACTTGGGACTTTTGGTATATGACTAAAGCACGATAGAGGAGGAGACTGGACTTTCATGAAAGCAGAAGTAATTAATCCTTTTTTAGAATCTGCACGGACTGTTATAGAACAAGTGATTCAGGTCTCGCCTTCCACTGGGAATTTAGGCATCAAAGAAATTGAACTGATCGATAATCATATATGGATTCAAGTGGGAATGACAGGCCAGCTGAGCGGAAATATTATATTTGGTATCGCAGAGCAGGTAGCCTTGCGAATGGTATCGATTATGATGGGCGGCTATGTGATTACGGAGATGGATGAGATGGGTCAGAGTGCAATTTCAGAGCTAGGCAATATGATCAGTGGAAATGCCAGTACGATTTTATATAATCAGGGGGTTTCAGTGGATATAAGTCCTCCCCAAATTATGAAGCTTGAGAGTATGTCTTTTTTGCCTCGCAAAGCACTTAGTATTCCATTGTTGATGGATGGGGTTGGAGAGATGGATATTCAGGTGATGATCTCTTAGGCAAGAGTTAGGAGCTGAAATACCTTTTATGGTACTTAAAGATAAGGTTGTTGTGATTACAGGAGCATCCAGCGGTATTGGTGCATTAACCGCACAAATGCTTAGTAAGCAAGGTGCGATTCCGATCCTTTTGGCACGTTCTGAAGCGAAGTTGAAAGAAACGGCGGCCGGTATTCCGGGCGTTTTTGGACTGTATACATGCGATGTAACAGATGCCGATGGTGTACAAGAGACCTTTGCTCAAATTTTGGCGACTTACGGCAGAATTGATATTTTGCTAAATAATGCAGGGTACGGTAAATTCGCCGCTTTTACAGAGATGGAGCCTCATGAGTTTGATGATATGATGGATGTTAACTATATGGGGATTGTTCGTTGTACAAAGGCTGTTGTTCCACATATGTTAGAGCGGGGAAGTGGCCAGATCGTAAATGTGGCTTCTATGGCAGGGAAGATCGGTACAGCCAAATCGGTAGCCTATACAGCCACCAAGCATGCTGTTCTCGGATTCACGAATGCACTCCGTCAGGAGCTGCGGAAGAGCGGCATTATCGTTTCGGCTGTCAACCCGGGCCCCATTGCCACTGATTTCTTCAAAACGGCTGACCCTTCCGGCAATTATGAAAAGAGTGTAGCTCGGATGATGATGACACCAGAACATGTCTCTTCCAAGATCGTAAAGGTCATGGAAACTGGCAAAGAAGAGATTGATCTACCGGGTTTAGCAGGGTTTGGTATTCGGCTTTACGGTCTGTTTCCTCGTCTGGCGGACAAGCTTACTTATAATGCGATGAACAGAAAATAGAGCCTGCCGTCAGTATTATGGGCCTTCCATTTGGTGGAGAGGCCTTTTTGGCATATAATGAAGATATTATCTCAAGCGAAAAGGATGAATTACACTTATGAATAAAGCTTCTTTTGCGGCTATCGGCATTCAGGAAGACCTAGTTGCCCGATTGTCGGAATTCGGTATTAACGCCCCATCCCCGGTACAAGAGCAGACGATTCCACTTCTGCTGGAGGGAAGAGATGTTATTGCTGCTTCCCAGACTGGAACGGGTAAGACCTTGGCCTATCTGTTGCCTCTGCTTCAAACGATCAACCCGGAGCAGAAGGTGGTCCAAAAGCTGGTGCTCGCCCCTACACAGGAGCTGGCGATGCAAATCTTACGTGAGGCGGAACGTTATGGCGAACACCGTGGGATTCGAGTAATGGGTCTTATTGGCGGAGCAGCCATCAAACGGCAGATTGACAAACTGCGTGAGCATCCACAGCTTGTTGTGGGAACCCCTGGCCGGATTCGCGAATTGATTGGTCTTCGCAAGTTAAAGATGCATGAAGTCAGCACGATTGTTCTAGATGAAGCGGACCAAATGTTCCAGCTAAGCGGGGCCAGAGAGGTAACGAAAATTGTTAGCAGCGCACTGCGTTCACGCCAGCTCGTTATGCTGTCTGCAACCATTGGGCCGGAGACGAAAGCCTTGGCAAATCGTGAAATGAAGAACCCGGCAGAGGTTGGAATTGCTCCAGGTGTAATGACGGCAGAGAGTTTAGAGCATCATTATGTTGT
Source organism: Paenibacillus sp. VTT E-133291 (assembly GCF_002264395.1). GTDB lineage: Bacteria > Bacillota > Bacilli > Paenibacillales > Paenibacillaceae > Paenibacillus_AQ > Paenibacillus_AQ nitricinens. The sequence goes on from NZ_NFVA01000029.1 coordinate 23,334, forward strand.
CACTGAAGAACGCAATAAAATAGACATGCTACGCCGGGTCATCCGTCATTACAATCCAGATAAAGCGATTGTGTTCGTGAATGCTACAGATGATATTGCAGAGGTAGAGGCTAAGCTGAACCATCTTGGACTAACTGCGGCGGCACTTTACGGTGATGCTGATAAAGTAACGCGCAGTAATGTATTGTCACGTTTCCGTGAGGGAAAATTCCGTGTGCTTGTTGCCAGTGATGTAGCTGCCAGAGGACTGGATATTGAGAATTTGTCACTGGTAGTTAGCTTCGATCCTGCCTTTGATTCCGAGCATTATGTACACCGTGCGGGTCGTACGGGCCGGATGGGAAAACGCGGATTATCCGTAACGATTGTGACAGAGCAGCAGACCTTTATTATGCGTAAATTTGCGCGTGAACTGGATATTTCCCTTGAAGAGCGGGAAATGGTCGGTGGCAAGGTGCTAGCAGCAGATGAAGCGCGCAATGCTTTGAATAGTGGACGGGGACGAAATGAGAACAGCGGACAACGCCGCGATGCTTCTTCTCCGCATATCAGTAAGCCACAGGCGCGAACATCTGGGAATGCAGGAACCCAGCCGTCTACAACCAGCACAGAGCGGCAACCTGTTAAAAGACTGGCTACGATCCAGACAAGTGAGGCAAGCGTAGAACCACAGCGCGATTCTCAGCGCAGTGTGAATCCTTCTACAGGCGCGCGTGGAGGTGCGTCTCCTGCACGAAGCAAACGCAGCAGCAATGCGGAACGTGAGAAGAACCGTAAGAATAAAGGAGCACCAAAGTGGTTGAAAGACAAAACTCCGAGAGGTGACGGTCAATGAATAATTCTCCCGTATTGCAAATTACGGGCCTCAGTGGTGGTTACAGCCTGAATAAGCCGGTGCTGCATGATATTGCACTTCAGGTGCAGCCTGGCGAGATGGTTGGTTTAATTGGTTTAAATGGAGCAGGAAAAAGTACGACCATGAAGCATATTCTAGGATTGATGTCGCCCCATAAGGGCGATATCACAGTAAAGGGTAAGACCCGTGCAGAAGATCCCATCGGATATCACAATGCTTTAACATTTGTGCCTGAATCGCCTCTTTTATATGATGAATTGACGGTACGTGAGCATGTTGAATTTACAGCAAGAGCGTACGGGATTGAACAAAGTGATTACGAAACCCGCACCTCACATCTAGCCAAGCTGTTCCATATGGAAGATAAGATGGACACGTTGTCGACCCATCTATCTAAAGGCATGAAGCAGAAGGTCATGATCATGTGTGCTTTCGTTGCGCGGCCGGCGTTATATGTAATCGATGAGCCTTTTTTAGGGCTAGATCCTTTAGGTATTCGCTCGTTGCTTGATTTCATGATGGACCTGAAAAAATCAGGATCCTCTATTCTGCTCAGCTCTCATATTCTTTCTACCATTGAGAATTATTGCGACCGCTTTATTGTGCTGCATAAAGGTAAGGTGATTGCTCAGGGAACGCTGGAAGAAATTGCGGCAACCACTGGACTACAGGGGCTGACTTTGGAGCAGCTGTTCTATGAGCTGGTTCAGGGAGGGAAATAATATGGATTTGAAAGAGCTGCGGCGCACGCGGCGAGGTCGATTCATGGGAAGCATGCTTCCTTATGTAGGATATATCATTCAAAGCGGCGTAGCTATGGTCTTCCTCTTTGTGTTAATTGTCTTCTCGGCTTGGTATACATCGCTGTTACAGAATGTGCCGGAAGGCATTCCCATTCGTTGGATTATGCTTGCAATACTGCTGCCTGCGGCAGTGCATAGCAGCTTCCGTACTTATTTGCAGACCCCAGATACGATCTTTCTACTGCCTCAAGGTCATCGGATGAAGGAATATTTTGCACCTTCGTGGGTTAGTGGGAACGTATGGAAGATTGTTCGATTGTTATTTGTGCTCATTACTCTTTGGCCGTTGTACATACGTACAGATGACAATCCTAAGCGACTTTTATTTACCATATTGATTTTGATAGCTGTGAAGTTAATTGCGAGTTACGGTTTATGGAAAGAGATAGCTATGCTGTCGCGTCCGATGGCAGGTCTATTTACTTTCTTACGCTGGGCAGTCGGCGGATTAATTATTGCCGCTTGGTTGTGGCAGCCAGTCGGCTCAAGTCTAATCTTTATCGTGTTATTAGCAGCAGCCTATCTTGTCGCACTGTCTGTCCCTGCACGTCACGCTGTACCATGGGAAAGACTAATCGCCATGGAAAAGAATCAAGGTGGACGCGCGCTGATGGTTCTGGGCTGGTTCGTGGATGTACCGGGTCGTGAGCAACGGGTATATGCTCGTCGTTATCTTTCCAAATGGGGCGCAAAGCTCCCTTGGCGTAAGGATACGGCTTACCGCTATCTGCTGACCAAGAGCTTCGCCCGGGGAGATATCTTCGGAATCATTATGCGGATTTCGGTACTGGCTTTGCTGCTGAATGGGTTGAACCATGACAGTTACTTCGGCACCGCCATCTATTTGTTCTTCCTGTTCATTATTGGTGTACAGTTGTCGGCACTCCGCAAATTGCATAGTGAGTCTTTTTGGCTGACAGTGTATCCCTTTCCTGAAGGCAGTAAGGCGGATAACACAACACAATTTGTATTCCGCGCACATCTGGTAGTGGCACTGATTCTTGGTTTACCTTTCTTAGCCTCTATAGGCGACCGTCTACTACCAGTGATTGGTACATTTGTAGCAGGGATTCTGGTATCCTTTCTGTTTAAGGGATACTTGTCCCGCAAAGCGGCACGGATGGTTGACGAGGATTTGTAAGAGATGATTTCAAAATAAAAAAGGCTTTCTCAAAAGTAGAGGATTCTACGGATGAGGAAGCCTTTTTTTGTGTGGGGAATGAGGTGTAGCATTGGAAAAGGGAAAGAGCTCAAGGCTCTCTCCCGTAACTGTCATCTCTAGTTAGACAAAGAGTGAACGGCTGATGATAACCAGCAGGATAAAGAGAACCAGAATGGCGCCAGTGCTTGTGAATCCGCCGCCTCCACAACAACCGTTAAATCCGCCTCTTACTTCTTCGCTCATGTTCATTCCCCTTTCGGTGTGTGTTGTACTTGAGTACATCGTATTGTATGTGCGGAGAGAGAAGCATGTATAGGCCAATGCCGGAGGAGTCCAGAAAAAAAATCAGCCCCGTAGAAACGGAGCTGATTGTAAGGAGTATGAAAGATTTGTTACGCTTTTTCCAGATCACGAACGCCTGCGTATACAAGATCAAACAGATCTTCGAGCTGAGCCTCTTCGATACAAGAGAAAGCAATCCGCAGGTCTGTTTCACCGAGAGCGATAGTGCCCAGTCCATAATTATGAATCAGGTGAAGCCGAAGAGCTTCAGCCGAAACAGTATGCAGCTTCAGACACATGAAGTAGCCGGAGTTAAAAGGATAATACGTCCATACATCATCGCCGTATTTGCCGCTATCGAGCAGCGCTTTTACTTTATTCGCACGGCCCTTCATGATTTGGAACTTCTCTTCCTTCTGTTCTTCGAATTGTGGAGATTTCAGTGCATCCAGTACGAAGGTCTGTGATGGGTGTGCACCACTGGAAATAGTGGCGCGAATGATGCCTAATGTTTTTTGCTCCAATGCGGCCAGCAAATCCTTGTCTTCCGAGGCATAAGTGATGAAGCCAACACGGAAGCCCCAGACGAATTCTTCTTTAGTAGCACCGTCAATTTTGATTGGAAGCACACGTGGGTGCAGATGAGCAAGCTTACCGAATAATGATTCCTTTAGTGAGTCTTCAAAGAACAGTCCGAAGTAGGCATCATCACTTACGACAACCACGTTAATGCCTTCCTCAGCCGCACGAAGGATAGCTGCGACGATTTCATCGCCTTCCTTAATCCCCGGAGTATAACCTGTAGGATTGTTTGGGAAGTTCAAAAGCACAATGGCTTTGCCGCGTTCTTTTTGAGCCAGCAAGGCTTCTTCCAGACCCGCACTATTGAAAGTCATTTCTTCTGTGAACAGCGGATAGTTAACGGTTTCCCCATGGCGGCGGATTCCGAAGGTTAATTCATAGTTCTCCCAGTTCTTGTCTGGGTAGATAATAGCGTCACCTGGCTCAGCGAAGAGGTCAGCGACAATGCTAAGCCCATGAGTCAGGGCGTTGGTTACAACAGGATTGCTGATGGTTTTACCTTCTAGCGATGGATTTTCGCGCAGCATCTTTTCACGCCATACAGTACGCAACTCTGGTTTACCTGCTGGAGGAGCGTAACTATACAGATCCTTAGGGCTGTAAGCGGATAGTTTATCCTGGATGACGCCGAGGTGCATAGGCACGCCACCTTCAGTAGCAATACCGATGGTTGCGTTATATTTCTTGGCGTGAGCTCCTGCTTCAGCGGATTGGCTCAGGATACCCTCTTTAGGGAAATAAATTTCTTTGCCAAGCGTAGAGAGCATATCGTACACATGTTCATTTCCTGCTTTGATACTTTCGTTTAATTGTCCAGCTAGTGGATTCATCAGTTTCATCCTTCCAGGGTTCTTTGGGGATAACATACTGTTAACATTGCCTAACATTATATCACCGCCACTTGCAACCGTCACTTGGAAAGATACGTTTTTTTAAAATTTAAGGAAGTTTAAGTTTTACACTATACGTAGTGCTTATTTTGTACGAGGAACTGGTTTATCCGTAACTATTATTCGGAGTGGTAGGGGCAGTATTTTTTCATCATTTCTATGGTTTCTTCATCCCGTGGATGATTTCTTTCAGATAGGCCGGAAATGACCCCGGAACGTCCTTCTTCTTTTAGATTCTGCCCAAACTTAAACTTCGCCGTGATCTCATCCGGGGTAATGCGCACTACCGCGACTCCCTTTAGACGGGGACGGTACCTAGGGTCTTCAGCATCAATAGGCTCATAACCACCCTCGGGCTGGAGTTTTTTCATAAACAAGGAGAGTACGATGGCTTTTTCGCTAATGTCATCTACAGGTTCGGCTATGCCGTAGGCGGTGACACTTTTAAAATATGCGGTGGCTGGGCAGGCCATCTCAGGATCACTAAAATAAGACGGAATCAGCGCATACTCATCTGCTACGGTAAAGCAGACCTTCTGCTGATTGCGGATCGCCTCCATTTTGCCGCCAGCATGACTGCCGTGGAAATAGAAACACCCATCTGTATATACAAAATTCAGCGGCGTCACCCGCGGTAGCCCTTGTTCATCGCTTGTCCCGAGAAAACCATAGCTCATTCCGTCTAGAAAAGAGGCCAATTCTTCCTCCTGATCTACTTGAAATTCTTTTCTGCGCATAGGGATCACTTCCTTTTTCTTATTAGTGTAGAGCGTTTGCTCCAATGTAGATGTTCTTTCAAGAATAGAAGAGTCATTGACAATTAAAAAGGACCAATTAAGATAGTTTTTAATGGACCACTTGCTGGCCAAGGAGGGAAACAATGAATATCACGCTGGCATACGATCAATATCTGGCAATACACCGCTACAAATATCTAGCGCTATATCATGCGCTCCGCGCTGCAATATTGGAGGGGATTCTCCAAGGTGGCACGCAGCTGCCGTCTACACGAAGTTTGGCTATGCACTATGACATGTCGCGCGGTTCAGTCTCGCAGGTGTACGAAATGCTGCTTGCTGATGGTTATGTAAGGACGGTGACAGGGCGGGGGACATTCGTATCAGAAGATAGCTTCTCTTCAGCTTCTGGAGATATTAAGCGTGAAAATGCAGCTTGGGGTGAAGTGGCAGATGTTGCTGGGGGAGGCCTTGCATCAGAGAGAATGATCCCACTCTCGGCATGGGGAAGGCGACTACTTGCGCGTCCGACACCTTTGTATGAGCAGTGTAGCAACAATGTTATAAGCTTTCTTAGCAGTGGTATGAGGATGGAGCATTTTCCTTACTCCGAATGGCGTAGTGCGCTGTCCTATGCCGGAGGGAAGGAAGGCGGATTGCTTCAAAGTACTTGTCCACCTCAAGGAGATGAAGGACTTCGGAAAGCTATTGCTGCACATCTGCGGATTACCCGCGGAATTCGTGCGGATGCAGAGCATATCGTATTGTTTAGCGGTTCGATGCAAGGCATCGTTATTTTGACACAGTTACTGCTGGATGCAGGAGGCGCAGCGGTTGTCGAGGACCCAGGCTTTCATGGGATTCGCCGAGCGGTAGAGATTAACGGGGGACGATTGCTGTCAGGAAAGCTGGATGACAGCGGTCTTATCCCGGAGGATTGGGATGCGCGTCTGTTGTTTGTTACAACGAGTCGTCAATTTCCTACAGGTGTGGTGCTGCCTTTGGAACGGAGGCGAATCTTGCTGGAATGGGCGCAGCGGCATGATGCGGTGATCATTGAAGATGATTATGACAGTGAGTTTCGGTGGTCAGGACGTCCAATTGAGCCTTTAAAAGCGCTAGATCGCGGAGAACAGGTCGTGTATATTGGCTCCTTCTCAAACACGATGTTCTCTGGCCTTCGGCTTGGCTTCGCAGTGCTCCCACCCTCGCTGGTGAAGCCGACGATCGCCGCCAAGGCGTTATATGAGCCCTTGCCAGTAGCACTGCTGGAACAGCGTGCGTTGACGCGGTTCATGAATACCGGCGGCTATAGTCGTCATCTGCGCCGGATGACCCGCATTTACGGCGAACGTGGCCGTATTCTTAGGACTCTGCTGTCGGAACAGTTGAATGAGCTGTTTGAACTGTTGCCTGGCGATGCGGGGCTACAAGTATATGCGCGGTGGCTGCGCAGTAGAGAAGAGTTCGTGGCATTCCGGGCGGCGGCGCACAGGCGCGGCACAGATTTCAGAGATGCGGCGTTATATCAAGTTTCGGCTGGGGAGCCAGCCGCATGTTTTGCTTTTGCCCATCTGAATGCTGTGGAGCTGGAGGAAGGAATAAAGCGCCTCCTTTTGTCGTGGCAAGATGTACAAAATGCAACATGACAAGGTATGATGGTGGGGATGGACAGCAAAACGAAGTGAATGCTTATGATGCAAGTTTTGCGAAGTAACTCAGAGTAGATTATGCTAACGATGTAAGTTTTGGCAAGTAACTCAAGCAGTTTATGCTAACAAAACGAAACGAATGCTTACGAAGCAAGTTTTGCGAAGAAACTCAAAGTAGTTTATGCTAACAAAACTTTTGGGAGGGAACGTTATGCTGCACGCATCGCCGTCCTCTTTTGTTATATTACCTGCCTTGGCGAAGATTGTGTGCGAACCAAGCTGGAAATGGCAAAAAAGAGAGAAGTCGCTGCAAAATTATGATTTATTCTATGTATGGAGCGGGGAAGGGACGGTTATACGTAACGGGGAACCCTTCCAAGTGGGCAAGGGAAGCTGCTTCCTGTTCCGTCCGGGTGACCATACTAGCGCTACTCATAATCCGCAAAGACCGCTTGTCCTTACATATATTCATTTTGATGTCACCGGAGAGGTGACGGAAATTCCTCTGCCCTATCGCGTACTCGCAGAAACCGTTGAATTTGAGCATCTGCTTGCTCGTTACGTCAGGCTGTTCCTAGTGGATACGTACGCAGCTGAGGAAGAAGGGCAGCTTGTTCTAAAGCAACTAATGATTCATCTGCTTAGGGAGGACCGAGTGAAGCCTGTAGAACGTTATGCTAGCAACCATTTAACAGAGATTATTCATGAAATAGCGAACTATGTGAGCCAACATCCCGGGATTTCGCATCGCGTAGAGGATCTTGCTGCACGTGCAGGGCTGTCGCCGCGGTATTTCTCAATTAAGTTCAAGGAGCTTACTGGCTCTTCCGTTCAATCTTATGTCATTCGAGCCCGGATTGAGCGTGCTCAGCATTTGTTGCTTTACGCAGGAATGAATGTTACTGAAGTAGCAGATGCGCTTGGATACCGTGACATATTCTTTTTCAGCCGCCAGTTCAAGCAGTATACCGGAAAAAGTCCATCTGAGATCCGCTGATTTGCATTCGTTGTTTCAGTTATTTCATCCAAGGGTAAATACTTTGCAGTTTAGTTTACAGAGAATTTACATACTTCTTGGAAGGGGAGACGCATGGGATGATGATCAGACGCCGAATCTGCAACACCGATTGTAAAAGTGGAGGCGCAGGGCTTTTTAGAAACCGTTTAAGAAGATTAAAACAATCGAGTGCTTTTGCCATAGACAGCTGGTTCTAAACTGAGTAAATAGGTATATAATCGCTGGACATGACCAAAGACTTTAAATAACCGGGGCCAACAGGCTTCCGGTTTTTTTGAAATATAAGAGATCAACGCTTACCGTCCTTATAAGGATGCCGCTAGGCATTTATGCTTGGCAAACTGAAGGATTTATCGTTCCTCTTGTTGTATTTGATACAATAGAATAAATCTCCTGTGAGGGTAATTTTGCATTCTGTTGCATATCTTACATTCAATTGGCGAAAAAACGCCCATACTAGAGATTATCAGGCTGATCTATTGCATGAAGTAACAGAGTTCCAGAGCATACAGGTGGGAGGAGAGATAAAATGTACGAAATCGTACTAATACGTCATGGTGAAAGCCAGTACAATGTGCAAAATTTGTTTACGGGTTGGAGTGATCCGGATTTAACCGAAAAGGGTATTCTAGAGGCTAAGGCTGCTGGCAAGCTTTTGAAGGATGAAGGGTATACGTTTGATCTAGCTTTTGCATCGGTACTTAAACGATCGATCAAAACACTCAACTATGTTCTCGATGAAATGGATCTGCTGTGGATTCCTGTGCAAAAGTCCTGGAAGCTGAATGAACGGCATTATGGTGCACTTCAGGGACTTAGTAAAAGTGAAACGGCGATAAAATACGGTGAAGAACAATTGCATCTCTGGCGACGGAGTTTATCGGTTCGGCCTCCACTGCTGGAGCTTAATGATCCTCGGTATGCCAGAAACGACATTCGTTATAGCAGTATTCGTCCGGAGGATATTCCGCGAGGCGAGAGTCTGGAAGATACTGTTCATCGTGTGGGTGATTTCTGGAGAAATCGCATCGTCCCCCTTGTGCGTAAAAAGGAACGGGTGCTCATTTCAGCCCATGGCAATACACTGAGAGCGTTGATCAAATTTATGGAGGATATTGATGAGGCAGCACTGCTGGAGCTCAATATTCCTACAGGGGTACCACTCGTGTACAAACTGGATGAGGACATTAATCCAATCAGCCGCTTTTATTTAGGAGATCCAGAACAGGTTGCCGCCAAGGCGCTTGATGTTGCTAAGCAAGGACATGTGTAATAGCGTAACAGGTGTAAAGAGCAGATAATGGCTTGAAAAGAGGAAGGACAGCCGTGGGGCTGTCCTTTTGTTTGTAGTGTGTAGTAGGCATCCAAAAGGTAAATGCAGTAGATGTTAACGTATTCTCCATTGCCAAGGATAGAATAATACTATATAGTTGTATTGATAATGATTATCAGTATCATTATCATTATATAATATGTCGATTGGAGTGAATTTATTTTGTTTAAATCTCCAAAAACTTACCTATTGCTTGTGTTTACTTTGGTTATAACGTTACTGCTATCAGCTTGCGGACAAGCAGTTGAGCACACCACCTCAGTAGAAGGGACAGAAAGTGCTGCATCTTCATCAAACAGCAATGACTCATCCAGCGAAGTGGACATGGTTACATATCAGGCAAGTAACGGAGATATTCAAGTACCCAGGAATCCGAAACGGATTGTCGATTTAACCTCCTTCGACACTGGATACTTCTTGGCGTTAGGTATCAAGCCTGTTGGTGTTATGAATGGTGTCTTAAACAGTCCCTACTTTGAAGGAATGCTGGAAGGCGTTCAAGGCCTTGGGGATGAACCGTCTCTTGAACACATTTTAGAGCTGAATCCTGATCTTATTGTTGTATTCTCCGGAATGGAAGGAATTGAGAAACTGGCCGAAATAGCGCCAGTAGTAGCCATTCAATACGGAGCAAAAACTATCAGAGATCAAATGCTTGATTTCGGTACATTAACGGGGAAAGAAGTCGAAGCTAAAGCTTGGGTGGAACAATGGAACAAAAAAATCAGTGAATTGAAGCCTAAGGTGGTGGCAGCTGTAGGTGATAGAACCGTTTCTATCCTAAATCCGTATTCCGGTGGACTATTCGTATTCGGTCACAGCTACGGGCGCGGTGGAGAAATTATTTATAATGAATTTGGCCTGAAAGCACCTCCTGAAGCGCAGAAAGAAGCTATAGACAGCGGCACTGGTTGGGCAACAATCTCCCTTGAGAAGCTGCCTCAATTTGCTGGAGATATTGTATTCACATGCCCATGGGCTGGCGATACGAGCGATCCGAAAATCGTCTATGACAACTCCTTATGGAAGCATCTCCCTGCCGTAAAAGCAGGCAACGTATTCCAACTGGACCCAACCGCTGATACATATAATGATCCCGTTACGCTTGAAGCGCAGTTAAATTACATTACTGAGAGTCTTTTATCTGCAAAATAATTCTAATTCAACGAAAGTCCACGAACTTGCTTTTGGTTTTTATAGCAGGAAGAATCGGCATTGAGCGATGCTGATTCTCCCTGCTATTTTTAATTTGGTTCTGTGATATATGAGTATATTCAATAAATCTATGAGGATTTTCTATGTTAGGATGATATTTCTGATGATAGTATTCAATGTAAGTTTAAAAAGTAAAGGAGGAATTAATGAACATTTTCGCACGTTTTAATTTGTAAGTATGAGTTAGGAGAATTATGCAAAAAATCTAAACCGGTTTAGATTTAATCAGTAACACACTTGATGCTTGAATAAGCCTTACTCCACAGCGGCTAGCGCTCTAGAGAATAACTCCTTCCTGAAAGTAAATTCATCCTATCGGTTTATGAAGTGAACGTTTATGTATTAGAAATTTAATTGAAATCTCGCTCTTTACGATGACCCATAATCCTAAGCTATACCTTAATCGAAAGGAATGGTGATAAGTATGAGGAAAAATTGTAATCGCTTACTTAAAATATTATTCTGCTGCATTCTGATAACCTCAATCATAACGCCTAGTACCAGTTCTCCCGTTATGGCCAAGGTTCTCCCGGGTTTAGCGGATGTGTCCAGAGAAGTGGCCGCTGAAGGAATTGTGCTGCTGCAAAATCCGGCGTATAAACTAGCAGGATCACAAGTAAATGAGAATGAACAAGTGCTCCCTATCAAGAAGAGTGAAACTGTATCGGTATTTGGCCGCATACAAGCGCATTATTACAAGTCTGGCACAGGATCTGGCGGTGCGGTAAGGGTAGATTATGTGAATGGGATTCTGGAAGGTCTCCGGAACAATCCCAGTCTCAAGTTAAATGAAGATCTGGCGAAGGTATATGCTGACTGGATCAAAAAGAATCCTTTCAACAATGGCGGTGGTGGCTGGGCAGCAGAGCCGTGGTCCCAGGCGGAAATGCCCTTGACCGACGAAATAGTGGATGCAGCAAAAGCAAAAACGGATACAGCTGTGGTCATCATCGGTAGAACAGCCGGTGAAGATAAGGATAATACGGACGTCAAGGGTGCCTATAAACTGACAGACCTTGAAGTAGACATGCTTAACCGGGTCTATGCCAAATTCGACCGAGTGGCCATCGTATTGAACGTAGCTAACGTTATCGATATGTCATGGGCTAAAAACTATCCCAAAGCTGCTATTTTGTACACATGGCAAGGGGGGATGGAAGGCGGTAGCGCAGTAGCCGACGTGCTGACCGGAGACGTTACGCCAAGCGGTAAATTGAGCGATACGATTGCAGCTACACTTGCTGACTACCCTTCTACTGCACATTTTGGCAGCAAAACTGAGAATTCTTATAGTGAGGATATTTATGTAGGCTACCGCTATTTTGAGACCTTTGCTCCGGATAAGGTGCTCTATCCATTTGGGTACGGACTGTCCTATACCAATTTCAAGATCACGACTGATAATGTCAACGCTGGTGAGAATGAGGTTGCAGTGACTGTAACTGTTCAGAATACAGGTAAGGTGGAAGGCAAAGAAGTTGTACAGATTTATTACGGTGCACCACAGGGTAAACTTGGCAAGCCGGCCAAGGAGCTTGCTGCTTTTGCTAAGACCCGGCTGTTACAGCCAGGGGAATCACAGTCGATCACCATCACGTATGACACCAAAGATATGGCCTCCTATGATGATAGTGGAATTACAGGTCATGATTCATCTTATGTTCTAGAAGCTGGTGACTATAATATTTACGTAGGTAACAGTGTAAGTGACAGCGAAAAGCAAGGAGTATACAGCCTTAATGCTTTGAAGGTTGTAGAAACCTTGCAGGAAGCGCTCGCGCCAACTAAGGAATTTGACCGTATCAAACCAGGTCAACCGAATGAAAATGGTACTTTTACCACTGTCACTGAAAAGGTACCGACACGGACTACCGACTTGGATGAGAGAATCAAGCAAAATCTCCCTGCGTCCATTCCACAAACGGGAGACAAGGGTTATACCTTATTGGATGTATACAATCAGAAAGTGACTATGGATCAGTTCATTGCACAATTGTCCAACAACGATCTGGGGGCCATTATTTTAGGGGAAGGGATGTCCAGCCCCAAAGTTACTGCCGGTACCGCTGCGGCTTTTGGTGGTGTTACTAAAAATCTGCTGAAATTAGGGCTCCCTATCGATAGTGCTGCGGACGGCCCTTCAGGAATCCGGATGGAAACCAATGCAGAGAAGGCAACCAGTATCCCGAACGGGACGATGCTTGCCTGTACGTGGAACACCGAGCTGAATGAAAGATTATTTGATCTTCTTGGCAAAGAAATGCTGATTAACAATATCGATACGCTGCTAGGACCGGGAATCAATATCCACAGAAGTCCCCTGAACGGGAGAAACTTCGAGTATTTTTCGGAGGATCCGTTACTGACAGGCATCATGGCTGCTGCACAGACAAGAGGTCTTCAGAAGAACGGTACGGCGCCTACTATTAAGCATTTCGCTGCGAACAATCAGGAAACGGATAGACATCTTGTGAATGCACTTGTCTCTGAAAGAGCGCTTCGCGAGATTTATTTGAAAGGTTATGAAATGGCAGTGAAGAGTGGAAAGGCGCGTTCAGTGATGACGTCCTATGGTCCGGTAAACGGAACATGGGCTTCCAGTAACTATGATCTGAATACCACGATCCTCCGCGGAGAGTGGGGCTTTGACGGAATTGTCATGACAGACTGGTGGGCGAAGATGAGTGAGGATCAGGGCTTCTATGCCACTACCAATCGTTATGATGAAACCAACGGCAAAGCCATGGTCCGTGCCCAAAATGACCTTTACATGGTCATTCCGAACGATTATGCAGAAACGCATAAGAATCGGAATAACAGTACCTTTAATACAATGACATCGCTTGCTAACGGCAGTCTGACCCTGGGAGAATTGCAGCGTTCTGCCAAGAATATCACGAGCTTTTTGATGCAATCTCCAGCCTTTGCAAGAACGGCAAAGATTGATTACGTGGTCAATTATACGCCGGGAAGAGATTGGTTCCGGGTGAATACGGACAAATCAGGAGATCCACAGCTCTCTGATATTACGGTTGGCGGCAAAAAGATCAAAATATTTAATCCATTGAAACTCGACTATAAAGCCTTTGGTGAGCCGACTGAAACTAGCAGCTACCCCGAAGTCAAAGCTACGGCGATAGCTGGTGTAGACGTAAGTATACGACAAGCCGATAAAGATAGACCGGCTGCTGTAATTACTGCTTCGGCCGGAGGAGAGAAACGGATCTACAAGGTTATCTTCACGTCGGAGGAAGGCCTGGAACCGATTTTTGAGAATCCGACCTATGCTTATTTAAAGAATATCTCTATTGATGGTAAGCCGCTTGAGGGCTTTTCACAGACTAGGTTCAGTTATGATGTAGGTCTCAGTAATGGGGCTACTTTACCTGAAGTTACATTCGAAATGAATGATGGTGTAAAAGCAACGGCCAACGTAGACCTCATCAATAAAAGAGTGACGATCAAATGTATCAGCTCCGATCAGGCCAACTCCTATGTGATACAGTTTGGTACGACCCCACAAAGCGATGAGTTCGACACTGAGAATTTAAGCAACTTCTGGATGATTAATAAAGAGACGGCTACCAATACAGAAAATAACAAAAATTGGTCTTTGAGCACTGTTCCCGGATATTTGAGAATCATCGCTGAAAGAGGCGACTTCTGGAGTGATCATGCAGATTTGAAGAACTATTTCCAGCAGGAGGCCTTTGGAAACTGGGAAGCAACAGTGAAAATTAATATGAGCAAAGCGCCAAATCAAAATTATAACGGTGTCGGCATCACGGCTTCACAGGATAACAATAACTATATCTGGGTGAAGTATGAATACAGTAGCGGCAAGATCATCGGTATGACCAAAGAGACCGGAGGTACGGAGCCAGTTACGATTGGGCAACTGTCTGCCGCTCAGCTCACGAGTATTTTTGGTGAAAAGAAAGAGTTGTATTTACGCCTGAAAAAAATAGGCAACAGCTATTCCGGTTATGTCAGTGCTGATGGCAAAGAGTATATTTCACTTGGCAGTACAACTGCCAACTATGCCAATCCGAAGTTCGGGTTACTTGCGTCCAACGGAAGTCAGAATCTCACAGATCCATTTATTGCCGATTTTGATTATGTCAGAATCAACAGTGATGTAGCTTTGGCAGTCAAGAAGATTGGGAAAAATACTAAATTGAAGGTAGCTGAGACGGAATTTGCCTCCATTACTCCGATAATCACGCCAGTAAGCAGTAATGATGTAGACGGCGGATTATGCTACACCAATACAAGCAAGGGTGAAGCCATCTCCTATAAGGTAAATGTGGAGAAAGAAGGCATGTACAAAGTCACATCACGAATTCGCTCTAGCCAATCGGATGTCGCCCAAATGTCCTTTGGTATCTATGATGGCGACAAGCTACTGGGGACCTTCGACCTTACCACAACTAAAGGGGTATGGAAAACCTTCAGAATTCCTGATGTTCAGCTGTCGGCAGGCGAGCATACCCTTAGAATTGTATTTGAGAGTGCTGGCATTGACCTGAACTGGTTAACCTTCCAGTTGAAGCAGGACAATGTTGACACTTCAGCGTTAGGTGCGGAAATTGAGGCTGCTCAAAACATCGATATGAATGCATATACTGCTTATAAAAAGCTCAAATTTAACGCTGTATTGGAAGAGGTTAAGGCAGTACTTGCCGAGCCGGTCAATGACGAGGTTGTAGCAGAAGCCATAGCTTCCTTGAAAGCGGCTATAACAGATTTGAGCATATCATCTATGCCAATCCATATTGCTCCGATAGAAACGCTGAAAGTAGAGAACGGTATTAGAATCTATCCTTATAATGCACCATGGATTTATGCAACGAATATCCAGTTCAGATTCGAAAGTGGTACGGACGCCATGAGTTATGTCAATTCTAATGACCTTGTTTATTTCGGTCAGGTTGACTTGACTAATCTTGTGGAAGTAAGAGTGCAGTATGCCCGTGAAGGCGGATCGTCTCCATCTTTTAAATTCTATACAGAGGCTGACAATACGGGTAAACCAGTTAAAAGAGCTACTACACAAGGAAGAGCATACGCTGATGCCTACAGCGGCGGAGGTTCTTTTGAACTTGGTAATGAATTTGCAAGCATTAGTTTTGCTCAGAAAGCAGGCGCTGCTTGGGGAAATTATGGAATAGCAAGCACCAAACAAACGCCTGGAAATTCTTACATTGATCATTATTTGACAGCGGAGACCTTCCTAGACAGAACTAAAGTGACTGGAAAACAAAATGTGTATATGATTTTTAACGGACTAAATGCGAATTTACAATATGTTGAACTCATTTATGCTGATCCGATTGAAGTCACCTTCGATCAGAATTATCTGGACTCACCGGCTCCTGCCAAAGTAACCGCATTTAAAGGTGAAGCATTAAGCACCTTACCTCGGGTACCGGAACGTGAAGGCTACATTTTTACTGGCTGGTTTGATAATAAAGAAGGGACCGGTAATGCATTAACCGTAGAAACGGTAATGAACATAAGCGCGGTGTATTATGCCAAATGGACAGAAGATACCCATGCTAAAGAAATTATATCGATTGCTCAGCCGCAACTGCTGAGTGTGCTGTTCGGAACTGCTGCAGGAGAATTAAATCTACCAGCTACAGTGGAAGCTACATTGGGCAACAAAAGGGTAATTCACTTGCCTGTACAATGGGATAGTAAAGATTTCAACGGTGGAAAAGCGGGGAGTTATACGCTGGCAGGTAGCTTTGAGCTTCCTGAGGGTGTGTTGAATAGTACCCATCAAACTGTTTCTATTACAGTGGTTGTACTGCCAGAAGGCACTAAACCTATCCAGATTACTAAAGTTGAGAAGCTGGAGGGCAAAAATGTTGAATTTGGCACCGCTTTTGATAAGTTGGAATTGCCGTCTTCAGTTACAGTAACGCTTGATACGTATGAGCAGGAGGAACTTGTTGTTAAATGGAGCCCTGCTGGTTATAACGGCAATGTGGAAGGATCATACGTACTGAACGGTACTATGATATTAGAAGAAGGAATGATCAACCCTAATGATCTGAAAGCTTCCATCACCATTCAGGTAATGCCGGAAGTGATTCGTGTCGCTGAGATTGTCACAGTGCAGGATTTGGAAAGTAAGAGCGTTCCATTCGGCACTCCATTTAATGGATTGAAGCTGCCATCATCGGTCATAGCTACCTTGAACAACGGTGAGACAAAGGCGATATCCATCGATTGGAATAGTGAAGGTTATAATGGCGATAAGCAAGGAGCTTATATCCTGAAAGGAGCGCTAGTACCTGTGGAAGGTATCAGCAATCCAAAGGACCTGAAGGTATCGATTACGATCGAAGTACTGCCGGAGGTCATTACGATACCGGAAATCACGGCAGTGCAAGCACTAGCAAGTAAAAGTGTTGCTTATGGTACCAGCTTTGACGTGCTGGAGCTTCCAGCTTCAGTATCAGTAACCCTGAATACCGGGATGACTAAGGTCGTTTCTGTTCAGTGGAACAAGGAAGGCTATAACGGTAATACGGAAGGAATGTACACCATCAAGGGGGATCTGATCTTGCCGGAGGGTATAACTAATCCACTTGGCCTGAAGGCACAGTTCTCTGTGATCGTTAAGCCTTACAGCGGTGGAGGTGATGGTCAACCAAGTACACCAACACCGGCTACCTCAGCGGTACCTTCAGTACCATCGATTCCTGGAGAAGTCGTAAAACCTGGAGAACAGCCTCAGCCTCCAACAACAGATGGAAAAACGAAGACACCGGAGCTAATCAGACAAGAGCTTAAGAATAAGTTTAAAGATGCTACTCTAATTCCTATCTGGGCAGAATCTGCGATTGCAGCGCTGGTGGAGAGAAATATTATCAGCGGACGAACAGACGGAAGCTTTGATCCAAGTGGGAAGGTAAACCGTGCAGAGTTTGTTGCCATGGTAGTAAAAAGCTTCAACTTCAGCATGGGCGAGAATCAAAAGCAGTTTACTGACGTTCTGAAAGATGCTTGGTATAAAAACTATGTTGAGATTGGGACTTCTAATCAACTGATCAATGGTATCGGTAATGGCATGTTTGCTCCTAACAGCAGCATTAGCCGTCAGGACCTGTGTGTAATTCTATTCAATGCACTGAAGAAACTGAATGTTGAATTGCCGCAAGTGACTAACCATGACTTCCCAGATGATGCTTCTATTGCGGGTTATGCTAAAGAAGCGGTGTATGCCTTCAAAGATCTTGCTATTGTAAATGGAGGCAGCAGTGGAGAAATGGATCCGACAGCTTCGGCCACAAGAGCTGAAGCAGCTGTGATCATTAACAATGTACTGGATTACTATGCTAGCGTAACAAGCTCTAAAGTGAAATAAACAAAACAAGGGTATCCCGGCGCCGATTTTCAATCGGTTAGGGATACCCTTATTTTGTTATATCGCAGCTTTACTAAAGCGGCCGATGCAGCGTCCCCAGCAATTCCCCCATCTTTACCTTCGTGTTGACCTCAAGCTTGGGTCTTGGGGTAAAAGTACCGCTCTCCATAAGCAGTACTACAGTGGAGCCGAACTCGAAATAGGCTAGATCATCGCCGATTTGCCACTCGGTAGCGTTAGCATCCGTATACCCGATGCTGCTGACGTTCATCGCGCCTACCTTTACTACTGCGGTTTCTCCGTAGTCTCCGGCGATATACGTAATAAGACGTTCATTGCGATTCAGTACGCCCTTCATATGTCGCATGCCGAAATCGTTGACAGGATAGGCTCGTCCACGAATATGATCACTCTCAACCTTATGTCCAGTAAGGGGAGAGTGAATCCGGTGATAATCCGTAGGACTTAGATAAAGGACGAAGAAAAAACCTCTCTTGTATAGCTCCAGATGCGGAGAATGATTAAGTAGATCCTCGATCTTATAATCCTGCCCTTTTACATTCATAATCGTACCAGAGGAAATGTCACCCATAGCAGTAATCATTGCATCTACGGGACTCACTAAAGCGTCAGCATCGGTTGCAATAGGCCGCATGCCAGGCTTCAGCCGGCGGCTGAAAAACTCATTAAGAGTGTGATATTCTCCAGGATTCTTCTCCGCTTGAGCGGAGGGGATTTGATAAGTCTTAATAAATACCGGGATTAGAAAACGGCTGAGTCTACTATGAGAAAAAGACCCCATTAACCGTGAAAGCCATCGGTGCGAGGATAGCTCGGTCATTAGCCGCAGCAATTGTTTTACCATGCCCATCTCCCTTCCATAATACAGCAGTACGGTCGTATGTGGCCGCCATCTGCTCTGCATTATATTGACATAGAATAGGAGACAAATCAATAACTGTTATATATGAGGCTGTTCTTTTCTAGTAAAAAACGTGCGTATCCCATAGGTCTTCGGTAACTCTCCTTCCAAATCTCCGTAAGGCCGGCTTTATGAAATCCATAGCGTTGATCGCGGCCATTGCACTCTATGAAGAAGATGCGACCATCCTTAGTAATGCCAATATCCAGTCCGATATCGGCCAGACCTGGAAGGTCTTGTTCGAGACAACGAGCTATAACAAGGCTAAGTGTTTCGACAGCCATACGGATATGGGCCGCTATTGCTCTAGAGAAGGCTTTTTCCAGCGCAAAGGAAGAGCTTAGCGCTTCTCCTCCACGGGCTATATTAGAGACAAACCCCCCAGGGGGTGCAAGTTTAGCAAAGAGACCCGTGACCTGCCAATCGCCTCCCCAGCCACGTTGAACGGTGACACGTAAATCAAAGGGACGTCCTCCAATCTCAGCAAGGGGAATACGCTCCTGCACGAGATAAGGGACAGAGGCAAGGCGTGCTCGGAGCATTTTTGGCAGTGCCCCCTGATATACGGGAGTGCTTATCCAGCGACGCATTGAGGGTGATAGATAATTTAAGCTCCAGCGCTGAGACCCTTTACGAACCAGTCGCATGACACCATTCCCAATGCTTCCACGGCAAGGTTTAAGAATAAGATCGGGGTAACGATTCATCATTTGTTTGAGTCCAGATCCTCCAGTTGTTGCTGGTAAAACCTCGCGCAGCTCTTCATGCTGCTCAAGCAGTTCATGGATCTCATCCTTGCCGTATCGATTGCAAGTATTGTACACCAAAGGATGGTGCCGCAGCAGACGTTGCATTCCTGGGCTATTCTGACTGTATATGGCCCGGTTATGGATGACAGTGGGCGTAGGGACTACTACGCTTTTATATCCATGAGATCCCTTTATATAGGCGGCACTGAAGCCTGAGTCTGTATCGATGTCCGCGAGCTTCAGGAAGCAGGGGACCAAGCCGTATGCAGCGGCCGCCTCTTCATAGTTGGATAGAGACTCCTGTCCTGTTTTTAGCCGGGGAACGCCCCGGTGCATATCGGCATTTAGTAGTATTCCAACGAGCTTATGCCCCATGTTTGTTCCTCCTGTTTCTTCGGTCACGTGATTCCCGCTTTTACTACTCTTGTCATTGTATGTTTGTACCCGCGTGTCAGGGTGGACGAATGCGCGGCGGCAGAAGCCTTTTTTTAATATAAGAAAATATAATTTTCATCAGAATCTTATTATGGGCTTATCGCAAAAGGGTGTCATCAGCCCATACCGCTGCATATGATGCCTAGGAGAAACAACAGATGGAAGGAGGAGACTGCTTGTGAGGGGTTCCAAAAAAAAGCAGCCGCGCAGTCCACAAAAACGACTCTACTATGTAGATAATCCCAATATAAAGGAACTGAACATGCTGGAAGGCAAAAGCAGTTCTAAGGATTCGGGGAGCAGCAATGACGGAGTCAGTAAAGCAGAGCTCGCTGATGTTCAGGTAAGTGGAGGGGCAATAGCTGAATTCATTCAAGAGGAATCAATTTCCGTACCAGTTCTGCAACCAGAGCCTGAGCCTATAGTGGAAGAGCAGCTTCAGAAACAGGCGGATAATCTTCCTGAGACGATTTGGTTCGCTCCTGAAAAAGAGCGGTTCCAGCCCGTTTATACAGATGATCTATCGGATGCAGCAGTGACTGGGGCGAAAATCGCTCCACGCACTATTGATGGTTCAAAGCTGAAGTTTGGCATTATCGGTACACCATGGCTGCAAGATTACGCTGTGCAAAGTATCAATATCGCGGACAAGGCAGTTACTTCTTCGAAAATTGCGCCTGAATCCATTGTGGGTGAGCATTTAGCTGAAGGAAGCGTAAGTGGCGGTAAACTGCTGGATCATTCCATCAGTGGAGAGAAGCTGAAGAACGGTAGTATTAGTCCAGAGAAGCTGGCTGATCGGATTATCGGCGGCGGTCAAATTGCAGATAAATCCATTGAGAGCCGTCATTTAAGCGATCTGATTATTACGGCGGATCTACTGGAAGATGGCGCGGTTACTGGTGAAAAAATAGGAAGTAGCAGTATCACAGGCCGCCATGTGGCAAACGGGAGTGTTGACCGTTCTAAGCTGGCTGATGCAGCGGTATCTGGCGATAAAATAGCTGATGGCGAAATCAGCAGCTCCAAACTGGCTGATGCTGTTATTGAGGGCCGCCATCTTAGCGATGCATTGATAACCGCCAGACATTTAGCTCCCGGAGCGATCGGACCAGAGCAGCTTGCCAACAAGCTTATTGGCAAGGAACAGCTCCAGTCGGGTGTTATCGAAGGTGCGCATGTAGCGGATGGTGCAATTGGTTCCAAGCAGCTAGGTACAGAAGTGGTGAGAAGCATCCACTTAAGTGCAGAAAGTGTACACGGCTCCCATATCGGGGATGGAGAAATATCGAGTCGCCATTTGGCTGACCGAAGCATTTCTTTCTTGAAACTGTCGGAGGGTGCGGTAGGTACTGCACAGCTGATTGAGCAAGCGGTCACCGCATCGAAGATTGCTGATCAAAGCATACTCGCACATAAGCTAGCAGATGAAGCTGTAACCACCAGACATATTGCCAAATCCGCTATACGCGGACCGCAAATTGCTATGCAAGCTGTTTCCTCTAATCATCTGGAACGTGAGGCTGTGAATCACTCCCATATAGCTTCGGAGGCGATAGGCTCGGAGCAGCTTATGGATGAAGCTATTCATACGGATCATTTATCCTCCGGTGCTGTTACTGGAGAGAAGCTAGCTTCAGAGTCTGTGGGTGCGGAGCATCTTCGTCCACAGAGCGTTACTTCTGCCAAGTTAGCGGATGGAGGAGTGAGCTCGGCTAAACTGGCAGCAGGATCGGTCATCGGCAGCACGATTGCTCGTGAAGTGGTGAGTGGGGAGCATATTGCTTTTTGTGCAGTGGAGGAGAAACATCTAGCAGATGCCAGCGTGAGCGGTCGTGCCTTGCAGGATGCTGTGGTGGATAAAGATCATCTTGCCACTGGAGCTGTGGAACGCAGACATCTCGGCGAAAATAGTGTGACTGCTGCTGCGATTCAGTCCGGTTCGGTTTCAGGAGATAAGCTGGCTTCTGCTGCGGTAAGAGAGGTTCATTTGGCAGCTGGAGCAGTGCAGCCACATCATCTGGCAGATCATGTGGTAACGTCGTTAAAGCTGTCTCCCGAAAGTGTATCGACGGATAAGATTAGTGATTTATCGGTCACATCGGCTAAGCTTGCCGATGGAAGTGTGGATTCCAGTAAATTAGCAGTCGCGGCAGTGCAGGCAGAGCATTTATCTGTGAATGCAGTTCATTCAAAATCCATCAGTGATAGTGCGGTTCAGAGCAGACATATGAATCCGGGAAGCATCGGCGGAGCACATATCCGGCCGTTGTCCATCGGAAATGGTCATATCATTCCTAATTCCATCTCTTCGATTCAAATGCAGGAGGGCAGCATTAGTGGCTCCAAGCTGGCCAAAGGGGCTGTGGATTCCCAGCATCTTTCACCGGGGAGTGTAGACGGCAGCCATCTATGCATGGATACGATTGAAGGACGTCATATCGGGCATGGTGAGATCAGGCTGGCTCATCTAGCCGAAGATGCACGCAGCTCTGACTTGTTGCCAGAGGGCAGTATTACCGGGGAGAAGCTGGCAGAAGAATCCGTAGATTCTATTCATCTTGTACGAGGAAGTGTAGACGGAAGTCATCTGAGTCAGGGTGCAGTAGAAGGTCGTCACATCCAGCATGGTGAGATCACACTGGCTCATTTGGCAGAAGAAACTTTTAGCTCTGAGCTACTGCCTGACGGTAGTATTACCGGCAAGAAGCTCGCTGAGGAATCCGTAGGTTCTATTCATCTCGTGGCTGGAAGCGTAAAGGGCAGTCATCTGAGCTCGGATATAGTGAAAGGACGTCATATTGGGCACAGTGAAATCACCTTAGCTCATCTAGCCAAAGATGCACGTAGTGCAGACTTGCTCCCAGATGGCAGTATTACTAGAGAAAAGCTGGCGGACGAATCTGTGAATTCAAGTCATTTAATACCTGGAAGTGTGAATGGCAGTCATCTGGGTCCAGATACAATAGAAGGACGTCATATCGGGTACAGTGAGATTACGCTGGCTCATCTAGCCAAAGATGCGCGTAGCGCAGACTTGCTTCCAGACGGTAGCATTACCAGAGAAAAGCTGGCGGACGAATCTGTGAATTCAAATCACCTAATACCTGGAAGTGTGGATGGCAGTCATCTGAGTCCGGACGCAGTGGAAGGCCGTCATATCCGAAATGGTGAAATCACCTTAGCTCATTTGGCAAAAGAAACACGCAGCTCTGAATTATTACCAGACGGCAGTATCACCAGTGAGAAGCTGGCCGTAGAATCCGTAGATTCAAATCATCTAGTACCAAGAAGTGTAGATGGCAGTCATTTGAGTCCGGGTGCAGTAGAAGGCCGCCATATCCGAATTGGTGAGATTACGCTGGCTCATTTGGCAGAAGAAACGCGCAGCTCTGAATTTCTGCAGGACGGTAGCATTACCGGTGAGAAGCTGGCAGAAGGATCGGTAAGTTCTATTCATCTAGCACCAGAAAGTGTAGGGAGTAGTCATCTGAGTCCAGATTCAGTGGAAGGCCGCCATATCGGTTACGCTGAAATCACCTTAGCTCATTTGGCAGCAGAAACTCGAAGCGCGGACTTGTTACCTGCAGGTAGTATTACTGGCGAGAAGCTGGCAGAAGGATCGGTAAGTTCTATTCACCTAGTACCTGGAAGTGTAGGAAGTAGTCATCTAAGTCCGGGAGCAGTAGAAGGTCATCATATTGGAAATGGTGAAATCACACTAGCTCATCTGTCGGATGAGATTCGTGTTTCAGATCTGTTGCCAGATGGTAGCCTTACTGGTGAGAAGCTGGCAATTCATTCTGTAGATTCTATTCATCTGGTGCCTGGAAGTGTAGGAAGTGGCCAACTGAGTCCGGGAGCAGTAGAAGGTCATCATATTGGAAACGGTGAAATCACTCTAGCTCATCTAGCGTTAGAGACACGTAGCTCCGAGCTGCTGCCAGACGGCAGCATTACCGGTAAGAAGCTGGAGGGCGGAACGATCAATGCCTTTCATTTGGCTCCAGGCAGTGTGTATGGCGGGCATTTGGCGGGCGATACGATTGATAGCCGCCATATCCGCTCAGGAAGCATTACCCTGAATCATCTGGCAGAAGAAGTGTGTAGTGCGGATCTGTTACCGGATGGCAGTATTACAGGAGAGAAACTGGAAGGTGGATCTATCCATTCTTTCCATCTTGCCCCAGGTAGTGTCTATGGTGGTCATTTGGTTGGGGATTCGGTGGATAGTCGTCACATTCGATCTGACAGCATCACCCTGAAACATCTGACAGAAGAGGTGCGTAGCGCCGATCTGTTGCCGGAAGGTAGTATTACTGAAGAGAAACTGGCCGAAGGTTCTGTGAATTCTTTACATTTACAACCGTGGAGTGTGTACGGAGAGCATCTTGCTGACCAGATTGTGGCAGATCGACATTTGCAGCCGGGTATCATCAAATTAGAGCATCTTGCGGATGAAACACGCAGTGCAGCGCTGCTTCCTGATGCGAGCATCAACGGAGCTAAGCTGATGGCAGGCAGCATTGATTCCACTCATCTGGCTGATGGTGCGGTAGGGTCGGCAGAGCTTCAGGATGAAGCGGTTGTGGCTTCCAAAATCTCTTCTTTTGCCATTCAAGCTCGTCATCTGGAGGAAGAAAGCGTTCAAGATTATCATATTGCTCCCGGTGCAGTAAATGGTGCCCATTTGGCAGTGAATTCTGTAAATGCTGAACATCTATCCTTCAGCCCGATTCAGACTGCAGGGAAGCGGGAGGCGCTTCAGCAGTTTGGGATGACAGCCTTTATGTTCAATGGGGATGCGGAGACAGTGGAGGTGACCGTATCGTTCGATGAGAACTTTGGTCATACGGGTTATGTGCTTGTCGCTATGACCAATCAACCTTACTTCTATGCTTCTTTAAAGAGCAGAGCCAATGGAGATGCAGTTATTCAAGTGGTGCGCTTGCGCGAAACTCCGCATTTCTACGGGGTCATCTCTTGGATTGCTATCGGCGCTCCGTTAGCCAAACCGGCAGTGGATGATCGTGTGTTTGATTGAAATTCAAATACCTCTCTTAAAAAACAGAGCAGCAATTCTCCTTATTGGAGATCGCTGCTCTGTTTTTAGGTCGTTAGCTACATGTACGGCCAAGTCCTAGTATCCGCTACGCGGCGTTTAGAGTTAATTGTGTCCGATAGCATATTTTGTATAAGCAAATGTGTCTCAGCTGAAGTTTGGCGGTGAGTACATTTGTCCTGTTTTCCACACGACAGGAGACAAAGGCCGTTACTCTGTTCGGCAAAGTACATAAACTGTGATGTAACCCTCAGCCTGACGAATAGGCTCTGTAAGGAAGGTGGATGAGCATGAAGCCCAAACGTACTTCTGCCCGCCGCACGGGACGGCGGGTCTCTCGGATCAAGCGGCGGACTTCTCGCCCAGTGCGGCAAGTCGCTGCAGTCCCTACTGTTAACCATCCAAATCCCTATGTTTCGGTTATTATTCCGGCCATGAATGAAGCGAAGACCATCGCGGGAGCGATAGCCGGAGCTAGAGGAGTCCATCCGCGCTGCGAGGTTATTGTAGTCGTCAACGGATCAGCCGATCAAACGGCAGAAATTGCCCTTTCGCTTGGTGCGCATGTTATTTCCTATGAGTTACCGCTTGGACACGACGCTGGCCGCAGTGTCGGAGCAGAGGCAGCTAAGGGAGAGGTTCTCTTGTTTACAGATGGGGATTTAGTGATTCCTGCCTCGGGGCTACGTCCTTTCGTCACGGCTGTTAGCGGTGGCGCAGACATAGCGCTTAATGATTATTCCGGACCGGTACGGAGCCTTTCGCCCCATCCGGTGGTGCTATCCAAACATGCACTTAATATTTTGCTTGGCCGTCCGGATCTAAAAGGATGTTCGATGACGGCGGTTCCGCATGCAATCAGCCGAAGAGCGCTTGAAATCTTAGGGAGTCAGTTATTATCTCGTCCCCCTCTGGCACATGCTCAGGCAGTTCTGAGTGGTTTACGTGTGGTGGCTGCTCACAAAGTACATGTAGGCAAACTGAATGCGGTCAGACGTAAGGAGGATGGCACAGATCCTTTGCAGCAGTTGATTACAGCAGATCATATGGAGGCTGTATCCCTCTTGCTTGAACACCGGGGAAACAGGGCGGGGTTTAGCGACGGAACCCGGCGCAGAGAGATGGTGAGATGATGGTTGCTCTGTTACAAGTATCTGGTAGCTCTGCCGTTCGACGAGGAACAGCAACTCGTACGGTAAAGAAACGTTCAGCATCTAGTCAGGCCAAAACAAAACTGGCACCCCGCCAAAGGGGAGCGAATCGTTCGGTAAAAAGAGGCACCCCTACCGCTCGGCCACCGATTCTGTCCCGGCAATCAAAGGTAGGTCGCGAGGTATTGAATTTACCGTGCTTACGTGGGACCTTGTCAGTTATTATCTCCGCGCGTAACGAGGAGCAGACCTTGGGACATCTGCTGCAACAGGTAACGCGGCTGGGACCTACTGAAATTATCGTCGTGCTTAACGGTTGCAGCGATAGCAGCTTTCCCATTTCCAGACAACATCGTCAAGCTATAGTTGTGCATTGCCCGGAGTCCGTTGGACATGATGTAGGGCGGGCTATTGGTGCGAAGCTGAGTCGAGGAGATATTCTACTCTTCCTGGACGGAGATATGGTTATCCCTGCAGCTCAGCTCGGATTATTCACAGCTGCTGTAGATGGTGGAATTGACGTGGCTCTTAATGATTTGGATCCACTGATGCCTTCTTTTGGATTATGCGATGATGTTACTCGCAGCAAGCTGTTTCTGAATTATGCTCTTGGACGGTACGATCTCGGAGTTAGCTCTATGACGGCTGTCCCGCACGCGCTTTCCCGGAGAGCATTTGAGACCATAGGCTACCGTGAATTAATAGTTCCTCCTAAAGCCCAAGCTCGTTCTGTATTAGAGAAGCTAAGGGTGGAGAAAGTTGGAACGGTGAATGTGATTAAGCATAACCGGCTGCGTCAAGCGAATATAGGTGCTGGAAATGCTGTGGAGAAACTGATCATAGGGGATCACGCAGAGGCTCTCCTTGAGGTGCTTTCCCGTCAAGATGATGGGGGCCTACTTAATAGCGAAACGCAGCGCGAATACCGCAGACAAGTAGCTGCTTGGAGGAACCGGATATGACGATGACTAGTATTATTATTCCGACCTACAACGCGTTGCCTCTGCTGCGGTCCTGTGTGGAATCGATACGTGCTTATACTCCACTGCCTTACGAGATCATCGTTGTAGATAATGCTTCATCAGATGGAACGGATGCCTATTGCCGTGCGAATCGTATAACGTTTATTTCATTGCCTGAGAATCGAGGTTTTCCATCCGCCTGCAATTTAGGTCTACTTCTAGCATCAGGGGATGAATTGTTACTGCTGAATAATGATGTGGTAGTTTCTCATGGATGGTTAACTAATCTGAAGAGATCGCTATATAGTGCTCCTGAAGTTGGTATTGTTGGGCCAGTGACAAACTATGCGAGTGGACGTCAACAGGTGAAGACTGATTATGAAAGTCTGTTAGATTTTCATAAGGCTGCAGAGATAACTAACCGTTCCAATCCTCAAAAATGGTTGGAGACTAAACGTTTGGTAGGATTATGTTTTTTATTCAAAAGAGAGCTACTTACTTCCGTAGGTCTGCTGGATGAGAGATATTCACCTGGACATTACGAGGATGATGACTTTTGCTATCGCGCCAGGCTAAAGGGGTACCGACTGCTTATCGCAGGAGATTGTCTGGTACACCATGAAGGAAGTGCGAGCTTCAAGCAGGTATACCACACCGGGCTACAGGAGCTGGTGGAACGAAATCGTAAGCTCTTTATGAACAAATGGAATGTGGATCCAACGAGTTTCATATAAAGTGCAGATCCGAAAGCAAAGGACTTAGATAAAGAGGAGGAAAGTAAGTGAAGGGAGTCATACTGGCGGGCGGAACAGGATCCAGACTGTGGCCGCTGACCCGGCTTATGAACAAACATTTGCTTCCGGTCGGCAAATATCCTATGGTCTGTTACGGCATAGATCGGCTTCGCCGGGGAGGGATTACCGACATTCTTCTGGTCATCAGCAAGCAATCTGCGGGTCTGTATACGGATTTTTTAGGCAGCGGTGCAGCATTTGGTGTATCTCTGACTTATAAGATTCAGGAAGCTGCTGGAGGCATTGCAGAGGCTCTCGATTTAGCAGAAGGATTCATTTTCCCTGGGGAACGGTTTGTCGTATTGCTTGGTGATAATCTATTTATGGATGATCTGACGCCTTACGTGGAGAGCTATCTCCGGCAGCCTGAAGGTACAGCCAAGGTACTGCTGAAGCCGGTGGACGACGCACGTAGATACGGTGTTCCCGTGTTCGATAGTCAAGATGCTGCATGGATCGCTTATATCGAAGAAAAACCCGAGCATCCCAAGACCAAATTTTGCGTAACAGGTATTTATATGTACGATGAAGCTGTGTTTGACATCATCCGTCAAGTATCCCCTTCCAAGAGAGGGGAGCTGGAGATTACCGATGTAAATAATATATATGCTGCTAACCGCAGGCTCAGCTATGATGTTCTCAAGGATTGGTGGAGCGATGCGGGGACGTTCCAGTCTCTGCGGGAGGCGGGAGAGAAGCTGAAGGATGCACTGCCATAAGTGGCAGCGGTAACGTGGAGTGGCCGGCCTTGGGTCGGGCACTCTTTTTTTATAAAATATAAGAAAGTGTATCTTTCACCATACGAAGCACCCGATCTCATGCTTGCGTAGAGATATTATCTTCATCAACCCGGTTCTGTTTGCGGTATTTGAGCGGTGAGGTTCCGGTCATGGTTTTAAATACTCTTCCAAAATGGGTCAGGTTACCAAATCCTGTACGCTCAGCGATTTCCGAAACGGTTAATTTGGAGTCCTGCAGCAGAGAGCGGGCTTCTTTCAGGCGGGTATTATTTACATATTCGCTGAAAGTAAAACCGGTTGTATCCTTGAACGTTCGGCTTAAATGGGAGGTGCTTATGGAGAACCTGTCCGATATGTATTCCAGAGACAGAGGCTCAGCGAAGTTACCGTTGATGAAATGGATGATTTGGGAAATTTTCTTATGGGTCCGGTTCGTTACTACAACATGCTCGTTTTGATCCGGAAGCTTTTTTCGTTGGATGAAGATCAGCAGCTCCATCAACAGGATTTTCCGATAGTAGTCGAAGCCTGGAGGTCTCTTGGTGTCTTCATGAATCAATTTGCTGAAAAGATTCTCGACAAAGTTCTGGTCGTAGCCGCTTAACTTGATCGCATTTGATCTGGAGTGAAAGCAGGAGAAGAGGTCGAATGGAAGAGGGCTGTCCGCAAAAAAGTCGCGAAGGAACTCTCTTTTAAACAATAAAGTAACTCTTTCGTACATCATACCGTTTACATTAATCAGTCTGTGCAGGTCATTAGCGTTAATGAACAATAGAACCCCGCTGACGATTTGAAAGGTTCGGTCTTCTATAAAATAGTAAAGTTCCCCAGACACTAAGTAGAGAATTTCATAAGCATCGTGATAATGATTTGAAGGCATACTTGAAACATTTTTTTTCTCTCGGCTAATGTGAAAGGGATCAGACTTGTAGAAGTTGATTTCCAGGGGTGTCATCTCCAATCCGGCGGGAATGATCCTCGCACTCGTAGAAACATGATCCAAATCTGAATCAATCGTATCACGTTCATTGACCTGTTGAACAGGCTAGAAATTAAATAGCGGTAAAAGTAGAAAATCATTAACAATAACAAAATATGCAGAGATTGAATAGAAATGAATGCGCTATATTTACATATAAATTGTATTTAAGGAGGGGAAAAGAAAATCAGGGTCCGCTGCAAGTGAAAGTTAAAGCGCTTAAACTATTATTTGCGAAAAGAGGGAACGAGAGTGCAAAAGAAGGGTCATTTGAAAAGAAGGCTGCACCAATCCATTTCTTTGTTGCTCGTGCTTTTACTGCTGCCATACCAGATTGCAAATGCTGCACCTGCACCAGATGCTGTCGGTTCAGATTCAATACCCGGTGTAAAGACGATTGCCGAATGGGTGTTTGATGAGGCCGCTAAAAATGTGGGGGTAATCTCGGCTACATACGGCATCTATGAGACAGCGTCTACTTTTCGCAATGTAGGCGGTGTGTTCGAGGATGTGGATGTAAGCAAGAAAGCGATCAGCTATCAGGGCTGGGATAATGGAAACGGGAAAAAGTATTGGCTTGCTACCGTGTCTACAACCGGGTTTGAGAAGATCACCTTATCCTCTGAGCAAAATTCATCCGGGTCAGGTCCGCGTGATTTTAAAGTGCAGACGAGTGTAGACCGACAAACGTGGGAGGATGTGCCGAATACGAATCTTAAAATGGCCGTCTCCAGTTTTGATTGCCCGGGAGATACCTGCAGATTGGTGAATACTCCCCTTCCAAACAGCAATGATCGGGAAATATTATATATTCGCTGGATCGTCAGCTCCGATAGCAACACTAGAGGGAATGATGAGGGCATAGGGGGTTCAGGTTCCAGTAGAATCCGAAATATCAAGGTGTCCGGCGAGCCGATCCCGGGGAAAGAACCTGTCATTCCTACTGTAGATCTTGTCCAGCAACCTGCAGACGGTTCTGGAAATGTGTCTCCCGAAGCTCCCGTTGAAATCAAATTCAACAAGGCCATTGCCCTTGATCCGGGCTATGCTGTCCGATTTGCCGATGAGAACGATCAACCGGTTGATGGGGTTACACTTGAAGTCTTAAACAGAGATACTTTGCGGATAAACCATCCTCCGTTGACTTATGGGAAGTCTTACACGGTAACTGTACCCAAGGAGCTTATCAAGGGGGCAGATCTTGTGCCGCTGGTTCGGGAAGTTTCCTGGAATTTTGGCGTTCAGGATTCGCCTCTTGCCCCAAAATCCATCAATATGACGTTTAACGGAGATCCAAAGACGAGCATTGCCTTGGCCTGGTACACGGATGCAATGACGGATACCGTGGTACAGGTTATAGAAGCCTCAAAGGTTATGGGGAACATTTTCCCGGAGAACGGGGCTTTGACCTATCAGGGAGAGGCCGATGAAATTGAGACCTTTATGAGTAAAAGCGATAGAAGCACGAACCATAAAACGAAATTTATTAGTCATAAAGTCATTGCAGACCAGCTTCAACCGGGAACAGCTTACAAGTTTCGGGCAGGTAACGGAAAATCAGGTGATTGGAGCTCTATCGGTTCGTTCACTACGGATGCTGCCGGCCACCAGCCTTTCCGTTTTATCGCCGGTTCCGATTCACAGGCTTCCAGCAAGTCTGACTTTGAGCCTTGGGGTGATACCTTCCGGAAAGCAGTTGATTATATAGGCGACCCTAAATTCCTGATCAGCGCCGGAGATCTGGTGGATAACGGTGATTTGGAGGAACAGTGGCAATGGATGCTAGGAGCAGCCCAGAATCAATTGCTGCAAGTGCCATATGTGCCTGTACTTGGCGGTCATGAGGTCATGGATTATGACGGAGATGAGACGACACCGAATAACAACTTCTACAACCATTTCAACTTGCCGAAACAGGCTGTTGCGGACACCCATGAAGGCTCAGTGTATTCTTTTGAATACGGTGATGCACTCTATCTTGTCTTCAATTCGCAGTACTCGGGGGCACTTGCAGAGAATGGGAAAGATGTGGAATGGGCGGATGACCAATTCTGGGACCAAGTAGCCTGGATGAAGAGTACTGTCGCCCGCAGCGATAAGAAGTGGAAGTTTGTTACTTTTCACAAAAGCCCCTATGCAGCAGGCGACAACTCTGCACAATGGGAAGACGATCGCGTCCAGTTTTACAAGAAATACCTGATTCCCGCCTTTGACGAGATGGGCATTGATATGGTGTTCGAGGCTCATGATCATATGTATATGAGATCCTTCCAAATGTACAATGATGAAGTTATTCCCAAGGAGAAGCTGACATTTGATAGAGAGGGCAATGCGCTCAACCCCAAAGGTACGGTCTATCTCATGTCCAATGCATTCGGAAATAAATTCTATTATAAGAACAATCAATATGAACTGGATGAGAATGGAGAACCCCGCGAGATTCGGGACGAAAACGGGAATCCGGTTCCTTATGATGATTACTTTGCAGCTATCGACGAACAGCCGGAGAAGAAGATGTTTACGGATGTTTCCATCACAGACCGGGTGCTTTCCTTTACAGCATATACCGCAGCCGTAGCAGATGAGAATCAGCCGGACACCGTTGGCGACGGCCTAAAAGCATATGACAAGTATGGGATCAAGCGAACGGACACCAAGCCGGACCCGGCGGAAGCAGTAAAGGTGAAATTGAACGGCCGCAAGGCGGTTCTGACCTGGAGTGCACCTTCCGCAAGTAGAGAACCAGTAAGAGGATTCCGGATTTATGAGAAGAATGACAAGGTGAAGACACACTGGAGTATATATGTGCCGGTAGCGGAAGGTCAAACGGAATACACCTACACGGTAGATGATATCAATCCTGCAAAAAAATATGAATTTATCGTCAAAACGGTCGGCACAAGAATTAATTCAGATCCGGTTGAAGTCAGAACAATCGAAGGTCCAAGCGAGTCGGAGCCGCCTTCAGCACCTTCTGATTTAAAAGGAGCTGCGGTTTCTCCTTACCAAATCAACCTGAAATGGACGGCTTCGGCCGGTAACATTCAGGCAGCAGGCTACAACGTATACCGCAACGGCAGCAAAGTCGGCACGACGAAGGAAATCTCCTACGGCGATACCGGGTTAACTCCGGATACGGCCTATAGTTATACTGTGAAGGCCTATAATGCAGAAGAGATGGAATCGCTGGCGAGTAATACCGTTCAAGTAACGACCAAACCTTCATCCACTGGAGCGGGTGTCCATAAGGCATTTCCGCAGCATACGTCTTATGTGGCCGGCTCCATTAAGCCGAATCACTTGACTCAGGCCCAACTGGACGCTACGGTGGGCAGATTATATACCGAGTGGAAAACGAAATATCTGAAACAAAATCCATATCAGTCAGACCAATATTACGTATGGTATAGCGATGGTGACTGGTTTGAGAATAACGAGATTACAGTTTCGGAAGCACATGGCTACGGAATGCTGATTACCGCTTTGCTCGCGGGTCATGATCCGGAGGCTAAGAAGTATTTTGACGGGATGTATCGCTATTTCAGAGCACATCCAAGTGAAATCAATCCCGATTTAATGGCATGGCAGCAAGCGGATACCGGCACCGAAATTATTGATATCAATGGTGTGGATTCGGCAACCGACGGCGATATGGATATTGCTTACGCTCTTCTGCTTGCCGACAGCCAATGGGGCAGCAGCGGGGAAATTAACTACTTGTCCCAGGCCAAAAAGGTAATCAACGCCATTATGAAAAGCGATGTCAACCATTCCGAGTGGACATTGAAATTGGCGGATTGGGTCAGTGACAATGATTCCACGTTCGGCAATGCTACACGTCCTTCCGATTTTATGCTGCAGCATCTGAAAGATTTTAAAAATGTATCCGGAGACCCCAATTGGGATCGTGTTACCGATAAGACGTACAACATCATTAATAGTCTGTATGAAAATTACAGTCCCAAAGCCGGTTTGTTGCCGGATTTTGTATTCAAGGATGATACGGATGGGCAATACAAACCAGTAAGCCAGAAGATATGGGATACCCCGGATGGATACTTCCTGGAATCGGAAAATGACGGGGATTACAACTACAACTCTTCCCGTATTCCCTGGCGGATCAGTACGGATTATCTCCTGACAGGTGATAACCGGGCTAAAGAGCAGCTCAGCACGCTGAACCGCTGGATTCGGGCCAAGGCGGATAATGATCCGGCCATGATCCTTGCGGGATATAAGCTGGACGGCACAGAGGCAATCAATGATTATGCAGACACATCCTTCTCCGCACCGATGATGGTCAGCGCCATGATTGATTCATCCAATCAGGAGTGGCTGAATAGATTATGGGATTATAATGCGGCTGTTTCCACCGAAGACGATTTATATTTTGGCAATAATTTGCGTCTGCTCAGCATGATTGTGGCATCCGGCAACTGGTGGACACCAACCATCGTTGATACTGAGGCTCCCATGGAACCAACAATAGAGAGAGCGGAAGCGGTATCCAGCTCTGCTATTGATCTAAAATGGACACCTTCCACGGATAATTTGGGAGTAACGGGATACAGGATTTACCGCAATGACGTTGAAATCAAGACACTGGAGGCAACAGAATACAGAGATAGCGGTTTATCTGCGGATACCCAGTACAAATACTATATTATAGCTGTTGATGCAGCAGGAAATACGTCCAAGATAAGCAATGTGAGAATCGTATCTACATTAAAGGCCAGCGGGGACGGTGGCTCGGGCAGCGGCGGAGGTGGTAACCCGACTCCAACGCCAACGCCGGCAGCTCCGAAGCCAAGTGAAGGTCCGTCGACAACACCGGCACCCACACCGGAACTGCAGCCCAAGAAACCTGTTTTCAGTGATATCGGCAGCCATTTGTGGGCCAAAGAGGCTATTGAAGCTCTGGCGGCTAAAGGAATCGTTCAGGGAACGTCGAGTACTTTCTTTGAACCGGGCGCCAAGATGAAAAGAGCGGACTTTATATTGCTTCTGGTCAGAGCGTTTGATTTAAAGACTGGTTTTGAAGTGAGCTTCGCGGATGCCGATCAGGACGCATACTATTATGAAGCGCTGGGAATCGCCAAACAATTGGGCATTGCCAGCGGAGTCGGCGGCAACAGGTTCAATCCGGGAGCAGAGATTTCCCGGCAGGATATGATGGTATTTATCGTAAGAGCATTGCAGAAGTCAGGAAAATTAGCAGAAGCCGGTTCCATCTCCGACTTTGGCAAATTTGCGGATGCCTCTAAAGTGGCTGATTATGCCGTGAAGGCAGCAGCCGTACTGGTCAGGGAGGGCATTGTCCTTGGTGACGGGAAATTGCTCCATCCAACGGGAGCTGCAACCCGCGCCGAAACGGCGGTTCTTTTTTACAGAATCATTAATAAATATTATTAATCCAAAAGGCCGTCAGCCCGTTCCAATGGACCGGGCTGTTGGTCTTTTATTTTCCATATAGACGGCCTGTTTCAATCTTCTAAAGTATCCTGTGTCCGCCAATCCGCTTGTATAGAGCCCTAACTTGCCTTTATATCCTCGGCACCGTCCCGGCTTCTGCCGCATATGCTGTAGCAGGGCGTTTGAGCAAAGGAGACATGAAGGTGCAGAATAAAATAACCAAAGTCCTGCAGCACATGGCCCATACACACGAACAGATGGCGCGGATACTAGATGCTGAGCGCCACGTGGCTGTCCGTATGTCGCAAATTGTCCACGATCTGCCAGATGCAGATCCCGGTTTTGACGGTATCAGCGGGATGATCGAAAGCTCAACTCAAGTAAACAAGAATATTATTGCTTACTTGAACGCACTTGCAGATCTGGAAGAAGCGATGGCTGAAGGGGTAGGCAGAGTAATTAAGGAATTGAACGGTCAAGAAGAAGAGTAACGCTATAGGAGCAGGAGGCGGATGATGAGCAGAGAAAAGGCTTATCTGCAAATGCTGGAGTCGACCGCCACTATCCAGTGGAACATTGCAATGATTCTGGAAGCTAAGGCGGTTGAAGCTGAAAAGGTAAAACAGTGGGCACAACATCATATCCACGCTAGAGCTTTCGAATCTCATGAAGAGCAGCTAAAGGAATCTCTCTCCATTCACGAAGTTATCGTGGAGATGGTCGAAGGGCTGACTAAATTGGAGAATGGACTCTACAGCAATTTAAAAGCAGTGCTGGGCAGTGGGGAAGATGATGGTGGCGGGGAAGGTTTTGGAGACATGTCAGGTGATGGGTTCAGTTTTGGAGAAGACAGCAAATGAGCGGGGACCGTCTCTCTGAACATGCCGTCAAGCTGGAGATGATCCGCTCCATTTCGCGCAGTCAGGCTGCTTTGGCGGCCATCTTGGAGAGCATCGCCGAATTGACGGGGCAATCTGAGCTGACGGCCCGCAAATTGAGCGACAATATCAGAATCTTAAGTGGGTATCAGAGCGCGATGTGCCGGATGATGTCCGGGATTTCACTGCATCAACCGAAACGGGGAATTCCTGCTGCGCCATGGCTGAGCAAGGCATACGCCGTAGGAACCTCCAGAGATCATGGAGCACAGGAGGAATAGAGGCATGAAGAAAAAGAGTCTTAGAACATTACGTTCAGGCAGAACCCGCAGACGCACACTACTGCTCTCGCGGAAAACGAAAGTGCGTAGAGGTCTAGCCCGCAAACCCCGCAGAGGACTTTCTCGGAAAATCGTTCGTTATGGAAAGACGAAGAAGGGTCTTTTGGTACGAAAGAAAAGAAGACTTCGCCGCAAGCTTGTTCGAAAGGTGAGGGTTATACAAGCACCAGTTCATGTAGTGCCGGTTATCGAGGCTCCACCTGCTCCACAGGTCATTCCGCTCCCCCCGGATCTTGGCGTTTCGCCGGAAACGCCGCCGGCAGACGCCTTTCAGCAGGGCTACACCGAAGCATACAACGTGGGGTTCGATGCCGGTTTCGCCAAGGGCTTCGAGGACGGGCATAAGCTGGAGTTTAACTGAGCAGCGGCAGGTAAGTTAAGAGGAAGGGACCCGGAGATCTAATCTATGACGCGTTATTCTGATCTTTCGTGTCCCTCAGCTTAGAGGGATTGCATCCTCTCTGGAATCATCCTACTATCGGAATTTGTCTCCGAATATGATAGACTTCTAAAACGAGAATCTATTCAGAGGTTTTCAGATGTCGATAAGAAAGAGGGGATAGCAGGATGCAAGTAGGAAATGGAATTAGAAAAGCTAGACAGGATGAGATCGAAGAGATCATGGAATTGATCTCAAAATGTGTACAAGTTATGCAGGCCGCTGGAAGCGACCAGTGGGATGAGAGCTATCCGAATAAAGAGATTATCGAACTGGATATCGCACAGGGTACCTTATATGTATGTGAAGAAGATCAAACTATCGCGGGTATTCTTGTACTGGATGAGAATGCTTCTGAGGAATATAAGAAGATCGAGTGGAAGCAAAATCAAGGGCCACATCTGATTATGCATCGTTTAGCAGTTCATCCACATATTCAGGGAAAAGGGATTGCAACTAGACTAATTGCTTTCGCGGAGGATTACGCAGCGCGTAATGGTTACACAAGTATTCGGCTGGATACTTATGCGAAGAATACTAGAGCACTGGAAATCTATCCTCGCCTTGGTTATGACCATAGAGGTGAAGTGAGTTTTCCGAACCGGACGGCGAACTTTCCAGTATTCGAGAAGGTGCTGAGGGTTTGAGATGGTGAATTGATATAAAAGTGGTGTAAGGATACGAGATCACTCTACTGATCCTGCCACTGAAGTGTTAGCAGGAATGCAATCTAATGGATAACTAGGAAAATCAAATTATCTATGAACTGTTATTAATTTCATGCTGAATATGTAAGAGATCATTACTTTCCAGAATAAAGATTGCGTGAGTGACATCTAAGAGGCCTCTGAAATAGAGGTTTTTTTGTGTTTTAATTTGAAAAATAAGCAATATATGATATTTCTAACTGGATTAATATGTAATTAATTGTAAGGTTGTATTTGATCGAATATACGAGTATTTTGATATGCAAGGTGAAATGTTAGACGATGTTGCATTCCCGCAAATCCTTGACGGAAAAAGTACGTTAGTTAAATTATTATTGGGTTTTTACAGACTTGAGAGATCATATTAGTTGTAATGAAATAAATATATTAGAAATAGACGTCGAAGCACTTCGTGGGAAAATTAGCTATGTCTCCCAAGATATAAATTTATTTAATATGAGATTATATCGCCATAGTTTGTTAAACAGCTGGAACCCTTGGATTTTAAAAGGAGTGATTTGTAATTGAACCGTTCGGTTAAGTTAATGGTTATTGCATGTGCGATTTTATGGTTGGGCGGTTGTGGAGGTTTTGCGAGTAAACAAGAGAATGTGTTTAATAATGAGAACAGATTATTGGAGGTTGGGGACAGTTTTACATTTTCAAATAAAAAGGGGGAAATCAACGAGGAACACGCTATTATTCAATACAGTGGATTTTCTGGGGTGTATACGGTCTGGCGAATGAATTCCCAAGAAGATATTTCATTGAAAATAAAAATACAGGGTAATAACAAACGCGGAAAATTTAAGTTAATTCAGACTACAGCAGATCAGCAATTAACCACTATTTGGAGTGGGGAAAAGGATGAAGAAGTTATTCTAAATATTCCTAAAGGTAGTAGTGCTATTAAATGGGTTGGACAAAAGGCAGCCGGAGAGTTAAATATACAATTGGATACCGAAGATGGACTGGAGGTTGAACCTCAAGCTGATTTGTTTAATGGGGAGCTATTTGAGGGTGGACTCTTTGGAGAAGAATAATTGTGTTATGAAAAGTGACGTATTAAGGTGAAGTATGATCATTTAACAAAAATAAATCTGTATTTATGTTATATATATTGACATTAAAGTTGTCTTTCAATTACTATTGGATTATTCAACGTACAAATGAATAGTCCTTTTTTTCGTATATCCTTAATAATTGGTTTAAGGGTCTCTACCGGAAACCGTAAATTTCTGGCTACGAAAATATGTTACGGCATATTTTTGTGGCCTTTTTGTGTTACACCGTGAAACGGCAAACGAATGAACAATGAGGGGGATAAGGACAATGGGGAAGATTCTGATCAAAAATGCTGAGATCATTACAATGAACAGACAGGAGGAAATTATTGTCGGGGATGTTCGAATTAAGGATGATATCATCGTAGAAATCGGCATTGGTCTGATCCCGCAGGGAGACGAAAAGGTCATCGATGCCACGAACCGTACGTTAATTCCCGGTTTTGTTCAGACGCATATTCATTTATGCCAGACGTTATTCCGTGGGAAGGGAGATGATCTGGAGCTTATGGACTGGCTGCGTAAACGGATTTGGCCGTTAGAGGCAGCGCATGATGAGGAATCCCTTTATTATTCGGCGATGCTCGGTATAGGAGAACTGATTTCCAGCGGAACCACTACGATTGTTGATATGGAGACTGTTCACCATACGGACTATGCTTTTCAGGCCATTGCTAAAAGTGGAATACGTGCTTTGTCCGGTAAGGTAATGATGGATCAAAAAGGAGGAGATGTGCCTGAAGCACTGCAGGAGGATACCGCTTCTTCTTTACAGGAAAGTGTGGATTTGCTTGAAAAATGGAATGGCTATGGCCATGGACGGATTCAATATGCGTTCTCTCCGCGTTTTGTAATATCCTGCACCGAACCCTTGTTAACCGAGGTACGAGATCTCTCCGCAAGGTATGATGTGAAGGTGCACACCCATGCTTCTGAGAATTTAGGGGAGATTGAGATTGTGCAGGCGATGACTGGGATGCGTAACATCGTCTACCTGGATCACCTGGGATTAGCTAATGAGCGCTTAATACTGGCGCACTGTGTATGGCTGGATGCCGAGGAGCGGCGGATTTTGCGGGATCGCGGAGTCCATGTAAGTCATTGCCCCGGTTCAAATCTGAAACTAGCCTCCGGAATCGCAGATACACCGGGGATGCTACATGAGCAGGTGTCACTAAGTCTGGGTGCAGATGGCGCTCCGTGCAATAACAATCTGGATATGTTTAATGAAATGAGGCTCGCGGCAATCATTCAGAAGCCTAAACATGGACCTACGACGATGGATGCCCGCAGTGTATTTCGTATGGCAACTATAGGTGGAGCGAAAGCGGTAGGGATGGAGGATAAAATAGGCAGTATCGAGGTAGGTAAAAAAGCAGATCTAGTGCTCCTGAATCTCTATAATTTCCATACCTTTCCCTCCTACGACGTAGATCCTATCTCTAGAATTGTATATTCTGCTACCCGGGCCGATGTGGAAACTACGATTATCGACGGTGAGATCGTGATGGAAAGAGGTCTGCTGAAGACTGTGGATAAAGAAATTGTACTAAATGAAGCTAACCGTTCTATTAAAAGATTGCTTAAGCATACTTCCATCGTCTGAGGTTTGATCAATCCATAGTTAACAGGGATGTTCCAAAGCCGGAAGGCAATGGGGCATCTCTTTTTTGTGGAAAATAATTCTACCATTTTGATAAAAAAAGTAAGTATTGTTATACTAGAACAGCCTGATATTTTACAAGATACTAGAATAGATTTAATATTTCGAACAAATGAACAAGTAAGAGGGGATTATAAGTGAAAAAACACGGGCCGGATCGTGCCCATTTCTTTATCGTTGCTATGTTGTTATGGTTAAAGCTGTTGCTTCTGAGAGTGTTGTTCTTTGATAGAATTGCTTGGGAATGGATAGCAGCGGATGTAGCGCCAGTCCTATTTATCATGGGGATTTTAACGGTGATTACGCCTTCTAAGGTGAGAACAACCGTCTATTGGATATTTAACGGCTTTCTATCGCTGTTGCTGTTCGCAGCCGCTGTATATTTTAATCACTTTGGTTCTGTTCCAACCTATCTGGCCTTATCTGAAATCAATCAGGTATTTCAAGTGAAGGCAAGCGTAGAATCTACCATAAAGAGTATTGATTACTTATTCTTCGCGGATTTTGTCCTCTTCGCTATCTATGGTTTGATTCGCAGATGGAGACAAGGAAAGACCTACCCGCGTGAACGCTTTAGTTCCCGGAAGACAGGATTCGTGCATGTGGTGGTGATTCTGGTATCCATTATTGGAGGTTTTTCTTTATCGGCATATTCTGTCCACTCTGCACGGGGGATTACAAATGAGCTTGTGCAGGCAGAAACTGCCGGATTTCTAAATTATGAAGTCGTTGCAGCGATTAAGATTAATGAAGATAACAATCTCATTGGAACGGGTGATATTAAGGATACGATTGCGAAGGTTGACGCGCTGCAATCTTCCTATCCATATAGTGACAAGCCAGCGGGTACGACTCCTGATTATTTTGGCTCACAAAAGGGTAAAAATGTAATTGTGCTGCAATTGGAAGCTTTTCAGAATTTCCCGCTGCATCAATCCCTGGATGGTCAGGAACTGACGCCAGTCATGAATAAGCTAGCGGATGAGGGCTTTTATTTCCCGCATGTCTATCAGCAGATTGGACCAGGGAATACGTCTGACGCTGAATTCATGAGCAATACGTCTATTTATCCGATGGGTACTTTGGCCATGTCTACCGGATTCGGGGACAGAGAACTGCCAAGCTTACCGCGACTGCTAAGGGATAAAGGGTATGAGGCGTACACCTTTCATGTGAATAAAGTAGGCTTTTGGAATCGGAATGAGTTATACCCGGCGCTTGGGTTTAACGGCTATTATGACAAAGATTATTTTACGAATGATCATTTTAATGCGTTTGGTGCTTCCGATGAACAGCTGTATATTACGGGTGTCGAGAAATTGGCAGAGCTGAAGAAGAAAGGAACCCCTTTCTACGCACAGATGGTGACCGCATCCAGTCATCATCCGTTCAAAGTTCCAGATTCTTTTAAGAAAATCACTGTACCTGATGACATGAAAGACAAGATGTTAGGTGACTATTTGACGGCTATTAACTACACTGATTATGCTATAGGGACTTTAATAGAAGGTTTGAAGAAAAATGGAATGTGGGATAACACGGTTCTGGTCATGTATGGTGACCACTTTGGCCTTCAGCCTCAGGATGTTCCACCAGAGCAAGTGGAAAGTGCACTTGGTGTTCCA
Organism: Paenibacillus sp. VTT E-133291; assembly: GCF_002264395.1. Classification (GTDB taxonomy): domain Bacteria; phylum Bacillota; class Bacilli; order Paenibacillales; family Paenibacillaceae; genus Paenibacillus_AQ; species Paenibacillus_AQ nitricinens. The sequence goes on from NZ_NFVA01000029.1 coordinate 65,165, forward strand.
TATGATTCCCGGATCAGCCGCTTTAATATTCCACTCATTGTGCGTGTACCGGGAATGGAGCAAGGGAAGGTAGTTGAGCGTACGGGAGGACAACTGGATATCCTTCCTACGATAGCTAATTTAATGGGTGTTTCACTACAACAAGAAGGTTTTACAGCCTTTGGCCATGACCTCTTGAATATTGATCGTAATGTGTTAGGGATGAGGTATTATTTACCTTCCGGCTCCTTCTTTAATGATGAGGTTCTTTATGTACCGGGCAAAGAATTCGCTGATGGTGAAGCAGTGTCGCTGGATACACTTAAGCCAGTAACAGATTTCACAAAATATCAGAGTGATTATGAGTATATTTTGAAGCTAATGAATTTGTCTGACGAATATGTGAAGCTGTTACCACAGAGATAGGGGGAATCATGAAAAAGTTCTGGAAACCGGAGTTTCTCGTAAGCCTTGCCGGCTGCGGTCTCATTATTTATCTGCTTTTCGTAAGACCATTTATTGGTGTAGCCGATAATGGAGATTTTCTGCGTATGATGAATACGATCGGTCTGAATTACTATGATACAGGCGCATCCTATGAAGACCAGTTTTTTAATTTCAGTCATTCGCGTTTTGCGTATGAAAATTTATTTAGAGGGTTTTATCCTTCTTCACAGATTTTGATTGTGCTTGTACCGAGGTTGATCGGCGGGCTCATCCATGGCAGCTTTTTTGATGTTAGATTGCTTGGTGCAGTCTACGGTCTTCTTTTACTGGTGGCGACCTGGCTGCTGGTGAAGTACAATGCTCGCGGCTCTTATGTTACGGGGCTGCTGCTGGGTGCAGCTATTTTGTTTGTATTCTATGATATTGGGTATTTGGCATACTTTAACTCCTTGTTTGGAGAGCCGGTATCGATGGTGTTCATGCTGCTGACCTTTGCACTGGGGTTAAGAATAACTAGCCAAGAAAAGCCAACGACTAAAGGGTTAACCTTATTTTTTATTGCGATTCTCTTTCTGGTCACGTCTAAAATTCAGAATGCGCCGATTGGAATTGCCTTTGCGCTAATCTTCCTACGGTTTATGACACTTGATGGTGAGCGGAAATGGAGAAAGCTCGCCTTACGCTTTTCGATTGCCATATTTCTGGTATCCATCGTTATGTACGTGACGGCGCCAAAAGAGCTGAAGCATATTAATCTGTATCAGACCGTGTTTTTTGGAATATTAAACGAATCACCCGATGTGAAGGGAGACTTGCAGGATCTCGGATTACCGGAGCGTCTAGAGGTTCTTGCTGGCACGAATTATTTTCAGACCGATACAGTCATCAAACAGGATGATCCATCGCTGGTACCGGATTTCTATGACCGGGTATCCCATAAGGATGTATTGTTCTTCTACTTAAAACATCCAGGACGGTTAATAGATAATATGGAATATGCTGCGAGTAACAGTATGGCGATTCGTCCTTATTATCTAGGGAACTATGAGAAGAGTGAAAATAAGCCAGCAGGTGCATTATCGTACGCTTATAGCGGGTGGAGCGAATTCAAGAACAAGCATATACCACATACGCTCGGATTTCTCGCTCTATTCTATCTGGTGTATTTTGCCGGGGCGCTGTTCCAATATTTCCGTAGCCGGGATGTTCAGGGAAGAGTTGCTGGTGAGCTGTTGATGTTATTGGGACTGATAGGGATATTCTCCTTCTTGGTTCCGATTCTTGGAGATGGAAGGGCGGATATCGGTAAGCATTTATTCTTGTTTAATGTGTGCTTCGATATGATGGTTGTAGTCATGTTCGGATGGATTGTACACAAGGTAGTGGGGATTGTAAGACGTTAATAGAAGGAACAAATCAAACAGCAAGTTTCCGAATATGGAAACTTGCTGTTTTTATTCATCCTCTAATAGCTCGCGTAACATGCCTTCACGGTCATTCATAAATGCTTTGGTTACGGTGTAGTGCTCCGTTTCCTCCAAGGCGACGGACCGAATGCCCTCACCTTCTAGGAGAAAAATCTCAGCTCCCGGATAGGACATCAGAATAGGGGAATGGGTTGCGATAATAAACTGTGAATCCTGTCCGACTAGCTCATGCATACGCACCAGCAGAGACATTTGCCGCAGAGGAGACAGAGCCGCTTCAGGTTCATCTAGGATATAAAGACCACGCCCTCCAAAACGATGAACGAACGCTGCGAAAAATGATTCTCCGTGAGACTGCTCATGCAGAGACTTGCCTCCATAGGAGTTCTTGATTGGTGGACCAAAACTAGGCTGTTCATCTAATTCATCAATGTAAGAAGCCACATTATAATAGCTCTCCGCGCGTAGAAAAAAACCATCCTTTGGACGTCTAACCCCTCTAGCAATTCTAAAATACTCATACAGACTCGAATGAGAGGAACGAGTGTTAAAAGAGAAGTTTAGTGTTCCACCTTCAGGGTTAAAGCCCCACGCAGCAGCAATTCCCTCTAGCAAGGTAGATTTCCCTGTGCCATTCTCCCCGACAAGAAAGGTTACTGGCTTTTGAAAAATAAGCCGATCCAGTGTTCTTACGGCCGGCAGATGAAATGGATAGGTTTGGAATGATGGAACCTGATCACGAAGCAGTTCTGCATGGCGCAAGTACAACGTGGTGTTATTCATAGTGTCCCCCTTGTGAATGCCATAGATAATCCTTTCCGCTCAGATCTGACGAGATGTAAGTCTCAAGCTAGACCTTTATAGTACGTGTTCAAAAAGTACGGTTTTCAGCACCGAGAAGATTGAAAGAAGATAGAAACTGAGGAGCGGAGCGTAGTGAAGCTACGTGAGCACCGGAAGTTTCGCCT
>NZ_NFVA01000022.1 GCF_002264395.1 Paenibacillus sp. VTT E-133291
AATGTATGCGAAAAACCAAATACAATGTGCGTAACTCTACCTCCAAGAAAGCCGTCAGGCGTTTTTCTTGCGTAAATGCAAAGATCGATCATAATCATCAAGCATAACGCAATCCGCTTAAAGACTTTTACAACTACTTTTGATGAACGAATGATTCTATGGTCTGAAGCTATATAATTCTGATGAAGTTTATGTTCTCCAAATATGTGAAGGACAGTTGCTGTTTTTTGACTCCCGCTTAAAGACTTAAAAGTGTATCTATAGTAAACTGAATGTAAAGTGCCCACGGTATAATGGGTATAATTTGTTGAAAAGCTCTTCGGATGAAGAGTTTTTTCCATTTTACAGAAAAGAATGTGATAAGTTATGCAGCTTCGGGCTAGTCTTCAGAAGAAAAGATTGCTGGAGAAATATCTTTCTGGGGAGGGGATGGATTATCGGCAAATTATAGCTTTATTTATTCCAATTCTGATTGACCAGGCCTTCATTATTGGACTTAATCTGGTAAATACCGCAATGATCAGCTCGTCCGGGATGGCGGCGGTCAGTGCAGTGAATATGGTGGATTCGCTGAATATTTTTCTGATCAATGTGTTCGTGGCGGTTGCAACCGGGGGGACAGTGGTAGTCGCGCAGTATAAAGGGAGCGGAAATGACCGGATGGTGTCCCAGGCTACGGCGGCTTCGGTCGCCTCGGTGTCGCTGATCGCTTTGGGAATTGGTCTGCTGCTGATGGGCTTACATACTCCTATATTGAACCTTTTATTCGGAACCGCCTCACCCGAAGTGCTGGACAATGCCCGCATCTACCTGATCGGCAGCAGCATCTCATATCTGGGCATCGCGGTGGTTCAGGCGGTATGCGGGGCTCTGCGAGGAGTGGGCAAGACTCGGGCTTCTTTGATGCTGTCGCTCATCATGAACCTGCTGTATGTTATCCTGAACGTGGTCTTCATTAACCTGTTGCACATGGGTGTGCTGGGGATGACGCTTGCGATTAATATCGCGCGGTATGCAGGTATGGTTTGTGCCTTGGTGTATCTGTTCAAAGTGGATACGGCCCTGCGGGTGCGTTTTCGTGACCTATTCAGAATCCCTCTGACCATGCTGCGGAGAATCATGTTTATCGGCGTGCCGTTCGCGGCGGAGCAGATGTTCTTCAACGGGGGTAAACTGCTCACCCAGGTGTTTATTGTCAGCCTAGGCACTTATGCCATTGCGACCAATGCGATTGCCGGCTCGCTGGCTCTGGTGTTTCAAATTCCAGCCAGCGCGCTGTCGCTAACTATTGTAACGGTGGTCGGCCAATGTATCGGGCGAGGGAATGTCTCTGAAGCCAGAAAGTTCATCAAGTCCTTTCTCTGGATCGGGTCCGGCTCTTTGGCGTTGATCGCCTTGATTCTGATGCCGCTATTCCACCCGCTGGTATCGATCTTTTCCCCACCTTCCGAGATCATTGATGATCTGTTTGTGGTGCTGCTGGTGAATTCCATTGCCCAAGTTCCGCTGTGGGCCGTCAGCTTTATTTTGCCGTCCGCACTGCGGGCAGCGGGAGATTCCCGCTTCACCTCAATTACCTCGATGCTGACGATGTGGCTGTTTCGGGTGATTTTTGGATACATCCTTGGGATCCAGCTGGGCTACGGCGTCATGGGTGTCTGGCTGGCAATGAACTGCGAGTGGGCCGTTCGGGGGGGCATTTTTCTGTGGCGCTTCAAGGGCAAAAAGTGGTTTGCGCATAAGCTGATTTAGAATTGTTGATAAGGATACGTACTGCCAACGCCTGTTGCCGGAAACGTAGCTATTAAAAACGTGAAAATACAGCACAGGGCAGCGATTCTCATATTTACTTGAGAATCGCTGCCCTACGTTTTGGTTATCGACTGCTTGCATTAGCTGATTATGATTAGGACTGGGTCAGTCACCACTCTAGAAAATTCTCCGACTCCATCTATTCAGCTTGGCACTGCCCCTCTGATTTCTGCGCTCGGAATTCCTTTCTTTTGTAACAAATTAAAAGACAAGTCAGTAACAACACACAGATTAAAGTAGCTGTATAAGTGAAACTACTATCCCAAAACATAATCTGAACATTCATTAAGGCATGGACGCCTATCACGAAAAATAGATTCTTGGTTAGGACATAGAGTAATGAGAATATGACCCCTAGAATTAATAGTGCGATAAAATCATAAACAAAATCCTTTCTGACTAATCCTGAATAGATCCGATTTGGGATATGTATAGCGACATAGATAGATTGTGAGATAAGCATTTCTTATCCAATTCGTGAAGTATTGTTATCGCCTTTTTTATAAGAGATAGCATTTCCGAAAATCTGTCCCAGGAATTCACCAAAAACGACGTTTGAATTCGTAAAGATATCATTATTGAATGTTAAACTTGAGTGAGTCAGTAATGTCATACCTAAATCAACAATGTTTATAGCGAGCCAAAATAATAAACTACCGAAAAGTGCTGCTAATAAAAATGAGACTGACCATAAAGCGTATTGATGTAGGCTTAACTTTATCCATCGATAGCTCCTCAGTTACTTTATTGCGCAGCATGATTTGTAATCCTCCTTAGGTTTTACCCGAGAATTGAGTATTATAGAGCACTATTTATAATACATAATTTCCTAAGTAATATCTGAGATTTACTATGTTCTTTAAGTGCTTGAGTTCACCATTACAAAAATCATATATTCTCACGTATCCTTAACTCCTCCCCAGATTGACAGATGAAGGGGCACTGGCTATACTTGAAATGTTAAAATGCAAATCGGATAAAACGTTGATGAAAATGAAGTACACCGGAGGATGGCTTGATCAGAGAACAGGTTCCTTTACGAAAGCGTTTCGTAATGGCTGGGAGAACCTTGAAGACAGGCCGGTGGAAAGCTAATTTCGGAGTGTGAGATCACAAGCTCACCGGGGGCACCCGTTATCAGCCGCGACAAGGCGATCGCCCTTTAACTTTCCCGTAAATTGGGTCAAGGCGATAACCAGGGTGGTACCGCGATATTAATCGTCCCTGAATTATTCAGGGGCGTTTTTTTGTTTTTATTTTTTAGAAAATTTGTAAAATCTGGCGCATGCGCCGAATTAAAAAAATGAGACGGGAGCTGTAAACAATGAAAGCAAGTGAAATTCGTTCCAAATGGCTTAAGTTTTTTGAAAGTAAAGGTCACAAAATTGAACCTAGTGCATCTCTCGTACCGCATAACGATCCTTCGCTGTTGTGGATCAACGCAGGTATGGCGCCGCTGAAAGCATACTTCGATGGCCGTGAGATTCCTGAGAATCCGCGCCTGACGAACTCGCAGAAATGTATTCGTACCAATGATATCGAGAATGTAGGGAAGACACGCCGTCACCATACGTTCTTCGAAATGTTAGGTAACTTCTCTATCGGCGATTATTTTAAAGAAGAGGCGATCACATGGGCTTGGGAATTCTTGACCGGCAAGGAGTGGATCGGCTTCGATCCAGAACGTATCTCCGTAACTGTGTATGCTGAGGATGAGGAAGCTTTCAAGCTGTGGAATGAAAAAGTAGGCTTGCCAGCAGAACGCATCATTAAGCTGGGAGATGAGAACTTCTGGGATATCGGCGAAGGTCCCTGTGGTCCTTGCTCGGAAATCTTTTATGACCGCGGCGAAGCTTACGGCAGCGACATGAGTGATCCAGAAATGTATCCAGGTGGAGAAAACGAACGTTGGCTCGAAGTATGGAACCTTGTGTTCTCACAATTCAACCATAATAAGGATGGCAGCTATACGCCGCTTCCGAACAAGAACATTGATACCGGTGCTGGACTGGAGCGTTTTGCATCCATTCTTCAAGATGTAGATTCCAACTTCGATACCGATTTGTTCCAACCGATTATTCAAAAAACAGCTGAGCTTGCTGGTGTAACTTACAAGGATAATGTTGAACAGGATATCGCGCTAAAAGTTATCGCAGATCATGTGCGTACCGTTACTTTTGCCGTAGGGGATGGAGTACTTCCTTCTAATGAAGGTCGTGGTTATATTATCCGCCGTTTGCTGCGCCGTGCTGTTCGCTACGGAAAGACCCTGGGTCTGGATCGTCCGTTCCTGCATGAACTGACAGAAACAGTTGGTGAGATTATGGGTGTGTATTATCCATCCGTTGTCGAGAATCGGGAATATATCGCCAAGATTATCCGTACAGAAGAAGAACGTTTCCATGAGACATTGTCTGATGGATTGGCTATCTTGGGTGAGATCAGTGCTAAAGCAAAAGCAGATGGACTCAGCACAATTCCTGGATCCGATGCATTTAAGCTATATGACACTTACGGATTCCCATTTGACCTGACGGAAGATTTCGCAGCAGAGCAAGGATTAACTGTAGACCGTGAAGGCTTCGATGTCGCTATGCAAGAACAGCGTGATCGTGCAAGAGCTGCACGTCATGACGGTGGCAGCATGAAGATCCAAGGTGGCGCATTAGCGGACCTGACGGTTAAAAGTGAATTTGTTGGATATAATGACTCGGTAACAGAGTCGAAAATCACGGCTATTGTTGTGGGTGATGAATTGGTCGATACCGCTGGTGAAGGCGTAGAGTGCCAAGTAATTCTTGAGGCAACACCGTTCTATGCTGAAAGTGGTGGACAAGTGAGTGACACAGGACTGCTTACTGGCGGTTCAGTTACAGCTAAGGTAAAAGGATTGTTCAAGGCTCCACATGGTCAACATGTACATTTGGTAACTGTGGAAGCTGGAGAATTGAAAGTAGGCGAATCGGTTCGCGCTGAAGTAGATCGTGCACAGCGTGAAGATATCGTGAAGAACCATACAGCTACTCACCTACTGCATAAAGCGCTCAAAGAGGTTCTGGGCGGTCATGTCAACCAAGCAGGATCTTTAGTGGAAGGTGCACGTTTACGGTTTGACTTCTCCCATTTCGGAGCGATTACACCGGAAGAACTAAGCGACATCGAGCATCGCGTGAATGCACAAATCTGGCGTGGTCTTGATGTAGTCATTGAGAACAAGCCAATTGATGAAGCTAAGGCTATGGGAGCCATGGCACTATTTGGTGAAAAATATGGTAATATCGTCCGTGTCGTTCAAGTCGGCGATTACAGCCTTGAGCTTTGTGGTGGATGCCATGTATCCAACACATCTCAAATTGGAATTTTCAAGCTGCTTAGCGAAAGCGGCATTGGTTCCGGAGTGCGCCGTATCGAGGCAGTAACTGGACGTTTCGCTTACCAGTTCACTGAGAGCCAACTGGATCTGCTCAAGCAATCTGCGGGTCTGCTGAAGTCTTCTCTGAACGACGTTCCAAAACGGATTGAAGCATTGCATAACCAAGTGCGTGAGCTTTCGCGTGAGAATGAATCCTTGCAATCTAAGCTTAGCGCAACCTTTGCCGCTGAACTAACAAGCAGTGTGAAGACGGTTGGTGCAGGTACACAGCTTCTTGCTGTTGCTGTTCAAGCAGGAAATATGGACGCTCTGCGTTCTACTGCAGATGAATTGAAATCCAAGCTCCCGGATGCTGTGCTTGTTCTGGGTGCAGCCATGGACGACAAGGTGAACTTTGTTGTTGCTGTACCACAGGATCTGGTGAAGAAGGGCTTCCACGCTGGTAAGATTGTTAAAGAAGTCGCAGCAGTATGCGGTGGCGGCGGTGGAGGACGTCCAGATATGGCACAAGCTGGTGGTAAAGATGCCTCCAAGCTTGGCGAGGCACTGGCTAAAGCAGAAGAATTAGTGGCTTCCCTAGCATAAATAAAAATTACGAAACTATTTCTTAATTTAAACGTATTACGAAAAAACATAGCGGTACTGAGAGTTTGACATCAGTACCGCTACTCTTTATTAACAGGTGGTTAGATTTTCATGAATAGTTGTGCTTGACAATAGCTTAAAAGCCAAAAATATCATTATTTTTGTAGAGGAAATGCCAAAAAAAGCGTGATTCCACGCGCAGGATTTCCTCGTTGGGCTATGAATATGTTATGATAAAGGAAGCAAGTGAGCTGCACAGTAGCAACTTTGCGAAGCCGCCCTTTTAGGGTGATTTTGCAGAAGGAAGGTGTCACAAATGGACTCCATGGACAAAACGGTCAAATTCAATGTGAAGGGCGACGAAAAGGAAGCTTCTCCCCAGGAAATATTGCTCGCTGTATACGATGCACTGGTGGAGAAAGAGTATCATCCGATCAATCAGATCGTAGGGTATCTACTTTCCGGAGACCCAGCTTACATTCCGCGTCATAACAATGCGAGAAGTTTGGTCCGGAGAAAAGAACGTGATGAGCTGATTGAAGAGCTGGTTAGATTCTACCTCGTCAATCACAAGGTGGATAATCCCAGATGATGAAGAAGTTAGGATTGGATTACGGCGACCGTAGAATCGGTGTAGCCACAAGCGATGTTTTTGGATGGACGGCACAAGCTCTTGAAACGATTGAGCGCCGCGGTACTGGTAATGAGTTCGAACGTATTCGTGAACTTATTACGGAGCACGAAATTGGAGAGATTGTCGTTGGTCTACCGAAGAATATGAACGGCTCAGTAGGACCCCGGGGCGAAATCTGCATAGAGTTCGCTGACAAGCTACGGGAGCAATTTGCAATGCCCGTACACCTTTGGGATGAGCGTCTGACGACGGTATCCGCAGAGCGGGTGCTGATTGAAGGGGACGTCAGCCGGAAGAAACGCAAAGGGATTGTGGACAAAATGGCTGCAGCCCTGATTTTGCAAAATTTTTTGGATGCTAACAGTAAAAGGTGAGGGGTGCGAGGATATGACAAACGAACAGATTGGCCAAGAGGAAGAACCGGAAATTATCTATATTCCTGATGAGGAAGGTAATGAAGAGGAATTCGAGGTCATTATGAAGTTTGAGGTTGATGGCTCGGACGCTAAGTACATGATGGTGGTTCCGCTTGATTCCGAGGACGAGGAAACCGATGAGGTTTATGCGTTCCGTTATGTGGAAGAAGGCGATGATCTTCAATTGTTCATGATCGATAATGACGAGGAGTGGGCGATTGTCGAAGAGACTTTCAACACACTGGTTGACGAGTTGGACGGAGGATCAGAGAATGACTGATGTATCCGCTGATCAAGCGGTATGGACCTCGCGGCTTAAGGAAGCCTATGGAGAAACAGTAGAACTGGAAGATGAGCAGGGCAAGTCTTCCATTTACGATATTATCGCCGAATTTGAAGTCGGTGGTATTGGCTATGCGGTGCTGAAAGGCGCTGGTAAAGACGTGGAATATGAAATTCTGCGTATCGTTGTCTCTCCTAACGGACTTCCGGAACTAGAGAACATCGTGGACGATGAAGAGTGGGAAGACATCTCTGAGCTATATGATGAGATAACGTTTCCAGTGGACGATGCAGAATAAACTTTAAACATGTACGTTACATTTATGATGAGTACGGAAGAGGGCGGAGAATTCCGCGCTCTTTTTGCTTGGAATACGATCAATATAATTAAAACAACAATCATGATCATGAAATATGTATTGAATTTTAAGTAGTACACTTTTATACTTTATAGTCGGAAAGTGAGGAACCTGACTTGAAATCCGCAATCCGTACGGTGCTTATCGTTATTCTTTTGCTGGTAGCAGCAGGAGGCGGAGGCGCTTGGTACATTTGGAACGGGATGCAGCCGGTAGAACCTGCAGGTCCTGCCGTAACATTTACGATAGAAAAGGGCATGGGCAGCGCGGAAATTGCTGATCTGCTCGAACAAAACGGCATTATTCGGAACAGTCTTTTTTTTAAGGGATATTTGAAATGGACTAAAGAAGGCTCCAGCTTTAAAGCTGGTACTTATGTTGCTAGTCCAGGAGACACCTATGACGAGCTCATCGAGAGGTTAAATGCTGGTGATGTTGTTAAAGAAGAGACCGTGACTTTCACGATTCCGGAAGGATATACTGCTGAGCAGATTGCCAAGAAGCTTGCTGAGGCTTGGAATCAGGATGCTGCTATTTTTCTTGAAATCATGGATACCGGTACAGGCTTGAAGGGAATTGATGCTCTAGGTATCCCACAGGATAAGAACCTTCGTCATCGTCTTGAAGGATATTTGTTCCCTGAAACATATGAACTGGCCAAGGATAGTACGCCGCAGGAAGTTGTAGAAGCATTATTGGATCAGTTCCAGCAGAAACTGGATACGATCCCGAACTGGAAGCAAAAGCTTGAAGCACGTGGAATGACACTTCATGGGCTGTTGACAGTGGCCTCGTTAGTCGAACGTGAGGTTGTTGTAGATAGTGAACGACCACTAGTTGCTGGCGTGATTTATAACCGCTTAAAGAAAGAGCAGAAGCTTGAGATCGATGCTACGGTTCAATATTTGCTCGACAAACAGAAGGAAAGACTGTTATATAAAGATTTGGAAGTTGACAGTCCTTATAATACGTATAGAAATATTGGGCTTCCTCCGGGACCTATTAGTAATCCAGGGCTGGCTTCCATTCAGGCGGCACTCGAACCCGAGGCTTCTGAATACTACTTCTATGTGACTAAGAAAGATGGTACACAGGGCCATTTGTTTGCTAAGACCTACAAGGAACATTTAGCCAATATCGAAAAAAGTAAGCAAGAATCGAAATAAAATATTAAAATGAAGAGTGGTGCGGTTGAAATAACTGTACAAGTAGGAGGTACAACATGATTAACAAACCGGAATTGCTGGCGACAGCAGCATCTTTAGAGGAAGCTGCTGCTTTGCTGGATGCCGGAGCAGATGCATTGCTCATCGGGGATGACCGTTTCGGCATGCGTCTTGCCGGACATTTCTCTTTGGAGGATACAGCTGCTGTTGTAGAAATGGCACATGCGCGTGGCTGCAAAGTATATGCTGGACTAGGTGGACTCATGTCCAACCTTCTTCTGGAAGAGCTCCCTGCCTATGTGAAAGCTATAGGTGAACTTGGTGTTGACGGTGTTGAGTTCGGTGATCCTGCGGTGTTAACCACAGTGAAGAAGGAAGCACCGGGTATGAATCTGCATTGGAATGCGGAAATGACCTCTACCAATTACGCAACCGCGAATTATTGGGGGCGTAAAGGTGCTACTCGCGTCGTTCTTGCGCGTGAGCTGAATATGGATGAAATGACGGAAATGGTTCCGCTTTTAGAGGTAGAGGCACAGGTTCAGGTTCACGGCATGACCAATATATACCATTCCAAGCGTAAGCTTGTAGAAAGCTATATGTCACATCAAGGACGTCCAAGCGAGGGCGGCAGTCTTGGTAAGGAACGTGGTCTATTTTTGATCGAGGCAGAACGAGATGACCAAAAGTTCCCGATCTATGAAGACGAGAACGGTACACATATTATGAGTTCGGAAGATATTTGTATTTTGGAGGATCTTCATATTCTTATGGCTGCAGGCGTGCAGAGCTTTAAGATTGAAGGATTGTTGAAATCAACAGCGTATAATGTGGCGGTTGTTAAGACTTATCGCAAAGCTATTGATCTTTATGCAGCTGATCCAGAAGCTTATTCTTTCCAAGAGGATTGGATGGAAGCTATCAGAACGCTGCAGGATCCAGAACGGGAGCTAAGCTTCGGATTTTTCTATAAAGAGCAAGTATATTAAGTTTAATTTAATGAGAGTTTTTTAGATCCCCGCAAAGACTAGGTGCAGTAATCATGCATAGACATCACTTTGTGGGGCGATGGAGGGGAGAACAGGAATGGGAACCATGACAAAGCCGCAATACAAGGGCAAACGATACCGTCTGGATAAACCGGAGCTCCTAGCTCCGGCCGGTAATTTGGAAAAATTAAAATTCGCAGTACACTATGGTGCGGATGCTGTTTATATCGGAGGGCAGAAATACGGCTTGCGTTCAGGAGCAGACAATTTCAGCTTTGAGGAAATGCGTGAAGGTGTTGAATTCGCCAAGAAATACGGCGCTAAGGTATTTGTTGCAACGAACATCTATGCTCACAATGAAGATGTCGCAGGGATTGAAGAATATCTGCGTAACTTATATGAAGTTGGTATTGCTGCTATTATCGTTGCTGATCCGGTCATTGTAGATACAGCACGCCGTTTAGTACCTGGATTAGAGGTACATTTGAGTACTCAGCAGTCTACACTAAACTGGCAAGCGGTATCCTTCTGGAAAGAAGAGGGTCTGCCACGTGTCGTACTCGGACGTGAGACAAGCCTGGAAGAAATCGCTGAGATTAAGAAGCATGTTGATATTGAAATCGAAAGCTTCATCCATGGAGCGATGTGCTCTTCATACTCAGGAAGATGCGTATTATCCAATCACTTTACAGACCGTGACTCCAATCGGGGAGGCTGCTGCCAGTCTTGCCGCTGGAAATATGATCTGTTCGAGGATGCGCGGCCTGAGGACACTTGGGTGTCTGAAGAAGATCAAGCTGAAGCACAATCTCCGGCACCTATGCTTCCAGGTGTAACTCAGATTCCACTGCATCAGCAAGGAGATAATCCTTTCTCTATGGGATCTAAGGATTTGTGCATGCTGGAAAGTATCCCTGAACTTATTGAAGTAGGTATCGATAGCTTCAAGATCGAGGGACGGATGAAATCGATTCACTATGTAGCCACTGTCGTTAACGCTTATCGTAAAGCTATTGATGCCTACATGGCTGATCCTGAAGGATACGAGTTGAAGCAAGAGTGGTTGGATGAGCTGAACAAAGCGGCGAACCGTCCGCTTAACACAGGATTCTTCTACGATACTCCGGATCATGAAGATCATATCTATGAGCCTGAAGAAAAAGCGGCTCCTTATGATTTTGCCGGACTTGTACTGGAATACGATGATGAGAGTGGAATGGCGCTAATTCAACAACGTAATCACTTCAAGCCTGGTCAGGAAGTTGAATTCTTCGGACCCAATGATACATTCTTTAAGCAGACTGTAGCGGAATTGTGGGATGAAGCAGGCAACCCGCTTGACGCAGCCCGTCATCCTCTGCAGCGTGTTCGCATGAAGGTAGATCAGCCCGTAGCATACTTTGATATGATGCGTAAGAAAAAATCTTGATAAGATACAGGGATGTTCTTTGCAAAAAGGGCATCCCTGTTTTTCTTTTGACAAAGCTAACAATAAGTTATATATATTAGTAACTAACAAATAAATCCAAGCAGGAGGGTAGAACGAAGGGAGTTTTTTTGTCGAAACATACATAGGTTAAAAGTTATAAAAAAAGTATAGTAAAGCTAAGAAAAAAGGCCTAATAAACCGATATATAATATAGTTAGCGCTTTCATATGTCCTCTAATATTAGCGGGTAGATGATCATGATGGGGATCCTGATCAAGATAGTATTAGTGAATAGCATAAAGAGAGAAGGTTAGAGAGATGAAGAAGAACAATAAAAAATCTGTAAATGCACAGGGCAATGAAGTAGGCAAAGGAAAGACATCAAAGTTAGAGGCTAAGAAAATGATGTTGGGTTGGGGAAGCCAAATCAAGAGAGTTAATCCTATCCAATCCGTAGGAGTGAAGTTATTTCTAATATTCCTATGTTCCACTGTAATTGTAGTTATGTCACTTGGACTTATATCTTATTCGAAGGCGAAAACAACGATAAAGAATAATGTATCCGAAGCCTATCGTCAGACTATTATCCAGACTGCTGAGAAGCTGGATATTACCTTGAAACAGTATGAGAACTTGGCATTACAGCTTTATTTTGATGCGCAAATGCAAACAGATCTGAAGGCTTTGTCTACTGCACAAACAGCTTACGAGAAATTTGAAGCAACAAGTGCAATAAGTAAGAAATTGTCCAGTCAGACGACAACTGATTCTAATATTATCAGTGTCTCTTTGATTCCAGAGACACCTGAGCAGGATATCGTTACTAGTGGTAGTGCTGGCATTAGTCTTGACGGATTACGTGAACAAGAATGGTACAAGAAGATTGTAGCCGACACCAAAGAGTATAATTCATATTATTCGGACGGTGACAAAGGCGGCGCGAAGAATATTTGGTTCTCCACTTCTATTCAAGGAAATGAAGATACGGAGATTGCTATGGTAAGATCCCTTAAAAATTTGGGATCAGAAAAAGGATACATAATCATGCTTGTGTTGAAAAACACACTGCTGGAGGAATCTTTTGCAAGTGTAAAGCTGGGAGATGGCTCCCGTATTCAATTAGTATCTCCTGAAGGTACAGTTGTAGCTTCTTCTAATTCGGTAGACGATGGGAAGCCATCGGAGTTTTCTTTTATTAAAGAGAGTAAGAAAAATAACAGTAGCCTAGAAGCTAAAGATCCAAATGGAAAAGAAATTCTGGCAGTCTTTAATCCGATGATACGGGCGGATTGGAAGCTATCAGGCGTAGTGCCTACAGACGAGTTAGTGAAGGAAGCCCGTCCGATTCTGTTGACGACGTTCATTACGGCTGCTGGTGCGGCACTGCTTGCAATATTGATCGGGATTTGGATGGTTCGTATGATTGCTCAGCCTCTGGCACGATTGAAGAATCTTATGGTTCAAGGTGCAAGCGGGGATTTGAGTGTACGTACAGAATATGTGTCTAAGGATGAGATTGGACAACTTTCAGCCTCCTTTAACTTGATGATGGAGCGTATTACTGAGCTTGTATCGCAAACTAGAGAAACTGCTCGAGATGTGCTAGAGACCGCTGGCGAGCTTGGAGAAGCTTCGCGTAAGACGGCTATATCCGCGAAGGAGATAGCAGCCGCTACGGAAGAAATCGCTGGAGGAGCAGGCAGTCTGGCACTTGAAGCTGAACGTGGTAATGAGCTTACAGACGTGATAGCTACGCAAATGCAGACCGTGATTAATGCCAACAGTGAGATGGATGAGGCCGCACGCGGGGTTGGAGAAGCCAGCGCTCAAGGTGCCAAGCAATTAACGGATTTACTGGAACAGACTAGCCGTACTGGGGAAAAGACAGGTGCGCTTGTAGAACGTGTTAACAATTTGAAAGAAACAGTATTCTCTGTGATTAAGGTGCTGGATGTGATGAAGAGTATCACACAGCAGACGAATATTTTGTCATTAAATGCGACGATAGAAGCTGCACGTGCAGGCGAAGCTGGCAAGGGCTTTATGGTGGTAGCCGGTGAGGTAAGACAGCTTGCCGACCAATCGAAGCAGTCTATTGCTCTAGTAGCCGGAATCACCGACAAGATCATAACGGAAATGAACGAAACGGAAGCTGTATTATCTGAAGTGGCTCCTCTCTTTAAAGAGCAAATAAGCTCAGTGAAGAACACGAGCGATATCTTTGTATCGGTAAAAGGACAGATGGATGAGTTCATTACTAGTCTGGAATCGGTGACAACAGCGATCAGTAGCTTGAATCATTCACAGGTTGTATTGTCGGAAGCAATGGGTAACGTAAGTGCTGTAGCTGAGCAATCATCAGCGACTTCCGAAGAAGTGGCTTCACTCAGTAATGAACAGCAAAGTGTAAGTGATCAACTTGTTTCATTGTCAGGTAAGCTGGAAAGTGCTTCAGGACAGTTAAAGGATAAATTGTCATTATTCACGATAAAATAACTGGATCTAACTAATTTTTTTATGATTTACATAACAAAACCGCTTCTTCGTTATGAGGAAGCGGTTTTGTTATTGTGTAAAGAAGGACTTCCCCGTATAATAATTTTGTTAGGTAAATAATAATAACAAGTTAGGTAAAAAAGGGTTAAGGAGAAGGACCGTATGAAAGGTAAACGCATCTTTAGCTGGTGGTCCGTTATCGGGGACATGAGTATGGAACGCAAGCTGCTCCTCGTCTTTTTAATAATTATTACCCTTCCGCTTACCTTCATTAGTGTGTTTACTTATAAGAGTTATTCAGAATCTATACAGGGCAACACTATTGCTTATTCTGAGAAGTTAATCGATCAAATGATGGATGGAGTAGATGATTATATCGAAGATATGAAGCGTATTTCATCTATGCCAGCCTATGTGAACGATATTAAACAAAATTTAATTCGTTCAAACCAATACCATGAGCAGAAAGAGATCATGGGTGGCGAATCAGGCAGTGCTACATTGTTACCCGGAGATTTTGATTTACTTTTGTCCATTCAACGGGGCATAGAAGGCAACATTTCATTTATTAACAATATTAAACGAGGCGCGAACACGGTTTATATTTTTGACGCGTATGGAAATGGGTATTATTCTGCCAAAGATGGTGGAGTACGGCTCGACCTCGATCAAAGCTATAAGTATTGGAGTCAGCAGACGAAGGATTCCAGCGGAGAGGCACTTTTGTTTGGTACCCAATCATTTACGAGTAATTTGCAGAGCACTCGATATGCTTTTACCGTTGTTCGCAAAATCGTGGATGGTTTGTTAAATCCGATTGGGCTTATCGCGGTTGAAGCGAATATTAGCAATTTGGAGAATCGGGTTACGGAGCTGGATAAAGTAACGCATGGCAAATCTCTGATTGTTGATGAGATGGGGATGGTCGTGTACAACAGTGACAAAAAGCTTCTTGCCACGGATGTATCTGATTCAGAGCTATTCAAAAGGGCCGATGGGAAATCCGGAAGTTTCTATGATACAGTCAACGGAAAAGAATTTCTGAATATTTACTCAAGCTCTAGCAAGACCAATTGGAAGGCCATTATCTCTATTCCTGTGGATGTTCTGATGCGGGATGTGAAGGTAACCCGTAATGCAACGCTCGTTGCTACACTAAGTATCATTGTACTGGCGTTAATTATCTCCATTATCCTTTCCTTTGCACTCACTAAATCACTATCGCAGATGATTCAACTGATGAAAAAGGTTCAGGGCGGCGATCTAGAGGTGATGTTTAGGGTTAGACGGCGTGACGAGATTGGTCTGCTCGGGCATCAGTTTAATCGAATGCTGGCTCGGATCAGGCAGTTAATTCAGGATATCTACCGAATTGAAGAGCAGAAGAAGGAAGCGGAGCTTCATGCTCTGCAGAGTCAGATTAATCCTCATTTTATCTATAATACACTGGAGTCGATCCGAATGACCGCTGAGCTCAATGATGATATTGAAGCTGCGGATATGATCTCAATTTTAGGTAAACTGCTACGGTATAGTACAAGTGATTTGAGCGGCAAAACGACAATGAAGCAAGAGCTTGGATATGTACGGAATTATGTTGAGCTGCTGAACTGTCGTTACCCTAATCGTTTCGTACTCGAAATCGACGTGCCGAAGGAGCTAGATAATTACTCTATTATCAAGCTGGTCTTCCAGCCGATCATAGAGAATGCTGCTTATCATGGCTTGGATGATAATAAACCACAAATGAATTTAAGTATCCGTTGTGAGATGACTGAGCAAATGCTGTTCTTTCATATTAAAGACGATGGCTGTGGAATGGATAAGATCACTTTGGAGAGATTGAACGCTGGGCTGCAGAAAGAAAGTCCTCCTAAGAAAAGTATCAATGGGGGGATTGGTATGAAAAATATACAGCAGCGAGTGCGTCTTCATTATGGAGCGGCTTTTGGAATTGAGGTATTTAGTGAGCTTGGACAAGGGACGGATGTTATTTTGTCGCTGCCGTTGCTGGAACCGGAAATGATTAGATTATCTGACTGAAATAAGAGGAGGCTGTCCGTTGATGGGGATGAGATTACACTGGACTACGCGTACCATACTGCTGCTTCTCTTTTTGTTATCGATAAGTGGCTGTGAGAACAACACCAAGCAGACGGAATCAACAGTGCCTCCAGTTGGAGATGAGGGGAAGTCTGACTTATCCGGCACCATAGTCATGATGACCAATCGAATAGATCTGATTGAGAACGGAACCTTTCAAGGGTACGCGGATCAATTCAAGCAAAAGTACCCCGAAGCGAATGTTGAATTTGAAGGTTTATCCAATTACGCAACGGACATTCTGGTAAGACTATCCACCAAGGACGCCGGAGATGTACTTTTGCTTCCTGTGAATCTTCCATCAAAGGAACTGGATTATTTTTTTGAACCGTTGGATGAAGAAACTTCGGCTAGTGAGCGCTTCACTTCTTATGCTACTTATGATGGTAAGCGATATGGGCTATCTACGGGAACTACCACGGTAGGGATTGTCTATAATAAAAGATCCTTCGAAAAAGCAGGAATTACCGCGGTTCCACAGACACTGGATCAATTCTACGAAGCTTGCGCTAAATTAAAAGAGGCTGGAATTATCCCGCTGTATATGAATTATGGAGCCGTCTGGCCACTGCGTGAATGGGGAAATAGTCTGGTCAATTATATGACAGGTAACCCTGAGTATCTAAATAATATGGTAAATGAGGATAGTCCATGGCAGCTTGATAATGAGTGGGGGAAATCCATTTCCATTGCTCGAACCTTAATTGCTAAAGGTTATGTAGAGCATGAACTTTTCTCGAACAATTGGGAGATCTCTAAGACTAGACTCGCTAAAGGTCAAGCTGGCATGTATTTACTTGGAAATTGGGCGGTTGGTCAAGTGCTTGATATGGGGGCTTCACCAGATGATATCGGATTCTTCCCTTTTCCTTATGATAATAGTAGTACTCACTATGCGCCGATCAATCCAGACTGGTTCGTGGGTGTTAGCAAATACAGTAAGAATAAAGAGCTTGCTATGGCTTGGTTGAATTTTTTTGTAAAAGAGACTTCGTATTCAGATGATTGGGGATTCCTTCCTGCTGATGGTAGTCTGAACCCTTTTATGCCGCAGTACCGTGAATTTTTATCTTATGAACCAAAGCTGGTTTATGGCACGGTACAAAGTGATGCGTTCATCGATCTGGCGAATGGAGCTAAGCTATCCTTTTGGTCCGGGGATTATATTCAGGAGTTACTTGCTGCGCCTGATTTACAAAAGTCTTTTGACGAATTAAATGCAAAATGGACGGAAGCGCGGGCAGGTACACAGGTAACTTCTCAGCCTTAACTTTAGTTCAACATTAATTTTAATACAATCTCTGGAGGGTTTAATATGGCTAAAAAAGTCACCATGCAAAAAATAGCTGATCATCTCGGTGTATCCAAATTTGTTGTCTCTAAGTCACTTTCTGGTAAAGCTGGCGTTAATGAGATGACCAGAGAACGAGTGATTCAAGCGGCTTCGCAGTTAGGCTATTTTACGCAAAAGAATGCTTTTGTCCAAGGTGTCAAGCGTACTCCTCCGGTAGGGGCCAGTGATCGGAATAAGCAATCTGTGCTTGTATTAATGCCGAATATCCGCTCGCAAACTCAGGATTCTTTGTATTGGGGGAAAATTGTGGACGGTATTGCCCTTGCGCTGGATCAAGAAGGACTTGGAATGGTGATCATCTCTGAGAATCGTGCGGATAATTTCGTGAATATCTTGAACCCAAGCGGGATTCTTGGTTTGGTAGGTGTGGGCGAAATCTCCACTTCTTTACTACTTGAGGTGCATCGCATCGGTCTGCCGATGGTGTTGATTGACCATGAAGATCCATTAATTCCAAGTGATACTGTATTCGCGAACAATGTGGATTCCATGGCTCGACTTACTAATCATTTGATGGGGACAGGCCATACACAAATGCATTTTATCGGGAATATTGGATTTTCACGCAGTTTCCGGGATCGGTGGATCGGCTTTCGGAGTGCGCTGGAGGAGAGTGGGATAAGACTGCCTTTGGAAGATGATGCGAATCTCTTTTTGGAAGGGGTGGAGGAAGAGGTATTCCAAGAGGATTTTAAAAATTGGGTGATGAAACGGAAAAAAGCTAAGACACTCCCCACCGCCTTGGTCTGCGCCAATGACAAAACAGCACTTACGGTCAGTGATATCCTGAAGGCAGATGGTATTAATATTCCTGGGGATATCTCGGTCACGGGCTTTGATAATATTGAGGATGCCTCAAGAGGCGTTCCGCCGCTTACTACTGTGCATGTCCCTAAAGAAGCGATGGGCCGGGCGGCAGTGGAGAAACTGCTAAGTCGGATTGGGCACCCCTCTGCACCGCTGGAGAAAATCCTGATCGCAGCAGACATAGTGCATCGTGATTCTGTGGATATACCGCGAGATTAGAAATTAGCCGATTAAAAATAATTGAACGCCATGAAATTATGGTTATGGTTAGGGGGAATTCAGTTATGTCAGAAGCAGTTGCAATACCAAAGATTGAGGGCGAGAATATTCATCTGCGTGGTGTAGAAGAGTCCGATCTGGAGGCCTATTACAAATTTTTACTTGATGAAGAGATGGGACGTCTAACAGGGTCGCAAGGAGAAATCTCACGCGAGCAAACTGCAGCCTGGATTCGTAAGATTAGTGTTCCAGCTGAAGATCGTGTGGATCTTATGATTATCGTCAAGGAAACGGATGAGCTCATTGGAGAAGTGGTGCTGAACGAAATGGATCCAGACAACCGTAGCGCAAACATTCGAATTGGGATTCGTAGTCATAAACATAGAGGGAAGGGGTACGGTACTGAAGCTATGACTCTAATGCTGCGATATGGCTTTGAAGCCTTGAAGCTGCATCGTATCCATCTGGGTGTATATCCTTTTAATCCAAGAGCGATTCATGTCTATGAGAAGCTAGGTTTCAAGCGCGATGGTGTGGAGCGGGATGCTCTTTATGTAGACGGAGAATTTCATAACATGATTCTGATGTCTATACTGGAAGATGAATATCGGGCTTTGTACAATTAAAAATTTGCTCGTCGACATTTCTCCGAACTTTCCGCCTAGCAGTTCTTGTACAGCGGCAGCAGCATTGGGATCTGGCTTCTTTACTTCAGGAATTTCGATCATGATCTCATCCATACGTTTGAACATTTATATCTCATCCTCCTTCGAGTTAGGGGATTACTGAGCAATTTTGAGCTTCTTACCAAGCAATAGCGTCATCTGAGTCCGTAAGCTCCGGGGATGATGGATATACGATATAAGCAAGCCGCCAATGATCCCAAAAAACAGAACAGCGATCCTCCGATAACAGGAGAATCGCTGTTCTGTTGATTTTTATGGACTCTGAACTCTTACTTACAGCGCTAAATTACGATCAATGAGGGCGATGCGTTGCTGTACACAAGCATAAGAGCGAAGCGGGTCTTCTGGTGTGTTCAGTACATAATCTAACATTTGGTCAACGGTAGTTGTCGCTACATGGATGCGAGTGTCGGAGGAAGCGTAGTAGATATAAATCTCACCGTTATCGCGTGCAATCACACCATTACAGAATACGACGTTGGATACATCACCGACACGTTCCTCACCGTCTGGTGCGATGAAATGACCGCCTGGGGAATGGGTAAC
Organism: Paenibacillus sp. VTT E-133291; assembly: GCF_002264395.1. Lineage (GTDB taxonomy): Bacteria > Bacillota > Bacilli > Paenibacillales > Paenibacillaceae > Paenibacillus_AQ > Paenibacillus_AQ nitricinens. The sequence continues at coordinate 19,257 of NZ_NFVA01000022.1, forward strand.
TTTGTTTGGCTCCTCCAAATCAGTTAAAAAGGCATAAAGCACGTATCTAAGCCCAGCAGCAGTGTTTCGCACACCATGAGCAATATGCAACCAGCCTTTTTCAGTTTTGATTGGAGCTGGACCTTGACCATTCTTAACTTCCTTGATGGTATGGTAATGGCGCTCATCCATGATGGTTTCACTCGTAATCACGGCAGCCTCAATTGAATCCGAGAGCCCCCAGCCAATTCCGCCACCGGAACCTGCATCAATAAAGCCATCCTGTGGGCGAGTGTAGAAGGCGTATTTTCCATCAACATATTCAGGATGGAGCACAACATTACGCTGCTGAGCTGACCCTGTTTGGAGATCGGCCAGACGTTCCCAGGTCTTCAGATCTTTTGTGCGAACAATACCACATTGGGCTACTGCGCTAGAAAGGTCACCGTGTGGGGCATCTGGATCTTTACGTTCTGTACAAAAAAGGCCATAAATCCAGCCATCTTCATGGCTTACAAGGCGCATGTCGTAAACGTTAATATCCGGAACATCTGTCTCGGGCAGCACGACTGGACGATCCCAGAAGCGGAAGCCATCCACACCATTATCACTTTCAGCTACAGCAAAAAAAGATTTACGGTCATTACCTTCCACGCGGGCAACAAGATAAAACTTACCGTTAAGTTCTATGGCACCAGGGTTGAAAACGCCGTTGACACCGATTCTTTCAGCGAAGTATGGATTGGTGTCAGGGTTGAAGTCGTAACGCCAGATTAGAGGAGCGTGCTCAGCGGTAAGCAGTGGATGAGTATAACGGTCATAAATACCGTTTCCATAAGGGAGCTTTTCATTGTTACGGGTGATCAGTGCCTCATAACGTTCTGTAAGTTGTTGTTTGCGTTCTTGAAATAATGATGACATTATACAGTCTCCTTTATAGTTGGTTTGATTCGTCCGATCATTTCAAAGCAGGCTCTGCTGTTATGATAAGGGCATTTCCAGGCACTAACCTTGGTTGCGTCAGGGAGAGGCAGATGCTTCTCGTCCACACCCCAGTACCATTCGCCTAATTTGTGATCCACCATATATTTATCAATAAAAGTCCAGGAGGCTTGGGCAGCCTCGTTAAATTTGCTGTTACCGGTCAGCTGATAAGCATTATAGAATCCGACAACCGCCTCCGCTTGCGGCCACCAATCTTTATCTTTGCTTAGCAATCCGCTCAGATCAGCTTCATTCCATATCCCGCCATCGGTATCTATACCTTCTGCAAGAACAGCTTCTGCCATGGAGATAGCGACAATTCGAACACGCTGTAGCAGCTTTTCTTCTCCAAGTATTTCTGCGGCTTCCACAAGCAGCCAGCTGCCTTCGATATCATGTCCATAGGAGATAATATCTGACTTAACATTCCAGGCCTCATCAAAGAAAAGATGAAAATGCTTGCCTTCGTTATCAATGATATGGTCCAGCATCGTTTCAATTAGCTCAGCCAGCGTGTTTTCCAGCTCCTCTGACTTCCATACTCGATAAAGTCCGGTATACGCTTCTAACACGTGTAGATGTGTGTTCATTGATTTTTTCTCATTCAAGTCCTTGCTGCTAAGGCTGAGGTTATCCGTGATTTGCCATTCCCGTGATAAAGCTTCAACATAACCTTTATAAATAGAATCATAGCCGTATTTCTCAACGAGCTGGAATATTTGAATGGCCTCATCTAATACCTCAGGCCGCCCAGTCGCGCGGTAGAATTCAGCCAATGCGTAGATAGCAAATGCTTGGCCATAGATCTGTTTTTTCTCCTGTGAAGGTCTGCCCTCAGCATCCACCATCCAGTATAAACCGCCATATTCTTTATCGATGAAATGATCCATTAGATAGATATAAGCACGTTCTGCCATAACCAGATATTCTGTCTTGCCGTAGATTCGGTAAGCGCTCGCAAAGGACCAAAGAATACGTGCATTAAGCACAAGACTTTTCTCCGCGTCAGGTGTTATGTTTAGCTGATTGTCGATTTCACCAACAAAACCGCCATTGATTTCGTCCTTCGTCTGTTTCATCCAAAAACTAAGAATATTACCCTGTAGCTCATCCTCAAGCTGGGTCAACCATAATTCTGGTGAATTAATCATTGGTAAGTAGTCACTCCTCACATTACTTATTGATTTTCGAGGTGAAGTATTCTTTAATGATCCCAGCGGCTTGTTTGCCATACATACAATAATCATCATTGTGTTCTGCTTCATGAATTGGATAAAGATGAGTAGGCCAATCCCAAAGCATAAAGCCCTGAACCCAATCTCTGCGCTCACAGCCTTGAAACATTGCCTGATAGAATTTGTTTTGTTCTGCTTGACTTGGTTCACCCTTTAAGGTCCAATCATTAGGAATTGCCGCGCTCCCACTTCGGCTTGGGCAACCCGCCTCCATAAAAAAGAATGGCTTATTCTGCGATCTAACCACACTTTCAATCCGGTCGAGCTGAGCTTCCCAATCATTAGCTGGATAATATCCACTTGAAGAAATCACATCGAGCGCATCCCACCAGGTCACGTTATCCTCCTGATATTTATCGCAATTATAAGTGAGAATTCCTGAGTAAACCTTCCGAACCTCGGCAATAAGCGTGCGCCATTCGGCATCGCGTCTATCCGCTTGGACAAGCTCGCAGCCGATACAGAACATCTCACAACCCGATTCTTCAGCGATAGCAGCATAATGCAGAATAAATTTAGTATAAGAGCGGAACCATTCCGACCATTTAGGCTCACAAGGGACATCCTTATCGAAAAAGTTAATGTGAGCACGCCAAGTTCCGTCCGCACAATTAACAATCGGCTTAAGGCATACCTTAAGCTGCAGTGACTTTGCTTTACTAATGGCCTGTTTCACTTCTTCGTCAGTAACGGTTGGAGCCTCCCAATAGGGGATTTCCGTAGAATGAGCGGTTGATTGAAGTGCACTAAGTGCAATGGCTGTCCAGTTCGCCCCGGTGACTGAAGACATGAGTTCCATCGAACGTTCCGCTTCTTCTGTTGTCCAAGAACCACGTGTACCCGAGAAGCCCCAGGTTATGCCTGCAATGTATTCGTTGTTAAATACCATCGAGAATCCCACCTTACATGAAAATAGAAAAGATAATTATTATGTTAATTTGTTATATAGTTATTATTAATTTGTTAGTTTATAATAACAACTTAATTCAGTTATATACTTTTTCGGAGATGATTTCAAGGACAATTTATAGTGGCGGCTGGGAAATTAGAATAACTTTCGTTATAGTAAATGCAAGACTATAAAAGAGCGAAATCGTACATTGACTTAAGACATAGGAAGAATTCTATTCGTGATGATGGTGCAATCATAATAACTGGCAGATACAGCTGGAGGGAAGTGCTCAAATGATAAATGTTATGATTGCGGACGACGAGGAGGTCATTCGCAGGGGGCTCGAAAAAATCACATCCAGGATGGAGCTGGACGTACATGTAATTGGATCCTACGGTAACGGGTTGGAGGCCTGGGAGCATATTGAAAAGTTATCCCGAGCGGAAATAGATCTGCTTATTACAGATATAAAAATGCCTAGAATGGACGGCTTTATGCTTATTGAACAGGTTAGAGGTTATATGGAGGATTTACCTATTGCCGTTCTTAGCGGTTTTAGTGAATTTGAATATGCCCGCCGAGCCATCCGTCATGGGGTGATAGATTATTTATTAAAACCTATTGATAAGACTCAGCTATATGAATTGCTCAAAAGAGTAGAGGATACAAAGAAAAAGAGCGTTAAAGACCAGGAGGAGATCATCTCCCAAGCGGCGGATGGTGGAGAGCATTACGTAGTTGAACAGACTAAAAGCATACTGGAGAGGGAGTATGATCAGAACTTCGAACTTGAGCGTTTGGCGGAGACCGTCGGTATGAATGCGAGCTACCTTAGCCGGTTATTCAAAATAAAGACGGGGCAAACCATCACCGAATATCTAATTCAAATTCGAATTACTAAGGCGAAAGAATTGCTGATCGAGCATCCCGACCTAAAAAATTATGAAATTGCCGATAAGGTTGGCTATAGTGATCCGGTTTATTTTAATAAATTGTTCAAGAAAATGTGTGGGATGACACCTAAGGATTACAAAAGTGGCTGTAAATTACCGAAAATGGAACGTGAGGTTTAGTCCTATATAGGAAGCTATTATTTAGGAGAGCGATAAGCTCTCTTTTTTTGGGGTTATTTTCAATAAATTAGATAATAAAAACATCATAACAAAAACAAAAATAACAAATACAAGACCAGAAAAAGCAATTCAAACCATCGTTTTGCGTGAAAAATAGATCTATAATGGGTTTGTAAGCGATATCATCACTTTTTTTCAAGAGTATTTCTGTTAGTTTGATAATGGTAATTACTCTGTTAAATTAATGGTGATGATATAAGTTATTATTTTTGTTATTAAACCAAATTAGAGTTGAATGGAAGAGAGGGGTCGTAAAAGCATGAAAAAAGGAAAAACAATGATGGGCTTGATGGCACTGACACTTATGGCAGGATTGTTTAGCGGTTGTTCCTCAAACAACAACACCAACAATGAAGGCACTAAAAACACAGGAAGCAATGGATCCTCAACAGAGGCGACGGCAGCTCCGGCTGATGATGCAGCAGCCAAGGATATTAAAGGGGATATCACGGTTATTACACAAAGAACGGATATTGTTGATACCGTATTCAAAGAGTATGCGGCTAAGTTCAATGAGAAATATCCTGATGTAAAGGTGAATTTTGAAGCGCTTGCTACTTATGAAGATCAAATTAAAATTCGCATGAGCACTAGTGACTATGGCGACGTTCTTTTGTTACCTACAAGCATAGCTATTAAAGATATTCCCGATTTCTTCGAACCACTGGGTACACTCGAAGATATGCAAAAACAATATACAGGGGTAGAAGAACGAGCAGTAGACGGAGTGGCTTACGGAATTCCAATGACCATCAACTTTAACGGTATTATTTACAACAAACAAGTCTTCAAGGATGCAGGGATTACAGAGGTTCCAAGAACTCCTGAACAATTCTTAACTGCTCTGCAATCTGTTAAAGACAAAACGAAAGCTGTGCCTCTGTATACAAACTACGCAGCTGGCTGGACATTGACCCAATGGGAAGCGGATCTGGCTACAGTAGCTGGTAACCGTGATTATGTGAACATTGGTCAAGTGGCTAGCGACGACAACTATGTTCCAGGTCAACCTCACTATGAGCTGTACAAAATCCTGTACGATGCAGCACAAAAAGGTTTGATTGAAGAAGATCCAACGACTACAGATTGGGAATCTTCTAAAGCGGATCTGGCTAACGGAAAAATCGGCACGATGGTTCTTGGATCTTGGGCAATCGGTCAAATCAAAGGTTTAGCAACGAATCCAGATGATGTTGGCTTCATGCCATTCCCTACGAATGCAGATAAAATCCTTGTACCGCTTGCTGGTGACTACAATCTGGGTGTCAGCGTTCATAGTAAAAACAAAGAAGCTGCTAGAGCTTGGGTGGATTGGTTCATTAACGAATCTGGCTACCCAACGACTGAAGGTGGCGGTATGAGCCCGGCTATCGGTGCTGAGCTTCCAGAAATTCTGAAACAATATGAAGGTACTGAAGTAACCTTTGATACACTTGCAGCTGCTAAAGCCGGTGAAGAAGGCTGGTCTGATGAAATCGACAAACAAGCCGAAATCGGTGCTTGGCAACCAGACTTCAAGAAACGTATTATTGAAGCCGCAATTGGCAACAGAAAAGAATCCTATGATGACATCATGAAGGACCTCAACGACAAGTGGAAAGCCGCTCGCGCGAAAGTCACAGCACAGTAACAACTATAAGCTTTCTTAAATGCTTTAGGCGGTAGTGGAAGTGGAAGGGGATATGCGATCGGGCATTTCCCCCTTCACATTTAAACGAGTCATAAATAAATGAGGATGCTTTTCTGGAGGTGTATCGGGTGTTCAAGTTTTCGAATTTGAGTTACAAAAATCAACGTATTGCCATCATATGCTTGTTCTCATTAGTACCGATCGTATTGCTACTCACGTTTGCTTATTATCCAGTCATCAGTATGTTTCGGTACAGCTTCACCAGCTGGAATGGCCTAAGTAAAAATATGGAGTACGTTGGGTTAGAGAACTACAAAACCATTTTTACGAAACCGGAGTATTTTTCCGTATTTAAGGTCAGCTTGTATTATTTCTTTACCACCTTTATTCAGATGGCGCTTGCTTTGTATTTTGCAACCATTCTGAGCTTTAGTGTTCGCATGAAAAATTTATTCAAAGGGATCTTGTTCTTCCCAACCTTGCTAAACGGTGTAGCGATCGGCTTTATCTTTTTGTTCTTTTTCAAACCAGATGGAACGCTAGATACGATTCTTAACCTGCTCGGACTCAGCGGTTTACAGCAGAAGTGGCTGCTCAATCCGAATTTGATTAACTTCTCACTTGCAGGTGCGTCACTGTGGAGATACATGGGGATGAATTTCCTGATCTTCCTTGGGGCTATTTCCTCGATCGGTTCGGATATTTATGAAGCTGCTGAGATTGATGGTGCAAACCGATGGCATCAGTTTATGCATATTATTTTGCCAAGTATTAAGCGAATTCTGCAGTTGAACTTGATCTTAGCGGTTAGTGGCGCCATTGGAGTATTTGAAATTCCATACGTCATGACAGGCGGATCTAACGGAAGTAGTACATTTGTTATTCAGACGGTCGATGTAGCTTTCAAATATAGCAAAGTTGGATTAGCGTCAGCGATGGCCGTAGTTTTGCTGGGTATCGTTATAGTAGTTACTATTTTGCAGCGCGTTCTGATCAAGGAGGAGAAATAAACTATGCATTCTGTAAAATATACCACTGCTAGTATATTCAAATATCTCACCTTGATTTTGGGAGCACTTGCAGCGTTGATACCCATCGTAGTTGTATTTTTTGCTTCATTAAAAACAGGGCCAGAATACGCTTCAACCGGACCGTTAACGCTGCCAGAGAATTGGCTGAATTTCTCCAACTACACTAAGGCTTTTGTTGATGGGAAAATGCTTCTGGGATTTAAAAACACGGTCATTATCGTTGTGATCTCTATCCTGGGTGCAACGCTGACGGGTTCAATGATGGCTTATATTTTATCCCGCTTCAAATTTAAAGGCAGTAAAGTTCTTATCAGTATGTTTCTGATTGCTACTCTGATTCCGGGTGTTACTACGCAAGTAGCAACTTTCCAAATCATCAATCACTTGGGCTTGTTTAATACCAGATGGGCACCCATCGTGATGTACCTCGGTACGGATATTATCGCTGTATATATTTTCATGCAGTTCTTGGATTCGATTTCCGAGTCACTGGATGAATCCGCGATGCTGGACGGGGCTTCGTATTGGACGATTTATTGGAGAATTATTTTGCCGCTGCTGAAACCGGCGATTGTAACAGTAATTATTGTGAAGGGCGTAAATATTTATAACGATTTTTACACTCCTTTCCTTTATATGCCGAAAACAGATCTCCAAACGATCTCCACAGCGCTCTTTAAGTTTAAAGGTCCGTACGGATCACAGTGGGAAGTTATATGTGCGGCGATTATGATCGCAATTATCCCGACCTTGGTTGTGTTTACCGCGTTGCAAAAGTATATCTACAATGGATTTTCGCAAGGTTCCGTGAAGTAAGCTTAGTAGTAGATTTCATAACAGTACTAGATAAAATAGCAATCTAAAAAGTTGCATACATTTGGAGGGAATACTAATGAGTGAAGTAAAATTGGTAGGAGCAAGTGCAGTGAACATCCCGAACATGCCTTGGCAGGATAAGCCTGCTGGCTACGAGAACCCGATTTGGAGACATAATGATAACCCGGTTATCAAAAGAAATCCCGCAAAAGGTGTAGCCCGTATTTTTAATAGTGCGGTTGCTGCGTATGAAGGGAGTTTTATTGGAGTATTTCGTGTAGAAGATAACACGACTCGTCCGCATTTGCGTATGGGACATAGTGTTGATGGTCTAGATTGGAAAATCGATGATGAGCCGATCCGATTTATAGATGAAGAAGGTAACCCTTATCAGCCGCGGTATGCTTACGATCCACGTCTGGTTAAGGTCGAAGATACATTTTATATTATCTGGTGTACAGATTTTTACGGCGCAGCCATTGGTGTTGCCAAAACACAAGATTTCAAAACATTTATCAGCTTGGAAAATCCATTCCTGCCCTTCAACCGGAACGGCGTATTGTTCCCTAGAAAAATTAACAATAACTTCGTGATGTTGTCCCGTCCAAGTGACAGCGGTCATACCCCATTCGGTGATGTATTCCTTAGCGAAAGCCCTGACTTTGTATATTGGGGTAAACACCGTCACGTGATGAGCAAAGGGGGGCAAGGCTGGTGGCAAAGTGTGAAGATTGGCGGCGGACCTGCACCGATTGAAACCTCTGAAGGCTGGTTGATGTTCTACCATGGCGTTACCGGAACTTGTAACGGTCTTGTATATAGCATGGGTGCAGTTATTTTGGATATTAACGAGCCTTCGAAAGTAAAATATCGCTCGAAAAATTTTGTTCTAACTCCTGAAGAGTGGTATGAGGAAAGAGGTTTCGTGAATAACGTTCTGTTCCCATGTGCCACTCTGCATGATGCAGAAACCGGCCGTATCGCCATCTATTATGGTGCTGCTGATACTTATGTAGGCGTTGCATATACAACTGTTGATGAAATCGTCAACTATGTCATCGATACCCATGAAGAGGTTGGCGATGATGCGGGTTTAGGCAAAATTTAATAGGGTGAACAAGCTTTGGGGAAGAACTTTAGATAGAGTGAAGTGGAGTAGATGCTGCTTGGTGGTCGTGTAGCGTTCGAAAGAACTTTACAGCGTGCAGTGCAATGTGTTTTGTGTGCTGGGTTCTGCACGTTGCGCGCTTTGTGTTATGTGTTATGTAGCTTCGGCTTTTCATTGCATTCTCTGCAATAGAAACTCTCGATTTCGTCTGAAAAAAAGAATCTATTGCACTCTCTGCAATGGATTTCCGCAAAAATCAATTTTATGCTCATTTTCGTTCGAACTGATTGCGCAAAGTGCAATAGAACAAAGACGGACACTCATATGGAGAGATTCTATTGCACAAAGTGCAGCGCAAGAGCCACGAGTGAGTACTATGAGCTCATTCATGAGACGCCAGTATGTCTAGGCTAAAGCCGCAGTTGCACAAAGTACACTTAAACTAACCTGTTTGGTGGTGTTTAGTGTAAATAGTTGCACATTGTACACTTATTTCAGGCGATTTTGCCCCGGAAACCCCGCTGTGAGCAATTTTAGTTGTATAGAGTGCAATTAAATGAACAACACGACATATTTAGTTGTAATAGTTGCACAAAGTGCAACTAGCGAATTCTTGTTATTAGTAGAAGCTAACGGAAAATCCACATATGCGGGTTTTCCGTTTCCATTGTTTTTAAGTGATAAAACCTTAAGGAGGACCTTAATATGGGAAACGACATGACATTGTCACAATTAAAAGAATATAACGGAAGCAGCCCAAAGCCGATAGAATTTGACGCGTTTTGGGAGCGGGCTTTGCGTGATCTGGACGCCCAGTCACTAGATTATGAACTAGAGCCTGCGGAGTTCGTCAGCGAGCTGGCGGAATGTTTTCATCTTTATTTTACCGGCGTTGGCGGAGCAAGAATTCATTGTAAATATGTAAGACCGAAGAAAAGGGGTTCAGAAAAAAGTTCTGGTGTCGTGATGTTTCATGGATATTCCTGTGACAGCGGGGATTGGATGGAGAAGGTGACTTATGCGGCCCATGGGATTAGTGTCCTTGCGATGGATTGCCGGGGACAAGGCGGACTTTCCGAGGATAATCTTACAGTAAAAGGCACAACCATTCGTGGACATATTATTCGCGGCATTGACGATCCTAATCCGCACAACCTTTACTATCGTAATGTGTTTCTGGATACAGCACAGACTGCTCGAATATTGATGTCTATGGAGGAAGTTGATCCTGCACGAGTAGGTGCTTTTGGTTTATCTCAAGGCGGAGCGCTTACTGTAGCTTGTGCAGCATTAGAGCCGCGTGTGAGCATGGCCGTTCCTGTGTATCCGTTTCTTTCAGATTATAGACGGGCTTGGGAGCTTGATATCACTACGTCAGCTTATGAGGAAATTAACTATTATTTCCGCTTTTTTGATCCCCATCATTTTCGTGAGGACGAGATTTTTAATAGACTGGGTTACATCGATATTCAGAATCTCGCGGAGCGAATTCAAGCTAAAATGTTGTGGGTTACAGGGTTATCCGATGTGATTTGTCCACCTTCAACGCAGTTTGCCGCATACAACAAAGTACTAGCGCCCAAAGAGCTTATGGTTTATTATGAGTACGGTCATGAGTATTTGCCATATCTTTCCGATCGGGTGTTACAAATGTTCATGACCTTGTAAACGATAAGCCAGTAGGCATAACAGACGACAACGGTGGTGAATGATTAGATGAAAGTACAAGTGAAAAAAGAAAAAAGACGATTCCAGCTGCATCCATCCAAATCCATTGGGGTGCGGCTTTTTCTCATCTTCTTTGTTTCGACGATGGTGCTCGTGCTCTCTCTCGGCTACACTTCCTATTCCGTAGCTGAGCATACGATCGAGACGAATGCGCTGTCAGCCAATCAACAGACAGTCGTTCAAACCGCTGAGAAGTTTGATGTGGAATTGTTACGTTATGAGGATGGTCTAGGAAGAATCTTGTATGACAATGAAATTCAAAATGCACTCAATCAAGGGGATAATCCCACTACAAGTAATGAGGAACGTAAGGTACTATCTAACCAGATTAGTGCGCAGCTAAATAATTGGCTCACGGCATCAAACGGTGTGGAGGCCGTATACCTTATTCCGATGAATGAAGGTTTTCCAATTTCTTCGGCAGGGACAAAAGATAGCGCTTTTATTGAGAGTTTCAGAGAATCCTCATGGTTTAAGCAGCTACAGGAGAAGCCACAGAGTGTATGGATTCCACGTGAATTACAGGGCCAGGAAGGAAATACGTCAGGTGTTTTCCATTTGGTCAAATCGATTGCCGGTGATTCTAAAAGCAAGGGATACATAGTTATTAACGATATTAGAATTAGCGAATTAGAAAATCAGCTTCGTAAAGTGGATCTTGGAACAAGCTCCTACATGCAATTGCTGACGAATAAGGATGAATTGATTGCCTCCTCCCAGCAAGTGGGGACAGATACATATCTGAATTTGGGAGGGACGCTTCTGGGTGGTCTGCAGAATACAGCAGGCTCATTGCCAACAAAGGATGAAAAGGGAAAATCTATATTAGCTGTATACGGAACACTAGAAACCTCGGGATGGAGATTACTTGGTGTTGTACCGGCTGAGAACTTGACGAAAGACGCGCTGCGTATTCTCAAGACTACTTATATTATTGTTGCTGTAGCTGCTGTTATCGCCATTCTGATTGGATATTGGATGTTCAGAATGGTATCTCGGCCCCTGACCAGACTTAAGAATTTGATGTCAGAGGGAGCTGAAGGGAATCTAGGGGTGCGTACGAATATCACCTCACGTGATGAGATCGGTCAGTTATCCAGCTCTTTTAACATGATGATGGAACGGATAACAGAGCTGGTTATTCATACGAATGAAACCGCCCGGAAGGTACTGGAAACCGCCGATGAGCTTAGCGGTGTTTCGCGTAAGACTGCTGATGCAGCTATGGATATTGCTGCGGCCACGGAAGAAATTGCGGGTGGTGCAGGTAGTCTGGCCTTGGAAGCTGATCGTGGCAATGAGTTGACAGGACAAATTTCGGTACAGATGGATTTAGTTAATTCAGCTACTCACGAGATGGATCACACCGCACACAGCATCGGCGAACTCAGTGAGGAAGGCTTCAATAGATTAAAAGAACTGCTTAATGAGACAAATAGGACGGGCCTGAAGACGAATCAGCTTGTGATGAAGGTTAACGAGCTGACAGAAACGGCATCTTCCGTTATAAAGGTTCTTAATGTCATGCAAAATATTACACAGCAGACGAATATCTTGTCACTGAATGCCACCATTGAAGCAGCAAGAGCAGGCGAGGCTGGACGCGGATTCATGGTGGTAGCCGATGAAATACGCCAGCTTGCAGATCAATCGAAAGAGTCTATTGCTGTTGTGGCTGAAATAACAGATACCGTTATGAGAGATATGAACGAGACGGTTGTGGTCCTTTCAGAAGTTGCACCGCTCTTTAATCAGCAAATGACTTCCGTGCAGAGCACTAGCGATATTTTCGTATCTGTGCAGGATCAAATGCAGCATTTTATCGCCCGTCTGAATGCTGTAACTGTGTCGATGGACAGCCTGAGTCAATCGCAAAAGGTTCTATCCGATTCGATGAGCAACGTAAGCTCAATAGCTGAGGAATCATCAGCTGCCTCTCAAGAAGTTGCTTCACTTAGTGGTGAGCAACAAAGTGTAAGTGATCATTTGGTAGAGCTTTCTTTGAAGCTGGAGGATGCATCCTTGCAGTTAAAGGAGAAGTTATCGAAGTTCAGCGTGTAGGGTAGCCGTAACAGAATACTAAATTAAAGAACCGCTTATTCCTTTAGGAGAAGCGGTTCTTTGATTTTTACTTTTAATTTAAATATTTTTTTGATTTTGATGTTGTAATGAACATTTTATGGCGATTCTAATGGATGTAGATAGGACATAATAGGTGTGGATTCTGCTCAGGAGGGAAGACATTGCGTAATAACAAACATCGGCGTGTATTCAGCGGTCTTCTTATTTTATCTGCGGCTGTAGCCGTGTTGATCCTTAGGCTGGCGTGGGTTCAACTAATTATGAAGGAACAGAAGGTTCCTGGAACAAAATATACACTTGCGAAGATGGCGGAAATTCAAAGTGAACGGGAAACTGTACTGGACAGCGGTCGGGGACGTCTGTATGACCGCAAGAATGAGCCTCTTGCGGGGGAAACCATTTGGACGGCGGCTTTTTTTCCACAAGAGGAGAGGGCTAAGAAATCAGTGACGAAGGTTGTTTACGAAGAAGCTAAACCCATGCACCGACTGGCGGAGATTCTGGGTGTCAGCTATGAACAACTGTTGAATAAGCGGTCGTCACTTAAAGAACCTTTGCTATGGCCATCTTCAGTGGGAAAAGGGCCACTCGCGTTGTCTCAGGCACAGGCAGAAGAAGTGAGTGCACTGGGGATCGACGGAGTAGGCGTGCTCCCTTTCGCACGCAGATATGATGGAATTTCTTCAGGTCGGCAATGGCTAGGCTATTTATCGGAAGCCATCATGCATAAAGCTTCTCCTACGGGTCTTAGAGTTCCTATGACGGGAACGGACGGTTTAGAAAAGACATTAGAGCCTTTGCTTCAAGGGGTAGGTCACACGGAAGCATTTGTTCAAGTGGATGCGCGTGGGAATCGCCTTCCAGGCAGTCCCATTCAAGTTAAAGCTCCGGGCAATCCATATTTCCCTCTTTCTTTATATACAACGGTTGATAAGAAGCTTCAGGAGGGAATTGAGGAGCTTGCGCTCAAATCCGGAATGAAGGAAGGAGCTATAGTGGTGTTAGATACCGGGACGGGCGATATTGAAGCCATGGTATCTTTACCCTTCTATAATCCAGAGAAGGTATCTCCGCAAGGAGGGGAGTGGAACAATCGGGCACTCCAGGCTGCCGTTCCTGGATCGATCTTCAAAATCGTTACAGCCGCCGCGGCGTTAGAAGCAGGTATAACCTCCGCTGATGAGCTTTTTTATTGTTCAGGGCAATACGAGAAATATGGTTTGTCTTGTATGACAGGAAAAGGACACGGCCCCCTTACGCTGGCGCAAGGATTCGCCGTGTCCTGTAATACTGTATTTGCTGCTCTGGCAGAGCGCTTAAGCGGTATCCAGCTTCAATCGACTGCACTGGCGCTAGGACTCGGTAGAGATATCAGCTGGCAAGCCGAGAAGACGCTTGGGTTTCCAATTCTAAAACCACTATCCGGAGAGCAAAAGGGAACCATCTTTACTACCTTACTGCCGGATGACAAGGGAGCCAGGGTGCAGACTGCAATTGGACAGCGAGATGTACAAGTAACCCCTCTACAAGCAGCTAATCTTATTGTAACGCTACTGCATGGAGGTGAAGTAAGGGCGCCAAGGATTCTGCAGCGAGTCACATTTGCCAACGGGCAGAAGCTGGAGGATCTGCCGGGACATCTGTCCCCTTCTTCTGCAGGGAGGATTTCTGAGTCTACAGCCCGCCAGTTACTGTCTATGATGCGCAAAGTTGTGACTGATGGAACGGGAGCCCGTCTACAAAGCACACACTGGCCTCTTGCAGGTAAATCAGGGACAGCACAGACGCTGGTTAAGGGCGTAGCACGCAATAATCAATGGTTTATCGGCTACGGTCCGGTGGATCACCCAAGATATGCTGTATCAGTTGCTGTAGAGAATGTCGCTCCCGATAGTCCGCATCTTGCCATTAAGCTGTTCGGTCAGATATTTGATTTATTATCATCTTCTACAGAAGCTTGAGGCTCCGGAGGAGTAGCAGTGGCCTTGCCCTTAGATGAAGGGCCATTTGCAGCAAAGGGCGAAACGATAAACTCCTCTTGAGGCAAATAGATCCAGCTCTGAAGATATCCTTGTTGAATTAGTTCTTTGATCAGAATAAGCAGAATCGGCGACAGGATCAGACCGGCCATACCGAAAGCGGATGTGGACAGAATGACGAAGGACAGCATCAGAAAAGCAGATGATACGCCGATCGAATTCCCGGTAATCTTCGGTTCAAGCAGTTGTCTTACAATCAATACAATCGCCAGGAGTACGATTAAACCGATGGCTAAAGAGGTATTACCAACAATAAACAGGTAGATGATCCAAGGGACTAAAATCGTCGTTACACCAAGGAGCGGTAAGACATCAAATACAGCACAGATAAGCGCCATAGTGATTTCGTTACCGGTCCTTAGTATGAATAAGCCAACCAGTACGATAACAAAGGTAATGCTAATCAGAATAAGCTGGGCTTTTAAATAAGAGCCGATGGCTTTGAAGACGTTGCCCTGCAAAAAGGCATAAGCGGTTTTAAATGTTTTTGGCATTTTGTCATGGGCAACCTTGCGCCAATCTTTAATCTCCATACTAAGGAAAAATGCTAAAATAATGGCGATCCCAAAATTAGCCATGAAGGAGGAGAAGGATCCGAGCACACCGACCATATACTTTAGAAAAGTAACAAGCCAATGTGTAAGGACATTCGTGGCATCTTTAAAGTATCCATTTACTTTGTCGGTAATATCCGGCGGCAAATTATTGATTTTTTGCTGAAGATAGGTTGTGGATTCTACGAAATGTTGTTGTACCACATATGTATATTTAGGAAGGTTTTCTTGAAAGTGAAGAGCTTGGATGGTGACCAATAGTCCAGCGCCAAATAACGTACCTAGAAGAATGATTAGGAATAGCAGCACTGAGATCGCCGAAGCGAAGGGTTTGGCAAGTCCGCGCCGGTTCAAGAAACGGGCAAGTGGTTCAATAAGCAAAAATACAAAAAAAGATAGGAATACAGGTGCAGCTAACTGATACAATTTACTGAAGGCGAACATAACCAGATAGACCGTGAGGACAATTAATCCAATGTCGAAGAACGTGCGCCAATATTTTTTGTACAACGGCAGCATAGATATAAACAACTCCCTTTTTAATTAAGTTGATAGGTTAGCTTGAATACATTGTACATGATTTTACGTAAAAACCGTCTATTTCTTTGATACATGTGTTAAAATAGGGGGTAACGTATTTTTTAACTAACTTCACTTGGCCGTATCACAGGTTCTGCTTGCAGACGTAAGGCGAGCCAAAGTCAACTCTGGAAAAGCGAGGAATTCATATGCAGACTTTGCTGCTCTGGTTATTTTATATCTCCACTTTTTATGCTTTTATCCCTGGTATGATTAGTCGCATTTTTGGTTTTCGTGTCTTTCGTAAAGGAACTGGGCAAAATGAGTTTGCGTTGACCTTTGATGATGGGCCTGACCCTCGGTTTACGCCGTTACTTCTGGATTTATTGAAGAAGTACGATGCAAAAGCTACCTTTTTTGTAGTAGGATCTAACGCTGAACGTTATCCGGATCTTATTAGGCGGATACATGGAGAGGGACATCTTATTGGAATTCATAATTATGTTCACAAGACGAACTGGCTCATGCGGCCCGCAACCGTTCGTCGGCAGATTCAGCGCACGAATGATATTATCTACAACATAATAGGCGAGCGTAGTACTTATTACCGTCCACCTTGGGGGATTGTTAATTTATTCGATATTTCCAAACGTCGCCAAGTTGAAATTGTTCTATGGTCGGTAATGTTTGGAGATTGGCGTGAGAAGCTTGGTGCGCAGCGTCTCACTGAGAAGATGCTGGCGCGATTGAACCCCGGTGAAGTGATGCTGCTGCATGATAGTGGCACAACATTAGGTGCCGATCCGGGCGCACCCGAGAATATGCTTATAGCTCTTGAACTGACGCTGCAGGAGGCCCAAAAAAGAGGATTGCGCAGTATTCGAGTGGACGACATGATCAAAATGGCGGAGAAATCACCGATTCGGCGGTTATCCTTTAGTAAAAGAGTACTGGTCGGACTCTGGTTGGCTTGGGAGCAGGTATTCCAAGTATTGTTCCAGCTCAAGACGATTAACCCGGCCGATCCGTTCATGCATTATCGAATGCGTAAATATCAGGGAGAGCCTGTTGAACTTGGTGATGGAACCTTGCTGAGTAAAGGTGATAAAGTCATTGAGCTGCATATTGATAACAGGCAATTATTCGAGTTAGGTATTCATTCTCGTTCTTCTGCTCAACTTGCGATTCGAATGATCCGCAGAATGGAGAAAGGGTTGCCAATGCTAGCAGAAGTTATTGCCGATGATGTAAACCTCGCGCAAGCCAAAGCACTTTATGGTGTTAGTATGATTAACCGTGGGCCAGAGAAATTCGGTTTTAGCGTACATGATTTGCCCGATGGCATATTCGCACGCTCCACCAAGTTTTACTTAAAGATCCTGTTAAGTGTAATTCATCCAGATGGTGGTGCTAGGCTCAAGGAGCGTAGTGAGGTACTTGTACCGAAGCTAATCCTGATGCCTGTCTCAGAATTATTCAAGAAGATGAATAAGCAACTGCCTCATGATGAAAGGTCGGTAAGGAAACGTAAACCACAGCAAGAGGAAGCATTGTCGCTTAACGATTCACTCACAGAAGTGGAATTACCAGGAGCAACAGTAACGAATTGATTCATGATATTATTTAGACTTATAATGAGCCGTAATATAGATGCCTCACAAACCAGCAATGGATTGTGGGGCATTTTTTCTTGTGTCCAATAAAAAAGAGCAGTCCGACCATAGATTATCTAAGGTAGACTGCTCTTGTATGCAAGGAACAACTAGAATTCGGGTTTGCTAATTAAATCTTCAGGACTGCACCGTTACTTGCGTTGGTAACCATTTTGGAATAGCGAGCCAGGTAACCAGTCTTAACTTTAGGCTCAAACTCTTTCCAGCCGGTACGGCGAACCGCCAAAACTTCTTCTTCAACCAGCAATTCAATCTTACGGTTGTTGAGATCCAGTTCAATGATGTCTCCATCCTCAACAAAAGCGATTGGACCGCCTTCTGCAGCTTCTGGAGAGATATGACCGATGCTAATTCCGCGGGAAGCCCCCGAGAAACGTCCGTCTGTAATCAGACCGACCTTAGCACCAAGACCCATCCCCACGATTAGCGAAGTAGGAGCTAGCATTTCCGGCATACCCGGTCCACCCTTTGGACCCTCATAACGAATAACGACTACATGACCTTCTTTAACCTTACCGTTAGCGATACCTTCGAGTGCGGATTCTTGGGAATCAAAGCAGATCGCAGGACCTTTGTGATATCCACCAACAGAAGCATCAACTGCACCTACTTTAATGATGGAACCTTCTGGAGCCAGGTTGCCGTATAGGACGGCGAGACCGCCTCTTTCGGAGTAAGGATTATCGATCTTATGAATGACGGAAGTATCTTGGATTTCATGACCGATTACGTTCTCGGCTAATGTTTTGCCGGTAACTGTCATGCAGTCTCCGTAAAGAGCACCTGGTTTCTTCAGCAATTCATTCAAGACGGCACTAACGCCGCCTGCGCGGTCCACATCTTCAATGAAAATATCGGATGCTGGAGCCAGCTTCGCCAAATAAGGAACCCGGTTAGCCACTTCGTTAATGCGTTCAAGCGGATAATCGATACCAGCTTCTTGAGCCAGGGCAAGGGTGTGCAGTACTGTGTTAGTAGAACCGCCCATTGCCATATCCAGTGCAAACGCGTTATCGAGTGATTCTTTAGTTACGATATCTCTTGGTTTAAGGTCCAACTTAATCAATTCCATCAGTTGAGTAGCAGATCTGCGTACAAATTCTCTGCGCTCATCGGCTACAGCTAGGATGGTACCATTACCTGGCAATGCCAGTCCAAGTGCCTCTGCAAGGCAGTTCATGGAGTTGGCAGTGAACATTCCTGAACAAGATCCGCAGGTAGGACAACCGAATTGTTCTAATTCAAGTAACTCAGCATCATTGATTTTTCCAACTTGATGAGCACCTACGCCCTCGAATACGGAGGTAAGGGAGAGTTTTTTACCTTTACTGTCTACGCCGGCTTTCATTGGACCGCCACTTACGAACATGGTCGGGATGTTGACACGCAATGCGCCCATCATCATGCCTGGTGTGATTTTATCGCAGTTAGGGATGCAGACCATGCCATCGAACCAATGCGCGGAAACGACAGTTTCCAAGGAGTCAGCGATGATCTCACGGCTTGGCAGGGAATAACGCATACCGATGTGTCCCATTGCGATACCGTCATCAACACCGATCGTATTGAATTCGAAAGGAACGCCGCCAGCTTCACGAATCGCTTCCTTAACAATCTTACCGAACTCTTGAAGATGCACATGACCTGGAACAATATCAATATAGGAATTGCAGACCGCAATAAACGGCTTTCCGAAATCTTCTTCTTTTACTCCGGCTGCACGCAGGAGACTACGGTGTGGAGCACGGTCAAAGCCTTTTTTAATCATGTCTGAACGCATTTTCTTGGCTGCCATAATGACATTCCCCCCTAAATGAATTTCAATCAAATATAGTGTCGCATTAACGCAATGAACTCCAAAGACCTGCGTATATACGGTTTATAGAAAGAACGGGGACCTGCTTCCTGAATAAGAAAAGCGATGCCGTTTCTATAAAAAAAGCCGCTGTTTTGGTATAAACAGTTACCGCCTAAAATGAACGGAGAAGTCATTGTTATTAGTGAGTCTATCACAAAGAGCACGTTTTTTCTACCGGACAATGTGAGATTTGTCGATTGACGAAGAGCGTGGGAAGTGAAGGAAAAGCCCATTTTCGTAAGGAAAGTGCTTTATTTGGAAATAGATCAGGGTTCTGATGGATCTATTTGCCACTCTAGACAACTTTAGGAGAGCTGAGTATGATGGGAATTATTATTTTATGGGAGGTGCTGGAAAATCGGGATTCGTCTACAATTACCGCCGTGGTAGATTGTTTGTACGGGGATGAATAGCTAAGGAGGAAAAGAGAATGTCACAGCGTACAACTTTTTTAAATCCAATTGTAGCAAGCTCGGGAGACCCGTGGGTATTCAAACATACCGATGGCTATTATTACTTTATGGCAACGAAAGGTAAATGTCTGGAGCTGACGAGATCTAGAACATTGACCGGTCTTGCAGAGGGTGACAAGAAAGTGATCTGGTCTCCCGAACCTGGGGGCAGCTACAGTTACAATCTGTGGGCGCCGGAAATTCATCATTTGGATAACAAATGGTACATTTACTACACTGCGAATGACGGAGGAGGCGACGAGTCTCGGCGGATTTGCGTGCTGGAAAATGAAACGGCTAATCCGCTGGAAGGACTGTGGGTATGGAGAGGTGCACTGCAGACACCTGTCTCAGGGTTGGATGGAACAGTAATGACTTTGCGGGAACAGCTGTACTTTCTGTATGCGGGATATGGTCATTTCCCTGATTATGGGTCAGCCATATACATTATGCGAATGAGTAATCCATGGACCTTGGAAGGTGAGCAACATCTGCTCACAGCTCCAACTCTGTCATGGGAGAAGCAAGGTGGCATGGCGATTAACGAAGGTCCGGTTATTTTGCAGCGAAACAATCGTATTTTCATGGTTTATTCGGCTAGTACGACGTGGTCTGAGGATTACGCACTAGGTATGCTCACCATGAGCGAAGCAGCAGATCCTTTGCAACCGCTCTCATGGGAGAAATCAATGTCACCTGTATTCTGCAAAAGTGTTGAGAACGGGATTTTTGCTACGGGACACAATAGTTTCACCCGATCTCCTGACGGCGAGGAAGATTGGATAGTCTATCATGCGCTTCCTTCCGCTGGAGCGGATGTGTCTTTACGCGCAACCCGTATCCAGAAATTTGGCTGGAATGTGGATGGAACACCGGATTTTGGGGTACCTTGTAGTGATACGCTTGCTCAGACTGCGCCATCGGGAGAGTAACATTAAAACATAAAATCAAGATTGAAAAGGCCGTTTATTACAGGAAAACTGTAATGAATGGCCTTTTCATTTAATGTGGATATTTTTAATCGTCGTCCATAATAATTGACGGAAAACGCCTGATTAATAAGGGTTATTTCATAAATGTGTAGATTTGTTGGTATGTTTTTTAATAGATTTGTAGCGTGATATAGTCATATATTTATTTGAGGAAAGTTCATAAGGTTACAAAAATATTGTATGAAAGCGTTGACATTTTGATTTTGGATGCTTATAATTCGATCTGAGATACAGAAAAACTGTATTAATCAAGGGGAGCTATCTACGTGGCAAAAAGGGCGTGGTTCCAAGCTTTGGATTTGCTTAAGGCGTTGTGGCAAATATTTTATAGTGGGAGGTTAAGTATGAAGAACAATGCAAAGCGTTATTTTAGTCTTTTATTTGTGTTAATACTGATCATTTCGACTGTAACAGCATGTAGTGGCAACAGTGCAAACAATGGGGCGGATAAAGGTGTCTCCAACAACAAAGAGAAAGAGAGCACAGCCAAAGACCCGGTTGATTTTACAGATATCAGCGCGGACATACGCGGCAATACAGCCCCAACCCAAGAGCAAATCGACGAAGTTAATCATTCCTTGAATGATACATACCTCGGCGACGTCTTCGATGAAGTCATTCCAAATGATTACTCAGCTTACCCTGTTAAAGGTGATGTGGTTCTGGATGTATGGATGCCTGCGAATTCTAATATTCCGGATATGAACAATCATGCCGTCCAGAAGCAGGTCGAGCAATTGACGGGCATCAAAGTAAACTTCATCACGCCGCCAATCGGCCAGGAAGCGGATGCCTTTACGTTGATGATTTCCTCCGGTGATCTGCCAGATATTATCATTGAGCCGGGACGCTACCCAGGGGGACTTGAAGCAGGTGTAAATGACGGTGCTTATATTGATCTGACTGATCAGATGGAAAAAAATGCTCCGAACTATACGAAGTGGCGCAATTCGGATGAATCAAGAAGAAAAACCACGGTCACGGATGACGGCAAGCTGCTCGGTTTTTATGGGATTGCCCCATACTCGGAGTGGACTTGGTTTGGGACGTTGATTAAGCAGGAGGCGCTGGATAAAACTGGGCTTGAGGTTCCAAATACGATTGACGAATGGCATACCTTCCTGACAAAAGCAAAGGAAGTTGGATACAAAGCTCCACTCAATTACGGATCGACTTATGGGCAGATCTTCACCGGCATCATAAATGGTGCTTATGGAGTTTGGGATTGGACCTTCCTTGATAAGAACGGCAAAGTAGCCTGGGGGCCGGCGCAGCCGAAAGCTAAGGAATATTTGACCACTATGCAGCAATGGAACAAAGAAGGATTGTTGAACCCGGACTGGGCGACGGCAGATTTTAACCAAAGAATGGCCAGCGCTATTTCGGGGGACACCGCTGTGATGATGGATTCTCCGGATACGATGTGGAGTTATTGGAAAGAGCAAAGCGGAATCGACTTTGTGGGGGCGCTGAACCCGGTTCTGAATAAAGGGGATAAATCTGCTACCACATACAAGAATTTTAAAAGAGCAGGGACCGAAGCTGCGATCACTACCCAAAGTGAGAATGTGGAAGCGGCAATGGCCTGGCTTGATTTTAATTACAGTAAAAAGGGCTGGGAATTGATTAACTTTGGCGAGTATGGAACGGTACATCTAATTGATGAGGCGGGAATGCCTTATTATCCGGAGAACAGCTATATCTATAAGGATCCTGAAGGTCAGCCGGTATCGACTACGTTATTCAAATACCGTATGCATAATTGGCCGAATATCCGTGACGAGCATCATGCCAATCCGCTGATTGCTACCAAAGGAAGCTACTCCGGAGATATCCGGAAATACTGGACTGAGAATATGGATACCAGCATGGCCATGCCGCCGATTTCCTTTACCAAAGAGGAGGCCTCACGGGAAGCTGAACTTGGTAACCAATTGTCAACTCTACGTGGAGAGTATTTTGCAAAGATTGTAATGGGAGAATTGTCGGTTGATGCCTATGATAAGTTCTTGAAAGAAGCTCAGAATATGGGACTGGATGAATTCTTAAATATCCATCAGGCAGCCTTAGATCGATATAACAAACGATAGGTGGTTGTTTTATGGAGATATTAAGAAAAAATAGAGAAATAAAGCCGATTCCTGAGTTCGCTAAACCTAAAAATACCAAGCTAGTGATTAAGAAAGATTTGAAAAAAAACTGGTTTGTATATCTGTTGGCCGTTCCTGTAGTGGCGTGGTTCCTGATTTTCTGCTACGGGCCGATGTGGGGGGTTATGATCGCTTTTAAGGATTTTAAACCCCTGCTGGGGTTTGGCCAGAGCGAGTGGGTAGGGTTCAAGCACTTTATTGATTTCTTCCAAGGTCCGTATTTTTGGAGAGTTGTTAAGAATACCTTGCTGCTTAATGTTTGGGGAATCGTCTTCGGATTTACAGCGCCGATTATTTTAGCTTTAATGCTGAATGAAATTCGTGGGGCTAAGTTTAAGAAAACCGTTCAAACCATTACCTATATGCCTCACTTTATTTCACTCGTGGTTGTCTGCGGGATCATCCATATTTTTGCTGCGGATGAAGGGATTATTACGCAAATCCTGCAATTTATTACCGGAAAAGAATATTCTTCACTGCTCGGATATTCTTCTTTCTTCCGGCCGCTTTATACATTCTCTGGCATTTGGCAGAGCATTGGTTGGGACAGTATCATTTACCTCGCTGCGATGAGCTCAATTGATACTTCTTTATATGAAGCAGCTGAAATCGATGGCGTAGGAAGAATAAAGAAAATGTGGCATATTACATTGCCGCAGATTAGCCCGGTGATCATCATCTTGTTCATTTTTGCAATTGGAGGGTTAATGTCATCCGGCTACGAGAAAATTATTCTGCTATACAATCCTCTGATTTACGATACTGCTGATGTCATTGCATCTTATGTTTACCGTCGCGGCTTAAGAGAAGCCAGTCTCAGTTATTCTACGGCGGTGGGGTTAATCAGTTCGATTGTTAACTTCGGGCTACTGTGGATGACCAATAGTATAGCCAAACGCAGATCCGAGGCCAGCTTATGGTAAGAAAGAGGGACAGCCATGAAAGATAATCTGCAGCCTAAATCGAAAAAAATCAGAAAGCATAGATCCACAGGGGACAGAATATTCGACTATTCACTGTATGCCTTATTAACCGCATTAACGCTGGTGTGCTTTTATCCTATCCTGCATATATTGTTTGCTTCCGTCAGTGATCCTAGCTCATTAGTTGCCCATAAAGGAATCTTGCTAAGACCGCTGGGGTTCACTTTGGATGGCTATAAGCTGGTGTTTAAAGATAACAGTCTGATCAACGGCTATAAAAACACGATTATATATGTAGGGTTAGGCACATTAGTCAACATGATCATGACCATTCTGGGAGCTTATGTATTGTCCAGACGAGGTTTGTATTTCAAAAACTTCATCATGATCCTGATTACAATCACCATGTTCTTTGGTGGCGGGTTGATTCCCTGGTTCCTATTAATGAAGGATATTGGTTTGTACAATAATTTGTGGGCTATGATTTTGCCAAGTGCTTTAAGTACATGGAACATTATTATTTTACGAACAAGCTTTCAAGCCATTCCGCAGGAATTGGAAGAAGCGGCTACCATTGACGGGGCAAGTCAGGCCCATATTTTAACGAAAGTGATTCTGCCGCTGTCCAAAGCTACGCTGGCTGTAATCTTTTTATACTATTTAGTTGGGAATTGGAACTCATGGTTTAATGCGATGGTGTTGTTGAAGGACAGACAGCTGTTCCCGCTGCAGCTATTAATGAAGGAAATATTAGTAGCTAATGATGCAACCGCAACCTCGATCGGCAGTGCAGGCGGGGTAGTCATCGATAGTGCCCAGAGCCAGACAGCTTTCCGCGAGCTGGTTAAGTATTGTGCGATCGTCGTTTCTACGCTTCCTATATTAATGGTATATCCTTTCTTGCAAAAATATTTTGTTAAAGGTGTTTACGTAGGTTCGATCAAAGGATAGCGGGCAAAACCCCCAAGTTCATCTTATATAGAATTATTAATAGGAGTGAAGTACACCATGTTGACAGAAGCGAGCAGCACATCCGTTCCACGTCCAGAATATCCAAGACCCCAATTTGCCCGTAAGGATTGGCTTAGCCTAAATGGAGAATGGGATTTTACGTTTGATGATGAAGATGTCGGTGAGGAAGAACAATGGTATCGGGCGGACATTAAGGGTCTATTTTCACGGGCTATTCAAGTGCCCTTTGCATTTCAGAGCAAGCTGAGCGGAATTGAAGATCCTTCCTTTCATGATGTTGTGTGGTATAGAAGAGCTTTCGAAGTTCCTGAGGGTTGGAACGGGAAAAGGATTGTCCTCCATTTCGGCGCCGTTGATTATTTGGCAAAAGTCTGGGTGAATGGTCAGCTGGTGGCCATGCATGAAGGCGGACATACGCCATTTCAGGCTGATATCACTCCTTCGCTAATTAAAGGAAGTAATACTATTATACTGCGCGCAGAGGATTTCAGCCGGGATGTCACTTTGCCGCGGGGCAAGCAATATTGGCTGGAACAGTCTGCTGCCATCTTCTATACCCGCACAACCGGAATCTGGCAGAGTGTCTGGCTTGAACCGCTGTCTGCAGTGCATCTGAGCAAAGCTATGATGACACCTGATATTGACCGCAATGAAATCCGGCTTCGGACATTTCTGCAAGGATTTAAGTCTGCTGAGCAGCTCAAGCTGCGCATAACGGTATCGTATGACGGTGAAGTGATTGCAGAAGATCAATATTTGGTCCTGAATGCTGAACAGCTGCGGACTATCGGCTTGGGTGATTTTGCGGATCATGGTCTTGGACGTTTATGGAGCCCTGAGCATCCGAATTTGTATGATATTCAATTCCAATTGCTTCGAAATGAGGAAGTAATTGATGAAGCAGTGAGTTATTTCGGCATGCGCAAGGTGTCGATTGAAAATGGCAAGCTATGCTTGAATAACCGTCCATATTTCCAGAGACTGGTGCTGGATCAGGGGTACTTCCCTGACGGGATATTAACTGCACCTACAGACGAAGAGCTGAAACGTGATGCCCAGCTGACAAAGGAAATGGGTTTTAACGGGGTGAGAAAACATCAGAAGACAGAGGACCCCCGGTTCCTGTATTGGTGTGATAAACTCGGCCTGTTGGTATGGAGTGAGGCGGCTAATGCTTATGAATATTCCGAGGCGTATGTGCGCCGCTACACGAAGGAATGGCAGGAGATCATAGAGCGCGACTATAACCATCCTTGTATCGTGACCTGGGTTCCGCTTAATGAGAGCTGGGGTGTTCCCAATGTCCAGATTGATACACGCCAGCAGCAGCACGGATTGGCAATGTATCATTTAACGAAATCCTTGGATGGGATGAGACCTGTTGTGTATAACGATGGGTGGGAGCATATGACTACAGATCTGGTGACTATTCATGACTATGAGAGCCATCAGGAAGTGCTGGAGGAGAGATATGCCACGGCAGAATCTTCTGTAAATGCGATGCCGGCCAACCGCAAAATATTCGTCGGTGGAGCTTCGTATCAAGGCCAGCCGATTCTCGTATCCGAGTTTGGTGGAATTGCCTTCAAGAAAAGCGAGTGGGAGGGCTGGGGTTATTCTGGGGCAGAGAACGAAGAGGATTTCCTGATGAAGCTCAAGGCTGTGGTTGACCCGATGTTCACTTCCCCGGTGATCCAAGGTTATTGCTATACACAGCTGACGGATGTCGAGCAGGAAATCAACGGACTGCTCACCTATGATAGACAGTCCAAAGCTCCGCTTGAAGCGATCCGCAATATCATGATGCATATCCAATAAATAACGATTACTAAAAGGAGTTACACCATGACACAACAAGTAACGCTTCCACGTCCTGAATATCCCCGCCCTGACTTTGTTCGACCAGAGTGGATCAATCTGAACGGCCAGTGGCAATTTGAAATTGATCATGGCAAAAGTGGGAAGGAACGCGGATACCCTGTTAACGAACATAATCTCTCAGGGACAATTACTGTGCCCTTCTGTCCGGAAAGCAAGCTGTCCGGTGTAGAATACAAAGATTTTATGGCTGCCGTATGGTATAAAAGGGAGTTTAATATGCCGGAGAACTGGATAAATGGCAGAGTTATCCTTCATTTTGGCGCCGTTGATTATATGGCAGAGGTCTGGGTGAATGGAGTATCCGTAGGTACGCATCGCGGAGGATATACTCCGTTTAGCTTTGATATTACTTCTAATCTTTTACCGGGCAGTAATGTGATTACTGTATATGCTGAAGACGACGTTCGATCGGGACGACAGCCGCGGGGCAAGCAGAGTGAACAGTTCCATTCGCATGGCTGTGATTATACACGCACAACCGGAATCTGGCAGACGGTATGGCTTGAGCAAGTGCCTGAAACCTATCTGTCTACTATGAAAGTTATCGCTGATCCCGACAATAGCTGCGTACATCTGGAAATGAAGGTACAAGGGAACGCAGCGGGAGATATACTTAGCGCTACTGCTCTTTATGGCGGCAAATCCGTTGGGGACAGCAGTGTGATTGTTTCCGGGCTCTCTATAAAACTTACGATTCCACTGACAGAGATTCACTTATGGGAAGTTGGAAACGCCAGATTGTATGACCTGAAGCTGTCTTTGCATAGTCAGGGACGGGAGAGTGATGTCGTCCATTCTTATTTTGGACTCCGCACTGTACGACTGGATGGGATGAAATTCCGGATCAATGGAAAATCCGTATTTCAGCGGTTAGTGTTGGATCAAGGTTTCTATCCGGAGGGAATCTATACCGCTCCTACTGATGAAGATCTGCGCAGAGACATCGAAATCTCGATGGGGCTTGGTTTTAATGGTGCGAGACTTCACGAGAAGATTTTTGAGCCGCGTTATCTTTATTGGGCTGACCAATTAGGTTATCTTGTCTGGGGAGAACATGCCAATTGGGGGTTGGATATTACTGGAGCGGATAGTCTATCGCACTTCCTGCCGGAATGGCTTGAAGGTATGCAGCGTGATTTCAATCATCCTGCGCTGATCGGCTGGTGTCCTTTTAATGAGACCTGGGACCGGGACGGTGTGAAACAGCATAACGCTGTGCTCCAGATTGTTTATGACGTATCAAAATGTATGGATCCAACTCGTCCGGTAATTGATACGAGCGGTAACTTCCATGTGGCTACAGATATCTTTGATCTTCATGACTATGACCAGAATCCGCAGACGTTCCGGGAAAGATATGAACCGATGAAGCATGGCGGTGAAGTATTTAATACCTTCCCGGCTCGCCAAACGTATGAAGGTCAACCTTACTTCATCAGCGAATATGGCGGAATTTGGTGGAACCCACAGCAGAAAGATGAGAAATCATGGGGGTATGGGGACAGACCGACCTCAGAGCAAATGTTTATCGAACGCTACGAGGGGCTGACGAATGTACTATTGGATCATCCGCTGATGTTTGGATTCTGCTATACCCAGCTGTACGATGTGGAGCAGGAAGTCAATGGACTGTACACTTATGACAGACAGCCGAAGTTCGATCCGGAGCGTATCCGCCGCATCAATGCGCGCAAGGCTGCAATTGAAGATTAGAGGCGCTACGTAACTATTCATTCGAAAGGAATGTGATAGATTATGAAAGTGAATTTCCGGAAAAAATGTCTGGTCGCCTTAAGTGTCCTTCTTATTCTTCCAATGGGGAAGGCGACCCTTGCAGTCTCTGATCATAATGACTTTTACAACGTGGTTATGCAGGACGGGGCGGACCCATGGGTATATAAACATACAGACGGCTTCTATTATTTCACCAAAACAACTGGCGGTAATGTTACCCTCTGGAAGTCAGCCCAGTTGACCACTATTGATGCAGCGCCTACAAAAGTTGTCAACACGGGCGGAAGCGGTATCTGGGCGCCTGAGCTGCATTATATAAACGGAGCTTGGTATATTTACTATGCGATGGACGATGGAGATAACGTCAACCACCGCATGCATGTAATGGAGAACACAGCGGCAGATCCGATGCAGGGAACTTGGCAGTATAAAGGCCAGATTACAGATTCAAGTAATATGTGGGCTATAGACGGTACTGTACTGCAAGTGAACGGCGAGCTGTATTTTATCTGGTCCGGCTGGGAGGAGAATGTCAATGTGCGGCAGAATCTCTATATCGCGCATATGAGTAATCCCTGGACTATTGATTCCGAACGCGTAGAGATTTCAAGACCAACGTATAGCTGGGAAACGAATCATTCCCCATATGTGAATGAAGGACCGCAGGTGATTATAAATGGAGAAGTCATTAGTTTGGTCTATTCGGCAAGTGGAAGCTGGACCAATGATTATTGTCTGGGACTGATCACCGCAGACATCTCCAGTAATCTGTTAAATCCGGCATCATGGCATAAACGCATTCAGCCTATCTTTTACTCAGGCAATGGACTTTACGGACCTGGACACCATTCGTTTACTAAGTCTCCTGACGGCCAAGAGGATTGGATTATGTACCATGTCGCCAAATACAATAACGCAGGCTGGAACCGCGAGGTGCGGATGCAGCAATTCAGCTGGAATGCTGATCATACCCCTAATCTGGGTATTCCTGTTAACCCTAATCTTCCGATAGCTTTACCTTCAGGTGAAACCATGCATACCCGCTACGAAGCGGAAAAAGGGGCGTTTGGCGGTATTGCCTATGCTTCTTCTAGTCCCAAGGGCTCGGGTGGACTGAAGGCTGGCCATATTGATACGCCGGACAGTTACGTGGAATTTTCAGTTGATGCGGCAGCCGCAGGCGAATATATTCTTTTGGCTCGAACGGCGAATGGAACGGCTGGCGGGAATTGGTCGGATTTTCAGCTGAGTGTCAATGCAGGACCATCCAGCCCATTTTATATCACCAATAAAGGGTGGGAGAATTGGGGGCTGTCCACAGCACGGATTCAACTGAAGGCAGGCATGAACAAGCTTCGTTTTACCAAAGGCGATGGTTACGGAGAAATTGATTTCATTGATATTAAGCCATTGTGAATCGAACAAACCAAAGAGACCTATGAAATGGCTTCCGGTTTTCCGGAGGTCATTTTAGGTGAAAGGACCTGTTGGTGTAATTGTTTTTCATCTCATTAAGAAGTAAGATTAGGATAATTATTAGGATACAAGGAGAGCTGATTTGTGCTGGAACTTAGCTTAAACGACCCGGAAAAATTAGTCAAAGTAACGCATGCATTATCAACTCGTTCTAGGGTTGATATTCTTCGGCTCTTAAACTCCAAAAACTTAAACATTATTGAAATCGCTGAGAAGCTGAAGCTTCCAGTGTCGACAGTAGCCAGCAACATCAAAGTATTAGAAGCAGCAGAGTTAATTCATACAGAATTGCTTCCGGCTTCACGCGGGGCGATGAAAGTCTGCAGCCGGAATTATGATGATCTTCATATTGCCTTGAATCTGAAAGAACCAATGTCAAAGGGATTAACACATGTCTATGAAGTAGAGATGCCAATCGGTCATTATAGCGACTGTGAGGTATCTCCTACTTGCGGGATGGCTAATAGCGAGGGTCTTATTATCAAAGAAGATGAACCGTCGAGCTTCTATCACCCAAAACATGTCAACGCTCAGCTGATCTGGCTCCGCAAAGGATTTCTGGAATATTTGCTGCCTATGGATATCCCCTCCGGAGCACAAATTGAATCGCTTGAATTATCAATGGAGATCTGTTCCGAAGCTCCGAATTATGACCAGAATTGGCCTTCGAACATTTCCGTATGGGTGAATGGTTCCGAGATCGGCATGTGGACCAGTCCTGGTGATTTCGGTGACCGGCGGGGTAAGCTGAATCCTAATTGGTGGTGGGATGGATCCACACAATACGGGTTTCTCAAGACCTGGCGTGTTGACAATGAAAAGACGACGCTTGATATGGAGAAGGTGTCGAATGTTTCCTTAAATGATCTTCTGATAAACCGGAGCCCCAAATTGCGGCTGCGCATCGGAATCAATCCTGATGCAGTTCATCAGGGCGGACTGAACCTGTTCGGGCGCCAGTTTGGTGATTATGAACAACATATTATGATGAAAGTAAAATATACAATGGATCAGGATGAAGTAGAGCTTTAGCTTAGGAGATGAACAAATCAAGGGGGGCCTCGGAAACGAATCTTCGTATCCAAGGAACCGCCTTGTTTTGTTCGTTCTGGATGTAAAGTCAGAGTGTGCGCCTTAGGGCGGCACGCTGAAGGGTGATCATCCAGTCAATGGACGGCTCAACCAGCGGGTGAAAGAGACGTTTAACTGACGGCTGAGCCAGCAATATGGTGAATAATACGGCGGTGAGCAGCAGAACCACTGCCCCAGCAGCATTGCCAATATAGGTGTAAATATCGGAAACAGCGGCCAGACGAACGATAAAACCATGAAGCAGGAAGACATACAATGTGCGGCGCCCGCAGTCGGTCATGCGGCTCGCTCCGTAAGGTACAAGGCCGAGGAAAGCGAGCGAAGCGACAATTTGTAGTCCGTACAGTCCCAGGCGGTATACGCCTGCATACCATACATTGGCATCAAGCTGCATATAGGTCATGTTGCCATATAACCAGCCTAAGGGGAATCCCGCACCCCATCCTGCCATGACGGCAAAGAGTATAATAGAGGCAGCAGCTGCAATGATTTTGATATATTTCTGATAGAGCTTGACGAAGGTTTCGAACGAAAAATGATAGCCGATAACGAAAAAAGGCAAATATACAAAGGTACGGCTGATGCTGAACCATACACCGTCCAGCTGGAGATATCCGACAGCCACCCCCGCTGTTACAGTGAAGAGGAGCTTAGCGGTTACGGACCATTTGCTCATTCCGAGCATCAGGAGGCGCCAGCAGGCATGACTGGCCAGAAACCACAGGAGCAGATAGGGTGCGAAAATGGAATGCTGGATGTTACTTACGTGAAAGAGAGAAACGTCGAGTGCAGAATATAAGCTTTGAAAAATGAGGTATTGCAATCCAATTTGCAGCAGCATTTTGCGGCCGGTAGTTCCGGCAAGGCTTTTTCTGGCGAAATAGCCGGTCACCAGTACGAACAGCGGCATGTGAAAGCTGAAAATCCACATATATAATCCGTGTATTCCGCCTATTTTGTTAATCAGAGGTTCAATTGCATTACCGGCAAAAACAGTGATCATAAGCATAAAACGCAGGTTGAGAAAAAAGATTCCTCCGCGCGCTTCCAGCGAGTTTCCCCCTACCATGATTTAGCCTCCAAGTTGTGCTGTATGCAAATTGATTAATTTAATTTTAAAATACAAGATTTTCTTCAATTGAATTGTGAATTAACTCACTTTTGAAAGCGTTATCATAAGTATCAAATGTGGCGATGTGTTGAAGGTTGTTAGAATAGTGGGTTTCTACTATAATTTTCTTATATGCAGTAACATCCGGGAGTGGAGCATGTTGAAGAAAAGAATAACTAAGCGTCGTATTGGTTTAATTGTAATAATCATTCTTGTTGTAGCCGGATTGCTGTTGTGGAGATATTTAACGCCGTATGCACCGGCTCAAGAAGCCGAAACTGCACTGATTTCAAGTGGTGGAGTTACCGTCGAACAGAATGATAATTGGATCTCGTTCGAACCTTCCATCACTAAAGGCGCCTCGATTATATTTTATCCTGGGGCTTTGGTTAAACCGGAAGCTTATTCCCCTCTTGCGAAGAGCGTCGCTGCTGAAGGGCATCCCTTCTACATCGCCAAAATGCCGTTTAATTTAGCCGTAACCAAGGGTGATGCCGCAGAAGAGATCATTCGTGTGCATCCGAAGCAGTCATTTGTGCTGGGTGGACATTCACTTGGGGGTGTTATGGCCTCACGTTACGCAATTCAGCATGCGGACCAGCTGGAAGGTGTGTTTTTCTTAGCCTCTTATCCAGATGACAAAGGAAGTCTGCGAGAGACTACTTTGTCAGTGTTGTCGGTTGTGGGTACTGAGGATCAAGTGATTGACAGAGACAGTTACAACAAAGGCCGTTCCTATCTGCCAGATAACACAGTTTATAGTTCAATTATAGGTGGGAATCACGCGCAATTTGGCAGCTACGGGCCTCAGAAGGGGGACGGTGAAGCCACAATATCTGAGGAAGAGCAGCAGAGTCGCACAGTAAGTGCCCTGTTGGATTGGCTGGGAAATCTGAGGTAGCTATGGCTCATTCAACAGAGGGAGGAAACAATTCATGCCAGTATTACACATTAAAGATGAATGCGTTCCCTGCACCGGAATATTGTTCGATAAAGACGGGACGTTATTGGATCTATTAGCCACTTGGGGGAATTGGGCCGAGCTTGTACTGTGTGGAATGGAAAATCAGCTTGCGATTATGGAAACCGATTTTATCGTGGATCGGAGTAAAGTGCTGGGTACCCAGCATGATGCTGCAGGAAAGCTGATTGGTTATGATCCGGCAGGGCCGCTCACCATGGCTACAGAAGAAGAAAGTTATGGTGTGCTTGCATGGCAGCTGTATGCTGCGGGTGTTCCTTGGAATGAAGCGTTGACCCGTGTAAAGAGTATAGCTAAGGACGCTATGTATGAATTACGCAAACGCCGCACGGCACAACCCCTGGAAGGGCTTCTTCCTTTTCTGGAACAGTGCGCGGCTGCATCACTCAAGCTAGGGGTGGTTACCTCAGATGGCGCAAAGACCACTCAGGAGCATCTGGATTGGCTTGGTATTGCTCATTACTTCCATTCGGTAGTTACAAGAGACAGAGTATTAAACGGAAAACCCGCACCTGAAATGGCTGAATTAGCCTGCCGGGAGCTTGGGCTGTCTCCTGAAGTGACGATTATAATTGGTGACAGTAATGCAGATATGCAATTGGGTAAAGGTGCAGGCTTACGCCTCGCCGTTGGAATCTCCAACATGGGTGATGGGAATCACTTGATTGACGCAGATGTGATTATTTCTAGCTTTAATGAGCTAAGGATCACCTACTGATCAGCATACTAATGGAAAGGATGTGCTACAACAAATGGATCAATTGCAGACACTTGCTTCTTGGATTAAAGACTGTGACAACATCGTTTTTTTCGGAGGGGCAGGTACATCAACCGAGAGTGGGATTCCGGATTTCCGCTCGGCAGCAGGATTATACCAGACTCAGCACAATTCACCTTATCCGCCTGAAGTGATGCTGAGCCGTACTTTTTTTATGTCCTCACCGGACATTTTTTTTGATTTTTACCGTAGTAAAATGCTTCATCCTGATGCTCGTCCAAATGGTGCGCATCAGCTGCTTGCAGAATTGGAACGGCAGGGCAAGCTTAAGGCAGTGATTACGCAAAATATTGATGGCTTACACCAGCTGGCGGGTAGCCAAAAGGTACTTGAGCTGCATGGTTCCATTCATCGTAACTATTGCATGGACTGCTCACGTTATTACGGGCTGGATCAGCTTCTGGGTACCACTGAGATCGTCCCTCACTGCCCCGACTGTGGTGGCATTATCAAACCAGACGTTGTGCTTTATGAAGAAGAACTGGACCATTCGTTGCTGATTAGTTCTGTCGAAGCGATAGCCGCTGCAGATATGCTAATTATTGGTGGAACTTCTCTTACAGTTCAGCCTGCGGCTAGTCTGGTCACTTATTTTCGGGGCAAACGCACGGTGCTGCTGAATGGGGACCCCACCCCTTTTGATGATCAAGCTGATCTTTTGATTACAGACCGGATTGGGAAAGTACTTGGAAGTGTAAAGGATATGCTTGGTTAGAGGTTCTCATGGCTTGTCTTTTGTCAGATTATTATTGCGCTCAGAAGTTTAAAGATAAGGAAGAACGAAGTAGCGCGCAATGAGAGGCAGGGATAAGCAATGGTATATGTAGCAAGTGATGAACGGTATGTAGAGATGTGTTATAACCGTTGCGGGAACTCAGGTCTTAAGCTTCCGGCAATCTCATTAGGACTATGGCAGAATTTTGGTGGAATTGATCCTTACGAGAATGGCCGAGAAATGATCACCCGTGCCTTTGATCTTGGAATTACTCATTTTGATCTGGCCAACAACTATGGACCACCAGCAGGTTCAGCAGAAGAACTGTTTGGAAAAGTGCTTGCTAGTGATATGGCTCCATATCGAGATGAAATGGTAATTTCAACGAAAGCAGGGTATAACATGTGGCCCGGCCCTTATGGAGAATGGGGTTCGCGTAAATATATGCTGGCCAGTCTGGATCAGAGTCTGAAGCGGCTGGGCCTAGATTATGTTGATATCTATTATTCGCACCGGCCGGACCCGGAAACACCTCTTGAAGAAACCATGCAGGCGCTTGACCATGCTGTCCGTTCCGGCAAAGCTCTGTATATAGGATTATCTAACTATACCGCGGAGCAGACGCTCGAATCGATTAGAATTCTGAATAGTTTAGGAACACCGCTCTTAATTCATCAGCCTAGTTATTCTATGCTCGATCGCTGGATTGAGGGTAGTTTACAGGATGTGCTGGAACAGAGCGGAGTTGGCAGTATCGCTTTTACACCTTTGGCTCAAGGATTGTTAACCAATAAGTATTTAAATGGAATCCCAGAAGGATCAAGAGCGGCCAAACCCTCTGCTGCGTTAAATGAAAGCCGGATAACACCGGATGTGAAGCGCAAGATCCACGCGTTAAATCAGCTTGCTGTTTCAAGAGGCCAGAGTTTGGCGCAGCTTGCACTAGCTTGGACACTACGTGATGGGAGGATTACTTCTGCATTGATAGGGGCTAGCAGAATTAGTCAGATTGAAGAGAATATAGCTGCACTTCAGCATTTGGAGTTCTCGCAGGCAGAATTGGATCGCATTGAGACTATTCTTCAAACAGGGAATGGAACTTGATGAAGACGCGGGTGAAGGGATGAGCGACATCAATGGAGTTGCTTCAAGATGAGAACAAGGTGAAAGAGTGGGCCGAAGCCAACTCGGGATCTATGGGCTTAAACAGGTCGAAGATTGAGGCTAAGTATATTTGGAATCCTGGAGGGTTTGTAAACCAATCTTATCGCATAACGGATGGTCAATCCTCTCGTCATTTAAAACTCTCGCAAGTACAAAAAGCAGCAGGACTTAAACAGTGGGTTAAGATCAGTGAACATTTGACTTATAATTACAAAGCACCACGGTTGATTAGGGAGATTACACAAGAAATAACCTCTGGTTATTCTTATGGTTTAGTATTTGATTTTATCGAAGGTAAACCATTAAGCTCCATTTCCGATCCACTGCCAGTGATTGAAAAGGTTCTGAGGTCACTTCATCAATTACATGGGGATAAAGAGATTAGGCTGGCAGTTGCAAGTGAAGATAAGAACTACAACTATGCCGCCGCATTTACTGACGAATACATCAATCGATTTGAAGAAGATCTGCAAATTATTAGAGCGGAGAAGCATTTGCTAGACTTCGTAACGGCGGACACTTTAGAATGGTTCGATACAGAAGTGGAAGCTTTGAGAATAATGGTTAGTCAGCACCCTTCTTTTCAGAGAAAGGCGTCCGACATCGTACACAATGATGTGAATTGGCAGAATATCTTAGTCAATGATCCTAATGAATTTTGGATCATTGATTGGGATGACCTAACGGTATTTGGAGACGCTGCCATGGATTATTCCGTACTACTTTGGCCGCTCTATAAATCAAAAGATTGGACTTACTGTAGAGATCTGGTTATTGATTTAGCAGGCATTGCAATAATGGAACGGATTGAGTTTTATTTTAGAGCGAAGCTTCTTGATGATGTGATTGATGTTCTCGCTGACTATGTGGATGCGGAGCATGTGCCAGAACTGAAAGAAATGGCTCAGAAAAGGGCGAAAGAGATACATCTACGAGCTTACCCTGAATATCTGAATCAATATGCAAAATAACCGCAGCAAACTGAAAGATCAGCTTAAAAAAGGGATTCACATATTGGACTTGCCTAATATGTGAATCCCTTTTTTTAAGGCCTCCCTTACTCATTTGTCTTTTTTACATGTCTAGTCGTTGTGAGACGGTAAGCGGTGGGTGACTGAGCACAAAACCGTTTGAATTGGCGTGAGAAGTATAAAGCATCGGTGAGCCCTACGGATGCTGCTACCTGTTCCACGGACAGCTCGGGCCGTTCACGCAGCAGCTGTCTGGATTTTTCAATGCGCAGCTTCAGCAGGTAGGTCACCGGAGATAATCCGGTCTCTTGCTTAAATACACGGGATAGATAAGCCCGGTTATAGCCAAGAGTATCACACATTTGTTCAATGGATACTGGATGAGCATATTGGGAGGCCATGTAGTGGATCATTTGCTTCACAGTACGCTTAACCTGTGATTCAGCTCCAGGAAGACGGGAGAAGGAAGAGAGTAAATCTGCAGCTTCACCTACAATGAGATAAAGATACCCTAGAGAAGTCAGGTGGGCACTTTCTTTGTTTGCTTTGAAGGCTTGCATGATACTGGAAAGGGCACCTGGGATGACGCTATCACCTGTTGTAGTCACCACAGGTTTTTGAGGTGTAAAGCCTGTCTGCAGCACAAGGCTATCAGCCTCACTCCCTGTAAAAGCTGCCCAGCGATAGCACCAGGGCTGATCTTTATCCGATATATAACTGACCAGCTGTCCTGGATGAATAAGGAAGAAGTCACCTTTTTCCAGTGCATATTGATGATGTTCAGTACGGAAAACCCCTGAGCCAGACTCAATAAAGTGAAGCAAATAATAATCGTAAATCTTAGGGCCAGCTTGATGCATAGGAATCGTCTGACTCTGACCAGCAAACAGTACATGGAGATTTTGTTTATCGTAATACACGGGATTAGATCCTACGGAATAAGTATGCTCCATTTGAGACAGCCTTTCTTGTGTTATTGTAATTTTATGGCTTATAGTTTAAGGTGTGTTAATTATTTGTGTAATTATTATATTATGGGAAGTCACATTTATCCATACATTACACACATGATTGCATTATCAGAGGATGACTGATTCTATTATAATGAATACATAAAGAACGCTTTACTAATTCCCACTGGCTGAAGCAGCGAAAGGATGGAGTGGCATTAATGAGCACACAGGAACTTAACAAGAAATTCATCGAAAAGTACGGGGTAAGCGAGCAAGAAGCTCAAGTATTTTATGCACCAGGCCGTGTTAATCTCATTGGAGAGCACTTGGATTATAACGGTGGATACGTGCTGCCGGCAGCTTTGGAATTCGGAACAACTTTGATTGTGCGTCCACGCAGTGACAGCAAAGTGAATTTTGCATCTACTAATTTTCCTTATGAAGCATCAATTGATTATAGTGAAATTGGCAAGGCCAAAACCGGAGAATGGATCGACTATCCGGTTGGAGTAATGGTTGAATTGGAGAAGAAAAACACTCCGGTATCTAAAGGTTACGATCTGCTGTTCCATGGTGATATTCCGAATGGCGCAGGCTTGTCCTCATCGGCTTCTCTTGAAGTCGTGACTGCTTATGCTTTCCTGACGCTCGAAGGCGGCGACATGGATACCGTTGAGATTGCACTCTTGTCTCAGCGTGCTGAGAACCAGTATGTAGGTGTAAACTCCGGAATTATGGATCAGTTCGCAGTTGCTAATGGCAAACAAGATCATGCAATCCTGTTAATGTGCGATACGCTTGAATATAATCTGGTACCTTTCATCACAGGTGCTTACAAACTGGTTATCGGCAACACGAACAAACGCAGAGGACTTGTAGATTCCAAGTACAATGAGCGTCGTCAGCAGTGTGATGAGGCCCTGTCTATTTTGCAAAAAGAAGTGCCTTCACTAGCTTATCTGGCACAGTTCAATCGTGAACAGTTTGAAGCGCATCAAGATAAAATCACAGATGAAATTGTTAGACGCCGCGCTCGCCATGTTGTGGAAGAGAATCAACGTGTACTAGAATCCGTTGAGGTCTTAAAGAACAATGATCTGAAGCAGTTTGGACAGTTTATGAATGACTCACATACTTCCCTACGTGATTTGTATGAAGTTAGCTGTGATGAGCTGGATATTATGGTTGAAGAAGCACAGCGTATTCCCGGTACACTCGGTTCCCGTATGACTGGCGCAGGTTTCGGTGGCTGTACTGTATCCTTGGTACATGAAGATGATATAGAACGTTTCATTCGTGAAGTAGGCGAGGCATATACCACAAGATCTGGTTTGGTTGGTGAGTTCTACGTTTGCGGCATCGGTAATGGTGTCCAAGAATTGAAGGGAGTGTAATCAAATGGCAATTTTAGTAACAGGTGGAGCGGGGTATATTGGATCTCATACGGTAGCAGAGCTGTTGGAACGCGGCGAAGAAGTGGTAGTCATCGACAATCTGCTAACAGGGCATCGTGAGGCACTATTGGGTGGCAAGCTGTACGAAGGTGATCTGCGTGATAAGGAGCTGCTTGGCAAGCTGTTCGCCGAGAATGAGATTGATGCGGTTATACATTTTGCGGCAAGCTCATTGGTTGGTGAAAGCATGAAGGACCCTGTGAAATACTATGACAACAACGTATACGGCACACAATGCCTTTTGGAAGCTATGCAAAAAGCTGGCGTGAACAAAATCGTATTCTCGTCTACAGCTGCAACCTATGGTGAACCGGAAAAGGTGCCGATTGAAGAAACAGACCGTACCGAGCCAGCAAACGTATATGGCGAAACTAAGTTGACTATGGAACGCATGATGGCATGGTTTGATAAAGTACTGGGTATCAAATATGTAGCGCTTCGTTACTTTAATGCTGCAGGTGCACATGCTAGTGGCAAAATTGGTGAAGATCATCGTCCGGAAAGTCATTTGGTTCCGCTAGTATTGCAAACCGCTTTGAAGCAACGAGAGAGCATCGCCGTGTTCGGAGACGACTATCCTACAGAAGACGGTACTTGTGTGCGCGACTACATTCATGTTAGCGATCTGGCTGACGCCCATGTTCGTGCAGTAACTTATCTGCGTAGCGGAAGCAGCAGTAATATTTTTAACTTGGGAAATGGACTTGGTTTCTCGGTGAAACAGGTTATTGAAACTGCAAAGAAAGTCACGGGACTAGAAATCCCTGTAGTTATTCAAGAACGCCGTGCTGGAGATCCTGCTGTACTGGTAGCTTCCTCCGACAAAGCGCGTTCTATCCTTGGATGGAACCCGCAGCATGCGGACTTAGAGAATATCATTCAAAGCGCCTGGAACTGGCATTCTGCCAATCCGCAGGGGTACGGAGAATAAGGGGCTTTAGCATAGCTTAACTAGAGCATGAGACCCTACTTAAGGAGAATTGAAAATGCACAACGAGAATAAGGTTGCGTCTACTGACCAGAAAGCCTTACATGCGATTGAACAGCTAGTTCTGTTCGCACAACGTGAGCAGCTCATTGCTCCAACTGATGAAGACTATAGCCGTAATGTGCTGCTAGATCAGTTCGGATTTAGTGAGCCGTTCGTTGGCGAGGTCGATCAAAGTCCACTTACAGGTCCGCAGGTTCCACTGGATACACTGATTGATTATGGTTTTGAAATCGGATTGATTCCAGAGAATAGCGACACTTACCGTGACTTACTGGATGCTAAGATCATGGGACTCTTAATGGCCCGTCCATCAGACGTAAATGCGGAGTTCAACCGTTTAGCTGCTGAAAAAGGTATCTCCGCGGCTACAGATCGCTTTTATAAATTAAGCATAGATTCCAACTATATCCGGATGGACCGGATTTCCAAGAATGTCTACTGGCTGCAGGATTCGCCTTACGGTGATATCGAGATGACAATTAATTTGTCCAAGCCTGAGAAGAGCCCGAAGGAAATTGCTATGGCCCGTTTGCTCCCGCCGCCGGTCTATCCAAAATGTCTGCTGTGCCGCGAGAATGTGGGGTATGCTGGTCGGGTTAATCATCCGCCGCGTCAGAACCTGCGTGTCATTCCACTTCAGCTGAATAATGAGAAATGGCTCTTTCAGTATTCGCCATATGTTTACTACAACGAGCACTGTATTGTATTCCATCATGATCATGTGCCAATGAAGCTTACCAAGGATACCTTGAAGCGGCTGCTTAGCTTCGCGGAATCTTTTCCGCACTATTTTATTGGCTCGAATGCAGATTTGCCGATTGTGGGCGGATCGATTCTAACGCATGACCATTTTCAAGGTGGACGTCATACCTTTCCTATTCAGAAAGCGCCTAAGGAAGATACGTTCACGCATGCATCTTATCCGGGTGTCAGCATTAATATCGTAAAATGGCCTATGTCCGTATTACGTTTGAATGGTGTAGATCCGGCGGTATTGCTGGAGTGTGGTAATGCACTTTATGAAGCTTGGAAAGCGTATAGTGATCCTGAAGCAGAAGTATTGGCGTTCAGCGAAGCTGATGGTGAAGTGCAGCCTCATAATACCGTTACTCCGATCGTTCGTCGGGCAGAAGATGGCAGCTTCGAGATGGATCTTGTGCTGCGTAATAATCGAACTAACGAGCAATATCCGGAAGGGATTTTCCATCCCCATCGGGAGATGCACCATATCAAGAAAGAAAATATCGGCTTGATTGAGGTCATGGGACTCGCAATTCTGCCAGGCCGTCTGAAGGAAGAGCTTGATTCTATTGCGAGCATCCTTGCAGGAGATCAAGCGCTATTAGAATCGGTAAAGAATGATCCTAGTCATCCACTTGCGCAGCATGCTGCTTGGGTTCAGGAGCTTGTAGAACGTTTCGGAACGGCGTTGCAGCATGATGAAGCCGTCAAGATTGTGCAGAACGAAGTCGGCATCAAGTTTACTCATATTCTTGAACACGCGGGCGTCTATAAACGGACTCCGGAAGGGCAAGCTGCTTTCCGTCGTTTCGTGAAGAGCTTCGGCGCGTTGTAAGTTTGGATAGGGGATGTTCTTAAGGCCTTAGGTCTTAAGGATATCCCCCTTTTTTATGACGCTTGAAGCTACTCCATTTGAATGCAGCTATTCAGAGGTTTATAATACGAGTGGGCACAACATTCTGAAATAACTAATGGAGGTTTACACATATGCGTAATTTTGATTTTTATAATCCTACCAAGTTGATCTTTGGACAGGGTACGCTGGAAGCGTTGAAGACTGAGGTTCCTAAGTACGGTAAGAATGTATTGTTGATGTACGGTGGCGGTAGTATCAAGCGTAGCGGACTGTACGATAAAGTAATGGCTGAGTTGAGCGCAATAGATGCTGTGGTCACTGAACTCTCGGGCGTAGAGCCTAATCCACGCCTTTCCACCGTACATAAAGGTGTAGAGCTGTGTCACGAGCATAATATCGACCTCATCCTTGCTGTAGGCGGCGGTAGCGTATTGGACTGCGCTAAAGCAGTTGCTGTTGGGGCGAAATATGAAGGTGACATGTGGGACTTTGTTGAACGTAAGGCAGCTGCTCAAGATGCTCTCCCACTCGGTACAGTGCTGACGATGGCAGCTACAGGATCAGAAATGAACAGTGGCTCTGTAATCACTAACGAGGTGACCAAGGAAAAAATGGGCTGGGGCAGTATTCATGCATTCCCGGCATTTTCGATTCTTGACCCAGAGAATACCTTCACTCTGCCGCGTGATCAGACGGTCTACGGCATGGTGGATATCATGTCTCATGTTCTGGAGCACTATTTCCATAACGACACCAACACACCGGTACAAGACGGCTTCTGTGAGACTTTGCTACGTACGGTGATCGAAACCGCACCGAAGCTTATTGAAGATTTGAATAATTACGAACTGCGTGAGACGATCATGTACTGCGGAACAATGGCGCTTAACGGTATGGTTAGCATGGGTTTTGCAGGAGATTGGGCGACTCACAATATCGAGCACGCAGTATCAGCAGTATACGACATTCCACACGGTGGAGGACTGGCCATTCTGTTCCCGCAATGGATGAAATATAATATCGATACGGATCCTGCCCGTTTCCGCAAGCTTGCTGTAAACGTGTTTGGAATTGATCCTACTGGCAAGAACGATAAGGAAATAGGGCTGGAAGGAATTGCAGCGCTACGTAGCTTCTGGGATTCCATTGGTGCACCGAAGACACTCGCTGATTATGATATTGATGACAGCGAGATCGGCAGTATGGCTGATAAGGCGGTTCGTTTCGGACCGTTTGGTAATTTCCGCAAGCTTGACCGTGAGGATGTAGTAGAAATTTATAAAATGGCTCTGTAAGTAGATTCATCTACGAAAAAGACTATCAGTCTTTATTCTAGAAGACGTACTTGAAAGTCAAGGAAGCGATTCTCCTGTTATGGATGAATCGCTTCTTTGCGTTTATGCTCTACTGTGGATTTCTCCTCGACATCGTCCCCGATCTCCGCTGCTGCTGACCGCATTTTTCGTACGTTTATCCTCAGAATGGAACTTTTATGGGTGAATATCCAAAGTTTGTGAAACCAATGACCTACTTTATTCGTTTAAACTAATATGACAGTCCTGAATGAAGACAGGAGGAAGTAAATATGCAAACGCTGTATTTAGGCTGCTTGGCGCTAGGCGTCATATTTGCCATAGTCAGCGTCCTGGTGGGTGATGTGATCGGAGATGCTTTGCATGGAGTCTTTGATTTCGTATCCGTAGATTTTCTGAATCCCACCGTACTGGCAGGAGGAATAACCGTGTTCGGCGGAGCGGGCATTCTTCTAACCCGGTACAGCGCTCTGGAAGCTGGGGCGATCATTGCTTTGTCTTTGTTAGCCGCCGCTTTTTTGGGAGTACTTATGTATCTAGGGGTGGTTAAGCCCATGGAAAAAAGCGAAATGTCCAATGGTTTCTCAATGAGTGATCTGCCTGGCAAGATCGGGGAAATCACAATTCCTGTTCCCGCCACGGGTTATGGTGAGATTATGGTAAAGTTTGGCGCCGGCAATAGCCTGCATACGGCAGCAAGCTTTGATCATGAGCTGCT
This sequence comes from Paenibacillus sp. VTT E-133291, assembly GCF_002264395.1. GTDB lineage: Bacteria > Bacillota > Bacilli > Paenibacillales > Paenibacillaceae > Paenibacillus_AQ > Paenibacillus_AQ nitricinens. The sequence goes on from NZ_NFVA01000022.1 coordinate 62,937, forward strand.
TCCGGCAGGGATCAAAGTTGTTGTAGTGGAGGTTAGAGAAGGCGTTGCATTGGTGTCAGAATTCGAAAAGAGAAGAGGAGTGGATCTTTAATGTTCGGTATTCCTGAGTATTTGTTAGTCCCTGCTGTTGTCGTTGCTGTTTTGTTTGTGCTAGGTATCGCATTCTGGGCACGTTACAAAACTGTTGGACCAGATGAAGGGATGATCGTAACAGGTTCGTTTTTAGGTAAAAATCACATTTCTGACGATGGATCTGGACGTAAGATTAAAATTGTTCGTGGGGGCGGGGCCTTTATCCTCCCTATCTTTCAGAAGGCTGAATTTATGTCGCTTCTTTCTCATAAACTCGATGTGATGACCCCGGAAGTATATACCGAACAAGGGGTTCCGGTTATTGCTGACGGTGTAGCGATTATTAAAGTGGGCAGCTCGACTGAAGATGTGGCGACAGCTGCTGAGCAATTCATGGGCAAACCGATCGAAGCACTGAAAAGTGAGGCGCAAGAAGTTCTTGAGGGTCATCTGCGGGCCATTCTCGGTTCAATGACCGTTGAGGAAGTATATCGTAACCGCGACCGTTTTGCGCAAGAGGTTCAAGGCGTGGCGGCACGTGATCTTAAGAAAATGGGTCTGCAAATTGTTTCGTTTACCATCAAGGATGTGCGAGATAAACATGGATATCTTGATGCATTGGGTAAACCGCGAATCGCTGCGGTGAAGCGTGATGCAGAGATCGCTGAAGCAGAAGCAGTGCGGGATGCGAGAATTCAAAAGGCAAATGCTGAAGAGCAAGGGCAAAAAGCAGAACTGCTGCGGGATACGAATATCGCCGAAGCCTCCAAGGAAAACCAGCTTAAGGTGGCTGCGTTTAAACGGGATCAGGACACGGCGAAAGCGGAAGCCGATCAGGCTTACCATATTCAAGAGGCACGTGCGAAGCAGACCGTTGTTGAAGAGCAAATGAAGGTTGAGCTGGTACGTAAGGAACGTGAAATCGATTTACAGGCTAAAGAAATTCAAGTTCGTGAGAAGCAGTACGATGCAGAAGTGAAGAAAAAAGCGGAAGCGGATCGTTACGCAGTAGAGCAAGCAGCGGAAGCCGATAAGGCGAAGAGAATGCGCGAAGCGGATGCCTTGCAATACAGTATCGAGACGCAAGCTAAGGCTACAGCGGAGCAGAAGCGCCTTGAAGGTCAAGCGATGGCGGATGCAGAGCTGGCTAAAGGTACAGCGGATGCTGAAGTTATCCGGTTGCGTGGTCTAGCGGAAGCGGAAGCGAAAGAGAAGCTGGCGGAAGCGTTCCAGAAGTTCGGGGAAGCCGCTGTGCTGGATATTATCGTCAAAATGCTGCCAGATTTGGCTGGACAAATTGCGAAGCCGCTGGCATCCATTGATAAGCTTACTGTTGTAGATACCGGTAATGGTGAAGGTGCAGCACGTGTCAGCAATTATGTAACACAGTTGATGTCTACGGCTCCTGAGATGCTGAAGAGTGTCTCTGGAATTGACGTAGAGGCCATGATCAAAGGGCTGACGACTAGATCCTCAGGGTCAACTGGAAGCAAGGCTGTTCCAGTCGCAACGGCAGCTTCCCTGCCAACTCCAGCAGCATCTATTGCACCGAGCAAAGCTTCAACTTCTGTGGCTGAGCAACCTGAAGAATAGTTAAAGCAATAACTACTAGAATGATTTAACTTAAGGTAAGCTCGGTGATTGCTACCGGGCTTACTCTAGGTTTCTAGGACTTAGCTATAGAATGGGAGAGGTGCGCGAGCGTGCAACTAATTTTAGACCATATCCATAAAAGCTTCGATGGTAAACAGGTGATTAAAGATGCAGATTTCACCTTTGAAAGAGGGAAGATCTATGGGCTACTCGGACGGAATGGAGCAGGTAAAACCACACTTTTCAATTGCCTAAGTGGTGAGATTCCAATGGATAGCGGGGCTGCCTTTATTGGTGAGAAGGATAGTACCCGTCCGCTTCGTGACGAGGACATCGGATATGTATTTTCCCTACCCATTTTGCCTGAGTTTCTGACAGGTTATGAGTTCGTTAAGTTTTATATGGACATTAACCGTGAGAAGATCGATCCGGATAAAAGCATTGAAGATTATTTTTCCATTATTAAGTTTGAGGAAGAAGATCGACACCGGCTGATTAAGGGTTATTCCCACGGGATGAAGAATAAAATCCAAATGCTCTGCTTTATCATTTCTCGCCCGCCTTTGATTTTGCTAGATGAGCCCTTAACTTCTTTTGATGTGGTTGTGGCTCTTGAGATCAAGAAATTGCTGCGTGAGATGAAGCAGGATCACATCATTATTTTTTCTACGCATATTTTACAATTAGCCGCCGATTTATGTGACGAGTTGGTTATTCTAAATCATGGAACCCTTCAAGAAATTCCGCGTGAGACTCTGCAAAGTCCAGAATTTGAGGAGCAAATTATAGCTTTACTTCAGGATGGCAACAATGATTAGTACACTTCGCAGCATTCAGAGGATTAGAGGTTCGTCCGGAGCCAATCGGCTGATTTACTATTTCAAGATGCTACCTGTTCTTGGCAAACTTTTAAATGGGGATATTTATTCTAACATTGCACTAAAACAACTCTTCGCTGGGATAGTACTTGCATTGAAGGTGGTGTGGGGGTTTTTAGGCAAGTTTGCCTATTTGGGAATTGTGATCTATTTGCCAATTGTCCTCACACACAAAGAATTGCCGCTCGCCGAACAGTATGCTTTGTTCTTACATATTTTTATAATTCTTAGCTTTATTGTGGCTGCGGTTTCGAATGTGTTTATATTAGAGCCCAAACGGGATAAATATATATGTGTGAAGCTGATGAGAATTCAGGCTAAACAGTATATGCATGCTACACTTTTGCTTAAAGGGCTAACGTTCTTTTTATATTTTATTCCGGCATTAACCGTGTTTGCGGGCATTTTTGGGGCCCCGTTGTGGCATGGCGTATGGCTTGTACTACTGTTAACGGCTTGGAGAATAGTCACCGAGGCGCTGAATCTTTGGTTTTTTGACAAAAAAGGAATTGTGTTAGTTAAAAAGATGAGCTGGGTATGGTCGGTGATTGGACTAGGTGCTCTATTTGCCTATATGCCCCTTTATCTAGGATATGCTTTCGTAAATGATGCGACAGGATTTAGTATCCCAGTGAGTCTTGTGATCGTTGTACTTGGAGGAATTGCAGCTGTGTATATTGGAAAATATCCTAACTACCGCAGCGCTGTAGACGTCGTTACCAAGATAGATGATCCACTGCTGGATATGAACCGGATGATGAAAGAAGCAAGGGTAGCAGATGTTCAGACCAAGGAGAAGGACTTTTCGTCGGAAGAACTTAAGGGGAAAGCTTTTCAAGGAAAAAAAGGTTACGCCTACCTGAATGCTATTTTTTTCTCCAGACATAAACGCTTGTTAATTCAACCCATCCAGAGACGCTTAATTATCATTGGTGTGCTCTTTATAGCGGCTGTTCTAATCATACTCATTTCGCCGGAGACTTCGTCTAAGTATACGACTTATCTGCTCGGTGGACTTCCCTTTTTTGTATTTATTATGAACTATACCTCTATAGGTGAGCGAGTGTGCAAAGCGATGTTTTATAATTGCGATCAAAGCTTATTACGCTATGGATTTTATCGTGAACAAGCTGCGATTCTGGACAACTTCAAGATTCGTCTTATTAAATTGAGTGGCTTTAACCTTATTCCTGCTTTGGCTATATGTTTAGCATGTACTCTGCTGTTTCTATTCTCGGGTGAGGATTGGGGGTTGAGGGATGCGTTGATTTTTTGGGTGACGATTCTGTGTCTTTCCTTGTTCTTCTCCGTGCATCACTTGTTCATGTATTATATTTTTCAACCATACAGCACGGAGCTCAATATGAAGAATCCATTCTTTTTTATCGTCAATAGCGTTGTATTAGGACTAAGCGTGGCTTCTATCGGATTCCCAAAAGGATCATCAATTTTTACACTAGTTGTTCTTGTGGGAACGATTGCTTATATGGTTATTGCCCTCACATTGGTATATAAGTTCTCCAGCAGAACTTTCCGGGTAAAATAGAACGCGGGTATCCTTCTAATATCGGAATGTTGATGATATGATGGTAACGAGAGTTTTTTAATCGTACCGTTTCATGTTGCGTTTGCTGCTTGGAAGTCAGGTGTTTAGAGATAAAAGAGGTGGCAATAATGAGTAGCATAACTGTAGCAAAGGTGTTAAATAACAACGTTATCATTGCGGACCATCCCCAATATTCCGAGGTTGTAGTGATTGGCAAAGGGATAGGGTTTAATCGAAAATTGCATGATCGGATTAACCTATCCGCTGTGGAGAAGATGTTTATTCTGCGCAGCCAGGAAGAACAGGAACAATATAAACAGCTTCTTCCCCAAGTGGATGAGAAGTTGATTGAGATTGTACATGAAATTTTGTTATATATTATGCAAAGCAGTAGTCAACCACTTAATGAGCATGTTCATATTGCACTCACTGATCATATCTCATTTGCTATTCGGCGTTATGAACAACATATCCCAATTCACAATCCATTTCTGTATGAGACTAAAGAGATTTATCCTGAAGAGTACAAGATGGCAGAGTACGCGATTGAGCGGATTAATGAAGGTATGGATGTGGAATTGCCTGTAGATGAGGTAGGCTTTGTGGCACTTCATATCGTTAGTGCGTTGAGCAACAGACAAATTTCTGAGGTTAGACAACATTCTCTTTTGATTGGGGATTTGATCGGAATCGTAGAGAATAACCTTGAATATCGAATTCCACGTGATTCACTTGATTATTCACGATTGGTGACTCATTTACGTTTTGTTCTAGAAAGACTGCGCCGTGGAGAATCGGTAAGGGAGACTTCAACGCTGGATAGTCTTATGAAACGAGAATATCCTGAAATGTATTCCTTGGCTTGGCAATTAACTAAGATTATCGAGAATCGAGTGCATATTCCTGTGTATCCAGCTGAGGTCAGCTATTTGACCGTTCACCTGCAACGTCTTGCCCAGAAGAAAGAAGACGAATTGGGTATGGAGACGAATGGTAAGCCGTAAAAAAAGCTTGTCACTTCAAAAAAACGGTGCTACAATATCGGTGTCCTAATTAAAACAGAATACCAAGCGTGTAACTGATTCGATCAGGCATGAGTGATTTACAGTATTTTGGTTGCTAGTCCCCATCTTGGGGTAATCTAACCTTAGCGTTAGATAACAACCTTTATACTGTGTTGCTCATGCCTTTTTTGGCATCTGTTTTACTGAAAAGTGAATAATGAAAGGAAGTGACTTGATGTTTAAAAAGATGTTTGGCGTTTTACAAAGAGTTGGTAAAGCGCTAATGCTTCCAGTTGCCATACTGCCAGCAGCTGGTTTGCTGCTTGGAATAGGAAACATGCTGGTAAACCCCGATTTTCTACAGTACGTTCCGGCACTGGAGAATGATGTCGTTCAGGCGATAGCTAACGTATTGATGAACTCAGGGCAAATTGTATTTGATAATCTATCCTTACTATTTGCCGTGGGTGTTGCGATTGGTTTAGCCGGAGGTGAAGGTGTTGCTGGTCTAGCCGCAATTATCGGTTTCCTCGTAATGAATGTTACGATGGGTACTGTAATTGGCGTCAATGATTATGTCCTGAGCCAAGGCGATTTTTCTTATGCTAGCGTCTTAGGTATTCCAACACTGCAGACAGGGGTGTTTGGTGGTATACTCGTCGGTATATTGGCATCGTCCATGTACAAACGATTCTTCAAAATTGAGCTTCCATCCTATTTGGGCTTCTTCGCAGGTAAACGTTTCGTTCCAATCATGACTGCGGTTACGTCTTTGCTTCTCGGTCTGGCATTGACCTTAGTTTGGCCGCCAATTCAGCACGGTCTGAACTTTGTATCACAAAGTATGATTGATACGAATAAAACGCTCGCAGCGTTTATCTTCGGAACCATCGAACGCTCGCTGATTCCTTTTGGTCTGCATCACATCTTCTATTCTCCATTCTGGTATGAATTTGGTACCTACGTAGATAAAGCTGGAGAATTGGTACGTGGTGACCAACGGATCTTCATGCAGCAGCTTCGTGATGGCGTTGAATTCACAGCAGGAACATTTACAACAGGTAAGTATCCTTTCATGATGTTCGGTCTTCCAGCAGCTGCTTTGGCCATCTATCATGAAGCTAAACCTCATAATAAAAAAATCGTCGGAAGTTTGATGATTTCCGCAGCATTGACTTCGTTCTTGACAGGGATTACTGAACCACTCGAATTCTCATTCCTGTTCGTAGCTCCATTGCTGTTCGCAGTACATGCTGTGTTTGCAGGTCTGTCCTTTATGACCATGCATATCCTTAATGTTAAGATTGGTATGACCTTCTCTGGAGGTTTTATCGATTACGTACTCTTTGGTATCATTCCGAACCGTACGGCTTGGTGGCTCGTAATTCCAGTAGGTCTTGCTCTTGCATTGATTTACTATTTCGGGTTCCGCTTTGTTATTCGCAAGTTCAATCTGATGACACCGGGGCGTGAAGAAGATACGGATGAAGCTGATGATACAGATGCAGAATCAGTTTCTAAAACTGGTGATGATCTGCCTCGAAACATTTTATCTGCGTTGGGTGGTAAAGAGAACATCGCTCATCTGGATGCTTGTATTACCCGCCTTCGTGTGGAAGTTAAAGATAAATCAGGTGTGGATAAGAATCGTCTGAAGAAGCTTGGTGCATCAGGTGTGCTTGAGGTGGGTAATAATGTCCAAGCGATCTTCGGTACACGTTCCGATACAATAAAATCGCAGATTCAAGATGTAATTAATGGGAAGACACCTGCAGCAACGCCGGTAACGGCTGCACCTAAGCCTGAAGAAGAACAGCAGGCGGGTGAAACTGGTGAAGCGATTATCAAAGAAGATATCGTCTCTCCGGTAAATGGTGAATTAGTGGATATCACTGAGGTTCCAGACGCAGTGTTCTCCCAAAAAATGACGGGTGACGGTTTTGCTTTCCTATCTGATGATGGAAAGATTGCTTCACCGGTTTACGGTAAAGTGTTTAATGTGTTCCCGAGCAAGCATGCGATCGGCATTATGTCCGATGGGGGTAAGGAAGTGCTCGTTCATATAGGGGTTAATACAGTTAAGCTTAAAGGTCAAGGCTTTACTGTTCTAGTTGAAGAGGGCGACCTTGTAGCTGCTGGACAGCCGATCATGGAAGTGGATTTAGAATATGTAAAAGCACATGCACCTTCAGTAATGTCTCCTGTTATTTTCTCCAATTTGCCAGAAGGCTCTTCCGTAACCTTGAAGAAGCCAGGTAAGGTATCTATTGGCGATAAGGATATTATTACCATTCAGTAAAAGTGCAAGGGTGGAAGCTTCCTTTAAACATTAAAGGGAGCGAAGCCTTCACTATAAATTAAAAAATACTCTATTAAAAGAAAGCGAGTTGGATAATATTATGCAAACAACATTCAGAATTATCGATGAAGATGGAATTCACGCACGTCCGGCAACTGCCTTGGTAAATACAGCTACGAAATTCAAAGGTACAGAAGCTTATGCAGAAGCAAAAGGCAAAAAAGTTACATTGAAATCTATCCTTGGCGTATTGTCATTGGGTCTGGAAGCTGGAGACACGTTGTCTCTGATTACTGAAGGCAGCGAAGAAGCTGAAGCTCTGAGCGCACTTTCTGATGTAATGATTAAAGAAGGGCTAGGGGAAATCCATGAATAAAATTTCAGGAATCGCGGCTTCAGCAGGGATTGCAGTAGCCCGTGCTTTTATCCTGAAACATCCGGATTATACAATTACAAAGACTAGTATCAGTGATCCTGAAGCAGAAGTCGCCAAGTTGAATGACGCACTTGCTAAATCAAGTGCTGAACTGCAAACCATTAAAGAGCGTACTTTAGCAGAACTAGGAGAGAAGAAAGCAGAGATTTTTGCATCCCATCTGCTGATTCTTGAGGACCCTGAGCTGATTAATCCCGTAATTGATAAAATTCGTCAGGAATCGGTTAACGCGGACTATGCACTAAACGAAGTAGCTACACAATTCATTGAAATGTTCGAAAACATGAAGAGTGCTTACTTACAAGAACGTGCAGCTGACATGCGTGATGTGACCAAACGCCTGCTGAACCACTTGCTGGGTATTCATTATGTTAGTCCTGCAGAAATCAATGAAGAGGTTATTGTTATCGCTGAGGATTTAACACCTTCTGACACAGCACAGCTAAATCGCAAGTATGTTAAAGGCTTCACAACAAACATTGGTGGACGTACGTCCCACTCAGCGATTATGGCACGCTCCTTGGAAATTCCAGCAGTTGTTGGAACTAAGAATGTCATGACAGAAGTGAATTCTGGGGATCTAGTGATTGTCGATGGTCTGAACGGAGACGTTCTTATTAATCCTAGTGAAGCAGAAGTGGCAGCGTACGTTCGCAAGCAGGAAGCTTACGACTTGCAAATTGCAGAGTGGAAGAAACTTCGTGATAAACCAACGATTTCTGCAGACGGTAAGCACGTGGAGTTGGCAGCTAATATCGGTACACCAAACGATGTCAATGGTGTAATTGAGAATGGTGGCGAAGGTGTAGGCTTGTATCGTACTGAGTTTCTATACATGGGCCGCGATAAGTTGCCTTCTGAGGAAATTCAATATAACGCCTATCGTACTGTGCTTGAGAATATGAAAGGCAAACCGGTAGTTGTACGTACACTTGATATCGGTGGCGACAAAGAACTTCCGTATCTGGATCTACCAAAGGAAATGAATCCTTTCTTAGGATTCCGCGCAATTCGTCTTTGTCTGGATCGTCAGGATATTTTCCGTACGCAACTGCGTGCTTTACTGAGAGCAAGTGTTCATGGGGATCTTCGCATTATGTTCCCTATGATCGCAACACTTGGTGAATTCCGTGCAGCCCGTGATCTTCTGCTTGAAGAGAAAGCGAAGCTTCGTGAAGAAGGCAAGGAAGTGTCTGACAACATTCAGCTCGGCATTATGGTTGAGATTCCTTCCACTGCTGTATTGGCTGACCAGTTTGCAAAGGAAGTTGATTTCTTCAGTATTGGTACGAATGACCTTATTCAATATACAATGGCTGCTGACCGTATGAATGAACGGGTGTCTTACCTGTATCAGCCATACAATCCGGCCATCCTGCGTCTGGTCAAAAATGTAATTGATGCAGCGCATGCAGAAGGTAAATGGACTGGAATGTGCGGTGAGATGGCTGGGGACGCAACAGCGATTCCACTCTTACTAGGTCTTGGCCTTGATGAATTCAGTATGAGTGCAACGTCAATTCTGCCAGCACGTAGTCAAATTTCTAAATTGTCGGCTGCCGACATGAAGGAACTGGCTGCAAAAGCACTGCAACTTGGCACTGCTGAAGAAGTAGCTGCACTTGTTCAAAGCATCACTAACTAACTATTTCCATATGCATTACTCCGTTAAACGTTTTATAACGTTCCAACTACTATTACCGACTTCCGATGTTTGGAAGTCGGTTTTTTTGTGTTTAAATCAATAATTTTATTTCTTGTGTTGGCTTATGTTCATGGGAGAGCGTTATACTCAATTTAGAATAACTAAATTCACTTTTTATTTGCTTTATTGTACAGATGTCTATGCCGATAGTAATAGTGATGAGTAATAAAGTCGGTAAGGAACCCAAACCTGTAAATATGTCTTACATATAATAGTATGAATCCATAGAAAGTTTATACACCTTTATCGACTTGCAGAGCTGTGCAAGTATTAATATGATCTAAACTGGAAATATTTGGACTTATAAGCATCCCTATAAGTTAGGCAGGGAGCCATAGGATGGTGTTAACTCATGAGTAAAAATGTTATAAATACAGAATTAATGTTTGAGGTCTATGAAGGTAAAGACCTGGGCTTAACGTACTCGATGGAGTACAGTGTATTTAAAGTCTGGGCACCTACTGCTTTTGCTGTATCTCTAGTTTTGTACGAAACAGATGGAAATCAACGTAACATTGGATTTGATCTGAGCTCTGCAGATAGTGGGCGTATTATATATATGCAGCGTCAGAACGGCGGAGTCTGGCAGACTAAGTTATCAGGTGATTTAAAAGGGAAATATTATATGTACCGTGCTGTATTTGCTGATGGAAGTGTGACGGAAGCAGTAGATCCCTATGCAACAGCCGTATCGGCAAATGGTTTAAGAACAGCAATCGTTGATTTAAGTAGGACCCATCCTGAGCATTGGGAGAAGGATGTTGCTCCTCCATTGCAGCATCCTGCAGACGCGGTTATTTATGAGCTGCATGTGCGTGACTTCTCCTCACATGAGAGCTCTGGCATGTACAATAAGGGTAAATTTAAAGCATTTACAGAATTTGGATTAAAAGATTCGGAAGGAAATGCAATAGGTATGGATCATCTGGTCGAATTGGGTATCACCCATGTACATCTGATGCCTGTGTTTGATTTCCAGACTGTAGATGAGCTGAGTGTAATGAAGCGTGGTTCATCCATTGAACATAACGACTACAATTGGGGCTATGATCCTCAGCATTATAACGTACCGGAAGGATCGTATAGCACTGATCCTACCAATCCAGGGCTACGAATTCGGGAATTTAAAGAAATGGTTCAGGCACTGCATAGTCGTGGGATTTCAGTGATTATGGATGTGGTTTACAACCATACGTACGCTGTGGAGAAGGGCCCCTTTGAGCCGCTTGTACCAGATTACTTCTATCGCCGTGACTACTTGGGACGTTTATCTAATGGCTCGGGCGTGGGTAACGAGCTGGCTACAGAGCGTCCGATGGTACGCAAATATATTAAGGATTCTTTGTCCTACTGGGCTACGGAGTATCATATTGATGGCTTCAGATTTGATCTTATGGGTCTGATGGATAGTGTGACCATGCGTGAAATAACGGAAGAGCTTAGACTTGAGGTAAATCCTAATCTGCTGTTATATGGCGAACCTTGGACAGGAGGAGATTCTCCACTGGCAACAAAGACGCTAAAAGGTGTGCAGCGGGGAAAAGGATATGCTGTCTTCAACGATAACTTCCGTTCGGCGATCAAAGGTGATAGTGATGGATGGGGACGGGGCTTCATTACAGGGGAATACGGCAAAGAAGGGGCTGTTGCAGCCGGAATCAAAGGAGCCATCCACGAATTTACAGACTCTCCTGTGGAATCGGTGAACTATGTAACGGCCCATGATAATTTGAATTTATGGGATAAGGTGCTTACCGTACAAGGGGGATTTCAGGATGCTGCTTCACGGGCTAATCCTTACGTAAATGTAGATCTGGAGAATATTCTCAGCAATGAGACCGTGCGCCGATCCCTGCTTGCAAATGGAATCATCCTGACCTCGCAAGGGATTCCATTCCTGCATGCCGGTGATGAACTCCTGCGCAGTAAATTTGGAGATCATAATAGCTATCGTAGCGGTGATACGATTAACGCGATCCGCTGGAATATGAAGAGTGTGTTTAATCCTGTATTTCAATATTATAAAGGCTTGATCGAACTGCGGCGTACACATCCGGCATTTCGTCTGCATGGTAGGCAGGAAATTGAGCGTTCGCTGGAATTTATGCGCTGTGATGGGGGGATCGTGTCGTACCTGCTTAGAAATCATGCAGGAGGCGATCTCTGGAACAATATAACAGTCATTTTTAATGCCAATAATGATCGAGTAAAGCTATCTCTTCCTGAAGCTAATAACGGTTGGAATGTGGTAGTGGATCATACCCGAGCAGGGACAGAAGCATTCCGAAGGGTTACAGGTAGCGAGGTGGAAATTGAAGGCTTGTCGATGATGGTGCTCTATGATGAATGTGGTGAGCCAGCCCCGAGATCTAAAATTATCGAAGTACACTATGAACGGCCAGATGGGAAATATCAAGGCTGGAATCTTTGGGTTTGGGATACAGGAATTCAGGATGGACAATGCGACTTTCGGTATATGGAGGATGGGCGTGCAGTTGCACGCATTGAGGTGTTGCCAGATACCAATTCTATCGGGTATATATTACGTCTTAATGACTGGGAAGAGAAAGATGGCGATGGCGATCGCTTTATTGATTGTTCCACGGATGACGAGCTGATCAAGGTGATGGTTATAGATCGTGATCAGGAGAATGATGGGATCTCAGATGATCATCTGCAGTTAACCAGTTAAAAGAATAAAAAAGAGCTGCTTCAGGGTTTTTGAAGTGCTCCCTGTCAAGTGTACAGT
>NZ_NFVA01000081.1 GCF_002264395.1 Paenibacillus sp. VTT E-133291
TTTTTTTGTATTGTATAATTTCCTAAACAACAAAAAAAGACCGCCCTCTAGAGAGCGATCTTAAATGTAGGTTTAAACCTCCAGTGGACTTTCAACAATCTCGTTGATTTCCTCTAAAATCTGCGATTTAATCTTGTCTACTTGATCAAAATCCACGGTTGAAGTATAGATTTGCTTTAACGCAACTAGGAATACTTTTGCGTCTGTAAGATGCTGTGTGGATTGCTTCATGGTGCTCGAATATCGCTCTTTAATGCCAGCTATAGCTTCGGAATATTCTTCATCTGTACCGGGCTGTATACAGCGGGAATACATATCGACGATCTCGTCGGTGTCCCGATCTGGATAGTACTCATGGGGAGCCGTGCTATCAAAAATAGCAAATCCAAGCTCACGCACAATAATCATATCAAGGCTGTTTGGATCGAAGCCACAGTGGTAAATTTCAACATCGAAACCACGCTTGATGCCTTCAGCCGCTATTTTCTTGAGCAGTGTAGATTTTCCGGAGCCCGCACGTCCTTTAACCAGATATCTTTTTAGTCCTGAGGTTAGATTAGGAACAAAATCCACTGCCCCCTTAGGCGTCGCCGCACCTAAAAAACGATGATCTACTCGGCTAACTGTTTCAGATTTCTGATCACTGAACAGAAGTTGAATATACTCCTGTGTCAGCTCGTCGGCTGCTTGAAAATCCATTTTCGCGATGTAAATCGCTTCCCATTCGTCATGTATGCGAAGAGCTTCAGCAAAGCCGGCATAAGCCAATTCATGTTCTTGTTTAATGGCTCCAACTAAATTATCGATTTCCAGCTTCTGCTGACACAACTGGAACTGATCAGCGGCCTGCTCCAAATCTACGAATACGATGGACTCTTCAGGCAGTTCAGGGTTTATTACTCGCGGAGCTGTTCCATCCACAATTCCTATATTTAATTTGGGAATAATCACACCGTCGAATGAATCGTTATCTGATGCAGTGTGGATGAACCAAATCTCAAAACCTTGTTGATTCAACTGCTCTCCAATTTCTCTAATCAGTTTGGTCTGCCCCGTACCTGGGCCTCCTTTTAAAACATACAGACGCGTTAAACTTTGCAATGACGACTCATAGAGGCTGTAAAAGCCGTGAGCCGTATTCCCGCCAGCAAAGAAATTGAGGATTGTTCCGTTCATAATCGCACACCTTTCCGGGCTAATGTCATGGTTCATATTTCATCGTATTATGATTTGCTGGGAAAGGTGACACTTGGCGTAAGATGTTCAGTTATTCTTGCAGTTCAATTTCATCTTTTCTAAATCCCCCAGTAAATTCATTCTTCTAAAGTTTCCCCAAGCTCCATAATATAATTACTCAAACGAAACAACACCCTTCTACTTTTAAATAAGCACATAAAGAAGACAAGCATACGTACTTTACTTTACTGCATAGAAATTATACTGTATATTTATACCATTTAAGTGACGTTAATGGAGGGGTTCACTTGAAGAAAAAGAAATCAAATTCAAATACTCTCATTGTCTTCTCTCTTCTAACAATTGCGAGTTTAATCATTATCTTCTCTTATTTCTCATTAACTGGCTTACCCAATAAGAAACGCGAAATAGCAGATCAAGTAAAAACCTATCTAATCAATGAAAGATTAAATAATTCTGATAATATTCAGGATGTAAATGGAGTATACAGTTTTAAATATGGATACTATCAAGCTGTTGTGAATTTTAAGGATGAACCTAACGTTAATTATACTTATGAAAAAAGAGATGGGGTTTTCACACTCATTGGAGTATCAAATTTACATGGAAATCATATAGATGAAACATTTTATTAAAATAAACATCCCGATAGGTAGCCATCTACCACGTAAAAGCAAAAACACACTAACTATTGTTTAGTGTGTTTTTACTTAAATATCTTGACCTTCTATGAAAACTGTTAACGTGATGACTTAGGAGTTGCTGTAGGCTTAGGAACTTTAAAACCATATTCTTGTGCGTAATTTTCAATACTCCAGATGCCGATTCCCTGCTCTCTTGCTTGATCCTGAATTGCTTTAAATTGATCTACGTATTTCGTATTAGGTGCAAATACATATGCCACACGTGCATAACCCTGCTCTAGCAGAAGCTCATTAAACATTTTGCCATCGATATAGAGATAACAGAGTAGACGACCATATTTATCTCGTTCTGATACATCTAGTTCAATTTGCACATCTTTATTTGTAAGCATCTTTTTGGCATAATCAGAGGCTTCTATCGAAAATGGCTGAGGCTCAGGGATATTCGGATTTACGGATTCTGGAGTATCGACTAGTAGTAAGCGCACCGTTTCTTTTTTACCGTCAATCGTCAGCTTCATGGTGTCACCATCAACTACCCGTGTTACCTTAGCATCTAATAAGCGTCTGGTGTCCTCTTGTGCATTCTTTGCGGTAGCATCCGATTTAGGCTTAGGACTAGTTGTTATAGATGGAACTGGATCTGAAGTAGACTGTTCGGCGATGGTGCAACCGGTAGCTATCCCTAGTATGAGGGTAATGGCTAAACAAATTTTTAATAGATACATTTTACTCATGGATAAACCTCTTTCTTATACATATGTAATAGCTTCATGGGGTCTAATTAAAATAAATCAAAATAGTGAAAAATACAAGTTTGTATTACTTAATATAGAAAGCAACGACAGCTATGTACCAGAAAATAAGATACATGGCTGTCGCTGTTTTAATAAATTCATAATGTCCGTTAATCACCCATCTTAGCTTCTGCTACGTTTAATTTCGAAATTTTTATTTTAATAATGATCGTTAAGAACGCAAGCAGTGAGAACACAATCCCAACCCAGATGAGTTGATGTATTCCCGAATGAGAAATAAACCAACCGCCGATGGCAGTCCCTATAGTAATTCCAAGATTAGAAAAAGAGATAAACAAGCTATTACCAAATTCAGGAGCTTCTTTTGCCTCGGTCGTTAACCAGGCTTGACTGACAATGAGTCCGCCGGAATGCACTGCCCCCCAAATGATTATGATAATAACCATCGGAATGAAATAAGATCCTAGATAATAAACGAAGAGGTAAGTTACCGCATATAGCAGAGGAAACATGATGACGGTCTTTGGAATGCTTTTATGTAAAAGGCCCCCAAATAAAAAGTTCCCAAAAATCATGACTATACCAAAGACCATCAACATGATACTAATCCATGATCCATTCATATGTGTTACTTGACCAAGATACTCAGCGAAGTAGCTATATACAGAAAACATAGCTGCAAAGATAAAAATAACCGTTACAATATTTAACCATAATAGGGGTTTGCGTAGTATACCAAGCTGCTTGCCATAAGACATTTTTTCTTTAACGGGCATGGAAGGAAGCCAAGCGAGTATCCCTAAAAAGGCAATTACACTTACAACAGCACCAAACAGGAAAGCAACTTCTAATGATATTTTGTCCGCGAGATAAGAAGTCAAAGGCACACCAAAAGCAAACCCGACTGTGATTCCAGCGAAAACCTTTGTAACTGCTTTGGTGCTCTTTTCTGGAGGGACAAGTTGAGCAGCGGTCACAAGAGCAACTGAAAAAAAGACAGGATGAAAAATAGCAGGGATAATACGAAAAATCAGCATTACTTCAAACATAGTTGTATAAGCGTACACAACATTTGAAACTGCAAAAATAAGTACAGCCGTTAATAGAATAACTTTACGATTAATACCAGAAGCCAGTAATGTTAGAAATGGACCAGAAATGGCAACGACTAAAGCAAATATACTTACAAGCCATCCAGTCTGTGAAGTCGATATATTAAATTTTTGAGTTATTTGCGGAAGAACACCTATAATCCCCATTTCCGTAGTGATAATACCAAATACACCTAAAGCCAGAATAATGATGAGCAACGGGTTAATCTTTTTCATTTTTAAAATAATCCTCCATTTTATATTCACATATACAGATTTGTAGATATGTATTATCAAAAAAAAGGCTTCCCTCCTCTCATTTATAGTTTCTGTTTAATATACTCGGAAAATTCCTGAATTGTCTTCTCGTTCCGACGATAGTACGTCCACTTCCCAATTCGCTCAGATTCCAACAAACCAGCTTTTTGCATAGTCAATAAATAGCTCGAGATAACAGACTGTGCTAGTCCCGCTTTAGCTTGAATATCTCCCACACATATACCAGTTCGAAAACTTAGGCCTTGTTGTAAATAAGGCTTCTCATCAAAGTATTCCTCCGGAGTTTTTAACCACATCATAATTTGACTACGTGTCTCGTTAGACAAAGCTTTAAATATCACTAAAGGTTCCATGCATTTCATTATATCTACTTTTATAGATTTGTAAATATAAAAGAGTTATTTAGTGCATGAGATATTTCCAAATTAACCAGCAAATCAGTACGGAAACCCACGAAATGAAACCGAATATCATCACGATTTTGTTTTCGCTCCATCCGTATTTTAAACTAAAATGGAAATGGATCGGAGCCATCCGGAACAGCCGCAGCTTCGTGCGTTTGTAGTACCAAACTTGCAAAATAACCGACACCTGCTCCGCAAAATAGACGAAAAACAAAATCGGAAGCAAAAGCTCGACCTTCTCAATGACAGCCAAAATAGAAAGGGAGCCACCGATCGCCAGTGATCCTGTATCGCCCATAAACGCTCTTGCCGGATAAATATTGTAAAGGAACAGCCCAAGCAAACAGCCGATCATGACAAGTGAAAATGTCTGCACTTCAGGTTTGTCCGAAATCATAAAAAAGAAAAAATACGTTGGAATGGCTACATTGATCAGTAGCCCATCAAGACCGTCCGTAAAATTGATGGCATTTGCGGAGCCCACCACAAACAGCAAAATGATTCCGACATAAAGGTACAAAGGCAATTGCAAATAGTGCCCTTGAAACAACGCAATATCGCTCGTCAGGCCGAATGAATGGAACAACACATACAAAATGGATCCAGTAAAAATAAATTGTAACACTAGCTTTGAGCGACCGGTGATGCCGGACGGATTTTGCCAAAAAGCCTTTTTGAAATCATCCAGAAATCCGACGGAGCTGAACAACAAAAACGTGACGCATAAGAGTAACATTAGAGGTCCGGGATGAAACTGTAACGAGATCGCTATTCCGATAAGTAGGACCAACCCTGCCATAAGCGGTGTACCACGTTTGGCCTGATGATCCGCTGGTAACTCGGAGCGAATTGGCTGCGTTAGCCTCAGCCTGTGCAGTGTCCAGATCAACAACGGCGTAAATATCGCCACTAGAAGAAAAGACAGGCCGGAAATAGCCAAAATTCCAAACATATAACAAACTCCCCCATTTTTGAAAAGCATTATTTTAACACTTCCACTCCAAGTACTCTACTCCGGAACTAACTCACACTCACAAAATTGTTTTGAGAGTGATTAAGATCGCTTGAATTATGTAAAGTTTTATCCCTCTCACTTGTATCTTTATTAAAATGATATATGTAAATAAAATTTTGATAAAGAGAAAGTATTCTATTTTTATTTCCTATTTTCGCTCGTCATGTAAGAAATACTTCCGATCAATAAATAAAGGACTGCCTATTCGGCAGCCCTTCATTTATTGATCATTCTTCACCTTCCAGGAATCAACATTGGTTATTAGAATAGAATGGTCCGATATCAAGCTTAAACTTTTATCATAACAATAAATTCAGTACTTCCCTTAACGAATTCAGCTTCCCGGTTAAATCCCATTTTTTCATACAATCGTATCGCTCTATCATTAAATTTTGCCACAGTCAGACGTTTCGAGCTTTTTCCGACCATTGAATCAATTTGGCTTAGAACAGCTGTGAACAATAGAGTCCCATTTCCCTGCCCTGTAAACTCTGGTCTCATCCCTAAGCCAATATCTATAAACCCCTGAGAATATGTATATGACTCATTTGGGACCTGTGCTGAGCTTCCTGTACAGAAGAACCCTACTAACTCTTTATTATCATCAAATACAGAAAAATATGAATCTGCAAGCATTTCACTTATGGCTTCAGGCGTTTGTTCATTGTTGTAAAAATCATACGGTTGTTCATATCTCCAGCTTAAAATATCCCTAGCAGCATCAGCATTCAGCTTTTCCATGTAAAGTTTCATTTCGCACTCTCCTTAATATACATAAAAACCGCTCAACACCAGGATACAGCTCTCCTAAACTCTCCGCTTCAAATCCACATGACTTATAAAATCCAACGGCATCACAATCTGTCTCAGCTTGAAATGTGGTAAAAGACTTGCTAGATAACAATTCATTAATCAACTTACGCCCAATCCCCTTACCTCTTGCGCCTTGTTTTACTGCCACATGAAGAATTACAGCGCTATTCTCTGCTGGGTTGATTTTAATTCCAATAACAGCAGATACTCTTTCACTAACATAATAGCCATACAATTTCCGATATTCGTTAGATTCATATAACCGAATAACATTGTTCATCTTATCGACTGATGGTTTGTAAATACACTCTGAAAGCAATGAAATAATGTCGCTAGTAAACTCTTCAATCTGTCTTATCATTATACGGAAATAGCCTCCTTCCCAACGTTACCAACTCTATAATACTCTATCAAAAAAACCGCCCAGAAGTTTCTTCCGAACGGTTTCATATGCTATTGGTCAATCTATAAGCTCTAGCTTAACTCAAGAGCCCGCTCCCTTATATCTTCTAACACCATAACTCCATGCTAACAGACCAATCCCAAGGAATATCGCACCTACAACAGGTGTCATCAGCGCAAGGTTTGTCATCTCATCACGCTGCAGGAAGAGCGCTGCCGGATAGACTCCGACGAATGCAAACGGAATGACCCACGTAAGCAGCACCTGAATGGCGCGATTGTAGATCGTTACCGGATAACGACCGTAGGTCTGAATGTTGTACATTAACGGGAGAATCCCTGTTGGAGCATCAGAATAGAATGATAAAGAAGTCAGTGTCGTATAAATCCCCGTATAAATGGCGACGGCACTTAACGTAAGAATGATCAGAGCCGGTATCGTCCACCATTCAAAGGGAAGACCCAGATTACTACCACTGATGGCCATAATAATAATACCTATGAATGAGCCCATTAGTGCTGGTGGATCAACATTTTCCAAAAAGATCTGGAACAGATTATGCGCCGGACGTGTCAAAATACGGTCCATCTCACCTTTGACGATATAACGCTCACTAAATCCCCATAGATTCACAAAACAACTAAACACCCCAAAAGGCACCATAAAGAACCCATAAACGAACACTACTTCGTTCTGATTCCAGCCGCCAAGGCTATCCGTATGCATGAAGATTACTAGTATAAAGATAAAGTTTGTAGCCTGAAAGAGCAAATCCGATATGACTTCTACCCAGAAATCGGCGCGATAGGTGAGCCGGGACTTCATATAATTCTTGATGTATTCAATTAATAATCCAAGGTAATACACGTTTCCTCAACCTCCCTGCACGAAGAGACGCTGCCGCGCCGCATGATATAACCAGACAATTGGAATCAGTAAGGCCAGGAACCAAACGATCTGTATCCCCAGTACATTCCAAATTCCAACCCCTTGTACCCGTCCTGTAAATACAGAACCTGGCAAGTAAGTAATCGCCTGAAACGGCAGCACCTTAAGTATAGAAGATAGCCAGTCAGGAAACAGACTGATCGGCACGATCAGACCAGAGAACAGATCAACAATTACCCGCTTCATACGCATCATGCCCTCATTATTCTCAACAAAGAAAGCCGAGAGCCCCGTAATAATATTGATCTGTGAATTAATCAAAAAGCTGAAAAAGAGCATTACAAGAAAACCCGCCCAAGCAGTTGGTGCTGTCGGTAATTGAACCGGGAACAACAACATCGCTATAGCCATACCCGGAATCATAAACAAGAGGAAGCGGAACATTCCCTCACCGAGTCCTTGCATCATTTTGACTAAGACATAGTTATAAGGCCTTATAAACTGGATAGCGATACTTCCGTCTCGTATATCCGTAGAGATCTCACGATCTAGATTATTAAAATAAAACGCACGAGCCATCCAAGAAACAGCGACATAAGACGTCATTTGCGTTGCGGTAAAGCCACCAAGTGAATCCCCATTACCATAAATGGCCATCCACGTGAAATAGTTAACTCCGATATTCAGTGAATAGATCAGAATACCTGAGTAGTAGTTAATCCGATAAGCAAGCATGGTAAGGAACCGGATTCGTATAAAATCTAAGTACGCCCCAAATAGTAATCTACGACTATTCTCTGGAGGACCACCTGAAGAACCTCCTGAGGACGAAGACATAGCTGTTGCAGCATTAAGCTTATCAGACATGTAAAGCCTCTCTTTCATCCTTCAGAGCGGCAGCTTGTTTCTCTGGTTTATCCGCAGACCCGGATTGATAAATACTGCGAACAATATCGTCCGTATTTGTCTCAATGATTTTGATATCAGTAATGTCGGCTTTCCCTACTACCCGTCCCAAAACATCAGATACATTTAAATCCAGCGGTATCCAAACCGATGCTCCAAGATCGTTGTCTGAAGACCAAGTAACTGGCATCCCATCAGTCCAAAGCTCAAGCAATTGCCGTTTCGTTGCATTTCCGAATTGAAATTGAACTTCACGTCCGGTTCCCCAGCGCTGTTTCAGATCTTCTAGGCCGCCGTCATAAATAATCCGACCATCGTCAAGCATGATCACCCGCGAGCAAAGAGCTTCAATATCTTGCAGATCATGTGTAGTCAACAGTATGGTTGTTCCATGCTCACGGTTCATATCTTTAAGGAATTCACGGATCTCTGACTTCACCACAATATCTAAACCAATGGTTGGCTCGTCCAGAAATACAATCGAAGGGTTATGAAGTAATGCTGCGACTAATTCACAACGCATCCGCTGACCGAGACTGAGCTTGCGAACAGGACGATTCAGTAGTTCTTGCAACTGCAATCGTTCGACCAATTCATCCAGCCGTTTCTTGAAGTCTTGTTCAGATACCCGGTATACCTTGCGCAGCAGCTGGAAGGATTCAATGACCCCAATGTCCCACCACAGCTGGCTGCGTTGCCCGAACACCACACCGATGTTCTTCACGAATTTCTCGCGCTCCAAATAAGGAACATAACCGCCCACCGTAAGATTTCCAGAAGTGGGTACGAGAATACCCGTGAGCATTTTGATCGTGGTTGATTTCCCAGCACCGTTCTCACCGATATAACCACAAATCTCACCTTCGGGAATGGAAAAGGAAATATCCTTCACAGCCGTTACTTCCGTATACTCCCTTTTAAACAAATCAGCGAAGGCCCCTTTGAGACCTTCGCGGTTTTTTTGTACTTTGAATGTTTTGCGTAAGTCTTGTACTTGAATAGCAGTCATATTGTACCTCACTAAGCTTAAAGTTGGGTTCCAGTAACCCATTATAATCGAAGGAGTGCAAAAGCACTACCTCAATTTTTACTTAGCCAGTCTTCCTACAATTGGATTCGCTTCTTTCACTGCCTCTAAATGTCCTGAACGAGCCACTTTGGTGCGTAAGTATTTCTCGTTAAAAGAAGATACATCTCCCCACAGCGCTACTCTTTTCACTGCATTCATACCTGCAGTCTTGAGAGCTTCCAGTTTCTTCGGATTGTTCGTAATTAACGTGACTGGTTTATGACGCAGATGCTGTAGAACGCTAATCGCTTCTTCA
Organism: Paenibacillus sp. VTT E-133291; assembly: GCF_002264395.1. Lineage (GTDB taxonomy): Bacteria > Bacillota > Bacilli > Paenibacillales > Paenibacillaceae > Paenibacillus_AQ > Paenibacillus_AQ nitricinens. The sequence goes on from NZ_NFVA01000081.1 coordinate 9,724, forward strand.
TAATTTCTTGAATCATCAGAAAAACCCAGCTCTAAATTAGCCTCAACTGTATCGTATCCTTCTTCTTGTAAAAGATACGCTAAAGATTTGCTAAACAATCCAATGCCTCTGCCTTCATGGTTAGCAAGATAGAATAACGCACCTGAACCATGTTCGACGATCATTTTCATGGACTGATGCAGTTGGAAGCCACAATCACAACGTTTGCTGCCAAAAATATCGCCGGTATGACAAATGCTATGCATCCGTATCAAAGCTTCATCTGAAGCTTCGAAATCACCATATACTAAAACACTGGATTGCTGACCATCTGCGAGGCTCATGGAAGGTAACTTTGAAATCAAAGCAGCCGTTGCTTCACTATTATCACCAAGAAGCTCTGCATCCGTAGTGTTAAGCCAGTTGTACCATTTAAAAGTAACAGTCTCTCCGTCTAAATTCACGGGTAAAGTAATCGGTCCAACCAATATATTTGTACTGTTTTCTAAAGGAATTCGAGTAATTTTATTTTGTAGGATAGAAATAATATCTGGTTTTGTCATGTGTGACACCTTCCTCAATGTTCATCTAGTATAGTTTCAGCTATACATAAAGATTGAATATTAGTTAAAATATAAGTAACTATTTGTAAGTAAGTTTATCATTGTAATATAACTTCGTCAAGTTATAATATATCTTTAAATATTTATAATTACTTTATGTAAGTTTATGATATAATGAATGTCGAGGTGATATTATGAATGATTTCAACATGTGTCCTCGCTTTGAAAAAGCGGTAGACTTGCTAAGTAAACGTTGGGTCGCGCTGATCGTTTTCGTGCTTATGCCTGGCCCTCGTCGTTTTGGCGAAATTGAAAGCTGTCTGTCCAATTTAAGTGGTAAAGTGCTATCCGACCGATTAAAAGAAATGGAAATCGAAGGTATTATTGAGCGAACCGTATATCCAGAAATGCCAGTACGCATTGAGTACTCCCTTACTCCAAAAGGTACCGCGTTGGCTCCTATACTTGGTGAAATTGGAAATTGGTCTACGGATTGGATTGAGCTTAGTGTTAAAAATTAATCCGACTTATACTAACTTGAAGAGCCCTTTTTGTTCCGAAAATCCGGCAACAAAAAGGGCATTTTAAGTTTTTCGATATATTGTTAAACTGCTATAGATCCTTCCGTTGAAATCGATACAATCCAATTAAGAAGGCCAACAGTGTATAGAAAATCGCATAGACGATAAATGTATTAGATGGGACTGAGGTCAAGTTATCTAATCCAATTAGACTATTGGAAGCATTAAACATCCCGTTCATTTCGTTAATACTAAACAGTTCAGCAGTCATTCTGCGCTGTAACCCGTCTACAGGCATAAGTAAGGACATTATCCCCGTCATATTATTTAGAGTGCTAAGTGCTTCGGGCTCAGATAATAAAGAACTACTTACCTTGTCAATCATTCCTCCAAGCCATCCTGCTCCATAAAGCATCGTCATAAAGACTCCATTCCCAAGGGCTGAGAAGAATCCTGAACCCAGCATAGAAACAGTTATTAGCAACGGTACGATGGAAGAAAAGAGCAAAAATGATTTGAATAACGCTAATCCATCTCTTGGAATTGCGGCATGGGCTTGCGTAATTAGCAATATAGAAATAAATAAAATCAGCGCATAACCTATTCCCAGTGTTACATAACCAAGCCAGCGGCCTGCATACCATTTCCAGCGCGGAATGGCTCTTGGAAGCAAGGCTTGCATCACTCCCTGCTCTGCCTCGCCTGATATGGCGGAAAATGAACTAAAAATAGCTAAAAAAGCAATTACAAAAGCTCCGAATAAAAATCCAAACGATAAAATAAATAAACCATTTGTAAAACGAATAAGAAGTTCTTCTCCGCTAGGAAAATTAGAACCGTGAGACATAGAACTTTGCCCGATCGTACCCGCAATAAACCAGAACCCAATAAGAAAAACCACGGTCATAAGTAATGTCAGCACCATTACTCTTTTGCGCATCAGCTCTTTCCAGGTCATACCCATTATAATTCTCATTCGTGCTCACCTCTGTGGCTTAGTCCTGATACAGCATTCATAAACCACTCTTCTAGACGTTCTTGCTGATGTGAAACTTCATATAAGGTCATCCCTTGTTCTATAATCAGTGTATTCAGCCAACCCACCTGCTCTTCACTTTCCAGCTCCGCTTCCAACCAAACCCTGCTACTATCTATGGATTCTTCGGTATGGGAAGACACCCGGATCTGCAAGCCTGTCTGATCTTTTAGCCACGACAATAAAATAGGCGCATAGCCGCCTACTTTAAATCGCCAGCTCATACGCTTGTTTAACACCTCGGACACTTTACCATGCCGGAGAATAACTCCGTTATTCAGTAGCGCCATTCGGTCGCAAAGCACTTCAACATCCTCTAACAAATGAGAGTTTAGAAATATCGTAACCCCTTTTTCTTTTAGAGTCTGTAATATACGCCGGACTTCCTGACGTCCGATTGGATCTAGAGCCGATGATGGCTCATCCAAAAACACGATAGCCGGCTCATTAACAAGTGCACAAGCTAATCCCAGTCTTTGCTGCATTCCTTTAGAGTAATGCTTCACTCGGTCACGTCCACGCTTACCAATTCCAACCTCATCAAGAAGTAGTGGAATTCTCTTATCTGCTACAGACCGCTGCATTCCGCATAGTCTTGCATGCAGCCTTACAACCTCCTCACCCGTCAGCCATTCCTGATAACGATACAATTCGGGTAAATAACCGATTAGCGATTTCGCTTCTAGCGAACCAATCTTATGCCCAAACAATGTTCCACTGCCACTTGATGGATGAATAAGACCTACAAGCATTTTTACAAAGGTGCTTTTACCTGCACCGTTAGGGCCGAGGAAGCCAAAGGCTTCCCCTTTCCCTACAGTAATACTTACATCTCGACAACCGCGCCCGTTATCATATTCTTTAGTTAGAGACTTGGCTTCAATTGCTGCAGTACTCACGATTCAATCAGCTCCTGAACTTTGGTCATAAGCTTCTCTTTACTCGAATAGAGCTCACCTGACAAATTAAATAGCTGTCCATCCTGAATCCATGTAGCTTGATATACAGGACCGCGGCTGTATTCATAATTGTCAACAATAACTAAAATGTCACCCACAGTTATTTGCTCCGTATTTTCACCAGCAATTAACGGCATTGGGATTTCTCCGGATAAGACCCTGCTTTGCATTAAGCTAGTCTTCAAGTAATCTGGCAGCAGTGGGAAATTCATTACAGCTTCCAAAGCCTCTTCCACTTTAATAGAAGGATCAACGTTTAGTACAGGCGCATTCATCTGCGACAGACTCGCCCAATGTGTTTCGTCAGATGAGAGATTATAATTCACAGTTTCCGGAATATGAAGTGTAATAGGTTTACCGTCAATCGATTCAGGCAGCAGATGATCTGCTCCAATTTTTTTCAGGGCTTTGTTCACTTCGTCAACTTTCAGATTAAGCGTGATATCTTGTGAAGCACCCACCGAAACTGTATTGTGTCCTTCCACTAAAGCAGTCTTTTTCGCTGGATATCCAAGGGTGGACTTCAGTTGATCTGCAGGCAACTCACCAATGTAAGCCCCGCTAGCGTTTGTAAACTCACCGAATTGATTAATGGATCGATTAAGTTCACCGTCTTCAGCCACCTGTGTGAAAATATTACGCAGATCACTCTCATGAACAACCGTGACCTGTTCCATCCGGAACTGATTCAGAATAGATGCCATTGCTGTATTGCCTATTGGGGTCGCAAGTATGACTGCAAAAACAGCTACACTTGCAGCTACAACTCCTAGCTTCCGACGACGGTTCATACGCAGTCGGCGCGGACGTTGTACATTCTTATCATGAGTAGTTACAAGGATGTCCTGTACTACTGTTGGTGTTGACTCTGATTGAAGATTCTCGACATTTGCTGGCTGACTTAAGTTAACAGAATCCTCAGTTTGAGCTTCACTAATTTGACTCCATTTTGCCCATTGAGTATTATAAGGTTCATTCTCTAACTTACTCTGTAGCTTGAGCCAGGCTTCGTCTGTACTTTGCTTATCTTTATCTTGCTTTCCTGAATTGTTATTCATTATTGTACCTCCTGATTTTAAAGATTACTTCGTAACTTCTCCTCGAAAGAAGCCTACTTCGTCTGGGGTATCGCCTTCGTTGCATTTTGTCTTAGTTTCTCTGTCGCTCGGTGGAGCAGGGTCCCTACTACTGGAGGTCTTACTCCAAGCTCTCCCGCGATTTCCACATAACTGTACCCCGAGTAGCGAAGTAGAAGTGCTTGTCTGTCTCTTTCAGGCAATTCATTCAGCCAGGCGTGTACATCTTCCTGATCTAGCTTACTGATTATGACATCTTCACCTGAAGGGGGAGATTCACTAGCATCATAAAGCTGCTCTTGTTTATTCTGCAGTCGCCGTTCCCTTGCTTTTTTGTCCAAATAATCATATCCAATACGAGTAAGGACTCTATGAAGCCAGGCCCCCAGCGCTGCTGGATCATCTGGTGGATTTCGGTACAATCTCAGAAAAACTTCTTGAGCTAAATCATCAGCCGCCGATTCATCACATACCAAAGCGGCAAGCTTACGGCGGACAATAGGGTGATGTTCATAAAATATTGTTTTAAAAATTTCAGATTCCGGAATTTCCATCGTGTAAATCCTCCTTATCAGCTGCAGCTATAAGTAAGACGACTGTCAGTACATTTTTGTATCAGAATTCTTCATAATTATCATAACCCATCATAATACATACAAAAAGACAGCCCCTAATTAATAAGGTAACTGTCTTCATTATTTCTCTTACAACTCTATTTTGATCCCAATTATCGAATTCGAATATACCGATTAAGAATCTTCTTGGATAAAATACTTCGCTCCAGCTTAAGCTCTAGAAGCTGTTCTTTCCAATGTAACACTTCATCTGATTCTTCATTCTTACGCAGCTTCTCAAACAACTTCATGATCAATATGTTAACGGAATCAAACCGTGACCATAATTCTATCACACTTTCTTCTTGAACTTGAGGCTCTTCCGATACTGTGTTAAGATTCTTTAAACTCTCTATGATGTCAGCCTGCCACTGTCCATCGTTAATTGCTTTGGCATAATTTAAAAGGTCCAGATAATCGTCGACTGACATATGTACCGACTCCTTTGTAAGGTTATACCAAGTATTATACTAGGTATTGTGTATATTGCAACACTTTATCCCCCTGATAATACAAAAAAACAAGGGCTAGTATGCGGACTAGCCCTTGCTAATAAATTTAAACGGAGTACGTTAAGTTATAGTAACTTCTCGATTTCCTCTTTGTATTGCTCCGATTTCGGACCAAATACGATTTGAACAGCACCTTGACCAAGTCTCATGACTCCAGAAGCACCGAGTTGTTTCAGTGCGGAATCTTTAACGGCTTTCTCGTCTTTAACGATCAGACGAAGGCGTGTAATACAAGCATCGATATTTTCGATGTTTGAAGGTCCGCCAATGTGCTCAAGAATTTGAGCAGCCTTAGAAGAAGCAGCTGAACCTGTTGCGTTACCTCCAGTTGGTGCTACAAGTGCATCATCATCATCATCTTCACGCCCAGGCGTCTTCAGCTTGAACTTCGTGATGATAAAGCGGAATAGCACATAGTACAGAACGAAGAAGGCAAGACCTATAGGGATCAGAATCCATGCATTGGTGGAAAGCTTCAAGTTCACTAGATAATCGATCAAACCAGCGGAGAAGCTGAAACCAAGCTTAACATCTAGAATGTACATTAACGCCATAGAGAAACCAGTTAGTAAAGCATGCACTAAGTACAATGCTGGTGCCAAGAACATAAAGGAGAACTCAAGTGGTTCTGTAATCCCTGTTAAGAAGGAAGCAATAGCAGAACCGATAAAGATGGAAGCTACCATTTTACGTTTTTCTGGTTTAGCTGTATGAATAAATGCAAGAGCTGCACCTGGAAGCGCAAACATCATGATCGGGAAGAATCCAGTCATAAACATCCCAGCTGTTTTGTCTCCAGCGAAGAAGCGATACAAGTCACCGTGTACCAACTCACCAGCTGCATTCGTGAAGTCACCAATTTGGAACCAAGCAATCGAATTAAGCACGTGGTGAAGTCCAATCGGAATTAATAAGCGGTTAGCTGTACCGAAGATGAACGCTCCTACTGCTCCCAAAGATACAACCCAGTTACCGAAATCACTAATTACATCTTGTACAGGACTCCAGATCATCCCGATTAATACGGCAAGGACCATCGTAGACGCTGCGGTAATGATTGGAACAAAACGTTTACCTGCGAAGAACCCAAGCCAATCTGGCATCTTAATATTATGATATTTCTTATATAGGAATGCTGCCCAAGCACCGGCAAATATACCTCCAAGCACACCCATATTCAACACTACATCATCATTGATGAAGGAGAACTGAAGGGGTACGACAGCCAGAATCTTGGTCAGTACCATGTATGCAATTACTGCTGACAAGGCTGCTACGGCGTCTTTGGCAAATCCAATGGCGACACCAACCGCAAAGATCAAGGCAAGGTTTCCGAAGATAGCACCCGCACCGGCGTTTAGAAATGGAACAAAATATTGATTCAAGAATCCCCCGACAGTTGATCCTAGATGCAAATCTTTTTCATAATCAAGCAATCCAATTCCTTGAAGAATACCTGCCGCAGGCAAAGTTGCTACCGGAAGCATAAGCGACTTACCTAATTTTTGTAGAAAACCCAACATAAAATATCATCCTTTCGATTCAATAGTAGTAATGCTCTATCAGCCTATTACTTTGAAGCCACTGTAAGAATCAGATCCTGTCCTGCTGTAACCTGACCATAATGTCCGTTCACTTGAGGTGGTGTTTCCTCCGTACTAGTCACGATTACAGGCGAAATTGTGTCACAGCCTGCTGCGCGAATAACATCCAGATCAAATTCGATTAAGGTTTGACCTGCCTTCACTTGATCTCCAGAGGCAATATGACTGACAAATCCGTTGCCCTTAAGACTGACAGTATCGATTCCGATATGTAACAGCAATTGCACACCGGAGGAATGTTCCAGAATAACTGCATGACTCGATTTCACGATATGAGCAACCGTGCCATCAAAAGGAGCTTTTAGTATTCCTTCGGAAGGTCTGATTGCAACTCCGCTACCCATATGACCACCAGCAAAGGTTTCATCCGGAACCTCTGTTAATGAAACTGCCTCTCCGCTGATAGGTGCCATGATTTCGATTGTATGTCCAGTATGTTTCTCTTCTTTTTTTGATTTCCATTTGGAAAACATATGCTCCACTCCTCTAAAGATGTTAGTTTTGCTTCACTAAAGTCTGAAATAATCGGTGTAAGTGCATTGCCAGGAAACACAGCTCTTCTTCCGGGATATCTACACCAAGAGATTTTTGCATCACTTTACCGAGCTTTTGAGATAACTTGTATTCTTCTTTGTATTCCTTCTTAATATGTTTCACAAAAGGATTATCTATTAGTGATCCTTTCAAAATACGTTCCAGTGAAAACCGTAAATGGATCATTAATCGAATATGATTCATACTGCCATGCTCAAAAGTTATATTCCGTTCTTGCTGTATCATATCCAGAAGTTCACTTACAATATTAGATGCTTTTACTAACTGACCCACCGATACATTGTTAACTGCGGAGTACACATGATAAGTTAGAAATCCAACCTCATCTTCGGGAATTTGCACCTGAAATTCAGCATTGATCTTCTCTGATGCCTTGTAAGCGATATCAAATTCCTTCGGAAAAGACATCTTAGTTTCTTGTAAAAAAGGATTAATAATATCCATCCCGTTGCGCAGACGGTAAATGGTGAATTGAATGTGGCTCGGGAGTGCCAAATAAATCTTGTCGTTTAATTTGTCAGGAAATTGACTTTGGATATCAGCAATTATTTCATCAGTTATTCTCATCACTTTGGGATCTATGTCTTCCAGCAATATTTGATACTGACTCCAGGATTCGCGGTCTTCTAGACGAAACAATTTCTCAATACGAGGATCGTTTCCTTCAATCACACCTGAACCTTTCACAGCAAAACCAATGCCTTTACCGATGATGACATATTCCTTGCCGTTCTTGCTTCCCTGAACCATTACAACGTTGTTCCCAATCACACGCTGTACTTGAAATTGCTCGATCTCCCGCGACAAGCTCATCACTCCTTTCCCATATTATCGTCAATTAGGAACAAAAAAAGCCAAGAAATGTCTCATCGAGATGAAGACAATCCTTGGCTCATGCCCTTAACGGTAACACGCCACTAAAATATAAATGATCATTTATGAACATATCATAAATCATGAACTGCTAACTCGTCAATGGTAAATTTATAAATGTCAAGCGCAGCTCCTGAACTCAAAATTCTCGACTTATAAATAGCTTTCGATTTGGGGAAGCTTATCTTTAAGCTGACGAACATTGGTTTCCAGTTTTAGAATGATCTCTTCTAAGTCCTTTGGGTCGATGCCTCGAAGTACTGGGACCTGAATAACCTCTGTGGCTTTGGTTTCTGATTTTAATTCGCGCATCTCTATTTGCTGCTCCTGCCATTTATCCATCAGATCAGCAATTGTGGCATAAAAACGTTCGTAATCCTTGATTACGCTATCTAAAAATGTATCCACTTCCTCCGCATCGTAACCACGAAGCTTCATACTGAATTCTTTTTCATGTATGGTTAGAGCATCTAGTGTGATGCCAAGTTGGCTGAATAGCTTACGTTGTTTGTCCAATCGACGTTTCATATGTTCATCCATCATTTGTTACCTCCAAGTATATACTGCAATTATCCGGCAGTAACCATTATAACAGGGTGAGAGCATCCTGAAAATATAACTATAGTTCCAGTTCTAGAAGTTATCCGCAACCGCCTTGTTCAAAATACCTAGACAGCGGTCAAGATCCGTCTTCACCTGCTTCTTATATAGCTTCGCTTTCTCTTCACCATCAGAAGTAAAATGATATAAGACAATTTCTTGAAAATCCACCTTCGGGTCATTCCCTTTTAGCTGTTTAGTACGATATAAAATCCCTTGCTGTACCAGCTCATGCAGCGCGCGATAAATTTCGCTCTGTGGGGGGGAATAGCCATGTGCCTTGAAATCTCGACGTAAATCCTCAAGCATTTGGTATCCATACCCGCGATGTTGTTCTACCATTGTTATAAGATACACCTTGATAAAAGCCCGTTGAGCAATCATAAACGCCATATAAACCCTCCTCATGTTGTGTTTTTTGGTTAATCTTACCTTCTATAACTCTAGTATAAGCACTATTTTCCAACTTTCACAACCTGAAATGTGGTAGTGGGTTCACTTTTTCCGATTTGTATAGAAATTTAATAGGGATAGATGATGAATTTATTGAAAGTAACTAGATAGAGTTGTTTTTTGTGTTTTTCTATTGTGAATTTTTCATATGATGAAAGTACAGAATTATTTGGTTGTACATGGTTGTATACCTTAATTTATCTAAATTTTCTTGGGTTTGATCCGTTTTGCTCGTACGTAACTGCCATCGGACCCAGCTGATCCTAAACGCTGTTTTACACCCCTTTTAGATTGCTAACGGACTCCACTGACGCTATTGACATAAAAAGCAACAAAAATACAGCTATTCTTAAGGAATAGCTGCAACTGAGTCCGAAACTACGCTCTCTAATTCATCGCGTTTTTCTCCATAAATTCTTCCTTCGTCAATCCAAACAATATCAAATCATAATATCGTCCGTTCGTGTAAATAACTTTCCGCCGCACACCCTCTTGCACGCAGCCGACTTTCTTTAACATCCCTATTGAACCTTCGTTGCCTTCAAGCGCACATTCATTAAATTTATTTAGTCGTCGCTCAAAAAAAGCATACTTTAAGAGAATGGTTATAGCTCTCGTTCCATACCCTTTCCCTCGATGATCTTTATCCACCTGCACGCCAATGCTGAACGTACCATTTTTCTCGTCAATGCTATTCAGATTTACGCCTCCAACATTTTCACCATGCAAATCTTCGATCGTAAACATTAGTCTATCTGATGAGAACTCAGCGTAAGTCTCCGCAAAATTTTTAGCTTCGGCAATGGTGGGTGGTAGTTCTACAGCACACTGTAAGAGTCGCCGCGCTGGAGTATCGAAACGATTCGTATAATAGCCTTCCCAATCCCCTTCTTGAATTGACCGTAATCTGATTTTCTCGTCTTTCCAGTAATAATTACTATAATCTATCTCTCTCATTTTCTAGCCTCCAAATCATTTCGGGATTGTTTTTTTATAATAAACATTACTTTAGAACGGTGTAGTAAGATATAACCATTAAACGTGACTATGAAAAACACTTTGGAAAAGAGGCTTACTTATGAGCGATTACCAATTGGTCAGTGATTATAAGCATATCAAAAAATATAAAGAAAGCTTTAATATATTAGCTAAATCTATCTTCGGGATTGATTTTTCGCCATGGTATGAACAAGGAGGCTGGAATGACAAGTATATCTGTTATTCCTATATCGATGGGGACCAAGTGATCGCAAATGCATCCATAAACAAAATGACGATTATATTAAATCAAAAAGAGTATAATGCCATCCAAATTGGCACTGTAATGACACATCCTGATTATCGCATGCAAGGATTATCCAGGAAATTAATAGATCATATTATCGCGAAGTACGAACAGGAATATGACTTCATCTACTTATTTGCAAACGACAGCGCTTTGGATTTTTATCCCAAATTCGGATTTGAACGCATGCAAGAAAGCAGCTTTTCGATTAACGCTTCCAATCTTAGAAATCAAACGTCTAAAACCTTCTCTGTGCGTCCCTTATCTATGAATAGCTCCGTTGATCTCATCATGATAAAAAAATTCGCTGAAGGAAAAGTACCGGTATCCACTATACTCAGCGTTGTAAACAATGAACATCAGCTGCTGTTTTATTTCATCCTTCCTTTTCATGATTCCTTTTATTATATTGAAGAAGCTGACGTTGTAGTGATCTTTAAACATGAGGGTCATCAGCTTCATATTTTTGATATGATTAGTACAACAAGTCTGGATATCGAAGCGATATTGAATAGCATTATTTCTCCTGAAACTGAAATTATCCATTTTTATTTCACCCCAGATTATGCACTAGAGCATATGGAAACAGAATTAATCCCCCAGAGTGAGGATACGTTATTTGTTCGTCCACTTTTAAAAGAACTACCTAAACATTTCATGTTTCCCATAACCTCACATGCCTAGATAGGATGAAGAAGGCTGCCATCCGGCAGCCCTTTTTTAAAATTGTAGAAAGTATAAATTCCCCGCCTATACTCGCTTAAACGCTTACCGCCCTTATAAGGATACCGAAAACGTTTATGCTTGATCGTTCACTGGAATATACATGCTCTGTATCTCTTGTACTCCTTGAACAAATCCTAGATTTGTATAGACAGACTCCGCATCATTACCTTCCATGACATATAATCTAAGGAATGGATACTTATCTTTAAGGAGACTTAGTCCTCTTTTCAACATCAGTGTCGCTATCCCTTTGCCTCTATAACCGGGCATTACACCAATACTATAAACTGCTGCATAATTTCCTTGTAAGCCCAAGAGACAATTCGCAATTAACTGTCCCGATTCCCTATCATACACAAGCGTTGACGCGGTAAGTAATACTTCATTCGTATAATTCGGTTCTTCACTTGGAATAAAATCTTCAAAGGAGAATTGCTTTCTTCTAGTCGCTTCGAGGCTTCCGGCAAAGCTAGCGTAGCTACATTCGGCGATCTGATCTTCAAGAATAAACCGTCTAGTACCTTTTCCATCATCTTCGATCTGTGGACTTTCAATTCTAAATTCTTCGTTCCATTCCACCTCGAAATGATCTGTAGGACGCTGCATCCAGCGACATCTGAACTCATCAGGCCAAAATCCTGCCCGCGCAAATAAATGAACTTGATCCGGTAGAACCTCGAAGGTTTTTATAGGCTCCGTTCGGTCAGACCAATATATCAAAATCTTTTTTAGCAGTTTAAGCACCACAAATGTATCGTTAAAAGGTGGAATAACAAACAGATGATAAATCCGATTAGGTGACATCCTTACTCCACCTATTTTCGCCTCCCCTTTATAGATCCAAAAAGCATTCTTTTGGGCAGTATTGAACCCATCTTCTCTAAAAAAGCCAATATACTGAATATTATAATAAATGGAGCAATACACTCCCCACTCTTCCGATTCAGCCTTACGAATTGAATAATCATTACTTAGCTCATACGATATTTCATCCTCAGACCATCCCATTAATTGCATGTACAATTCCTCCTCGCTGCTACTTCACCTTCTATATCTATAGTATCACTTCTTAAAGTAAATGATTGGTAATAAACACTTATATATTAATCTTTACAGTTTTCTAGAGAGCACAAACGCAAACTAACTCAGCAAGCTCAAGGTTCCTTTCTAAACCTGACTATCCTTACTTTGAATTTCATAAGACACGGCAAGTAGTAACAAAATGCCGACTCGATTCGTTCGTCTAGCCTCACTTAACCGTTTGTCGAGTCATGCATGCTGACGTCCAATATGAAAAAAAGACCGCCTATTGGCAGTCTTCTCCTTAATAAATTCTAGAGCATAGCCAAATGGCGGTTCCCACAGCGATAATACCTGCTAACGTTACAAATAGGACATACCCTCTCTTTGTTGTAGTAACCGTGTGATTATCATAAAATTCAGGTTTTCGTACGAATCCAAACCATAGATCCGCGATTAAGTTCACGACCACTAGAGAGAAATTTTTTATTACCCCCACGTCATCACTCCTTTTCAACTTTAGCTAACCAAGTTTATTATTAATTTCACTTAGTGACTCATTCATTTCGTCCATTTTCTTGATCATCGCATATTGATTGCTAATCATCATGATTAAACCAATAAAGAACAAAATCACAAGAAGTAAACTCATACTGCACTTCCTTTCAGTAGCTGAATTCATTCACTCTGGACATTCATGCTCCGAGCAAATCCTGACCTCCATGACCGGTAGAGTGGACTCCATTCGTAATCCATTCGGGCTTTCGTATTGGAGGCTCCCCGTTCCCATCCTTCTCTGCCTTCTTGAACATTAGGAGCAGGAGCATCTATGGTATCTGAATAAGCTGATAACCAATCCAATCCTTTAGCAGGCTCGTCGTCTACGATGTTCACAGGGCCTGAAGGCCAGTTCAGAGCAAGCACCGCTGCCTTAGCTGCATCTTCCACATGTAGGAATGATACAACTGCATCTGTCGCTGTCACTCGTCCTTGACGAATTTCCTCTGCCATATAGCCATTAGTGTCATACCATGTTCCTTGGCCGTACAACATTCCATACCGCAAGATCACATGATTTGGGATCTCGGCAACTGCTTTCTCTAGTGAATATATACCTTCAATCGTTCTTCTCCGAGGCTCTAAAGCCTTAAGATCTAATGGAGTTTCCTCCGTAGCTGGCTCCTCTCCAGCTTCATAAGCCCATGAAATACTTTGTGCAATAATTTGTTCCACGCCAGCTGCAAGGGATGCATCCACAATATTTCGTGTTCCTTCTATTCTTATCCTGGAATTATCTGAGAAATTCCGCTGACTTAGTGAAGTTAGCTGATGAATAACCACTTCTGGCTGTGCTTTGTGAATGGACGTAAATATGGCCTCTCGATCGAAGACATCCGCGATTACCGCCTGTGCTCCACATTTCTCAATAAATGCTCTATTTTCTTCCTTATGGGTCATTCCGACAACCTCATGCCCCGCTTCAAATAACTTAGGTAGCAATAGCCGTCCTATCACGCCCGCTGCACCGGCTACAAATATCTTCATCTAATCCCTCCTTAAGAACAGCCTCTAAGTATAAACATTGCTATGTACATCAGAAATATCTGCCATTGTAACTGCTTTGTGCATTTTTCAGTTACTTCTCAAATATCCGAATATAATTTGGATTATTATCCATATCATACCACATGTATAACAAAGACTGCACCTCACAGCTTATCGCTAGGAGGTGCAGTCTTTAATGAATTGTTCATAGTAAAAGTAGGCCGATTAACATTTTAGATTTTATCGCGGTTATAAACTTCAGCCGTTCGGTCTGCTCTGTTAGCCATTGAATTACCTAGACGAGTATCTTCGTTATAGACGCCTTCGTAACGCTGAGCATTTAGTGAGCGATTGTCTCGGAACACATCATGCGCTTGATACCCTCGTCCATTATCCTCAACAAGCACAAGGATCTTGCCACTTTCTACGTATCCTTCGTATTCTTTTGCCTCATCCTCAGGAATGCCAAGACCGATCAGACCGCCAACTAAGCCACCTGCACCTGCACCGACGGCTGCACCTGTTAATGTTGCCACAATAGGTCCCGCTGCCAGAATAGGACCAATGCCCGGAATGGCGAGCGCTCCGATACCTGCTAGAAGTCCGGTAACACCACCTAATACGCCGCCCGTAGCAGCACCTGTTGCCACTCCTTCGGGAGCTTTTGTACCTGTATCATCCGAAATATGTCTTAGCTCATCGCGATCACGTGTGATTACTGATATTTCATCATTACTGAACCCTTGATTGTGAAGTCCTTCAATGGCTCTGGTTGCTTCTTGTTCTGTATCAAAGATACCTACGATTTTTTTAGTCACTTGAAGCCCTCCTTAGTAATTGTCTTCGCTAGTTAATTACCCTGTAAGCTGAAGTCAAAACATCTAATTTAAAATTCAAGTGCACGAATAACCATATTATTTCTTGGGACGTGTTCGATGGGTCGGAATAGCTTGCAAAGGGTCGTCTGGCCAATAGTGCTTAGGATACCGTCCTTTTAGATCCTTTTTAACCTCAAAATAAGTGCCACGCCAAAAGCTTGCAAGGTCAGAAGTCACCTGCATCGGTCTTCTTGCCGGTGACAAAAGATGAAGCAAAACAGGTACCTTCCCCCCTCCAATTCTAGGGGTGTCTAACTGTCCAAACATCTCTTGCAAACGCACAGCCAGTACGGGAGCAGCTGGATTAGCATAGTCCACCGGCACACGCGAGCCACTAGGAACTGTTATATGTGTCGGTGCTTCCTGTTCAAGAAGCTGTCGCTGATTCCAGTCCAGCAGCCCCTCAAGCGCCCGGGATAACGGGATTCGCTGAAGATCGCGCAAGTTCCGCATACCCTGAATGTAAGGTAATAGCCATTCATTCAGCGTCTCAATTAATGCTTCATCTGAGACATCCGGCCAGTCTGAACGTAAGGCATGCATAAACATTAACCGCTCACGAAGCTGCAGGGTTCCCTTTTCCCACGGTAAGATATCAACCCCATCCTCTGCGATTACACTTAGCAGTACTTTCGCTGTTTCTTCTGCGGAGGGTCTTTCATGTGACGTTTCTTTTAAGACAAGAGCGCCAAGCATCGTTCGGCGGCGTTTTTTCACGCTTCCACTTTCTTTATCCCAATACACGTCAGAATCCTCTATGATGTGATCTGCATGATATTTAAGCAGTTCTCCTTCTTCTAGCTCAGCTGCCAGCAAGATTGCGCCTTGTGTGGCTCGATCGTCAACAGACGCAGCCACAATATAAGCGGATCGGGCCAGAGGTTGCCCTTCCCGCATGGCCACGCCACGACCGGCGGATAGCAGAAACGCGCCATCACCGCGTTTCTGCCCGATACGGTCGGGATAGGCGAACGACAGAAGCAGCCCGCAGGGGCTGATGTCGTTCACGGTCCCGCCCGGCGCTGCTTGCAGCTGCGCCAGGAAATTGCGGCTCTCGCGCACCACCGCGCGCAGAGCCGCAGGGTCCGCTCCGCCCGTATCGGCGGAGCGCTCGAACCGGAGCAGCGCCTCTACGCGGAGCGTGAGGTCGCAATCTTGTGCCGCGGGACCCTTGAACAGGTCCCGCTCTTGCAGCAGCGCCGCCAGCCGGCAGGCGAGCGGTGCTGCGCCAAGCTCTGCCGCGCGCAGCAGCATATGCGCGGCTCGCGGATGCGCGCCAAGCGCGGCCATGCTGCGGCCGTGCGGCGTGATGGCGCCGCCGGCATCCAGCGCGCCGAGCTGGCGCAGCAACGCGGTGCCCTGCGCATAAGGCGCAGCGGGCGGCGCATCAAGCCAAGCTAGCGCGGCAGGATCGCGCACGCCCCACAGCGCCAGCTCCAAAGCGAGCTGCGCAAGATCCGTCTCCATAATCTCCGGCACATTGTCATCCGGAAGGCGATTATGTTCCTCCTGACTCCACAGCCTGTAGCATACGCCCGGAGCTGTCCGCCCGGCCCGTCCACGCCGCTGATCGGCAGAGGCTTTCGATACCGGAACCGTTGTAAGACTTGGCATTCCCGTACGCGGAGAGAAAATCTGCGTGCGACGCAGCCCTGTATCAATTACCGTTCGCACACCTTCAATCGTCAAGCTTGTCTCTGCAATGGAGGTCGCTAGCACGACTTTACGTTCACCTTCTTTAGACGGAGCCACTGCGGCATCCTGCATAACCTGTGGTAATTGTCCATACAAAGGGCGAAGTACGACCCCATCCGAAAGCTTACCCTGTTCCAGCTCATTTTGGGTTCTGCGAATCTCTCGTTCACCCGGCAAGAATACAAGAATATCTCCCGGCTGTTCAGCAAGCGCACGTCTCACTACGGCTGTGGCCGATTTTTCAATTGGAAGATTCCCTGTAGTTGGGGTATAGATAGTTTCCACCGGATAGGTTCGTCCCGGACAATCAACGACTGGCGCATCGCCCAACATAACCGAGACCCGTTTACTATCCAATGTTGCTGACATAATCAGAATCCGAAGATCATCACGCAGCACTGCCTGCGCTTCCAGCGCCAGAGCTAGTCCAAGATCCGCATGTAGAC
The DNA here is from genome assembly GCF_002264395.1 of Paenibacillus sp. VTT E-133291. Lineage (GTDB taxonomy): Bacteria > Bacillota > Bacilli > Paenibacillales > Paenibacillaceae > Paenibacillus_AQ > Paenibacillus_AQ nitricinens. The sequence goes on from NZ_NFVA01000081.1 coordinate 26,664, forward strand.
TACGCTCATGGAACTCATCAAAAATAATCAGACCCACATCCCCTAGTGATGGATCACTCTGAAGCATCCTCGTTAAGACACCTTCAGTCACTACAACAATTCGTGTATGCTTGCCTACCTTAGTGTCGTTCCGCATCCGATAACCTACCGTCTGTCCAACACTTTCTCCAAGGCAGGACGCCATGTAAGTTGCAGCTGATCTTGCAGCAAGTCTTCTGGGCTCCAGCATAAGAATGCTTTTACCAGCCATCCATGGCTCGTCCAGAAATGCCGGAGGCGTTCCTGTTGTTTTGCCCGCACCGGGTTCTGCAATCAGAACAGCCGCCGGTGAGGAGCTCAGTATGTTTTTAAGGTCTGGAAGCACCTGTAAAATTGGAAGCTGTTTCATTGTATCTCTCCATCGTTTGTAATAATATGTTATGATTTCCTTTGATGTGGTCTAAACCCTATTTATCATGTGCGAAAAAACTTCAAAGATCAAGATAAACTGTACTTACCATTTCAAGTATAACTTTCTTATATTATAGAAAAGGAGGCTTTCTAAAATGCTTGTAACTACAACTACTGCCGCTATTTCAGATTTATCTATACTCAGCAAGATCGATAGCATGGTCATTGGCAGCGAAAATCGCAAACCTAAAATCGAGCAATACATTCTAAACGAGCAATGTGTTGTAGCTTCGATTAACAGTGAGCCTGTCGGTTATGCTTGTTACGATACCACTTTTTTCGAATGCTGTTTTATTCAGCTCGTAATTGTGAATCCTAATTTCAGACGTCTTGGCATTGCCGGTGCACTTATTCGTTACATTGAAGAACATTCTCCAACCCCAAAGCTGTTTACTTCCACCAATGAGTCCAATACGATCATGCAGCAAGTGTGTCTTTCTCTAGGATTTGTAAGAAGCGGAATCATTGAGAATTTAGACGATGGTGATCCAGAATGGGTATATTTCAAGCAAGCAAGATGAGAGTACACTTATGAAGCGAAGTACGCAAAAAGGCAACTCTTTCGTCTAAACCGACTTAGAGATGCCTTTATATCATACTATTTATCCTCATGTCCATACAAAAGAACCCTAATAATCGTTATTCTTCTTCCCTAATTATCTGTTCGTGTATTTGAACACTGTATTCCATAAAAGCAGAATTACTATCTAAGCCTCGTTCACGCAGAAGCTCTTGCAGACGCAGCCTTTTCAATGACAATTTTGCCCGGATTGCCTTGCCTTCACTAGTTTCAATACCTCCGCTATTGTGGCAGGCAGCGAGCAGCCCTTCGAGGGTAACGCATTCTGCACGCAATGATACTTCCTCGGGCACCAGCCCGGAATTCTTCATAATTTTGAACGACATGCGCAATTCTTCTGGCACGCCCGATAAATCCTCAAGCTCCAGTGGCTTGCCATGCCCAGGTAAATCTCGAAATTCCCCATTACGCATAGATTCTTGAATTCGCTGCTCAACCAGCCAGGACATCATCCCCATATACGCAGCCCCCTTCCCATTCACCAATGCCACACCCTATGATCCTCCTCGCCAAAGCAAAAGTATGGCAAGCAGAATTGCGTCTATTTTAGCATAAAAACTGTAGATATACATCAAACTGCCGCAATGTATTCTTATAAAAGGCGATGCTTTTCCGCTCTGTGAATCTTCCTCGTCATCGCAGATCGTACGGACTAAGGAGCCCTAATTTCGCAATTTCAGGCTATTTTGCTACACTATCGGACTCAGTTGCACCTATTCACGCAAATACACCCTATTTTTAATAGAAATTGTGGAAATAAGAGCTATGGCTATGCAGTCCGATACCTCTAAAATAAGCACTAAAAAGCTCAAATAGCTGCAATGCAGTCCGAAAAGTCTGCGCATCCTCATATTCGCCTCCGCAGATCGCTCAGGACTCAAGAGTCCCCATTCCGCAAATTCAATTTATTCTTCTACACCATCATTCTCTGCTCCCTGTCCGTAACATATTACAGACGCCAAACCAAACCGTACAATAGTTTTTTTTCATGCGAACAATTGTTATACTCGTTCTAATAAGCCAACTCAACAAGAAAAATGCCTGACGTCGTCCTTGGAGGTAGAGTTACAAGCTGAGTA
>NZ_NFVA01000062.1 GCF_002264395.1 Paenibacillus sp. VTT E-133291
ACATAAAGTATAGGTGCAAAACTTATACTTCCTTATATTTGAACATAAGGGTTGCGAATCTTTTCAAATCCAATAGTTGTCCGTGGACCATGTCCTGGATAAACCTTCACTTCATCATCCATTTTGTATAGCTTGCCACGAATAGAATCAAACAGATCTCGTTCCCTACCACCAGGCAAATCTGTACGTCCAACTCCCATTTTAAAGAGTACATCTCCGGAGAATAGATCATTTCCACAAAGGAAACTTACACTGCCTGGAGAGTGACCAGGTGTATGGTATACACGGAAAGTGTGTCCAATGAACTGCAGAACTTGCCCTTCTGCCAGATCATATTCCGCAGGATCTGTAGCTAGAGGAGGTGACACCTCCGACCACATTAGTGAACCGTTCAGCTTGGGGCTGCTTAGCCATTCACTTTCAAGTGGATGTAAATAAACAGGACATTTCTTAGCTTTACGAATTTCATCCACACCGCCCATATGATCAAAATGTGCATGTGTTAACAAAATAGCTTCGATTTCCATTCCTTCGATACTCCGCACTAACGCAGCAGGATTCATACCGGGATCTATGATGATACCCTTCGCAGGATCCGCACCTGTCAGTAAGTAGGCATTCGTCTGAAGCGGACCCAGATTAAATGAACGAATATTTAGCATCTGCCCTAGAATCCGGAAATCAGACTACGCAGTTCTTTGGCAATCACTGTCTGATATTCCGTTCCTTCCCCATAAGCTTGCCCCATTGCTGTACGTGCTTCTGCGATTTTGCTGTCGTAATCAGCGGCCTCACGATCAGGATTCTCACGTTTGAACTCTCTCATTATACTCTGCACATGCTCTGGTCTAGGACCCCAATGTCCGAGCACATATCCGCCAGTGTCCGCAAAAATCACGACGGGTACAGATCTTCCACCCATGGTCAAGAAATTATCCATAAGATCCAGATTCTCTTCCAAAATGAATACCTCTGTCTTCATACCCGCCGTCTCCAGAATACGGAATACAGCAGGAATGTTGCGTACTACGTCTCCACACCAATCCGCTGCCAGGATTAGTACCCGCAAATCGTCTCGGTGGTTCAGACTTTCGAAATATTCCTTATCGTTCTCATCTTCCCAAGTAAACTTCTCATACCAGGATTCAAAGGCCTGTTGGTTCTTCGTCATACTTTCTACGAATTGGCGCGGTGTTAGGCCTTTTCCAAACTTTTGAGCTACATTCTGCTTCATTTTGTAGTCCCCTTTTTCTTGGATTTGTACCATTTAAACACAAAGTAAATGATGATCAGAGCGATCGCTACAAGAATAATTTCGTTGGTATACTTAGCGGCTACTTGGTCAATATCTTCCCATTTATTCCCCAAGGTCATCCCCAGATATACAAACAATGCACTCCATGGAATAACAGCAAGCGTAGTCAACAAAGTAAACTTACCTAAAGGCATACGAGAAATACCCGCTGGAACAGAAATGGCATGGCGAACAATGGGAATAAAACGTGCTGTAAAGATTACGCCCGTCCCGTATTTATTGAACCACTCTTCCGAATGGTCAATATGCTTCTTTTGAATAAAAATATATTTGCCGTATTTCTCGAGAAAAGGTCTGCCACCGTAACGACCAATCCAATATACAAAAATCTGTGCAATGACTCCGCCGATCGTACCGAATAATACGGCACCAAAAAAATTAATATCTCCATTCCATACTAAAAAGCCACCGAAAGCCAGTACGATTTCACTCGGGATGACTTCAATCATAAGTCCGATCATAATCCCAAAATAACCAAGACTTTGAATCCATTCAAACAATGTTGAGATCAGATCAGAAATAATATGCAACCGTGCTCCTCCTCCATTTTCTGCAGAATATGGCTATGTATCAAACATAAACATCTTTGACGACTATAAAGACGCTAGACGTTTAAGCGAGAAATATAAGAAATAAAGTATAGATACTAAACTTTTATTTTCTTATATTTATAGAAGCTTTGCCGCTCTGCTTTTTTTCCAGTTTCTCTTAGCCTATTCTAGCACAAGCAACCTTATCACTTCTACTTACAGGAACAAGGCCGTCACCCTATTTCGATCCTCTCTTAAAAAGAGTTGGAACCATCTGATTAACCCCAAAATGAGGAAGGTACACATTGACAGATAAGAATACGAAGGATTATTATATATTTAGATAATTACCTAAATATCGAAAGGCTGGTGGCATATGAATGAGTCTTTCAAAGCACTAGCTGACCCTACCCGTCGCCAAATCATTCGGTTACTAAGGGAAAAAGACCGCACCGCAGGTGAAATCGCCGATTTCTTCAACATGTCTAAACCAAGTATTTCTCACCATCTGAATGCTCTGAAGCATGCCGATCTCGTACAGGATGAACGAAAAGGTCAATTCATTGTGTATTCCTTAAATACGACGGTTCTGGAAGAGGTTCTTGGCTGGCTGCTCGAGCTAACAGGTACAGGAAAGCAAACGGAGACGGAAATTAAAGCTTTGGACGGAAAGCAAAGCCGTCAGAATATTGATTCTGAGAAGGAGGCTGATTGACGATGAAGGATTTTAAATGGAGATGGCAAGATACACTAATTGTAATATTAGGTTTAGCTTCACTAGCTTATGCTTTAATCAATTACGGTAAGCTGCCGCAAGAGTTGCCTGCCCAGTTCGGAATTACCGGCAAGGTCAACCGCTATTGGGATAAAAACATAGCTATTCCCATGTGGGGTATTCTGGGCATTGTGCTCCCCCTGATATTGCAGTTCACACGCAGCATCGACCCTAAGCGAGAAAATTACAAGAAGTTCGAAAATGCTTATGCCATGAGCAGACTCACTATTGGGGTGCTTTTTAATCTCATGCTTGTGCTCACAGTTGCTTACGGATTGGGAAAAGATATTAACGTGGGCAAAATTGCTATAGGAGCCGTCGGAGTGATGTTTATTGCGCTCGGCAACTTCATGCCACAGATAAAAGATAATTATTTGTTCGGTGTTCGTACAGCATGGACACTTTCCAGCCCAGAGGTGTGGCGAAAAACACATCGTCTCTCGGGAAGAATGTGGATGATCGGTGGGTTGCTCATTTTTGGAGGAGCCTTTTGGAGCGGAATCTTGTCTCAGGTCCTTATTATTACGGCACTTGTGCTTGCTATTATCGTTCCCGTTCTGTACTCTTGGATCATTTCGCGTCAGTTAAAATCGTGAAGCTAATCCCCTAAGCCGCCGACTCAGGTCGTCGGCTTGTTCTGTCATTTGGAACTTTCGATCATTATGCTGCTCACCTTTTCCAGCCTCGTAGTCTGCCAACACTCTATACTGCCGCAAAAGCTCATTTCCTGAGGCAAAACAGTTTATAGCCTCCACTCGATTCCCTTCCGCTAACTTTTTTCGGCCCATCATAAGCATGCCTTCAATCCCTTTGACCCACTTCACAGAGTTGTATTTATCAAGCTGAATACTTCGACGTATCCAATATAATGCAGCTCCCGGATCATCACTGTACATCCATCGCCCAGCCATTTCCCAGTTTAAACTTGCATTCTCCGGAGAATATTGCAAACTCTGCTGGAGTATACTCACGCTTTGTTCACCCGTAAGCAGCCTGGATAATTCTACCGCTGTTCTAGGAGACCGGGGATTCCACGTTAGCGATTGCTGTAGCATATCTATCTTCACCGAGGAATCAACCGTCTGAACTGCTTGCCTGTAGTACCTCTCTCCTTGTGCGGCATGAAGGGACAATACAGATAGCATGAGATAAAGGGAGCAGGCGGCAGTGATGAATAGTCGGCGGGGATATGGATGGGCGAGTTTAGGCGAGGTCGCGGACTCGAGGTGAGTTGACTGTGGGCTCGCGGACGTCGATTGAGTTGGCGGTGGAGTCACGGGTCCGAAATGAGTGGTGAACAAACTTATGGACGTAAAGCGGGTATTCACAGATTGATGTTTCTGCTCATATTCAGACAGGGCAAGTGCTGGCAGCCAAAAAAGCAGCAGCCAGATTAATCCGTAGCTCCAGTCAAAATCGACTGCGCTATGCAAAACGATAACCAAAAATGGCGGCAAGAGACGCAGCGATCTCTTAGCCAGCAACCAGCCTGCTGCCAGCAGCATTAACAGTATGGCTGCGAGGCCGACAAATCCTAGGTTCAACAGGATGTCGAGATAACCGCTATGCACTTGGCTGCCAACATAAGGGCGGGATTGGGCGGCGAGATATGAACTCCGCCAAGTCTCGCCCCCGCGCCCCAGCCAAGGTGCCTCTACCGCCAGCCGCCAGGCGTCGCGGTAGAACAGACCACGCGCGGATACCGTCGTTGACGGTCCGGTGATCCGCTCGCGCACGTGCAGGAGGACGGCGGTGCCCGCCGCCGTCCAACCTGCCGCCGCCAATGCCAGCATGGCGGCTCGGGCACTGCCCGCCGCGCTGCGCTGGCTGCGGCACAGCCATAGGCCGGCTAGACACGCGCCGGCCCAAAGCCCGGCCAGCCACAGCAGGCCGGGCAGAGGCTCTACCGCCAACCCGGCACGGGCAAGTTGGCGGTAGAGCAGCGCCGCGGCGACCACGGACGCGGCGCCAGCGGTAAGAAGCGGCGCGATGAGCTGCCGCTTCCAGAGCAAGACGGCGGTGCAGGCACAAGCCGCCGTCAGCCACGCGCCGCGCGACTCGCTGAGGAGCAGCGCGGCGGCGTACGGGAACAGCGGCAGCAAGCGCAGCAGCGCGGCGGCCGTGCTTCCCGCTTCTCGCCGCTCCACTCCTACATTTACGCTTACCTTTTCACTCCCACGCTCCTCTTCTACGCACTCACTCCCATATCCCAACCCGGTATACTCTATCCCTGTCTTTTCAGACTCTCGCCCAACACCGCAACCTCCTGCTGGCGACATCCTCACACTCTTCTGAGGTCTTTCATAATAAGCAGCGACAGCAAACAACCGCTCCAATAGAAAAACAGCCATCAGAGCACCAAAAGCATTAGGATATTCCATCACTCCTGCTAATCTGGCACCAGTGATGCTTACTTCCGGTGAATTGCTGTAGGCTACAGCGAAAGGTAACTCTAGTACCCCGCACACTGCCAGCAAAGCACTTATGCTTAAGAACATGCCCAATATAGTCCATGCGGCAATGATAAGCTGACGCCCCACCCGATTCAACGCACAAAAACAAACCAAAAATGCAAAGCTAGCATACAAGCCCCACCGTAATATTTCATTCATTGTTCCCTGTGCCGAAAGGGGTTCTCTTAGCGAATGAATCAGATAGAGTGATAGAACTATTAAGGGTGCAGCCAACATTATTTTCAAAGCTCTACTTACTCCACTTGCTCCCCCTAAGCTGCTTCTCCTATTGCTTACGCCAATGTACAAATAAAGCAAAACAGCAGAACACATCACAAACCATAGGGTCAGAAAGAGGTACATCTCCTCTGTAAAAAAAAATCCACGCAGCAAACAAGCTCCTACTCCGGCTGCGATGACTAAGGCTGCACTAAAATATACGATTATTGAATCCGGATTCCGCTCTCTGTTAACGCTCCCCATTTAGATACCCCTATATTCGTTAAGTTATCTCTATCCTTTCCACATTTCCCCTTCGCAAAACTAGAATGCAAAAAGGACGATACCTCTCCACGAAGGAGCTGTACCGTCCCAATTCTCATCAAAAAAGATTTATAGTTGCAAAAAGTACAACTAACCTCTGATCTTCGCTACTGCGTCCTAATGTAATTGCATAATATACAACTATTTTTCGAAAATCCCGCCAGATGGAGAGAATTGATCGTTATTAATTGTACAGAGTGCAACTAATTCACAGTAAAGCAACTTCAGAGCATATTTAGCTGCACAAAATACAACTAAACCAATGTACCGCTCCTCAAACGTCGCGCTACCCCTCCACCGAACTTCCACTCGGAAGCAGGTCCGCACATACGCGCTCAAGGTAAGGTTTCGCCCCTATAAAATCACGGAAGGCGGTGTATTCACGCCATTTGACGGAGTTATCACCACCCGAGCTTTTAACGGCACGGATTAAAATATTCTTCGGTGTATTCTCCAGGTCGATGAATTCCAGCAGCTGGCTGCTATAACCCATCATATCGAGCAATTTGGCACGGATAGCATCCGTAGCCAAGGCAGAGAAACGCTCCTTAAGTATCCCATGTGAAAGCAACGGACTCATTACTTCATTCTCAATCTGAGCGAACAATTCATGCTGACAGCAAGGCACAGACAAAATGACGGAGGCGCCCCAACGTACTGCTTTTTCGAGTGCAGCATCTGTAGCTGTGTCACAAGCATGAAGCGTTATAACCATATCTACCTGATCCAGCTCATCGTACTCGGCAATGTCACCCACAAGGAACTTCAGGTGATCATAACCGATTTTCGTAGCAAGCTCATTACAATGCTCAATTACATCTGCTTTCAAATCAAGTCCAATAATATTAAGCTCCCGCTTCTTGCGGACGGTCAGGTAGTGATAAAGAGCAAAGGTCAAATACGATTTACCACAGCCAAAATCAACAATCGTTAATGGCCGTCCAGTTGGCAGATCGGCAAGCACATCCTCAACCATCTCCAAGAAACGGTTGATCTGCCGGAACTTATCGTATCGCTTGGCCAGCACTTTTCCTTCTCTGTTCATTATGCCAAGCTCCACAAGAAATGGCACAGGTTCTCCATCCTCCAGCACATAGCGCTTGCGCCGGTTGTGTGCTAGATCCGGCTCTTCTTTTTTACTTGGAGACTTGGTAAGGATAGATACTTTGAATTTCTTGCTAATCAGTACCTGATAATCCGCTTCCACCGTGCATAACAAGCCTTGGCGATATGATTCTCTAAATAAAAGGGTCATTTCCTCCGCTGCTAATTCTGCCGGTACATTGCGATGTTCAACCTTTGTACCAATATAGGACGCAAACTGATAATGCAACTTACCTTTTAGTTCGACAGGTTTAATCTGTACCTTCGTACAGGTCTCCCCTTTGTTACGCACTTGGCTTAAGGTAGCCATAATCAAGGTACGGTCATTAATCAGTTGTTCAATAAGAGCTTTTAAAGATTCCACAACGCACATCTCACTTTCGGGATTAAAAATGGAGATTCTATGTCTCCTAACCAACATCGTTCCATTATATCACGGCTCTATAAGAGTTATCCTATCAGGGCTTCACCTGCAGCTCTCCACTAACAATAGTTATTGCTCGGCCAGACATCTTAATCTGATCTTTGCTTACCTCAAGTTGAAGCAAGCCTCCTCGTTCGGAAGCTTGATAAGCAGTCAACTGCGTACGGTTAAGTCGACTAGCCCAGAAAGGTGCTAGCGCAGTATGCGCTGAGCCCGTGACCGGATCCTCATTTACCCCCATCTTCGGTGCAAAAAACCGTGACACACAATCTATGCCTTCGGTGGAGCTTTCTGCAGTAACCGCAAAGGCTCTCTCTTCAAGCCGGGATAAAGCCCCGAAGTCTGGGCTAAGTTCGCGAACTAGGGATTCCTGATCGAGCCGTACAAGTACATTGTCAGCATATAGCATAGTTTCTACCACATTTGCTTCTGAAATACCAAGTGCTTCTATAAGAGCCGGAATTGTAGGAGAAGACTTAAGCTCATAAGGCGGGAAGTACAGTGAGATCAGATCATCCGCACGAGAAGCTCTAAGCAACCCACTGCGTGTATAAAATCTAGCTTCCACATCTGGATCCAGCAATCCCAACTCCCATAATATATGTGCACTTGCTAGAGTAGCATGGCCACATAAATCAACCTCAACCTTGGGCGTGAACCAGCGCAGGCGATATCCATCAGTCTCCGGCCAGAGAAATGCCGTCTCTGACAAGTTCATTTCTGCTGCTGTCTTCAGCATAAATGCCTCGTCGACTGGATGCCTCAGCAAGCATACTGCTGCCGCGTTTCCTGAATATGCTTTTCCTGCAAAGGCATCGATAATAAATAAAGGGGTATTCATTAGGCTTCCGACTCCCTCCGAACTTCTGTGATCCGGTGCCACTCTTTCCATCCTTGTTCCACTTCATGGATAGGGAGCAAGCCTTGTTCCAATTCTTCCGGTGATTTAAGCAGCAGCCGTCTGTACAGTTCATCACCCTCCAGTGAGACATCTTCCCCCTGCTCCCATAGTCGGTAAAGACCGTCCTCCGCTTTACTATAATGTCCGATAGACTCCATATAAACTAGAAGCAGCCGTTCCGTCTTGGCTGGAAGACGATACGCTTTGACTTCCTCCAAAAGTTCATCAATATCCTCTGTCATCTGCAGTATTTCTCGATCAGCTCCGTGCAAATCTGCGTACAAATATAAGTGCAGTGCTCTCATACTTCTAAATAGTGCCGCGTCATGATCGCCATTTGCAGCATAAATGCTGCCCTCTTCCTTAAGCAGCTTGGCTACACCTTGAAGCTTATCTGACTCCAATACACCGTTAAACCGGAACATATCTATAATATCTTCTACTGATAGTGAATTTAAAAGACGTGAGTTCAGCGGAAAATGACGGTTCAATAGCTCATCAATTTCCCATAAGGCTTCCGTTGTCTTCCGCTCTTGCTTTAGCGTTAGAACCTTGGCAACCATCGCCGTCATATCTTCGATCATTCGGACAATATAGTCTCTTCGGAACATGAACTTCCCCCTTTTCCATTCTGGAACTGTAAATCTTTTGTATCTAGCTATTTCATGTGTGCTATTCATTTATCTTAAACCATTGCACTTCGCTATGCCACTTATGAGCTTGTAGAGAAAGAAGATTGTTCCATCCATCTGCAAATTTCAGTAGTCTCCATGTAAAAGAGGCAGCCCACGCCAGTTACTTTGACGCGGAGCTGCCTCTTTTTGAATTATTTTTCAGCGATCATGAATGACTGTTAATATTAACCGTAGCTTGGGTGAATTCCCTGATAACCTCAGCTAACCGTTCAGGAGCTTCAAAGAGGCTCATGTGGCCCGCTCCAGAAATCATAGCTTGCGTTATATTTGGTTTATCCGAAGTAAAGGTGCGTTCCGCAGGAATCAGTCCATCCTGCTCGCCAGCCACAAGTAGTACCGGCAACGTGGTAGCTGTGATCACATCACGTCGATCCGGACGCTCGCGCATCGCCAGTGCAGCTCCCGCTGCTCCTTGTGGAGGAGTTTTGTAACCAATTTCTTTGGCTCGCTCCAGCAGATGCGGTGATGCAGAAGCAGTTGCTTTAGCAAAAATTCCTGGGACGAAGCTGTCCACAAAAGGAGTAATGCCTTCATTTTGAATTCTGCTGACACTTTTCAATCGATTCTCCCGTGCTTCTTCACTATCCGGATATGCAGTAGAATGGATTAATCCGAAGCCCTTCAATCGAGAGGCATACCGCTGCGCGAACGAAAGTGTAATATATCCGCCAAGTGAATGTCCCAGCATGGTGCATTCAGAAATTTCTAGTATATCTAACAAGCCCAGAACATCGTCTGCCATTTGTTCAATCGTATAGGGGCCTAGTGGAGCCTCTGAAGCTCCATGACCACGTAAATCGGGAGCAATCACTCGGTAGTCGCTGCTTAAGATGGGAATGACTTGTTCCCAGTATTCAGCACTTCCACAAAAGCCATGCAATAATACAATAACCTCGCCTTTCCCCTGATCACTGTAGCAAATATTGCTTCCGTCACAACGTACTCTTTCCATGGCTGCTTCCCTCTTTCCAAAATACTAAGATATATTAACTAATATCTATTATTAAGCAAAACAGCTCTCCTTGAAACCGGCATCCGATTCTTAACGCCCAATTCCAAACCCTTTTGCTGCTGCGGCGGCAATTTGTTCAGCCATAACCATAACTCTATGTAGTGGAGTCGTCTGCAGCGTCCGATAGGGCTTTGGACCGTTGATATCTACAATCGCCGCCAAGCTATAGTGCCCCACTGCTGGAAGGCATACCCCCACCGATTGTGCTGGCTGAAGCGGCTCATTCGAAACAAAGTAACATCCAAGAGCTATTGGAGGTCCTAGGCAAGCATCCACAGCAATAATGGTATGCTCAGATGGAATCTCAGCGACTCTGGCCACCAAATTATCCGCATCGCAAGGAGATGGCAACGTCCCGATTACGTGCGGAAAACCATATTCCAGAAGTTTACTGCCTGTTAGTGGACCGAGAGCGTCACCTGTAGATCGATCCGTTCCGATACACAGAAACGTGACTTTCTTCGCTGCATGCAGCGCTGCAATTTCCATAAAAAAGGACACCAATCCTACTTCGTCCCTTTTGCTTCGTTTACCGCTTCCCTGTTCTCTAATTGCCAATACCTTTCCTCCCTCCGATGATATTCTTGATTTCATGCCTTTAATTTAACATGATTTCTGTGAGTCCGACAAAAAAATGGTGATCAAGCTCACAATCATGGTAAAATACATGAATCAGTATACAGAGAGGATGTTAATAACCCTATGGATTTAACACAACCTAGTCAGGAAAATGTTGAATATATGATCGAGGCCATCAAGAACAAACTGAAGATGGCAAGTGCTGCTGCAATGCAAGCCTCCGCTTTTTCAGTAGATAAATATGAAGATATCTTCGATGTTTATGAGGTAGCTATGAGCAGCGATAGACTCAGTATTTCTCAGGTGGAAGCGCTCGTCTCCGAACTCGGCCGTCTGCGTCAGAAATAATTGTTCTTCGTTTACAAAAGAGCCCCTCACTGCGTATCCGAGATGGATGCGCAGCGAGGGGCTCTTTTGTAAGTTCCTATTTCATGAAATGAAGCTGGAAATCAGTATCTGCATGACCTACCCGTGTACCACCATCATTGTAGATCACACCTGAAAATGCATTACGCAGCTTTTCCAAAGTATTTTTCTGACTGTATCCAATCTGATTTAAAATCCCCTGTACAATAAGTCCCCACTCTTCTTCTGATCCATCCAGAATCTTGAAGGCGATGCCCAGTCGCTCGCGGCGCAACCCGAAGCAATATACACCCTTAAATCCACCCTTAGCAATAATATTTTCATCTTCCAAAAGGATTGAATCAAGGCGTCCAGACCCAGAAACCATCTCCGGATGAGCATTCATGGCCGCAGTGATCGTAGTGACCGCTTTGCGAGTTGTCTCGTCAGCAATTAAATCAGGATTCGCTAATTTCAAATATGCAGTCGCCAAGGCGGTCAAAGGCATGGCAAATACCGGCAGACCGCATCCGTCCGTACCTAGGCCAATACTGTCTGGAGCCACACCAGCCATATAAGCAATCGTATCTATAATCTCACGCTGAACCGTTTGCTCCGGCTGGGCGTATTCTTCAAGTGGCAGTCCTTTGAGCTTACTATACGATAAAATCCCCATATGCTTGCCCGCACAGTTATGATAGAACTTTCTTTTGCCCGCGCCGCGAATGGCATTCTCTCTACTCGTATAATCCAGTGGATAGCTAGTGGCACATATCATTTGCTGCTCATCGATGCCAATCTTGGAGGAAATACTCTCTAACGCGGCAACATGATAGCTTTCTCCTCGGTGTGAAGCAGTCATTAGAGCAACCTCAGCAGGTGTAAAACCATAATGCTCCACGATTCCTCCACGAATGCCCGGGATAGCCTGAAGCGGCTTGGCTGCAGAACGGGTAAAGGATACAAATTCAGGATCACCTGCATAGCCCTTTACGTTCCCATTTTCTCCTACGATAGCAATATGTCCACTATGAACACATTCCAGCAAATCCGACCGGTATTCTCGTACTAATACTGTTTCCATGGTAACTCTCCTCTTTTCTCTTGCTGCTCTATAACCCACAAGGATTTATTAGAATTCTACATTTAATAAATGCTAGAAAATAACCCCGTGCTCCGGGGATTTTTTGTACATCACAAACTCCCTTAAGTGTTAGTTCCATGAGGAATTCTACTCCTATTTTCATCATTCTTCAATCCTCTCCACACCAAGAAGATTTTAGAAACCACACAAAAACAATTCCATCAGCAATAAATCCAGAGTGACGCCTCCTCAGATTCTTGCTTTTCTGAAAAATTACTACATCTCAATCTGCCCGAATTCGTTCTATGTGGTATTCCAAGCTGTTAATAAATAGTCTAGAACAAGTGACTCTCGCCATCGTCCCCTTATTCATCAATTGTTTCAGCCTATACGCCAAAGTTTAAATACGAAGTAAGATAACTTATAAGGAGTGATTGGTGATGAGTAACGTAGAACATAAAGTAGAGCATGAAGTAGAAAACGGAAGCAACTTTTTCAAAGGCATCTTTATTGGTAGCTTAATAGGTGCTGCCGCAGCCCTGTTATTTGCACCAAAGCCTGGCCGTGAAATGCGTAGTGATCTGTCTGATAAACTTACGCTTGCTACTGACAAAACCAAAGAAGTGGCTGGCGTCGTAACTGACAAAACCAAAGCCATTGCCACAACGGTAGGTGAAAAAGCAACCGATCTGGCTAGTACGGTTTCAGTCAAAGCCTCTGATATCTACACAACTGTCAGTGACAGCAAGCAGCAAATTGCCGCTACCCTTCAAGACGCAGGCAGCAAAATTGGTGACACTGTAAGTGAAGCCTCAAATAATGTAGCCTCTGATGTGAAAGACGCTTCTAAAGAAGTGGCTGACGAAGCCAAAGCATCCTCTAAAGAAGTCGCCGATGAGGCTAAAGATGCAAAAGAGGATGTTAAATCCTCCTATAAATCCAGTTACTAATCTGCGGCATAATACAGCTATCATTTCATCCGACAACAGCCAGCTGTCCGCAGCTGGCTGTTGTTTAGTTATACCCTCTATAAAGATTCATCTGACTGAATAGATCCTTAATAAATGCCCGTTCGGGCTACAGAAAGCAGGGTGCTCCATGGGAGAATCAAATAGCCAAACCAAAGCATATGAAATTGATGAACATCCTTTCGAATTACGCCATGAGGTCAAACGTTTAAACAATCGCCTGGATAAGATTGCTGACTCCCTAGAAAAATCAGAATTTAAGGACATCCTCGATAACTACTCAGATCCAAAAAAAAGAATTATCACAAACTTAATGGCCGGTATATCCCGAGGTCTGGGATTATCTCTCGGAACGTTCGTAGTCCTTGGTGTTCTGGGTTACATTCTCAGCCTATTTCTTGATGTTCCCGTGATCGGTGAGTACCTTGGTGAGATCAAAAAATACATCGATGCGAACAGCTAACAACTGGGCTATCTATCACCCATCTATCACCGCTCCCCTTACCCCGCTTGTCCGTCTAATCCTTCAAGGTTAGCCGGACAAGCGGGGTAAGGGCTTTGTAGAACACAAATAAAGGACATGCTATTCTCCAGGCACGGAGAGAGGCATGTCCTTATCGTCGAACAGTAAAATTCAAATCCAGGTAATGTATATTACACATAAAGGAGCTCAATAGGATGAGTTGGCCATAATCTGCTTTAACTTCTCAGTGGCCCGCTTCTGTATCCGTGAAACGCTCATCTGTGAAACCCCCAGCTTCTGAGCGATTGCCCGCTGGGATTGACCATCTTGGAAGGCTAGCAATAACACCTGCTGCTCTTGCTCCTTCAATTGTCCTAGTGCTTGCTGCAGATCCATTCGTTTCTCTACAGTCTCGTAATCGTTCGCATCAGAGCTGATAAGCTCCCCTAGCGTAGCTCCAGTCTCCTCTTGGGAAAGCGGTGAATCCAGAGATACGTAATGGTAACATTCTCTGCCTGCCAGTACTTCTACAGTTTCTTCAACAGACAGATCAAGATAATGAGCGATCTCATCGACCGCAGGAGAACGCTCAAGCTTCACTGTAAGTTCATCAATCGCGTGTTGAACAAGCGCTCCTTTTTCTTTAATCCGTCTAGGAACCTGTATGTACCAAGATTTATCACGCAAATAATTCTTCATATGTCCAATCATGCTTTTCATCGCATAGGGCTCAAAAGGGATTCCGAGACTGATATCATATTGCTGCAGTAACCGGATGAGCGCCATTTGCCCGACCTGATATAAATCCTCATACAAGTCGGGGCGATTACGGGAAATTTTCCCAGCAGCCATTTTTACCATAGGCTCATATTTCTGTATCAGCAACGTCGCCTGATCGTTATCCTTGGTCTGCTGATACTCCCAAATTTGGGTGACTGCTTCATTCATGGACTCGGGGGGAGTCACTTTGTCACTCATACTTTCTCCTCGCTAAAATTAAGGTGCTTCTTCAAAGTTACCACCGTCCCTTTTCCGGCTTCACTTACGACACTAACGTCATCCATCAACGCTTGCATTAAGTAGAACCCTAACCCGCCAACCTGAACGTCACTTAACTCCTTATCGTGCAGTGTCATACGTTCATTAGACTTGTCCAAGCCGTCAAAGCTCTCCCCTTCGTCTTTGACTGTAATGGATAAGGAGCTTTCCTCTACCTCAAAAATAACATCTACTATTCCGTCTTTTTGGCCATAAGCATATAATACTGAATTGTTACACGCCTCTGACACTGCCACTTTCATGTCTTCTATATCCTCATAGGTGAAACCCATTTTCGAGGCAATGCCGTATAAATTCAACCTAACAATATCCACATACTCTGCGCTAGCAGGCAACTGAAGAATTACTTTTTGCACATCATCACTCATTCTTTGTTCTATCCTTTCCTAGTGGGAATTCTCTTGGGAGGCAAAAAACTTGGAAATACCAGTCATGTCAAACAGCTTCTGAATTTGTGGAGGAACATCCTCAACCATAAACTTAACGTCCATTCCTTGTCTTGATTTCAGGATCGAAAGTAGAATACCAATCCCTGTGCTATCGATGTATTTTAATTCTTTTAGATTAATAACTAAATCTAGTTTGGTATCTCCCACAAGTGGCTCCATAACCAGGCGGAAATCGGAAGCCACTGATAAATCAAGTTCACCACTCAGGAAAACTGTGCATACATTCCCTTTGGTTTCTGTCTTAGCATGGAACTTGTTACTTTTATGCGTATTCATTAGACGATCTCTCCTGAACAAATATTTTCTATATTAATAACCTTAATGATATACCTTTGAATCAGAAAACGTTAAAAAATCGAATTGGTAAATACTAGATTACGCTTGGAAAATAGATATATCAGGTTCTACTAATACATTGTCGTTGCTAGAATATCGAGAAATAATTTGTTTTATACTACTCATCTTCAGCGGTTTGCTGATGTAATCATCCATTCCAGAGGCCTTACAGCGATTCTGAATCCCTTCCATGACGTTCGCCGTCATTGCAATGATAACGGTCTTCTCGGCAGCAGGACCGCCCTCTCGACGAATTTGAGCGGTTGCCTCCAAGCCATCCATCACTGGCATTTGAAGGTCCATAAAGATAAAATCATAAGGACGTTTAATCGCCATCTCCACAGCCTGTTGACCATCTTCAGCCATATCGGCCGCATAGCCTAGCTTATCCAGCATGCTGACCATTAGACGCTGATTAATCGGATGGTCATCCACAACAAGGATTCTACTTCTCCCCTCTTGATTGGGAACAAGATGCGTGGATTCCTCTTCTTGATATCCGCCTATCAAATCTTCTCCTGGCATGGATGCCTGAATCGTAAAGATAAAAGTAGCTCCTTTTTGCTCCATCGATTCTACCCGAATTTCTCCGCCCATCATTCCGACAAGAGATTTACATATAGCTAATCCCAGACCTGTTCCCCCATATTTCCGTGTCATGGAAGAATCAAGCTGCGAAAAGGGCTCAAATAATCGGTCACATTTCTCCGGAGAAATACCAATCCCCGTATCCATAATTGTGAATTCAACTTCCATCTTATGATCCGCAACGCTCTTGATCGAGGCGACTAGATAGACCCCACCTTGATTTGTAAATTTAACTGCATTAGCGATCAGGTTAATTAGAACTTGGCGTAAACGAGCCATATCCCCATATAAAAGCCGAGGCAATTTCTGATCAATAAAATAAGCGAGCTCCAGGTTCTTCTTTCCCGCTTCTATCGAGAAGAGGCTGAACACCTCTTGAATACAATTTCGAAGTTCAAATAAGTGCTCTTCAACTTCCATTTTTCCGGATTCCATTTTAGTAAAGTCAAGAATGTCGTTAATTACCGTAATCAACGTGTCCGCACTTTTCCGAATGATCTCCGAATATTCCTTTTGCTCAGAAGTAAGATCCGTCTCCATTAATAGATCGATCATACCAACTACGCCGTTCATAGGTGTACGAATTTCATGACTCATCATGGCTAGAAATTCCGACTTTGCTTTCGAGGCGATCTCCGCCTCTTCTTTTGCCTTGATAAGCTCACTATTAATGATTTCCAGTTCTTTCGTCTTTTGCTGCAGCAGCATGGTTTGAGTCTGATGCTTCTTGCTCGTGATGTACATTTCGACAAAGCCTTGTATCTTAGAGTTCAAAATTTGTGGAATGAAAGGTTTGACCATATAATCAATAGCCCCTGCCGAATAGCCAGCGAATAAATGCTCCGCTTCTTTGCTATTGGCAGAGATAAAAATAATCGGAATTTCCTTCGTTTTCTCTCTGGCCTTGATCAATTTTGCAGTTTCAATTCCATCCATACCCGGCATCTGTACATCTAGTACAATGACAGCAAAATCATACCTTAACAAACAGCGCAACGCTTCTTCACCGGAGGTAGCTTTAATTAGCTCGTAATGCTGGCTCTCAAGCACTGCCTCCAGCGCCAGCAAATTTTCAGGACGGTCGTCTACTAGTAGTATATGAATTGGTTCTTGAAACCCCATAGGACCACCCTCCCACATGCGTTATTTTATGTTACGGTATATTTTCTCCACTCTGTCTAAAGATTCATAGCAATCGCTATATTTCGTAAAGTGAATGGACTCCTTAGAGCCCAGAACAAGGATTCCAAAGCGACTTAGACTTTCATGAAACAACCCGTGAACATGATCACGAAGCTCATCATTGAAATAGATCATTACATTTCGGCAGAAAATAACATTAAATTCATTAAATGAAGTGTCAGTAGCTAAATTATGCTCAGCAAAAATGATATTTTTGCGTAAATAAGGCTGTAGAATAACCGAGTTATACTTTGCAGTATAGTATTCGGAGAATGCCCGAGTACCTCCTGCCTCCAAATAATTCTTAGTATATTGCTTCATTCTGCTAATATCATAAACGCCTTCCTTAGCCTGCTGTAAAGAACGCTCATTCATATCTGTGGCATAAATTCGAGCCTTATCATAAAGCCCTTCTTCATGAAGCAGGATGGCCATGGAATAAACTTCCTCCCCAGTGGAACATCCAGCATGCCAGATACGAATATAGGGATAGGTTCTTAACAATGGAACTACCTTCTGGCGAAAAGTTAGAAATAATCCCGGATCCCTGAACATTTCAGTCACAGGAATAGAGAGACTGTAGACAAATCGTTCAAAACAAGCCCGATCATGCAGAACCTTCTCTTGCAGCGCGGATATGGTGAGTACATTCTCCGCATGGACATGATGCCAGATGCGTCGTCTTAATGAAGGCAACGCATAATTCCGGAAATCATAGCCATATAAACGGTGTACCCCATCAAGAAGCAGCTCAATCTCAATTTGCTCCAGTTCGTCACTTCCCGCCAGAACGGGTTGCTCTTCATATCCGTGTTCTATTGCTTTCATTGTTATCCCGACTCCCTTATCAACACGCCGTACTTTTGAAGAATGGCTTTTTGTTAGTTCTTTTAAAGTATTACCCCAATATTGAGGTTACGAATACAGCCATACTCGCATTAAAGATAGAAGTTGACCTGTTGCGATTGGCTTCTTCATATAGTCAGAAGCCCCCGCTTCAATACATTTGGCACGATCCTCTTTCATAGCTTTGGCAGTAAGCGCAATAATAGGCAGTTTCTTATACTGCGGCATCTCGCGAATCCGGCGCATAGCCTCATATCCGTCCATCTCCGGCATCATCATATCCATTAGTACAAGATCGAAATCTTCTTGTTCTACCAGCATTTCCAGCGCCTCGCGTCCATTCTCCGCAAACTTCACTTCCATATGATACTCTTCGAGTACGCTGGAGAGCGCAAACACATTGCGAATATCATCATCAACGAGCAGTATTTTCTTTCCTTCGAACAATTCTTCTTTATTATGAAGCTTCTGCAGTATCTTACGTTTATCTTCCGGAAGATTGGCTTCTACCCGGTGCAAGAACAGCGTAGTCTCATCTAATAACCGTTCTGGAGAACGTACATCCTTGATAATAATTGATTCCGCATATTTGCGTAGCTGTGTCTCTTCTTTGCTATCCAAATCCTTACCCGTATAAATAATAATAGGTAGATCATTTAATTCCTCATCATCACGAATTTGATCCAGCAGATCGAAACCTGTCATATCCTCAAGCATCAGATCCAGAACCATACAATCATATCTCTGCTTCCGTAGCTCACTCAGTGCCTCCCCGCCAGTTGAAACTGCGGTTATAGCCACATCGTCGTGACCGATCAATTCCATGATAGAACGACGCTGAATCTCATCATCCTCAACAATCAGCAAGTATTTCAACGTACTGGAGGTGTAGTTCTCGATTTGCGAGAACGCCCGCTCTAGAGCTTCTCTAGAAGATGGTTTTCTTAAATAAGCCATAGCCCCCATCATAAGCCCCTGCTTCACTTCATCATTTACAGAGATGACATGGACAGGAATGTGGCGGGTCTGAGATGCGCTTTTTAACTCTCTAAGGATGGTCCAACCGTCCATTACAGGCAGCTGAATGTCTAGAATAATTGCATCAGGTAGATAAGTCTTCGCCATCTGCAGTCCAGTATCGCCTTGAAGGGCTACAAGCCCTTTGAAATTGCGGCCATGAGCCATATCCAGTAATATTTTCGCAAAGCTCTCATCGTCTTCAATAATAAGCAGAACCTTATCATTTGCAGTCAAATGATCACGGTCATCATCGATCATCAATTGTGGAATAGGTTCATGGACTGGCGTTGGTTTAAGGGTTGGAAGCATATCTCCAATATATTCATTAAACGTTGAATCTTCTTTGGTTACAGCAGCTTCTGTTGCTGCAGGCTGTTTAATGTAATTCGCCTTCACTGGCAAATACAAAGTAAAGGTACTGCCTTGTCCCTCACGGGATTCCAATGCAATAGCTCCCCCCATTATACGAACCAATTCACGGCTGATCGACAATCCCAGACCTGTGCCTCCATATTTACGACTGGTTGTTCCGTCTACTTGTTGAAAGGCTTCAAATACAATATCTGTTTTGTCAGCCGGAATACCAATTCCACTGTCCTTCACAGCGATAGCAATATACTCTTTATCACTTGGCAAGTTTAGTGGCAATAGATTGTTATCTGCTGGGCTAACTGAAAATTCAATGAAACCTTCGGTTGTAAATTTAAAGGCATTCGAGAGTAAATTTCTTAAGATCTGCTTCAAGCGATGACTATCGGCAATTAAGCTATCTGGCAACGGCTCGTTAAAGGTAATCCGTAAGGAGAGTCCTTTTTTGAGTGCCTGCGGAGCGAAATTCTGCTTCACAAAGCTCTTCAGCTCAGTCAGTTTAATTTCTTCATGATTCAGTTCCATTTTTCCTGCATCAACCTTGGAAAGATCCAGAATTTCATCAATCATCTTAAGCAGGTCTGCTCCTGACATGTAAATCGTATGTGCAAATTCAACCTGCTTCTCTGTTAAATTACCATCCTTATTCTCTGTAAGCAGTTGAGACAAGATCAAAAGACTGTTGAGCGGTGTCCGCAATTCATGGGACATGTTCGCCATAAATTCCGATTTATATTTACTTGTCACAGATAATTGCATCGCTTGTTTCTCTAACTGAATCTTAGCATGCTCAATTTCATCCTTCTTCTCCTCGACCTCCTGCACTTGTTCCTCTAAAGCACGAGTCTTAGCAATAAGTTCCGTATTATAATGCTCCAGTTCTTCCTGCTGACGCTGAAGCAGTTCTTCCGACCGTTTAAGTGCATCCGTCTGCTCCTCCAAATTCTCATTGGAGCGACGCAATTCCTCTTGCTGAGTCTGTAATTCCTCCGACTGGCACTGCAGCTCTTCCGTAAGAGCTTGTGAATCACGCAACAACTTCTCCACGATCAAACGACGGCTAATATTATTAAAAATAATACTTAAATTATTCGCAAGTTGCTGCAGCAAATCATTTTTCAAACTGCTAAAAGGTTGGAATGAAGCAAATTCTACTACGCCCAGCAGTTCATCTTCAAAAATAAGCGGATGAATAGAAATATATCCAGGTTGCGCATCCACGAATCCGGACTTAACGGATGAATAGTCTTCAGGAGCCTTCTCCAGTCTGATTGGATGCATATCGAGCGCACTTTGTCCTACTAGCCCTTCTCCAATCATAAACCCGTCCTTAGGTTTCTTATCATTATCTACTGCATAATATCCACTGCTTCGTAAAAAATCAGGACGATTGGCATCTTTTAAATAAACAGCTCCGAACTGTGCTCCCAGCACAGGGGTAAACTCATTGATGAAGGTCTGTGAGACCTGATCCAAGGAGCTAACACCTCGCAATAGTTCCGTCACCTGAGCAACATTCGCATTCAGCCAGGATTGGTCATTCTGCGCTTGCGCATAGGCCTGTTCCATTTGCTGCTTCTGTTCAAGATCTAAAGCCATCTTCTTAAAGACGAGAGCAACCTCACCAATTTCATCTTTAGTAGTAACCTTTATACGCCGTATGGCTCTCACTCTACCGTTGCCAAAGCTGGTAATCATCATTGAAACGACATTAAGCCCCCGTGTGATGCTTGGGATGATCCATAGAACTACTCCAAGTCCGAGAAGTAAGCCCAGAATCATCATAAGAACTACCATCTGAGTCGAACTTTTATAAGCTTCGTTGGCCTTCGTACTCTCTTCGTTCATAATAAAAGCATTATAATCAGAGAGACTGTTCAGAGCGTTTAACACGGCATTCTGAATCGCTTGTCCCTCTGTGTTGGAATATGTGCTGGCATTTTGAAAATAACCAGCCGATAGCAGTTTCAATACCTTTTCCTGATAATTTATATAAGAGGTGTACGCATCATCTATTTGACTAACCATTTGCATCTCTTCAGCGCTGGTCATCGACGCTTTTATTTTCTCGTAGTACTCATTCGCTTTAGTAATCTTTTTATCAATCTCATTCTTTTGAGATTCTACCGATGATGCATCTGCACTTAGCATGGTCGTGGTCAATATTCGCGCCATATCATTGACTTCTCCACGCATCCCCGAAGAAGACCGCCCCTTCATATATCTATCCTGATAACCTTCCAGTTGGTCATTCATATAATTTAAGCGGTCGTATCCTATCATCGTAAGTGCAAGCATAATCGCTAACATGGCACTGAAGCCAATTAAGAGTTTAGCCTTTATCTTCATTCTCTATCTGTTCCCTTCTTCAGTGAGATCCACACAATACATTTATCATCATCACGCTCTTTAGGAACCTCTACATTGAAAAATGCAGCCCGAATAGCTTCTTCGTTCCACTTATGTTCAACATTTAAATGTTGAATCATAAATTTAAGCTGCTCTTCTTGTTCACCCTCAACCAGTTCCAATAGACCATCTGTATAAAGAACTAAATGCCCTTCATCTTCATAGGTTAAGCTCTGTGGCTGAATATCGATCCGTTCAAACAGACCTACTGGGTGACAGTTACTCTCCAGCATGATTGGAGTCTTAGCCTCGCCTTCAAAAAACAGCGCTGGTGGATGCCCGGCGTTAACGTAGTCAATACGTTTCATACGGGTATCTATCACAAGATAAATGGTCGTAAAGTAGTATTGGATCAACTTTTTCTCAATATAGAGCTGATTAAACCTTCGATTGAGCTCCTGAATTACCTTTTCCGGCTCTACATACGTAGTTACCGTGTCCTTTAATACAGAAGCAAGAAACATACAAAAAAGAGAGGACGATATTCCGTGTCCCATAATGTCCAGCAGGATCACGCCATATCGGCCATCACCAAGGGGGTACCACGCGTATAAATCACCGGCAAGCTCAGAGGATGGCTGATAGATGGCATTGACCTCAAAATTTTCTTCCTGAAGAGGCGAGCTCAACACAGCATTCTGAACAAGTGCGGCCAGTCTCAATTCTTCTTGAATCCGCTGATCTCGTTCCTTATGCCAATCTTTCTCTCGCTTCAACCGCAGCGCGAGCCTAATTCGGGCCATCAGCTCCACTTTGTTAATGGGTTTTGTAACATAATCTACTGCACCTGCATCCAGTGCTTCTGCCAGCTTCTTGGAATCTCCAACAGCTGTAACCATTATTATTGGAATATCCTTCAGGTGTTCGTATTGCTGCACAACACGACATGCCTCGATTCCATCCATTTCCGGCATCATCATATCCAGTAAAATCAGATCGATATCGGACATCCGAGGACGTCCATCTTCACTCACAGAACCGATACCCAACCGCGTAAGCATCTCTTTTGCTGAGGATGCGGTTACGAAATTTCGGTAATCTTCTTTTTTCAGGATTTCACGGATAATGATAACATTAGTCGGATTGTCATCTACGATTAAGATTCTCATCATCTTCACCTCACACGAATAGTATTACGAACGAAAAATTCTGCGACTCATTACCTATATCATACGCTATTTAAATGTGTTATTTCTATTTTTAATATATGTAAATATAGTAATAGGTTCATTTACGCCTTCAGCAAAGTAACCTCCCGAGCCACTACATGTAGTGGTTCGGGAGGTTACTCTATGGTAAAGACAGCCCCTATTTATTAACCAAAATGATCAAAAGTGAAACATATTAAGAAGAAATACTATCAAATAAATCAATACCTTCAAATTCACCTGCTAAATTTCGATATATTTTGAGCGCATTATTTCCTCTCATATACACATCTCCATCTTCGGCTATAAAATACGGTTTACCCAAGGTAGATTGCACATTATCCTTCATGGGATCAATTCCCACCCCATTTACCTGTAGACCAAACTGCTGTGCTTGAGATGGTGAGACATGCACATACAGCACAAACCCCTCACCAACACCCACTGTCACATCTGCATATTGGTACTCCTCTGTCCCTTGCAATGGATCATTTGTTACCGCAAGCGGATCACCCTTGGCCAGAAGCAATTCTTCCTTCGTAGCATATAAAGCAACACCTTGCAGTGAATCAAAACGGTTTATAGAAGGGCTCGTTTCTGAGGAATATTCAAATGTGAGAACTGTCTTAGGCTGATCACTAAAAGTTGAGATAGGCGTCAACTGTGGAGACGCATCAAAGTATGGGGAAAGTAGACTAAACAAAAGAATGATAATGTTCATGTTGTTATCCCACCTTTCTTATCTGCAGCCGCCATTTACAGAGGACTTGCTGCCTTAACTTTAATGACGGAATTTTTTCCAAAGAGTTGCAGCTACATCCACACTTTTTAACACAGTAGCTATTTTCCCCGGTGCTTTCTCGTTATTAACAGCATCATAAGAGTTTACCGTACGTTCCTCAGCTGGAGTCAGCGGAGCTTCTTTTAAGGATACCCCCTTACGCTTCTCCCTCAATTCATGTGATTTACGATATCTTTCAATCACAGTTACTGAAACTTGCTTAACGGTTAAGGTCAACTCATTCATAACTTCTCCCAAATTCTTCACAGAATCTATGACAGGATCAATCTTCTGAATTTTATTCTGTACATCAGCGGTAATTTCATTTGCATGTCTGACTGTAGTCTTCACTTCATAAGTCAGTTCATCCATCGTCTTCTGCACTTCCACCAAGGTCTGGCTTACTTTGTCAAGAGATTGCTTCGCTGACTGCAAAGTCTTAATTAGAAAGAAAACAAGTATTGCGAATGCGATGGCAACGAGAGCTACACTAAGTTCAATGATCATATTCATAACCCCTTCCAAATCTCATAAATAGTGGCTAATCAGCCTTGTATACTGCATAGTTACCCCTACTACCATATGCCGAAACAATCTGTCGAGCGTTGTCAAAACTCCCTGCTCCCCTTTGTTTCAGAATCAAAGTCCCCGTTTATACAATGACTACAAATCAAAAAAAGGATAGGTGATATGTAATGTTAAAATGGTCCGCAATTCTGCTAGTTGTAGCTGTAATCGCTGGTATCTTTGGTTTCTTCAATCTTGTAGCAGCCGCTGCTGGTCTTGCAAAGATACTATTCTTCGTATTCTTGGTTCTGTTTGTTGTTTCCCTCTTCACGGGACGCAGAGGTAGATCGATGTAGCCTCCTCCCATAACTATCCATATATCTTATTCATCATGCAGAAAGTATAGGTCATTCCCACACAGATGTCACTTGAGAAAATAAGAAAAAGTTTTGAAATTAGATCATAATGAGGAGGAACTTAACATGAAAAAATTCGCCAGCATAACAGTTGCCTTGGGACTTATGGCTTCAATAGCAGCTACAGCATCAGCCGCAGAGGTAACAGGGACAACTACAGATTCTACGACCGCAGATCGAAGCACTTACACAACATCTTTTGAAACGATCATTACCCCATCGGATATTACTCCAGCCACACCACAAATTGTTCTAACCGAAAAAACAGCTTTCCACTTTTCAGTTGGCAGTATGATTCCCGCAGGCTGGCTTAGCGCTCAAACGCTTGATACCACAGGTGAAGTGATCACGGATACTTGGGGCAATGAATGGAGAGAAATCTACACTTGGCTAGGAAAAGCGTGGGTAAAGGTTCCTGTTGCTGCCAATGTAATTATGTAATTAGTACAAAAAAGATGATAACAAGCATAAATGCCTTCGGCGTCCCTATAAGGACGGCAAGTGTTTAAGCGAGAAATATAAGGATAATTTATAGAACGGAACATATAAACTCTTATATATACAAAAAGCTACCCCCTCAGTAGATCATTCTACTGAGGGGGTAGCTTTTGCGCTTACGCCGCCTTTGTTCACCCGTCACAAACATGCGATGCTGCCGCTTCTGTATACCTATATAATTATCGGATGACCGATCCCCCGAAGAGGAAACGATTCGTCCAAGAAGCGCTTAATTTATCTACTTTCACCCCGCCTGAAGCTACGGAATACGTATGGAGAACTTGTCCATCTCCTAGATACATAGCAACATGCGATATTCTTGCCTTAGATTTGTCGACCCCTTCATACGCTGAAGCGGAGTTCCCTTTATAATCCATAAAGAACATTAGATCGCCGCGTTTCAAACCGGAAGTAGACGTAACTACCGTACTATTCGATTTCACCCAATCTCCCTGTTGACGGGAATCAGCAGGCAGTTTCAGATTCACACCATCCATGAAAATTTGCCGGATAAAATCAGAACAATCGAAGGTACTTGTATCATATCTGCTGGAACCAAACTCATAAGGTGTCCCAAGATAGCCCATACCTGCTGAGATTACACTCTCGATTTGGGCAGAAGCCCCAGGTGTAGAAATAGGTGGTACTGGTGCTGGCGGCGTTGGTGTCGGCGTTACCGTCCCAGTCCCCCCATTATTAGCGAACGAAGTATATTGATCACTTGAACTTATATATCCAATGCTACCATCAGAGGTTTGAATTTGATACCAGGAGCTGTTCGGCTGTGCCAGAAGCTGTACTTGTTCCCCCTTCTTCAGAAGTCTCAGTACTTTTCCGCTTGTAGAAGGTGTAGTTCGAAGATTCACTCCGTACTTTATGGTTCCCGTTTGTGCTGATGGTGTTGTTGGTGTACCTACTGATGATGAATTTACGCTGATATACTTATCATCTGCACTTGTATAGCCTACGGATCCATCCGCTGCTTTCACCTGATACCAATAGCTATTCGGTTGTGCCACAATCTGCACTTGATCTCCCTTTTGCAAATACTTCACTACTTCTCCACTTGTAGAAGGTGTACTGCGAAGGCGAACACTTGCCTCGATGACCGCTGTTTGACCGGCTGCTGCTGCCATAACTGAATTTGATGGACTTGAGGCTGCTGCTGCATTTCCAGGAGCAGATACTCCTAAACCTGCAACAATTGCAGCTGAAACCAATAAGGATGCTGTTAATTGCTTATGTGATTTAATCATACGTTCCCCCAATACCATGATGAGATTTCAACAAAGGTGTGTACTACATTCCTTTATGCCCTCATTATAGGCTTGCCCGGGATTTGGAACATGCTCCAAATTGCACATATAATCATGCCACTTTATGGTAAAACACAGGACTAAAGTCTTGAATCCTCCTTGAATATGTTTGTTTTTTCCTTAAAATAGAATTTTTCAATTTAATCTTTAGGTTCCACATGCACCTGTACATTCATAATATTGTGTAGCTTGCTCATTCTCTCTTCAATGGAATCACTAATCCTATGACCTTCCACCACTGTAATATTCGCGTCTACCTCCACTACAACATCCACGTGTACATGGTTCCCGTGCACCCGTGCCTTCACATCTTTAATCCCTTCTACTCCCGGTGTTCGAGCAATCGTACTACGTAGATCCATCAATCTATCTTCATCAAAGCCATCCGTAAGCCGGTAGGTCGAGTCACGAAAAATATCCCATGCCGTCTTAGAGATAATTAGTCCGACAACTACTGCCGCCGCAGAATCAATCCACGGCAGTCCGAACTGCGCACCTACAATCCCAACAGCAGCACCTATACTAACCATAGCATCCGAAAAATTATCTTTCGCCGCTGCCATGAGTGCACTACTATTTATCTGCTTAGCCAGCCTTTTGTTGTATATGTATACTCCCATCATTGCTACTGCACACACTAGGGCCACACCAGCAGACCATAGCTGCGGGGTTTCCTTTGCACGATCGAAAAAGGACCGCACCGCCTCCACAATCACTTGAATACCTACTACCGCCATAATAAATGAAGCCAACAATGCAGCTACTGTCTCTGCCCGAAAATGTCCATAAGCATGGTCAGAGTCAGGCGGCTTCCGCGAAATCTTTAGACCAACCAACACGGCTGCAGATGCTACGATGTCAGTTAAATTATTGACACCGTCCGCGACCAATGCACTAGAGGCGAATAGATAACCGCTAACCAGCTTGAATGTCGATAAAATGAGGTAAGCGGCTATACTAACCCAAGCGCCACGCTCGCCTTTACGTATATCTTCGTAAATATCAACCATTTGGGCTGTCTCCTCGTTTTCTGTTTTGTTAGAAAAGAATTCTTTCAATTATTCTTGCCCTTGTAGCAGCATTTAAAAACAATTAGAATAAAGTGAAGGACTTGCTTCAAAGGAGGTTATCATAATGAGCGAAAACAATGAAAAAGGAAAAATCAATTTAGCTGAAGCTATCCGGCAAAAGCTGGAGCAGAAGAAACAACAATCTTCCTCTAAACCTGGATCAACTTTCCAGGCCGGATCCGCTAAACCCCTAAAAAGTCAGAATAACAAAAAGCCTAGCAACCAACGCCGTCGTACCGGCGGATCCTAGCACTATTTTATAAACATAAAAGGCTGCGTATCCCTCAGGGACAACGCAGCCTTTTATGCGTTCGTCTGCCTTAATGGATGGGCTAGAACTCATCAAATTCATAACTGATTCTCTTTATTGTATAATTAGCCAACTGAAAACATGCGCTTTGGGAAACCTCAAGTGATAAGGCGTCCTGTCTTGCAAGCCCCGCGTATACTCCCCGTAGAATTCTACTTGTTAATCCATGTGTAACCGCAATGACCCGCGGAGTGGAGGACAAGCTATCAAGCCAGTCTGTGACACGCTCCTGAACCGCTTCATAGCTCTCTCCATCTGGTGAACGAAAATACCAATCATACATAGTCGTATCTTCAAGACTATTCGGCCAGCCCTGCTCAATTTCCTTAAGCGTTAACCCTGACCAAGAACCAACGGAAACCTCACTTAACCTAGAATCCGTTTCTACTTTATTGAAATCATAACCTAAGATATCACACAAAATTTGTGTGCTTTGCAGCGCTCTCCCAAGTGGACTTGAAATCACCTTCCATTCGGAGGTTAAATTCGGTCTCCCCATGCCTCATAATAAAAATAGTTCTGTCCACAAGCATCACCTGCCGTTATCTTTTCAAAATAGAAATTATAAAGACAGCTACTCCAATCCTATTAGGATTAGAGTAGCTGCTTAACGGGTTCCTTCCGCATAACGGCGGAAAGTAAATATTATACTTCTACAGGATACATGCGTTGGCGCATTTCCTTAATTTCTGGATTCTCTAAATACTCATCGTATGTCATCGTGCGATCAATTACACCTGTAGGTGTGATCTCAATGATACGGTTAGCAATCGTTTGGATGAACTGATGGTCATGGGAAGTGAAAAGAATAGTCCCGTCGAAATCGATCAGTCCGTTATTCAGTGCCGTAATGGATTCCAAATCCAAGTGATTGGTAGGTTCATCGAATACAAGCACGTTCGCACCGTTCAGCATCATCTTCGCCAGCATACAGCGAACCTTCTCGCCCCCGGACAATACGCTTGCTTTCTTCAGTGCTTCTTCTCCGGCGAACAGCATCCGTCCAAGGAATCCACGTAGGAACGTCTCATCTTGATCTTTAGAATACTGACGCAGCCATTCTACGAGATTCATGTCCACGCCATCGAAATAGCTGGAGTTGTCTTTCGGGAAATAAGCTTGAGTTGTAGTGACTCCCCATGCATATTCACCTGCATCCGCTTCCTGCTCACCCATGATCACATCAAACAGCAGTGATTTAGGCTGGGAGTAAGGACCCACGAAAGCAATCTTATCACCTTTGTTAACTACAAAGCTGATTTCATCAAGAACCTTCTCACCTTCAACCGATTTGGTCAATCCACTGATTGTCAGAAGCTGCTTACCTGCTTCACGTTCAGGTTTGAAGTTGAGGAACGGATATTTACGGTTAGATGGACGAATGTCATCCAACGTAATTTTCTCGAGTTGTTTCTTACGAGAAGTCGCCTGCTTAGACTTGGAAGCATTGGCCGAGAAACGCTGAATAAAGGCTTGCAGTTCCTTGATCTTGTCTTCCTTCTTCTTGTTCGAATCACGCTGCAAAGCTTGAGCAAGCTGACTGGACTCATACCAGAAGTCGTAGTTACCAACGTACATCTGGATTTTGCCAAAATCAATATCCGCAATATGCGTACATACTTTGTTCAAGAAGTGACGGTCATGGGATACGACGATAACAGTACCTTCATAATCCATGAGAAAGTTCTCTAACCAGCCAATCGATTCTAGATCCAAGTGGTTGGTAGGCTCATCGAGCAGGAGGTTATTTGGACGGCCAAACAAGGCTTGTGCCAAGAGTACCCGTACCTTCTCATTGCCGCTCAGTTCGGCCATTTTCTTATCATGCAGTTCACGCATAATACCAAGACCGATCAGCATAGCTGCCGCATCCGGCTCTGCATCCCAGCCATTAAGTTCTGCAAATTCGCCTTCAAGCTCACCGGCACGTAGGCCATCTGCTTCCGTGAAATCTGACTTCGCATAAAGCGCGTCCTTTTCTTTCATGATTTCATAAAGACGAGTGTGACCCATAATTACTGTTTCAAGTACCGGGAATTCATCGTACTCGAAATGATTCTGCTTCAGAACTGCAAGGCGTTCACCTGGTGTTATATGAACATCACCCGTGTTCGCTTCAATCTCCCCAGACAGAATTTTCAGAAAGGTTGATTTACCAGCACCATTGGCACCAATCAAACCATAGCAGTTACCAGGGGTGAATTTTATGTTTACATCTTCGAAGAGAGCGCGTTTTCCGTAGCGGAGTGTTACGCCGCTTGTGCTAATCATTACGCATTACCATCCTTTTCACTTTAGGGTTTCGGCTCATTATAGCATAAAATCAGTGCAAAAATCCCGTGAAATAGGCATTTAAGCTGATCTCTCTCCTGCGAAACTTATTCCAGCTGTTTTACAGCGACAACTTTTAAGGAGGAATTTTTTCAATTATTCCCCAGATGTGCGATTCTCCTTTTGTACGACCAGTGTTTCTCCATAACCGAGTATACGAATTCTTTCCTCCGAAATCGCGTGTTTAACTCGGGCGTTCTCCATGCGATCCAGCGCTTCCCGGGCGGTATCATCAGCAAGTCTGAAGGTACCGTAATGCATCGGAATCATGGTCTCCGCCCCTACATCTAGGAAAGCTTGTATGGCTTCCTCAGGATTTACATGCTGAGAGGTCATGAACCATTCCGGTTCATAGGCCCCAATCGGCATAAGCGCGATATCGATCTTATAACGGTTTCCGATCTCCTTAAAGCCTGGGAAATAACCGCTGTCCCCAGCGAAATAAAGATTTGGAGAAGACTTCTGATTTCCGGAGTCAGCGGGCTCCAAGATGTACCCACCCCAATGAGAAGTATTCGTATCCCATGGCGTTCTCCGCGTCCAGTGCTGAGTAGGAACAAAACTAAGCTTGATCTTACCTAGCTTAATCTCCTGCCACCATTCCATTTCCACACAGTTGTGGAACCCTTTGCGAAGCATTTTACGCTTCAGACCAACAGGAACTACAAGCGTTGTCCCTGCCCGATATAATTTACGGATAGAGGCGATATGCAAATGGTCATAATGAGAGTGCGAAATCAGAATCAGGTCAATCGGTGGCACTTCGCTAAGTGGAATCCCCGGTTGTCCCAGTCTTTTTTCAAAGCCTAGCCTTCTCGCCCAGATGGGATCTGTAATGATATTCATCCCTTCATATTGAAGGAAAAATGTTGAATGCCCAATCCACGTAATGGTATTCTCCAATCGATTCTCAGACAGATAAGATACTTTGGGCGGCGTATTCGGTACAACATAAGAATAGTCCTTCTTCTTGCGACGACGCTCCTCACGCCACTGGCGAAATTCCTTTAATGATTTATCGGTACTTACATTATCGACGTTATGGTAACGAGTTTTAGGCATACAACACCTCTTCTTCAGAAGTTTACCGGGCAATCCTAGCTTTTGCGAATATACTACAACTATATTGAACAGCAGCGTATTTTGCAAAATATACAAATAGCATGATAAAGGTTCGCCCTTTTATTCCTCACAATGGCAGACTTTAGCGAAATAATAGAAGAGTTCTTTTGGTTTCACGCCAGAAATGAGATAATATGTGTATAAAGTATGGCGGTGCATATACCGTTCAAGGGGGAGCTACGTATGAAGATTACTTTTATTGAACCGACTCCAAGTCCAAATACGATGAAGCTACATTTGGACGAAAGTTTAGAACCCGGAATTCGCAAGACCTATACGCCAGAAAGTGAGCGTTCCGCACCTGCTTGGGCACGTGAAATGTTAACGATACCGGGCGTTACTAGCATTTATCATGCCGCTGACTTTGCAGCACTTGAGCGCAAAGGCAACGCCGATTGGGCGGCCATTCTAAGGGAAGTTCAAAGCCGCTTCGGGAGCAACGAAGGATTAACTGGAGATTGGAGTCTGGCTGACGAGAATGCCGGTGCGCATTTTGGGGAAGCGCAAGTCTTCGTCCAATTGTTCCGCGGAATTCCGATGCAAATCCGCGTAAAAACAGGCGCGAATGAAGAGCGCATATCCTTAGCTAACCGCTTTACTAAAGCGGTTATGGATGTGGCTAGCGCCGTAATGATCAAAGAGCGCAAGCTCACCGATTACGGCGTGCGTTATGGCGAGCCCGCGGACATTGCGCGCGAGGTCGAGCAAGAAATCGAGGCAGCGTATCCGCAGGAACGCCTCGACTCCCTCGTGCAGCAAGCTATTGCGCACGGAGCCGAAGGTGAGTTCGTCGAGCAGAGACGAACTCGCACGCAGGATGAGCTGCTGCGAGACCTGAAGCATGAGGATTGGCGCGTGCGCTACGCCGCGCTCGAGGATCTTACGCCGACGGCGGAGCTCCTGCCGGAGCTTAAGGCAGCGCTACACGATCCCAAGCTGCATATTCGCAGGCTTGCTGTCGTGTATCTAGGCGACCTTCGCACACCTGAGGCGATGGAGCTGCTCTATGAGGCGATGGCTGACAGCGCCCCAGCCGTAAGACGTACGGCTGGCGATACGCTATCCGACATCGGCGATCCTGCCGCCACGCCAGTGATGACGGCGGCACTAACAGATAAGAGCAAGCTTGTCCGCTGGCGCGCAGCTCGTTTTCTTTATGAAGTTGGCACATCCGAAGCTCAAGATGCGCTCACACTTGCAGCAGATGATCCAGAGTTCGAGGTTGGCCTTCAGGCCAAGATGGCTTTGGAGCGTATCGCCTCAGGTGAAGCAGCAGCAGGCACCGTATGGCAGCAGATGTCAGAACGCCGTCGTAATTAACACGGAAGTACCTGATTTTGTCATTGCTTTGAGAAGTAAACTTGCTTTATACTAATTCCTGTTGTTTATAAATGAATGAAGTAAAGATAGCCTCGTCATACTAAGATGAGGTAGAGGTCGCGGATATAAAGAGTACGCGTGTGGAGACGTTAGAGCCGTCTATGAATCACGCCGAAAGGAATATCCGCCGAAGCTTGCGCTGTAGCTCTTACAGCGGTGCAGGCTGGGGCCGTTGCCGAAAGGCACGGAACTGTCACATTGTACAGCCTGCGTAAGTAGCAGACTGCAGTGTGTTGCGCTATCTTCACAGGGAGTATGATGCGGAGCTGTATAGATGGAAGCCGCAGACATAGTTTGCGGCTTCTTTGCGTTTACAGAATTTGTATGTTTCGTACATCATCGAAGTATACCTCCCGCCTTGCGGGAGTAAGCAGCTCAGCGCTCCCCGTTCATGAACAGTAAGATTAGATCATAAGGAGTGTCATATTCATGCAGGGCAATCAGCACAACCCAGCGCAAGGCAACATAAATCAGCCTGCGCTTAAAAAATCGTTCAAAGCAAGACATTTGACCATGATCGCACTAGGCGGATCTATTGGGACGGGTCTGTTTCTAGCCAGTGGCGGCGCGATCGCTTCAGCAGGACCTGGTGGAGCCCTTCTGGCTTATACCGCTGTGGGGGTAATGGTTTATTTTCTCATGACTAGTCTTGGAGAGCTCGCCACCTATTTACCGGACTCCGGGTCCTTCAGTACCTACGGCACTCGTTTCGTCAGCCCCGGCTTTGGTTTCGCCATCGGTTGGAACTTCTGGTATAACTGGGCGGTTACGATTGCAGCAGAGCTATCAGCGGCTACCCTCATCATCAAATATTGGTTCCCGGACAGTCCTTCCTTCCTCTGGAGTCTGGTGTTCCTTCTACTGATGTTCGGTCTGAATTTCCTATCTGCTCGTGGCTATGGGGAATCAGAATATTGGTTTGCTATTATCAAAATCATTACCGTTATCGCCTTCCTTATTGTCGGGGTGCTCATGATATTCGGCATTATGGGTGGAAAAGCTGTAGGCTTCAGTAACTTCCAAATGGGGGGCAGTTCCTTCAACGGTGGCTTCTTTGCCTTCGTCGGGGTATTTATGGCAGCCGGATTCTCCTTCCAGGGTACCGAGCTAATCGGCGTTGCTGCGGGTGAGAGCGAGAATCCACGCCGCAACGTCCCCATTGCGATCCGCCAAGTATTCTGGCGTATATTAATCTTTTATATCCTTGCTATATTTGTAATCGGAATGTTGATTCCTTATACGAATCCAGATCTGCTGCGTGGTGGCATCGATGACATCGGAGTCAGTCCGTTTACGATCGTGTTCAATAAAGCCGGGCTTGCCATTGCTGCATCCGTAATGAATGCCGTCATTCTCAGCTCTGTACTGTCGGCAGGGAACTCTGGAATGTATGCTTCCACCCGTGTCCTGTATGCAATGGCTAAGGATGGAATGGCTCCACGCGCACTGGGCAAGCTTAATCGCCGTGGTGTCCCTGTTGGCGCTTTGCTAGTAACTACGGCTGTCGGAATGCTCGCCTTTCTTGCTTCATTCTTTGGTGATGGTGCCGTATATAACTGGCTACTGAACGCCTCTGGGATGTGCGGATTTATTAACTGGCTAGGCATTGCAGTCTGCCACTACCGCTTCAGACGTGCCTTTATAGCACAAGGCCATTCCCTAGATGAACTACCTTACCGGGCCAGATGGTTCCCATTCGGACCTATTTTTGCCTTAGCACTTTGTATTGTAGCTATACTCGGTCAGAATATGGGCGCCTTCACAGGTGGAACGATCGACTGGTATGGTATCGCCGTTTCTTATATCAGCTTACCGCTGTTTCTCTTAATCTGGGTCGGCTATCGCTGGTTCCGAAAGAGCAGTATTATTCCTTTGGATAAATGCGATCTTAGTACTCACCCAGAATAAAATGACTTGAAAAAGTGGCTGTTTTGAGCAATCTGAGTAGTAAAACATTGTTAGAATGCAAATGAAGGAGCCTAGCAGTCTCTCAACGCTTAGCTCCTTCATTTTTGGCGTTCACTGCAGCTAAGCTATGTGAAAGTAATTAGGGAAAATCGCCCTAAAGATAGATAGAAAGCTCTTAAATTGAATGGAATTAGGGGATTTCTCCCTAATAATTGGGTTGAGTTCTATATTTACCAACAAATCAGGTGAATTTCAGGGAGATTTTCCCTAATTGTTAATCAGCGCTTCAGATTATAGGCATCATTGAAGTAATACACAAAGAGATTCGCGAATAAGAACCCGTAAAAAAAACAAAAAGGGATCTCCCGCAGCCATTCAGGCTTATGGGATGTCCCTTTCTTATATCCTTCTATTCCCAAGTCACAAACACTTTGAGGTCGCCCGTATTGTCAAAAGCAGAACTGGAGTAAGATACATCCTCTAGTCCAAGCTTATATAGCTCCTGCAGGTCATTCTTAAGCTGTGCTCCACTCCCATGATAGCGGAATAATATAGACACCTCACCGGAGGCCATTGCCTTATTCGCTAGCCGAGTCAGATCTCCTACCGAACGTACAATTAGCTCCTCGGCATATAGCTCATAATTGAGATCCTTCTGAAGCTTTTTATACACAGCTGCACTCTGTCCTCCACGCTCCACAAGTGCAGACAAGGTCTTATGATAACCTACCGACGCGGCCGGATAGGATTTCGTCCAGCTATGATCCTGACGCATCTGTGCATCTGTCCTCATGTAGTACGCCGTACTAATAACGCCAGCCTTATCCGGTGTCGGGTCATCCCAAGTCGTGTCGAGATGATACCACCGTCCATCTAATAACACTAGATTCCAGGCATGCAACTGACTACGTCCTCCCGGCTGCTTTGCTGTACCCTCCACGATTTTATTCGTGAATCCAGCTTCCTTTAACAGCTTATAGGTCAACAGCGAATACCCTTGGCAAACGGCGCTGCCACTCTTCAATCCTTCATAAGCCGTATATTTACGATACGAAGTATCATATTTCAGATGAAGCACAACCCAATCATGGATCGCCTTCACCTTCTGATGATTGTTCATGCCCGGCGTTATGATCTTCTTCAGCGCAGCCTTCACTTCTTTGTTCACAAAAGCCGTCTGCTCCAGCGTCTCCAAATATTTCACTTCCACCGTAACTTTTACAGAGCTTGCGCTTCCTCGATAAGTATATCCGTAGCTGTCTATAATGTAATACAAATAAGGATCACTAGCCATCGCTTGATCCAGGGCCGCTTGTATTTTCGTTTTCAAATTTGAACCTTTGCTCTCATAAGTAAAAGTAATGGTCTCCCTTCGGTTGTTCATTGCACCCGTTAGCTTCTGCGCTACTTCATTTACAGAACGAAGGGTGGGTGAACTCGAAGCCGCATAAGCATGACCCCAGCCCCAATAAATCATCGGTGGAATAGCAGCGAATATAATCACTCCTCCCAGAATGATCTTTACTAATGTAAAGCGTTTTTTCCACATATATATTCCGTTCCTCCGGCTCCTATAGTCTTATAACGAACCCTACCATTTAATAGATAATGAGCGTTTAGGCAAAAAAAGACTGCTCCCTGTAGAATAATTCTACTCTGAGAACAGCCTATATGCTAGAACGATGTGTTTTATTCGCTTTGTGGTGTAATGATATAGGTCTCTCCTATTACGGTTTCAAATTCCATCTCTAGACCTATTCGTGAACCATCAGAACTTTGAATGAGCAAAGGCTGGTGACTATAAATTCTGCAGATTTGACCATGAGTCGAGGTCAGCTCCGCCTTCATTAAGCGTCCTTCACGCCATTCTATATTTGTGATAAAGCCGCCACGTGCTACTAAGCCTTTCACACTACCTTCAGACCATTCTTCTGGAAGAGCCGGTAATAATTCAAGCCCTTCCTGATGACTCTGCAAGAGCATTTCAGCAATTCCGGCCGTAGTTCCGAAGTTACCGTCAATCTGAAATGGAGGGTGATTACCGAATAAATTCGGCAGACTTGAATCTTGCAAAATACGACGTAAACAGCTATACGCACTCCCTCCATCCTTCAAACGTGCATATAGATTAAGCAGCCAGGCTGCACTCCAGCCCGTGTGTCCACCCCCGCCTTCCAAGCGCTTCTTAAGCGTTAACGCTGCTGCCTCCGCTAGCTCTGGTGTGGAGGAAGGACTAATTACATTTCCGGGATATAAATCATACAAATGAGAGACATGGCGGTGCCCAGGCTCTTGTTCAGCAAAATCCTCACTCCATTCACGAATACGTCCGTCCGGTGCAATCCCAGGATGAGCGAGTCGTTCCTGTTTCTGACTCAGCTCCTGCCTCAGCTGGGCATCGGTATTCAAAATCTCAGCAGCCCGAATGCAATGCTTGAACAGCTCATCGATCAGCGATAAATCCATAGCTGAGCCAGCTGAAACACTGCATGGCTTGCCATCAGCAGTCAAGAATACATTCT
Source organism: Paenibacillus sp. VTT E-133291 (assembly GCF_002264395.1). Classification (GTDB taxonomy): domain Bacteria; phylum Bacillota; class Bacilli; order Paenibacillales; family Paenibacillaceae; genus Paenibacillus_AQ; species Paenibacillus_AQ nitricinens. Next base: position 36,759 of record NZ_NFVA01000062.1, read on the forward strand.
CCGGTGACGTAGACAGACCCGTTGTCCATCTTCCATCAGGCAGCTCTACCAGCCAATCCAGACAAAATAATGCGGCTCCCTTTAACAAAGGAAAAGCTGTGTTGCGCAAATATTCCTCGTCTGGACGGAAAGCGTAACGTTCCCATAAATGGCGAGAGAGCCAAACGCCTCCCATTGGCCAAAATGCCCACATCGCCTTGCCGTCTGACGGAGATGTCATACGCCACAAATCTGTATTATGATGCACCGTCCAGCCACGTGCGCCATAATGAATATTTGCTGTACGACTGCCAGCCACACTAAGTTCAGTAATAAAATCGATTAAAGGTTCATCGCATTCACCCAACCCGCATAACTCGGCTGGCCAATAATTCATTTCAGTGTTTATATTGGTCGTATAATTACTGTTCCATGGCGGCTGGAGATAGGGATTCCAGATCCCTTGCAGATTCAGAGCTTGTGTACCCGGCCGTGAGCCAGCAATCATCAGGTACCGGCCATACTGGAACAGCAGCGCTTCTAGCGCAGAATCTGCCTGCCCCTCCTGGTACCGTTTTAGTCGCTTATCCGTGGGAAGCTCTATCCGGGAGGACGAAGATGCAAGCGTCAACTCCACGCGGCGGAACAAGGACTGATGATCCTCTAGATGGCGCTGCTTCAGTTTCGCATATCCAGTAGAAGATAAAGCCAATTGCTCTAGGCACAACTCCGAAGGTAGCTTACCGCCGCTTCCTGGCATCCGGTCATACCCGGCAAAATCGGTTGCTGCAGCTAGACGGATCGTAATGGAGCGCGCACCTGAAACCGACAATATACCGTTCTCAGCTCTACAATTACCGCCATCTGTACGGATCTCCATTGCAGCGGCAAAACTTATGCCGAGACCCTCTTCGTATAATACAGCACGCGGATGATCTCCTACATAATTATCAGCAACATGCGACGGGGCACGACCGGTCATTATCAGCATACCGTCAGGAGTAATCTCTGTTCGAGAAGGATGCGGCGAAGTCAGAGCCACCGAGAAATCCGGTAGAATGCCCACACCCTTTCTCCCCTCTGCATGGATATGAATGACTATAAGTTCATCTGGTCTGCTGGCCAAAACTTCGCGCACAATCCTTACATCCCCAGCAGTATAGGATACCGTAGCAAGCGCTTGATTCAAATCAAGCTCTCTCTGATAATCCTCTATAGGACTACCAAGATTGAACTTCATTCGCAAGTCTCCGAGCGGTTGATAGGATTCAGTCCGTCTGCCTAACATCTTGGAATCTACCAGTGCTTCCGCTTTCTTGTATTCCCCCTCTGCCACTAAATGTTTGGCCGGAGCCAAATGACGCAGCGCCTCATAATTAGCTGTATCCCGTGGAAAGCCCGACCATAAGGTGTCTTCATTTAGTTGAATCAGTTCTTCTTCCGTTCCGCCAAAGACCATGCCGCCCAGACGGCCGTTACCGACTGGCATTGCCTCTTCCCATACAGCCGCCGGCTGCTTATACCAGAGATCATGCCGCCCAGTGTTCTTACCTTCTCCCACGTATATTCCTCCTATCCTGTAATTACAGATGAAAAGAAATCGGCGGGAAGCCCGGACTTTCGTTCGGACTTCCCGCCATCTTCATGCTTTTATTTTATTAGCCGCGATTCAGTAATTACTCATTCCAAAGTTTCACGCGTTGTTTAACCAGCTCTTCACGTAAATCTTCAGCTTTCGTCACGTCAGCTTTATCCAGTTCAGCCATATAAGCATCCCAAACTTTGTCGAAATCAGCTGGTTTGGACAAGATGGCTTCAGGAATCCGTTTCCAACTGATATCCTTCAGCTTGTTGTCGAGAACGACAATTTCACTATCCCCAGGAATCGTGATGTTCCATGCCGCGCCCCAAGGTTTAACTTTGAATTCATCTTCATTTGGGAAGAGGTCTTTCCAAGTTGTTGCTTTATAAGCAGCAAGTGTTTCTTTTTCAACTGCATTGTAGCCTACAGTTACTTGCTCAGGGAAACGAGTTGTATAGTAATTTCCAGTTGGGTCCAATACGCCGTCACCATAGTGAGCGCTAAGCAGAGCATAGTTTGATCCGACATTGCCAAGTCCTGTTTCTTTTTGGAAATTGGTAGTGTCATTATATTTGCGGTTGTTCACATCTTCAGGAATGACACGTTTGCCGTCAACTACGTTATAATGCTTACCTTCAATACCCCAGTTAACCAATACTTGACCTTCATCGGAAGCTAAGTAGTCCAAGAATTTAATGGCACGTACTGGATCTTTAGCATCTACACTGATCCCAATACCGTTACCACCCATAAAGCCTGTAGGCCAGAAGGAAGTTTCTTTGTACTCTTCAGACAGGGTTACTGGATAGTGCCCGTATCCTTGATCTAGCTTACCTTCAGCTTTCAATGCTCTTTCTCCATCGCCATAACCCCAGTCTTGGTCAATCAAACCAATAACACGGCCGGTAGCGATTTTAGCTTTGTACTGATCATACTTTTGAACGAAGCTTTCCGGGTCAAGCAATCCGATATCATTCATATGGTTGAGCCAGCGGAAATATTCTTTCTCAGCAGGACGACGGAAGTGATAAGTTACCTCTTGTGTGTCGATATCGATTGCATATTCACCATCATCAGGAGAGCCTGTAGTAGTGAATGCTGGGTTAGTTACTGTAATGTACATGTACCAATCATCTGCATTTAGGGTCAGACCGATGTTTTTGTTACCATTTTCATCGGTGGGATGTTTTTCCAGGTAAGCCTTGATTACGTTCTCATAATCTTGGACCGTTTTAATTACAGGATATCCCGCTTCTTTAACAGCACGATGCTGTAGTTCAAATCCGCCACCAGCATCAAAGTATTTGTTATCCACACCTGCATACGTAGGAATAGCATAAATCGCGTGGTCATCATCACTGTAGCGTGAGCGTTTCATGCCTTCTTCGCCTAATACTTTTTTGATGTTCGGAGCATATTTTTCAATCAGATCTGTCAGATCAAGCATTGCGCCTGCATCCACCAGCTTGCTTACGTCGGTCTTGGCACTGATCAGATCCGGATAATCACCGCTCGCTGCGATCAACGCTACTTTTTGAGCAGGGTCACCAACCGCGTATTCAGCATTCAAGGTAACTCCTGTTTTTTCTGTAATCACTTTACCAACTTCGTCTTGCATGCCTGTCCAGTTCGGGTTAGGGTCAGCACTGAAGAAAGTCATCGTGAGCGGAGAAGTATCCTCAACCGCATTGGCCGAATTAGCCGCATTACCCTTATTTGTTGCATTTTTAGCTGCATCTCCAGCTGCGTTATTGCCGTTATTTCCACCACAACCTGCGAGCATGCCGAGCATCATAATAGAAGTGAGTGTAAGTGCAGTTGCTTTAGCTTTTATTTTTCTATTATTCCCCATTACATAAACCCTCCTTAAAATTGTTTATCTATCGTATCACAGATAAATCCTGTTAATACTTATCCCAAAACTTCCCACAGAAAAAGAAAACGGATACAAAACACAATTAAAGTGCAGGGGAGACTAAGCTCCCCTGTAGCTGTGATTAGCTCTTCACAGCGCCAAGTGTCATACCTTGAACAAAGTACTTCTGAATGAACGGATACACCAACAAAATTGGTACGGTTACGACAATCGTAATCGCCATCTTGATAGACTCTGGCGAGACCTGATTCGAAGCTAGAGAAGCAATGTTGGAGCGGTAATCGCCACCATTACCACTGGTTGTACTCTGCAGAACCTTCATCAGTTCATATTGCAATGTCGTCAGTTGAGGGCTTGAACCATTATACAAATACGTATCAAACCATGCATTCCATTGACCTACCGCCAGGAACAGCGCGATTGTTGCTAGAGCCGGCTTCATCAGCGGCAGGATGACACGCCAGTAAATGGTAAAATCATTCGCTCCATCCAGTTTCGCCGATTCCTGCAGTGCATACGGCAGACCGTCAATAAAGGAGCGGATAACGAAGACATTAAAAGCACTAACTAATCCAGGCAATACGTAGACTGCAAAGCTGTTCATCATGTGCAGATCCTTGATCAGCATGTATATTGGAATCATCCCTCCAGAGATATACATGGTCATCGCCAAGAATGTGGAGACGAACTTGCGGCCTGCAAAGTCAGGACGACTGATCGTAAATGCTAGCATCGAGGCACTGATCAGTCCGAACAAAGTACCGATGACTGTCCGCAAAGCGGATATTTTGAACCCGGTCATCAGCCCTGCGAAACTGAAGATTTTCAAGTAATTGTCCCAGGTAAATTCCCGGGGATAAATGGTGATACCGCCGCGCACACTATCCACTGAATCATTCAGCGAGATCGCAAGCACATTCAGAAACGGATAGATCGTGATTACAACCACGAACAGTACTACGAAGTACACTATGAAGTCAAAGATCCGGTCTGACCACGACTTTCCGGTAATAGCTGTGTTCCCCACTGTAACGCTCTCCTTTCATGAAAAGGGCAATATTGCAGCCACGATTGGTAGAAGGTCTTCTGTGTTACAGAAGGCTCTCTTTAGTTGTACGCTTGAAGATTCCATTAATCGTAAACAGCAGGATTACACTGATCACTGAGTTGAATATATTGATCGCGGTACCGTAGGAATATCTCGCCATGCCTAGTCCGTATTTCAGAGAGTACAGATCCAGCACCTGAGAATAATCGGTAACGAGGTTGTTTCCAAGCAAGAATTGCTTCTCAAAGCCGATATTCAGCAAATTACCAATCGACATAATGAGTAGCACTGTAATAGTCGGCCGGATACCTGGAAGGGTAATATGCCATACTTGGCGAAGCCTGCTGGCTCCGTCTACCCGGGCCGCTTCGTACAGTTCAGGTCCGATACCCGAGATAGCTGCAAGGTAGATAATCGCATTCCACCCGGTTTCTTTCCACACATCTGATAAAGTAACGATTCCCCAGAAGAGATGGCCCTGAGCCATGAACTGAATAGGTGAGTCTATAAATCCAATTGTTAACAAGAGATCGTTTACAAGACCATTTTCACTAGATAACATTTTAGTTACAATCCCCGCTGCAACCACCCAAGATACAAAGTGGGGCAAATACGAGACCGTCTGAGCAAATCGTTTAAAAAATCCGAGGCGAACTTCGTTTAGCAATATTGCAAACGTTATCGGAAAGATAAAGCCTGCGATGAGACCCATTCCACTCATCGCCAGCGTATTACGCAGCGCCAGAAGGAATTGCGAGTCACTGAACAGTGTCTTAAAGTGTTCAAAACCTACCCATTCTTGTTCAAAAAAGCCACGTGCGGGCTTGTACTTTTGAAAAGCCATCGTCCAGCCCCATAAGGGGAGATAACTGAAAACGAATGCCCAGATGACAAAAGGTATCGACATCATCCACAAATACTTTTGATTCTTAAAGCTTCTCCAAAACCGTCCTCCTGAAGCAGGCTTTTTGTTGCGCATTCGGGTGTCCGGCGGGATTTGAGCAGTTACTGTGTCCGCTTTCATAAAGCCCCTCCTCTCTATGTCATAATTCTAAAACTTTGTAAGCGATTGCAGTACCCTATAAATTCGACTTAAAATCAGGTGAAAATTAGAGATTTTTGTCCGGGGTGAATTCTCATTTCGGCTCATCGACACAGGGGGGCTAATGCTGCTGGCGTCTGCATTATTCTTTGGATTGGACTTCTGGAAACACTCACCTGGATGTAAGTCGCTACGCGGAATATTTGGACTTCCGATCGCTGTTATCCTCAGA